>CAYZNT010000030.1:0-30913 GCA_964479735.1 uncultured Clostridia bacterium
AGGCGGCCCTGGTCCTGGAGGCCAACGGCTGGAAAAACGTGCGGGTGATGGAGGGGGGCATTGCCGCCTGGCCCTATCCGAGGGAAAAATGACCTTCCCTCTTTCGCGGAGCACCCATGCCCAACTTTGACGGCACCGGGCCCCGTGGCCTGGGACCGATGACCGGGGCCGGTAACGGATACTGCGTGGTGAGGGTTCCGGCTGGCGCGAAGTCCGCTCCGCCGCTTCCGGGACGGCGGGCGGCGGGAGATTCGCTTCTGCAGCGCCGGCTGGCCGGTCTGCAGGCGGACATGGCCGCCCTGGATTGGCGGCTGATGCGGCTGGAGTCACTCGCCCCGGCAGAAAAAGGTACCGGCAGGCCATCCGGGTTCCGGCGGAGGGGCGGCGCATGACCCTGGCCATCGCCTCCGGCAAGGGGGGAACCGGGAAGACCACCCTGGCCGTCAACCTGGCCCGGATCATGGGCGGCGAGGTCCGACTGCTGGACTGCGACGTGGAAGAGCCGAACGCCCACCTCTTCCTGCAACCCGCCCCGCTCCGCCAGGAAACGGTTTCCATCCCGGTCCCGGCCATCGATCCCGCGCGCTGCGACGGATGCGGCGAATGCAGCCGCTTCTGCCGCTTTCACGCCATCGTCGCCCTGACCGCCAAGCCGATGGTCTTTGCCGAGATGTGCCACGGCTGCGGCGGCTGCATGCGGGTTTGCCCCCGTCAGGCCATCCGCGAAGTGGAAAAACCCATCGGCACCATCGACCTGGGCCGATCCGGAGGCATCACCCTGGTCCAGGGCCGGCTCCACGTCGGGGTGGCCCTGGTGCCGCCCCTGATCCGGGCGGTGAAGCGGCAGCGGCGGGCAGGAGAGGCAGCCATCATCGATGCCCCGCCCGGGACCTCCTGCCCGATGGTCGTCGCCGTGCGCGACGCCGACTTCGTGCTGCTGGTGACCGAACCGACCCCCTTCGGGTTGAACGATCTCCGGCTGGCCGTGGAGACGGTCCGCGAACTCCGCCTCCCCTTCGGCGTCGTCGTCAACCGCATGGGCAGCGGTGATGAACGGGTGCACGCATACTGCGACGCCGGGAAGATCCCCGTCCTCCTGGAGATCCCCGACGACCGGCGCATCGCCGAGGCCTACTCCCGCGGGGAGGTGATCGTGGAGGCGCTGCCGGAATACAATCGCCATTTCCGGGAGCTGGCCCGGGAGGTCACGACCCGAATGAAGCCCAAGGAGAGTTGAAACGTGCCCACCTACGAATACCGGTGCGAACGATGCGGTCTCGCCTTCGATCGGCGCCAGGCCATCACCGAGGCCGCGCTGGACGAATGCCCGGATTGCGGCGGCCCGGTCCACCGCCTGGTCAGCGGCGGCTCGGGATTCATCCTGAAAGAACCCGGTCCCGCCAGGGAGTCGGCCGTTGCAGACTGTTCCCTGCAAAGAACGGGCCGAACCTGCTGCGGACGCAGCCGGCGCTGCGAAACTCCGTCGTGCGGAGAGAAGCCGTGAGCACAAGCGGCACGGGCCCCGGTTCGCACCCGCGGCACGGAACCAACCCGGAGAGAGACGGGACCGGCATGGTTCGGTAACGGGAGGCCCGGAGAATGGTACTTGCACAGATCGTCCTGTTCGCCCTGCTGGGCAGCGCCGGCGCCGTGAGCGTGGCGGCGCTCGTCCTGCTTCTGAAGGAAACATGGATCTCGCGCCTGGTTCCGCGGCTGATATCCTACGCCATCGGCACTTTGCTGGGCGCCGGGCTGTTGCGCATGATCCCGCACGCCCTGCACCACCTGCCGGCCCAGACGGTAATGGCCGCCTTGCTGGCCGGCCTGGTGGCCTTCTTCCTGCTGGAGAGCGCCCTCCTCTACCGCCACTGCCACGAGCGGGAGTGCCCGGTCCACTCTCGCAGCGGCGTCCTGATCCTGATCGGCGACGCCTTCCACAATTTCATCGACGGGCTGGTCATCGCCTCGGCGTTCCTGGCCGGGGCGCCGGTGGGGGCCCTGGCGGGCCTCGCGGTGATCGCCCACGAGATCCCCCAGGAGATCGGCGACTTCGGCGTGCTGCTCCACAGCGGCTACTCCCGCGGCCGCGCCTACCTCTACAACCTGCTCTCCAGCCTGGCCACCCTGGCCGGGGCCATCGGCGGCTTCTTCGCCCTGACCCACCTGCGTCCGCTGGTGCCATACGTGCTCTGCTTTTCCGCCGCCAGCTTCATCTACATCGCCCTGGCCGACCTGGTGCCGGAACGGCGCAGCCGCAAGTGCGCAACCGAGATCGCGGTGGAAATGCTGCTCATCGTCGCCGGCATCCTGACCATCGCCGGGTTGACCCGGGGGCATTCGTGAAGGAGCTGGTGGTCATCAGCGGCAAGGGCGGCACCGGCAAGACCAGCCTGACCGCCTCCTTCGCCATGCTGGCCGAGCGCCCGGTGGTCGCCGACTGCGACGTCGACGCGGCCGACCTGCACCTGGTGCTGGCCCCCCGGCTCCGGGAGCGCCACGAGTTCCGGGCCGGGAACCTGGCCGTCATCCGCGCCGACGCCTGCAGCGGTTGCGGCCTCTGCCGGCAGCTGTGCCGTTTCGATGCGGTAAGCGGGGAGCCGGGACCCGGCGGCCGCCGCCCCGTCATCGACCCCACGTCCTGCGAGGGCTGCGGCGTCTGCGTCCGCTTCTGCCCCGAAAAGGCCATCGACTTCCCGGAGCGGCTGTGCGGGGAGTGGATGGTCTCCGATACCCGCTGCGGCCCCATGGTCCACGCCCGCCTGTACGCGGCGGCCGAGAACTCCGGCAAGCTGGTGACCGTGGTGCGCAACCGGGCCCGGGAAATCGCCGAAGAGCAGGGTCGCTCCCTGGTCATCGTCGACGGCCCGCCCGGCATCGGCTGCCCGGTGATCGCCTCGCTGACCGGCGCCAGCCGGGTGCTGGTGGTCACCGAGCCGACCGTCTCCGGCGAGCACGACCTGGAAAGGGTCCTCGCCCTGGCCCGGCACTTCAACATTCCGGCCTCGGTCTGCGTAAACAAATGGAACCTCAACCCGGAGCTGACGGAGCGGATCGAACAGCTGACCGCCCGGGCCGGGGCCCGGGCGGCCGGCCGGATCCGCTACGATCCCGCCGTGACCCGGGCCCAGATGGCGGAGCGGACTGCAGTGGAGATCGGGGCGCCGAGCGCCGCCGACATCCGCCGCCTGTGGAACGAACTGAACCTGCAAGGAGGCAGCGAATAGACCATGACCCACGACCATCGACAGGATGATGCGAAGAAAGGCGGAGAGGGCGCGGGCCCGAGCGGCTGCGGCACCTGCTCGGACAAGGAGTGCTCGGCCCAGGCGCGCGATCACGACGAGAGCGACCGGGATTTCCAGGAGCGGCAGAAGCTGCAGGCCAGGCTCTGCCGCATCCGGCGCAAGATCGTGGTGCTCTCGGGCAAGGGCGGGGTCGGCAAGAGCACGGTCGCCGTCAACCTGGCCGTCGCCCTGATGCTGGCCGGCAAGCGGGTCGGGCTGCTCGACGTCGACATCCACGGTCCGAGCATTCCCACCATGCTGGGCCTCGAGGGGGCCCAGCTCATCGGTGACGGCGCCGAGCTCTGGCCGGTCGACGCCGGCGGGTTGAAGGTCGTCTCCCTGGGGCTGCTGCTGCGCGACCCCGACGACGCGGTCATCTGGCGCGGCCCGCTGAAGATGGGCGTCATCAAGCAGTTCCTCATGGACGTGGCCTGGGGCGACCTCGATTTCCTGATCATCGACTCTCCCCCCGGGACCGGCGACGAGCCGCTCTCCGTCTGCCAGCTGGTCGGGGGCCTCGACGGGGCGGTGGTGGTCACCACCCCCCAGAAGGTGGCCGCCGTCGACGTGCGCAAGTCGATCACCTTCTGCCGCCACCTCCAGGTGCCGGTGCTGGGGGTGGTGGAGAACATGAGCGGCTTCGCCTGCCCGAAGTGCGGCGAGGTGACGCCGATCCTCAGCTCCGGCGGAGGCCGGCGGATCGCCGAGGACATGAAGGTGCCCTTTCTGGGCTCCATCCCCATCGACCCCCAGATCGCCGAGTCCGGCGACAAGGGCGAGGCCTTCGTCCACCGCTTCGCCTCGACCCCCGCGGCCCGGGCCATGCAGGCCATCATCGGGCCGATCGCCGCCCTGGACCGGGAGCCCGGCGAGGCGCCGGCCGCGGACACGAAAGCCAAACAGGAGAACCAACCGATGAGAATCGCCATCCCCCTGGCGGAAGGGAAACTGACCGCCCATTTCGGCCACTGTGAAACCTTCGCCATCCTGGACGTGGACGAGGCGAAGAAGGCCATCGTCCGGCGCGAGGACGTCGTGCCGCCGCCCCACGAACCCGGGAAGTTGCCCCCCTGGCTGGCGGAACGGGGCGTGAACCTGATCATCGCCGGCGGCATGGGCCAGCGCGCCCAGGGGCTGTTCGCCGAGCGCGGGATCCGTGTGCTGGTGGGCGCCGGGGTCGAGACCCCGGAGAAGCTGGTCGCCGATTTCCTGTCCGGCACCCTGCAGACCGGAACCAACGCCTGCGACCACTGAGGCCGGCGCCGGGTTCGGGTCAGCCGCAGCCGCCCTTCAGGACCTTCCGGACCTGCAGCTTGACCCGGCGCGGGAAACCGGCGCCGAAGCGAGTTGCCGCCTGCTCGCTCGTGGGGGCGGCGCTGGCGATGGAGTCGCCGGGGCTCTGCAGGAAGGTGAAGGCGAGCGAATCCCCCGCGGTTGCCGCGGCGGGGAAAGCCACCGCCGGGTCGGGGGGGAACGCCTCCAGCCAGCGGTTGATTCCCCCGTCCAGGATGTAGGCGTTGAGGATGCCGTGGCCGCGCAGCAGCCGGTAGGCCTCGATGGCCGGTCTCTCGCCGTTGGCCATCACCACCGTGACCACGTTGTCGCGCTCCGCTGCCGCCCCGGAGGCGAAGAAGGGGGAGCGGAGCTCCTCCAGCGAGAAGCGGCGGGCCCCGGCCAGATGGAAGAGGTTGTAGTCGCTCTCCGAGCGCAGGTCCAGCAGGCGCAGGTAGATCTGGGGGTTTTGGGCCAGTTCGACCAGCTCGGCCGGGTGGACGAACACCTCGCGCCGCTGCAGCCGCTGCTCCTCCGGGCCGGCCATGCGCTGCCAGCGCCGGGCCGGGCCCGGCTGGCCGACCACCAGCACCAGCAGGGCGCCGCAGAGCAGGGCCAGGGCGGCGAGGCGCCGCCGCCAGGCGCGCCGCCTCATCGCCGGCCCGGGCAGTCTCTCCGGTTTTCCGAACCGCTTTTCGGCCCAGCCCGCGGCGGCAAACGCCGCCACCGCCATGAGGGCCACCGCCAGCACCACCGGGCCGGCGTCGAGTTTCAGCCAGTCCGGGATGGTGAAGCGGCCGAGATAGCCCGACTCGTAGAAGGGACCGATCGTCCCGACCGTCTCGCCGAACAGCCAGACGCCGGCGAAGACGCCGCCCACGAAGAAGGCCCCGTCCACCTTGAGGGTGGCCATGGCCACCAGCGAGGTGCCGGGGCAGAAGCCGCCGATGATGAAGCCGAAACCCATGACCAGGCCGCCGGCGATCTGCGGCCAAAGGTAGGTGGTGTTCACGTAGATGCGGGGAAAGTCGACCAGGCCCGCCGCGCTGGCCCCGAAGAGCAGCACCATGGCCACCACGATGGCCCCGAACATCACCTTCAGCACGGTCAGGTCCCGGAAATAGAACTGGGCCGAAAGCTTGCGCGAATCGCCGAAGCCGGACGCCTCCAGCACCGCCCCGAAGCCGACGCCCACCAGCAGATAGACCGCGTACCCCAGGGTTTTCCCGAACAAGGCCACCGGGTCGATGGGAAACATGGCCGACCTCCCTATTCCTGCCAGAGACGGCGCACGAACCAGGCCAGCGCGTACCCGCCGGCGAAAACCGCCAGCATGAAGGCCCAGCTGCCCACCGCCAGCACCGCCCCGCCGCTGAGCGCCTGGCCGGAGGTGCATCCGCGCGCCAGGCGCGCCCCCCAGCCCATGAGCGCCCCGCCGGCGAAAGCCAATATCCAGCGCCGGCCCCGGCTCACGCCACGCCCGGCCCGGGTCTCCAGGCGGAAGCGGCGGAAGAGGACCCCCGAGGCCATGCCGCCCAGGAAGGTCCCCAGCAGCATCCAGACGGCCCCGTTGTCGAGCGGGTTCGCCGCTCCGCCGCCGAACTGGGCGAAGTAGCCGACCCGGTCGACGTGCTGCGGCGCCACGCACTTCACGGCGGCCGTCTGCACGCGGCTGATGGCCCCCGAGGCGCCCAGGCCGCCGCCGGTCAACACGTAGGCGGCGAAGAGCACGACGCCCAGCAGGGCGCCGCCGAGATAGGGAGAGACGTAGGGCTTCGGTGATGGAGTCATGGTTCTTCTCCGTGGCCGGCGGCCTTGCGCCGAGAGCGCCGCACCAGAGCCACCACCAGGTCGAATAGCGGCATCTGCACCAGCGCTTGCCGCTCCGCATCGGGCATGCCGGTCGGCACCTGCTCGAAACCGGTGACCATCGCGCGCAGGCCGGCCAGCGGGGTGCGCCCGGTGGTGATGAGGTAGATATGGACGGTGAAAAAGCAGATCAGCAACCAGGCGCCGACGTTGTGCCAGGGCGAGACCCCGGCCAGCCCGCCGAAGAACCCGGCCAGCTTCGGCCAGCGGTCGGCGGCCCACATCAGCGCCCCGGTGACGATCTGGAACGGCAGCAGCAGGTTCAGCAACAGCACGTAGGTTAGCTGCTGCAGGGGATTGAACTTCCGCCGCGGCGTCTTCTCGAAGGGATGCGGATCGTGGCGGAAGATGCCGCGCAGGTAGAAGTTGAGCTGCAGCAGGACCTCGTGCAGGAAGCGGCGGCTGAAGACGAAGAACTGCCGGATCTCTCCCGTGGCCAGGTGGAAGAAGAGCGAGAGCGCCGCGTTGGCCACCAGCACGGCGGCCAGCACGTTGTGCAGGGTCACCGCTCCCTCCAGGCCGAGCAGCCGCAGGCGGCCGGCCCAGTGGATCTCGATGCCGGTGAGGGCCAGCAGCACCACCGCCAGAGCCATGGTCCAGTGCCAGATCCGCTCGTAGAGGGGATAGATGTAGAGCGGTTCGACGGGGGCGTGGTGGGCGACCTTCCAGCGCCGCCGTGCGGCGTGGACGGCGATCCCGGCCAGGGTGGCCAGAAACAGCAGCAGACCGACCAGGTCGCTCGTCCGCTGCCGGGAGAGGCCGAGCACGTAGAGCGAACGGCCCTCGTTGCGCCCGATCCAGGTCCAGTACCCATCCGGGTCACGGACCACCCGGCCGCTGAACGCGGCGCCGTCCGGAGGCCGGACCGAGAAGCCGTCGGGCACGGCCGGCCCGCAGCGCGCCAGCCGCGCATCCCCACGCAAGCGCGATTCCCGCGAATGGCAGGCGGCGCATTCCGTTTTCACCGCCGGGGCCATGACCCCGTGCGAAACCGGGAAAAGGCGCAGCCGGCCCTGGAGCCGCGGAGCCACGACGCCCCGCTCCGCCAGCCGGGACGCCATCCAGGCGACCCGCTCCGGGGTGTCCAGGCAGATTTCCTCCTCGCCCAGCCGGCCGTCGCCATTACGGTCCAGCCGCTGCACGGCCTCCGGCCGGTAGCCACCGCCCTCCTGCAGGGCGTCGGCCACGACCGCCGCGGCGACCGGCGCCGAGTCATCGCCGCCCACCCAGGTCCACTCCAGCACCGGATTGACCGGGGCGATGCGCTCCCGCCCCGGCCGGCCGAGGGGTGCCAGCGGCGGAACGACGGGGCGCAGGAAGAGCGTGTTCAGGTTGGCGTCCGCCCCGCCCCCCTCGGCCCCGCGGTAGTGGAGGTGCGGCCCGCCATCCGGCATGATCACGGTGCGGTCGATGGTTCCCAGGACCGGACCGTAGGTCTCCGGCACATGGCAGGCCTGGCAGGCCAGCGCCTCCATGTGGCGGCGCTGGTAAGGCAGGCGGCGGTGGACCGCGAGCGGGTCATGGCAGACGCGGCAGTCGTTGCTGGCCAACCGGTGGTCGGGACGGCGCAGCTGCTCGGCCGCCGAGGGGATGCGTCGCGGGTCGGTGCGCAGATGGGCGAGGGTGCCGGAGGCGGCGCCGCCGGCCTTCGGCTGGTTGGCCGTCGGGTGGCAGTCGCGGCAGGAGAGGAGACGGGCGGCGTGCACGTCCCATGGCGCCTGGCGCGCCGCCTTGCCCTGCAGGTTCAGGGCGGAGCGGGCCGGCGCCTGGGCCGAAAAGACCGTGCCGGCGCGCAGGGTCAGCGATGGCAGCAGGGGGGCACGGGCCTCCGCCGCCAATCCCGCCGGGAGCAGCAGCGGCGCCGTTCCGGTCTGGACAACGCCGTGGCACGCCCCGCACTGCTTGCTCCCCGGCGGGCGAATCTGGGCCGCCGCCTCGTCGGGATGGGCGGAGAGGGTCCCGTCGGCGGTATGGCAGGTCAGGCAGTCGATGGCCAGGCCCTTGCCGGCGTGCGAGTCGTGGTCACGGATGAAGGCCACGTCGTGGCACCTGTTGCAGGTCGCGGTGAGCGAGAATCCCGCCGCGCCGGGGCCGGCCACCGCCCCGTGCTCGTCCAGGCGGACGACGGGGGGGTGCATCGGCTTCTGCGGTGCGGCGCCGGGAAGCGTCCCGGCCAGGAAAGCCAGCAGGGCCGGCGCCAGCCAGCGCGGGCTCACCGGGCGCCTCCGGCGAAACGCCCCCCGACCCGGGCCGGGTCGCCGCGGTACCCGAGCGCCTGCCAGTCGAAGCGGTTTCCGTCGTGACAATCCGCGCATTGCAGGGCCCTCTCCTTGGGGGCGGTCATGTGGGAAATCGGCCAGTGCATGGCGGTGTCGGCGAACCCGAACTCGCCGCTGTAGGGCAGGCCGGTGAAGGCCTCGGAGCGGGAGAAGGCGATGTCCCAGTCGAAGAGGTGCCAAAAGCCGTCGCGCCCCGACAGCACCGGCTGGAGCAGGTAGCGGTGGCGGAGGTCGTAGGGCTGCTTGGTCCGGTGCACCTTGAACGGCCAGATGCGGCTCTCCGGGTCGGCGACGCCGCCCTGCGGCGGGTTGAGCGCCGTCTCCCGCCCCGGGTCGATGGGATCGCCCAGGATGTAGCGGCCGACGCGGCGGTTGAACCACGCGTATTCGGGAACGACCGCCTGGCGGTAGACGAACTCGCCCTTGATCTTCAAATAGTGGTGGATGTCGTCGGCCCGCGAGCCGTCGCCGGCCTTCGACCAGTCCCAGGCCATCTTGGTCGGCGCCTTGCGGGCAAACTCCGGCACGTGGCAGGTGGTGCAGGCCAGCGAGCGGGTGTGGCGGTTCAGGCGTTCGTCGGAGTGCCCGCTCTCGCAGTGGCAATCCGTGCAGGCGATGCCGTGGCGGGGGTCGACCGACACCGAGTAGGCGGTTCCGGCGACGAGGTGGCGTCGGCTGCGATGGCAATCGACGCACAGGAAGTTGTGGCGCCCCATGTGAACGTCGACCTCCTCGGTGGGGTTGAGCAGGGTCTCGTCGAGATCGCCGTGCTTCACCCCCATGCCACCGCCGCCGTACACGTGGCAGACCGCGCAGTTGCGGCGCGTCGGGAAACCGACCGAGCGGGCCGCCTCGTTCAAGTCGGTGCCCGGCAGCGGCAGCCCCAGCTCGCCCTTGCCGTAGCCGCCCGAGCGCTCGTGGCAGACCAGGCAGTCGACGTTCTCCGCCCGCGAGAAATCGAACCCGGCGTCGGCCCAGCCGTAGCCGGCATGGCAGGAGACGCACTCCGCCCAGTTTCCGCGGATGCCCAGGCAGAAGTTGTTCAACAGGTTCTTCTTGCCGATGGCCAGCGGCTGCGCGCGACCGGGGATGGCCACCGGCTCGCTCTCCCACGTCCAATGCACGGTGTTCATCACCTCGCGCGCCGCGTCCGGGTGGCAGGCCAGGCAGGCCCGGGTCGCCTGCTGCGGCGTCTGCAGCGGCCGGGGGAAAAAGGCCGCATGGTCCAGATGCGGGCGGTGGCGGGCGACCGAGCGCCAGGGATCAGCCGCAGCGCCCGGGCGGCACTCGCCCGGCAGCCGCAGCACGACCGCCACGGCCAGCGCGACCGGCGCCAGCGCCGCCGCCGCCCACAGGAGCCGCCGGCGGCTCACGGCCGGCCTCCGCCGGGCCCGGATATCAGCTGCCGCCCCTTGCGGGCGGCGATGGCCGTTACGACGCGTTTCATGCCCCGCAACGCCGCCAGCAGGGCGGGGTCGGTCAGCGAGTAGCGGATGAAGCTGCCGCACTTGACCCGCTCCACCACGCCGGCGGCGAACAGCGCCTGCAGGTGGTTGGAGAGGTTGCTCAGGGGGATGTCGAGCCGCGCCCGGATCTCCGAGACGGTCAGCGACCGGCGCCCGATCGCCTCGAGGATCCGCTGCCGGACCGGGTTGACGATGGTCTTGCATACCAGCGCGTGGTACTGGAAGAAGGGATCTGGGGGTGGCATGCCGGGATTATGCCGCAGCCTTCGCCAACTGTCAAGGATTACATGTAATCGTGGAATGTTTCGCCGCCCGGGCTCCGCCGGGCCGGCGACTTGAGTTTTCCCCCCTCCTTTCCCTATAATGGTGCCGAGGGGGCGAGCCATGGATGACGCGAAACCGCCGAAAAGTCGCCTGTTGCTGACCGTCTGGCTGGCGGTGGCCGTGCTGCTGCTGCTGGCCGTGAACGGGGCGCTGCTGAAGCTGCCGTCGCGGCGCACCCCGCCGCGGGTGGACGTACAGACGCTGAAGGACCTGTCGGAGCTGGTCACGGTCGAGTACCGGGTGAAGAAGCTGGTCTCGGCGCGGGACATCCGCTGGTATGGAGACCGCCAGATCCTGATCGAGACGGCGGCCATCCTCAAGGCCGGCATCGACTTGAGCCGGGTCGACGCGCGCAGCATCCGCCAGCAGGGCGACACCGCCACCATCACCCTGCCGCGAGCCGAGCTGCTGCAGTTCAACATGCAGCCGCGCGACATGCGCGAGATTTACAACGAGTCGGGGCTGCTGCGCTCCGATTTCAGCTTCGAGGAGAAGGACGGCATCCTGCGCCAGGGCGAGGCGGACATCCGC
This sequence comes from uncultured Clostridia bacterium, assembly GCA_964479735.1. Taxonomy (GTDB): domain Bacteria; phylum Acidobacteriota; class Aminicenantia; order UBA2199; family UBA2199; genus CAYZNT01. Next base: position 11,026 of record CAYZNT010000030.1, read on the forward strand.
GCCCGGGTCAACGACATGGGCATCCTGCGCCGGGCCGAGGCCAACGCCCGCATCCTGCTCGAGTCGTGGGTGCGCCGCTCCGGCTTCCGCGAGGTGGCCATCGTCTTCGGCGGCGAGCCGAAAAGCGGCGGAGGCGGCAAATGAAAAAACTGCTCACCGCCGTCAACCTGCTGCTCCTGGCCGCCGTGGCCCTGCTCACCTGGCTGGCCCTGGCCCGCGTCCGCGTGCTGCCCGGCCCCGGCGAACTCGGCGGATCGCGGCCGGTGAAGATCGACGACACCCCGGTGCTGGTGCGCCAGGTGCGGGCCATCGCCCAGCTGCTCACCCAGAGCTACTACAGCGAGGCGGTGTACGACTCCGGCGTCATCCGCACGCCGCCCTTCCGGTCCGACAAGCGGCTGATCATGATCACCAAGGGCGAAGTGCTGGCCGGTTTCGACCTGTCCGGGTTCAGCGAGAAGTCGATCGCGCGCCGCGGCGACGCCCTGGTCATCCAGCTGCCGCCGCCGCGCATCCTCGACGTGGTCATCAACCCCTCCGGCTTCGAGACGTTCCTGGCCGAGGGCGACATCGACTTCAACGAACGGGTCTTCCTGCAGGAGCAGGCCAAGGCCAAGTTCCGCCGCGACATCGACTCCGCCCGCATCTTGGAGAACAGCTCCGCCCAGGGGCGCAAGATCATCGAGAAATTCTTCCGCCTGCTGGGCTTCGCCGAGGTGGAGGTGACCGTCGCCCCGCCCGCGGCCGTCCGGGGGAAGAAGACATGAGCGCGCTGGAGAACCGGATCCGCCTCTTCCTCTCCCGGCCGCGGCACGCCGCCCTGGCCACCCTGACCGAGAACGGGGCCCCGTGGGTGCGCTACGTGACGGTCTATGCCGACGAGGCGCTCACCCTGCGCTTCTGCACCGCCGCCTCGACGCGCAAGGCCCAGCAGATCCGCCGCCACCCGGCGGTGCACCTGGTCTGCGGCGAGCTGCAACCGCCCGACAATTCGGTCTACCTGCAGGTCAGCGGCCGGGCGGTGGTCCGGAACGACGCGGCCCTGAAAAACGGAATGTGGCGCGACGAGTGGCGCCGCTACTTCCGAGGCGCCGACGATCCGGAGTACGTCATCGTCGAGGTGCAACCGGAAACGATCGAGTACTACGGGCCCGACGCGCCCGCCGGAGAAGCCTGGCGCCGGCCCTGAGAGCCGGAACCGGGCTCGGGTTCCACTCGGTTGAGGGAAAAGACAAGGAGAGCGGACACATGAAAAACATCAGCGGCAAGCGGGTGCTCATCACCGGCGGCGCCTCCGGCCTCGGCCGGCGGCTGGCGTTGAAGATGGCCGCGGCGGGGGCGCGGGTCGCCGTCTGCGACATCGACGCGGCCGGCCTGGACGGCCTGCAGCAGGCGACCGGGGGCGCCGTCGCCTGCGTGACCGCCGACTTGTCGCGCCGCGAGAACGTGGCTGCCATGGCCGCCGAGGTGCAGCGCCGCCTGGGCGGGGTCGACATCCTGGTCAACAACGCCGGCGTGGTCAGCGGCAAGCCGCTGCTGGAGTGCAGCGACGAGGAGATCGAGCGCACCGTGGCCGTCAACCTGATGGCCCACTTCTGGACCATCCGGGCCTTCCTGCCGGGGATGCAGGCGGCCGACTCCGGCCATGTGGTCACCATCGCCTCCGCCGCCGGCATCGTCGGGGTGGCCCGGCTGGCCGACTACTCCGCCACCAAGTTCGCCTGCTTCGGACTCGACGAGGCGCTGCGCAACGAGCTGCGCCGCTCCGGCTCGGCCGTGCGCACCACCGTGGTCTGCCCCTACTACATCAACACCGGCATGTTCGCCGGGGTGAAGACGCGCTTCTCCTGGCTGCTGCCGATCCTGGACGAGGAGAAGGTGGCGCGGCGCATCCTGCGCGCCATCTCGCGCCGGCGGCGCCGGCTGTTGATGCCGCCGCTGGTCTACCTGATCGGCCCGCTGCGGCTGCTGCCGGTCGGCGGGCTCGACGCCATCGCCGACCTGCTCGGCGTGCACCGCACCATGGACCACTTCCGCGGCCGGGGGCACCATGGCTGAAGGAAACCTCACCCCCTGCGTCGACCCGGCCAGCGGCGAAACCTTCGCCGGCTCCGCGCTGACCCCGGCCTCCGCCGTTCCCGGCCTGCTGGCCCGGGCACGCGCGGCCCAGCCGGCCTGGGCCGCCCTGCCGCTGGCCGAGCGCGTCCGCCGCCTGCGGCGCGTGCGCGACGTCCTGGTGCAGGACGCCGACTCCATCGCCGACCTCATCCGCCGCGACAACGGCAAGACGCGCAACGACGCGCTGGCCACCGAGATCCTGCCGGCGGCGATGGCGGTGTCGTTCTACCTGAAGCACGCCCGCTCCTTCCTGCGTCCCGAGCGCCTGGTGGGCGTCAACCTCCTGCTGGCCAACAAGCGGGCGCGCATGGCCTACCGCCCCTACGGCGTCGTCGCCATCGTGTCGCCCTGGAACTACCCCTTCGCCATCCCCTTCTCCGAACTGGCCATGGCGCTGCTGGCCGGCAACGCGGTGGCGCTGAAGGCCGCCTCGCTGACCCAGGCGGTGGGCCGCAAGCTGGAGGAGTGTTTCCGCCACGCCGACCTTCCCGACGGGTTGTTCGCCTACCTCAACCTGCCGGGCGCCGATGCCGGCGGGGCGCTGCTCGATGCCGGCGTGGACAAGCTCTTCTTCACCGGGTCGGTCCAGGCCGGCCGCTGGCTCATGGAGCGGGCGGCGCGCACCCTGACCCCGCTGGTGCTGGAACTGGGCGGCAACGACCCCATGCTGGTTCTCGCCGATGCCGACCTGGAGCGGGCCGCCGCCGGCGCGATCTGGGCCGGCTTCCAGAACGGCGGACAGTCGTGCGGAGGGGTGGAACGCATCTACGTCGAGGCGGAGGCCTACGAGCCCTTCATGGCCGCGATGAAGCGGCGCCTGGAAAACCTGCGCATCGGGCCGGACCGCGACTTCGACGCCGACATCGGCGCCCTTACCAGCGCCGCCCAGGCGCAGAAGGTCGAGGAACTGGTGCAGGAGGCCCTGCGGAAGGGCGCCCGCGTCTGGGCCCAGAGCGATCCCCGCCTGGTCGCGCCGTCCGGCGCCTTCATGCCTGCCCGGGTCCTGGCCGGCGTGGACCACTCCATGCGCTTGATGAGGGAGGAGATTTTCGGTCCGGCCGTCGGCGTGATGAAATTCGCCACCATCGACGAGGGCGTGGCCCTGGCCAACGATTCCGAGCTCGCCCTGACCGCCTCGGTCTGGTCGCGCAGCCGGCGCCGTGCATCAGGCGTCGCCGGCCGCCTGCACGCCGGGGTGGTGACGGTCAACGACCACCTGATGAGCCACGGCCTGGCAAACACCCCCTGGGGCGGCTGGAAGAAGTCGGGCTTCGGCTGGACCCACGGCCGGGCGGGATTCCGCGAAATGGTGCACGGCCAGGTGCTGGTGCACGACGTGCTGCCGCTCGCCCGGCGCAACATGTGGTGGCACCCGCACGACCGCAAGCTTTACGAGGGGCTGCGCGGGGCCATCGATCTTCTCTACGGACGCGGCCTCAAGCGGCGCCTCGCCGGCATGGCCCGCCTGCTGCGCATCGTGCCGCGCTATTTCACGCGCTAGGCCCCGGCCGCCCGGCGCGGCTCAGGAGCGCAGGGTGGCCTTCAGGCGCAGCGGGCTGAGCAGCAGGTCGAGCGCCGACAGGGCGTCGCGGCAGACCACCCGCGCCCCCCGCAGGGCCTCGGCAGACGCCCCCTCCTCGCCGATGACGGCGATGCCCAGCGCCGCCGCCTCCAGCATGCGCGCGTCGTTGCGGCCGTTGCCCATTGCCACGCAGGCCGCGGCGCCGAGCGCCTGCACGTAGCAGCGCTTGGCCTCCGCCTGGCCGCTGGCGGCCAGCACCTCGAGGCGGCAGGGCACGCCCTGCAGCTGCTCGCGGACGCGGCCGAAGGTGTCGGCGGTGACCACGTGCAGCTGGAGGTAGAAGGAGAGCCGCCGCAGCCGCTCCGCCACACCGGCCAGCAGCCAGCCGTCGGCGGCCAGCGTGCCGTTGTAGTCGGCCACCAGGTGCTCCAGCCGGAAGACCTCGCCGCCGGGAACATCGATCTGGACCATGCCCCATGATACCACAGGGCGACGGCCGGGTGCATCCGGGGGAGCGCCGGCGCGGCATGGTATAATGAACGGTACGCGGGCTCGGCCCGCCCCGGGAGTCGCCATGGAACCTCTCGCCCACGCCCCCGCCTTCTCGCCCCGGCAGGCCGAGCGCCTGGCCGCCGACCTGTTCGCCGTCCGCGGCTGCGCCTCGCCGCTGGCCAGCGAGCGCGACCAGAATTTCCTGCTCCAGCTGGACGACGGCCAGCGCCGGGTGCTGAAGGTCGCCAACGCCCTGGAGTCCCGCGAACTGCTCCAGGCGCAGAACGAGGCCATGGCCCGCGTCGCCGACTCCGCCTCGCTGTGCCCTCGGGCGTTGCCGGGGCGCGACGGGGAGTCGATCGCCGAAACCCGGGTGAACGGAAGCCGCCACTGGGTGCGCCTGGTCACCTACATTCCCGGCGCGCCGCTGGGCAGCCTGCGCCGCCAGCCCGATGGCCTGCTGGCCGACCTCGGCCGGGCGGTGGGGGTCATGGGCCGGGCGCTGGCCGGATTCGACCATCCCGCGCTGCACCGCGAGTTCCACTGGGACCTGGCCGCGGCGCCGGCGCTGATCGAAGCCTCCCTGAACCGGGTCGGAGACCCCGGCCTGCGCCGCCGGGTCGGGGAGATCGCCGACGCCTGGGAGAATTGCGCCGCCGCGCGGACAGCCACGCTGCGCCGGCGCGTCATCCACAACGACATCAACGACCACAACGTGATCGTGGACGTCGGCGGGGCCATCCACGAGCGCCGCCGCCGGGTGGCCGGCATCATCGATTTCGGCGACATGGTCCACGGCTGGGCCGCGGCCGACGCCGCCGTGGCCGCCGCCTACGCCCTGCTCGACCAGCCCGACCCGCTGGCCGCGGCCGCCGCGGTGGTGTCCGGCGCCCACCTCGTCGACCCCTTCAGCGAGGATGAGCTGGCCGTTTTCTTCCACCTGGTCCGGCTGCGGCTGGGCCTGAGCGTCTGCCTGGCGGCCCGGCAGTGCCTCCAGCGCCCCGAGAACGGCTACCTGGGCATCAGCCAGGCGGCGATCAGCCGCGCCCTGCCGCGGCTCGCCGCCATCCACCCGCGCCTGGCCGAGGCCCGTTTCCGCCAGGCGGCCGGCCTGGAACCTCTGCCAGGCGGACGGGCGGTGAGCTCCTGGCTGCGGGCGCAGCCGAAGCCGTTCGCCCCGGTGCTGGGCGTATTGCAGCAAGCCGGACCGGCGCTGGCCCTCGACCTGGGCGTGGCCTCGACGCGGGTCCATGGCGACCCGGCCCGGAACCGCGCCGCCGACCTGGAGCACCGCGTGCGGGCCGCCATGGACGCCGCCGGCGCCGCCTTCGCCGCCGGCGGCTACCTCGAGCCGCGCCTGCTCTACACGTCTCCGCTGTTCGGCGCCGAGCGGTCGGCCCGCACCGTGCACCTGGGCATCGACCTCTTCGCCCCCGCCGGCACGGCGGTGCACGCCCCCCTGCCCGGCGTCGTGCACCTCCTCGGCGTCAACGACGCCGCGCTCGACTACGGCACCCTGATCATCCTGCGCCACGATGCGGACGGCGAGGTTTTCTATACCCTATACGGCCACCTGGCCCGCGGGTCCCTGGCGGGGCTGGCCGCCGGCACGGCCGTCGCCGCCGGCGAACGGATCGGCTGGATCGGCACGGCCGCGGAGAACGGGGGCTGGGCTCCCCACCTCCACCTCCAGGTCATCTGCGACCTGCTCGACATGGGGCTCGACTTCCCCGGGGTCTGCCAGCCGGGAGAGCGGGACCTGTGGGCCGCCTTCTCGCCCGACCCCAACCTGCTGCTGGGATTGCCCGCCCCGCAGTTGCCGGAACCGCCCACGCCTGCCGGGCGGGTGCTGGCCACGCGCCGGGCGCGCATCGGTCCCAGCCTGCGCCTCAAGTACCGCCGCCCGCTGACCATCGAGCGCGGCTGGATGCAGTACCTCTTCGACTCCGACGGCCGCCGTTTCCTCGACGCCTACAACAACGTCCCCCACGTCGGCCACTGCCACCCGCGGGTGGTGGAAGCCGCCTGCGGCCAGATGGCCGTGCTCAACACCAACACCCGCTACCTCAACCGGCTGCTGGGCGCCTACGCCGAACGGCTGGCGGCCACCATGCCGCCGGGGCTCGACGTCTGCTTCTTCGTCAACTCCGCATCGGAGGCCAACGAGCTGGCCCTGCGCCTGGCCCGCGCCTCCACCGCCCGGCGCGACGTCATCGTGCTGGAGGGAGCCTATCACGGCCACACCACCTCGCTCATCGACATCAGCCCCTACAAGCACGCCGGCCGCGGCGGCGCCGGCGCCCCAACCTGGGTGCACACCGCGCCCCTGGCCGACACCTACCGCGGGCCCTACCGGGAAAGCGACCCGCAGGCCGCGCAGCGCTACGCCGGCCATGTCGCCGAAATCTGCGCCGCCCTGGCGCCGCGCGGCGGTCCGGCCGCCTTCATCGCCGAGTCGTGCCCCTCGGTGGGCGGACAGATATTCTTCCCCGACGGGTACCTGGCCGCGGTCTACAGCCTCGTGCGCCGCGCTGGCGGCGTCTGCATCGCCGACGAGGTGCAGACCGGCTACGGCCGACTCGGTCGCCACTTCTATGGCTTCACCGCCCAGGGGGTGGAGCCGGACATCGTGGTGCTCGGCAAGCCGATCGGCAACGGCCACCCCATCGGCGCGGTGGTCACCCGCGCCGAGATCGCCGCGTCCTTCGACAACGGCATGGAGTTCTTCTCGACCTTCGGCGGCAACACCGTCTCCTGCGCGGTCGGCCTGGCCGTGCTCGACGTGCTGGAGCGGGAGGGGCTGGCGGCCCGGGCGCAGCGCTGCGGCGAAAGGTTGCTGGCCGGGCTGCGCCAGTTGCAGGGGCGGCACGCGGTCATCGGCGACGTGCGCGGGGCCGGCCTGTTCATCGGCATCGATTTCGTCCGCGACCCGGTCCGCCGCGAACCGGCAGGCGCCGAGGCCGCATTCGTGGTCGAGCGGCTGCGCGAGGAGGGCATCCTGACCGGCACCGAGGGGATGCACGACAACGTGATCAAGGTGCGCCCGCCCATGCCCTTCGGCGACGGCGACGCCGACTTCTTCCTGGCCACCCTGGGGCACATCCTGGACGAGGAGTTCGGCTGACCGCGCACGTGTCCCCGGCGGTTCCCCACCCCCGCCGCGACCCGGACCGCCACCCGGCCAGGCTTCCTCCCCGCCCGGCGTGCAGGACGACGGCGGGGGGCGTGCCCCCGCCGCGGTGTTCCTTCGTTCAGTAGATCACGTAGCAGGCGTTCTCGGTCTTGGTGTTGGTTTTGGGCGTGGTCTGGCTGCCGCCGGTGAAGGTGACGGAAACGGCGACGCCCTCCGACTTCTTCACCAGCCAGGGACCGACGAAGGTGTCGGGGGTCGGGGTGCCCCATCCCTTCTTGGGCGCGGCGGTCACGGTGAAGGTGCGCGTCACCTTGGAGTTGGTGAACCAGTTCCAGAGTTCCATCTTGCCGGTGGCCGGGTTGCTGGCCGCGCCTCCCGCGTTGTAGATGACGACCCCCACGTTGTTGACGATCATGAAGCCGTGCGTATCCAGCAGCGCGCCGCATTCGCCGGTGGCGGTGCAGCAGTTGACGATGACCCCCGGCCGCAAGTCGGCTTTCATGGCGGCCACCACCGCCCCGGCCTGCTGCATCAGGTTCTGCTTGTAGGCGGCGACGCGATCCTGGACCTTGATCTGGGCGGTCTGCAGGAGCACGACCGTGAACAGGACGAGAAGCGAAACGAGCACCGTTTTCTTGACCATTCTTCCCTCCTTGGGCGCCCTCGGGGCGCACCGGCTATATGCGAGAATGATACACCCGATCTCACGAAAGAGTAACCTCCCGGCCGTGCGGCAGGCGGTCAGCGGACGGAGCGCGGGAGCGGCGGGCTCAGAAGGCCCAGACCAGGGCCATCAGGGCGCAGGCGGCGGTGATGGCCAGCGAGATGGCGAAGGCGGTGGGAATGACCTTCCCCTCCTCGCCGATGCGATCGATGGCCGCGGCCGCGTTCTGGAGCTTGGCCGGGGAGATGACCGAGGCCAGCCCGCCGCCGATGCCCGAGGCGGCGGCGATGAGCAGGCCGAAGGCGTTGATCTTCTCGGCGGTGAGCAGGTGCAGCCGGGTGAGCATGGCGATGGCCGAGGCCTCGGAACCGGAGATGAACCCGGCCAGGAGCCCGAGGAAGGGAGCCGCCAGGGCGTAGAGGCGGCCGAAGAGATCGGCGGCGGCCACGGCCACCACCTGCACCATGTTGCGGGAGGGGTCGGCGAGCTGCCAGTCGGAACCTCGGCCGGAGTGGTTGAGTACGAAGGCGATGGCGAAGAAGACGGCCGCCGCCAGCATGGGGCGCGGGGCGCGCTTCCGCCACCTGGAGAGGGAGGTCTTCAGCTGGGCCCGGGTCGGCCGGAGGAAAGGCAGGGCCAGCAGGGTGGAGACGAGCACCCAGAAATAGGCCTGCCAGAAGAGGCGCAATTTCTCGGGCGAGCCGGGAATGATGGTGACCGGCATGGCCAGTTTCTGGAAAGTGAGATCGAAAAAGGGCAGGAAGGGCGCGTTGACCAGCAGGGCGCAGGCGGTGAGGATGAGCCAGGGCGAGAGGGCGGCCCCCAGCCCCAGGTGCGCCCGGGCGGCGCGGTCCCTCTCGTCCTGCAGCGAGGGGTCGACCAGCTTCTGGCCGCGCAGCACGAGCGACAGGAGCATCACCGCCGCCACCCCCACCCCCGCGGCCACTCCGGTCAGGGTGATCAGCCCGAGGGCGTTCATGCCGATGGCCAGCGTTCCGGCGGTCAGCCCGGCCAGCAGCGCCTGGGGCCAGCCCTGGCGGATCATCTTCCAGCGGCCCACGATCCAGAGCATGCCCAGGGCGATGCCGGTGGAGATGACCGGCATGAAGCGGGCAAAGAGCCCGCCCACCTCGGCCACCGGCTTGCCCACGAAGTTGGCGAAGACCACCACCGGGATGCCCAGCAACGCGTAGGTGCAGAGCGCGTCGTAGCCGATGGCCGGCAGGGCGATGGCCACCATCGAGGAGTAGCCCAGGGCCAGCATGATCGGCGGCAGGATGGAGACCGGGGTGGCCCCCAGGGCGGCCAGCAAGGTGCCGAATCCCACGTTGATGATCATGATCTGGGCCACCCGGTCTTGCGGCGCCACGGTCTTGACCAGGGCCACCACCCGGGCCACCGCCCCGGTCTCGATCATCACCGTGATCTGCAGGATGGAGGTGGCCACCATGAGCGAGATGGGGAACGAGGCGACCACCCCGGCCAGGGAGACCTTCAGGGTGATTCCCAGCGGCGTGCCGAAGTAGAGCCAGGCCAGCCCGGCGCAAACCACCCAGCCGATCAGCCCGGAGACGTCGGCGGCTTTCCTCCCCCAGGTAAGCAGCAGCAAGATGACGATGACCGGCAGAAGCGCCAGCAGCACGGACAGCAGGTTCACGGCTCCCTCCCGCGGAACGGATCGGAAAAGGGGATTCTACCGGGATTCGAGTGGCAATTCAATCCGTCATCGGAGCACGGCGCGCCTCTGGATCCGGGGACGGATTCTAAAAAGATAAAAAGTCACTTGCTTTGACTAATTCCTAGCATTCTTGTAGATCTGGGACAACGACTTGTAGTTCAACTCTGCAAACAGGGGCATTTCGCTTATTTCACGATTAGTCAGTCCGGCTTGCTCCCGAAGCAAGACCAGGAGTTCCGCACGCAGCCTTTTCCCCGCATAGCCATGAGTCTTAATTGTTTCAACTCGCTCGCCTCGTTTTCGCTCAAATTCCCATATCACCTGTTCAACAGGGACGAAACCAAAATCGTTCGTTCGCCGCTTTTTCTTCGCATCGGGTTTCTGCCTGCGCTCGAACCGCGAAACCGCTTTTTCCAGAAAATCCTCTGCCCCTAAAATAGGACCGAAATGAGTTTTTTGCACAGGGAGAATGTGACCGACGGACATCGCCACGGCCTCATCCAAGGCCGATCGACTCGCAAAAAGTTCCTCAACCATTGCCGCATCGATCCAGGCTGGCGTTTTCTTCCCAAAATGAGCCGCGCCACTCGACCAAGGGTACTGCCTGTAGCCCTTCGAAATCGTTGCCCTGACCGGATTCGCCAACACGTAGGCAATGGCCTGCCTCAGATAGGTTTCATCCTCAATAAGAGTGGAGTAGAAGCGGCTCTGAAACACATACCCCCGACCACCGTACGCGCGCCGGTAATGACTGGCGAACTGGGTGTTCAGGTTACGAAAAAAATCGGACATCCTCCCCGAAGAGTTCTCCAGAACGAGATGATAATGGTTGTCCATCAGGCAATAGGCGAAGAGACGCAACCGGAAGAGAGGAATTTTCTCAGCAAGTAACTCGATGAATTTCTGCTTGTTCTCCTCCCCGCCGAAAATGCCTTCATCCCCATGCGCCCGGTTGACACAATGATGGAACGCTCCTGGAAACGTGAATCGTGGTTGTCTCATGAAGCGATGATACAAGAACTAAAAACTTTTTAGAATCCGTCCCCGGGTGCGACTTTTTATCTTTTTAGAATCCGTCCCTGGGCCCGAGAGCTTCGTTGAGCAGGGCCAGGGCTGAATCGACATCGGGCGCGCCGAGGAGGGAGTTGCGGAACCCGTCGTCCATGAGCCTGCGCGACAGGGAGGCGATGAGCCGGAGGTGCTCCTGAGTTCCCTCCTCCGGGACGGAGAGGAGAATGACCCCGGAGACCGGCGGGTTCTCCTTTCCCGACCAGGGAAAGGGCTTCCGGGGACGCAGGAAGGAGACCGCCGGGGAGGCCACCGCCGGGGACTTGGCGTGAGGCAGTGCGAAGCCCAGGCCGAGGTCGGTGGCATAGACCGCCTCGCGGGCCCATACCGCCTCCTCCAGGGCGTCGCCGCTGGCGACGCGGCCGGAGAGCTCGAGGCGGTCGCAGAGCTCCTTGACCGCCTCGCGCGGGGTGCGGGAGGCGGAGTTCAGAACGATGAGCCCGGGGTCGCAGACCGGGCGAAAAACGGGGCGGGTGGAAAAACCGTCCAGGAGCCGGGCCACCTCCCCCGCCGTGGTGCAGGCCAGGGCCCGGCCGAGGAGCTCGCGGCAGGATGCGGAGTCGAGGCTGCGGAGCCTGGTCTTGACCCCGGCGATGCGGGTGCTGGCCATGCTGAGCTCGTCCAGGCCGAGGCCCACCAGGAGGGGCAGGAGACGCGGGTCGCCCGCCGCCTCGCCGCACATCCCGATCCAGCGGCTCGACGCCCGGGCACCGGACACCGCCCGTTCGAGAAGGCGCAGGAAGGCGGGCTGCAGGGGGTCGAGCAGGGAGGCCAGCTTCGGGTGGCCGCGGTCGGCCGCCATGGTGTACTGCAGCAGGTCGTTGGAGCCGATGGAGAAGAAGTCGCAGGTCGCCCCCAGCCTGTCGGTGAGCAGGGCGGCGGCCGGGGTCTCGACCATGATTCCGAGGGGCACCTCGGCGGCGTGCGCGGCTTTCCTTGCCGCCAGCTCCCGCTCCGCCTCCCGCAGCAGGCGGCGCACCCCGGCCACCTCTTCGGGGGTGTCGACCATGGGCACCATCAGTTTCAGGTCGCCGCGGCCCGCCGCCCGCAGGACGGCGCGCAGCTGGGCGCGCAGGAGGCCGGCGTGGGCTTCGTAGAAGCGCACCGCCCGCCAACCCAGGAAGGGGTTGGCTTCGGCCGGGAGCCGGAGGTAGGGCAGCGGCTTGTCGCCGCCCACGTCGATGGTGCGAACGATCACCGGCTTGCCGCCGGCGCCCGCCAGCGCCTGCCGGTAGAAGCGGACCTGCTCCTCCTCGCCCGGCGGCTCGTGGCGGTCGAGAAAGAGCACCTCGGATCGCAGCAGTCCGATCCCCTCGGCGCCGCGCCTCCAGGCGGCGGCGAACTCGGAGGCGGAACCCACGTTGGCGGCGACCTCGATCCGCCGGCCGTCCGCCGTCCGCCCCGGCTCTCCCGCCAGGGCGGAAAGGCGGCTCTCCCGCTCGGCCAGCTTCTTGGCCTCCAGTCCGTACCAGCGGCTCGTTTCCGGCTCCGGGTCGGGAATCACCCGTCCGCGGACGCCATCGACGATCAGGCTCCTGGCGGCGGCGAGGCTCTCCGCCGCGGCGCCCAGCCCGGCCACGAGGGGCACGCCGAGGGATCGGGCCAGGATGGCCACGTGCGAGGTTGCGCCGCCGGCGCCGAGGACCAGGGCCCGCAGACGGCGCCGGTCGAGGGCCAGGAACTGGGAGGGGCCGAGCTCGGCGGCGACCACCACGCAACCGGCGGGCAGGCGGGGCGGAGCCTGGTTTGCCCCCGCGCCGTAGAGCTTCTCCCCCAGCTGCTCGGCCAGGTCGTCGAGATCGGCGACCCGTTCGCGCAGGTAGGCGCTGGCCGATTCCTGCAGGCGGCGGGACAGCCCGGCGACGGTCTCCCGGGTGGCCAGCCCGGCCGGCACGCCCCCCCGGCGAATGCGCCGCGACACGGCGCCTCGGAAGGCGGGGTCGGCGAGCATGGAACGGTGGGCGCGCAGGATCTCGGCCGCGGTGCGGTCCGCTCGCGCCGCCTTGTCGGCCAGGGCGGCATCGAGCTCGTCGCAGGCCTTTTCGAAAAGCCGGGCCTCCGCCGCCGGATCGCGGCGGCCAACGGCGAAGCGGCGGGGCAGCTGCAGCCTGCGCCTCAGCCAGACCGGACGCCCCACGCCCACCCCAGGCGAGACAGCCAGGCCGGCGAGGCCCGGTCCCCCGGCGGCGCCCGGCACCGCCGCCGCCGTGCCGGCCACCGGGGGCAGGTCGTCGTCCAGGTGCGGCAGCTCCGCCTCCAGGAAGCGGGCCAGGGCCCGGCGTGCGGCGGCGGCATCCGCCCCGGCGCCGATCTCCAGTTGGCACGGATCGCCGGCGGCGGTGTCGCTGGCCACCAGCGCCAGGGCGCTGCGGCAGTCCGCGCGGCGGTGGTTGCGCCCGTTGTGCAGGGTGACGGCGACCCGAAAGCGAGCGCACTCCTCCTGCAGCCGGGAGGCGGGACGGGCGTGCAGCCCCTGCGCCAGCGGGAAGCGGAACGGCAGAACGGCCATCGGGGCGGCTACTGCGCCAACCGGGCGAAGAGAGCGTCGGGGTTCTTGATGGCCTCCTGCACCGACGCCTCCACGACCGGCAGGGAGGCGAATCGCTCGCGCCCCTGCACGGCGATGTCGGCGGCCAGGATCACTCCCTGGGCCGAAGCCACCTCCGCGCCGCTCAGCGCGTTCTCCACCCCCATGGCCCCCTGGGTCTCCACACGGATGGAGTGGCCGAGCTTTTTGGCCGTCTTCTCCAGCTGGGCGGCGGCCATGTAGGTGTGGGCGATCCCGGTGGGACAAGCGGTGACGGCGACGATCTTCATGCTCCCTCCCGGGCCCGGCCCCACTTCTTGACGGCGTTCATGGCCAGGGCCACCAGGACGGTGCCGGCCAGGATCGCGGCCACGTAGACCAGGCGGTTGTCGACCACCGGCAGCACGATCGGCCCGCCGTGGGGGGCGTGGTCGCCCACCCCGCCCAGCATGGCGACGATGGCCCCGGTCATGGAGCCCCCCATGATCACCGGGATGACCCGCAGGGGGTCGGCGGCGGCGAAGGGGATGGCGCCCTCGGTGATGCCGATCATGCCCATGGCCAGAGCGGCGAAGCCCGCCTCGCGCTCCTGCTCGCTCCACAGCCGGCGGCCCAGCAGCGTCGCCAGTCCCAGCCCCAGCGGCGGGATGCAGATGGCCGCCGCGACGGCGCCCATGGGCGCGACGTTTCCCTCCTTGATCATCGCCGCCGAGAAGAAGAAGGCGGCCTTGTTGACCGGGCCGCCCATGTCGAAGGCGATCATCGCCCCCAGCACCGCCGCCAGCAGCACCCGGTTGCCGGTGCCCATGGTCTGCAGCCAGGCCGACAGGCCGGCCATCAGGTCGCGGATGGGCGCGCCCAGCAGCTGGAACATGACGAAGCCGACCAGCAGGGTGGAGAGGACGGGAATGACCAGGATGGGCATCACCGGCCGCAGGCTGGCCGGCACCGGCACCTTCTTGATGAGCATCACCACCAGGCCGGCGAGCAGGCCGGCCACCAGCCCGCCGAGGAAGCCTGCGCCCACCTGGTTGGCGATCATGCCGCCCACGAAACCCGGCACCAGCCCGGGGCGGTCGGCCATGCCGAAGGCGATGTAGCCGGCCAGCACCGGCACCAGCAGGGAAAAGGCGGTGGTGCCGATGTCCAGGATCAGCTTGAGGAAGGGCGCGCGCGAGAAGTCGGGGCCGGCGGGGGTCATCGGCGCGAAGGCGATGGCCACGGCGATGAGGATGCCGCCGCAGGCGACGAAGGGGATGGCGTAGGAGACGCCCGACAGCAGGAACTGCTTGACCTTCAACAGGGGATTGTTCATGAAGCCTCGTTCATGGCTTTTCGAAGCGGACCTTGACGGTCTTGATCTCGAAGGGGCGGAAGGAGAGTGCCAGGCGGCCGTCCTTCAGTTCCAGTTCTCCGGCCTCCTTTTCCAGCAAATCGGCGGCAACGGCGCGAACCGGCCTGCGGAAGAAGGTCAGCGTCACCGCCTCCGCCTTGCCGTTGGCCTCGTACAAACGGAAGATCAGGCCCGAGCCGTCCTCGGCGAGCTTGACGGCGTCGATGATCACGCCGGAGCCATCCAAGCCGAAAAAGCTCTTCTGCGGAGGCAGGGCACCCGGACGCTCCGGAATCCCGGGCTTGAACTCGGGGGCCAGCAGCGGCTGGTTCAGCTCCTGCCCGCGGCGCGCCACCTGGGCCTCGCTCCAATCGCCCGCATGGGGATAGAGGGAGTAGGTGAACTCGTGCCGGCCCCGGTCGGCCATGGGGTCGGGCCAGGTCGGCGAACGCAGCAGCGAGAGCTTCATGACGCTGCCGTGGATGTCGTGGCCGTACTTGGAGTCGTTCAGCAAGGCGATCCCCCCCCTCTCGTCGGCCAGGTCGGCCCAGCGCAGCGCCGGCACCTCGTAGCGTGCCTTTTCCCACAGGGTGTCGAACCTCGTGGTGCGACCGATGGCGGCGAACGGAATCTCATAGAAAGCCTGGTCGGCCTTCACGTCGACCGGGAAGCAGGCTTTCAAGGACAGGTGGTCCTCCCACCAGTCGGCCTCGGTGCGGATGTCGAGCCGGTCGATCCCCTTGTACAAGGTGAGGTACTGGGTGAAGAAGGAGGAGGGAAAATCCTCGCTCGGGTACTCGCGCTCCTTGGAGAAGCCCAGGAAGCTCTTGTCGACGCGGTAGACGGTTTTCACCGGGCCGTCGGACACTAGGTCCACCCGGTCGGCCTGGTTCAGCTCCCAGCCGCGGCCGGTATAGCCGATGTTCCAGGCGTCCCAGCTCTCGGGCCGGTCCTCGTAGACCCACAGTTTGTTGGCCTGCTCTCCCGGCGCCACGAACTCGCGGTTCTGCCGCTTGTCAAGAATGCTGGCGATGTTGCCGCTGGATGCGTCGATCACGACGCGCAGGGATTCATTCTCCAGGACGCCGTTTCCCTTTCCCGGTTTCGGTTCGGGCTTCCCCGCCGAGTTGCCGGGCGCCCCGACCAGAATATACTGCCGATAGCCCAACGACGGGACCTTGCTGGCGATGAAGCAGGCGGGATGCCAGTCGCCGTCACCGTCTTTCCCGATTTCGAATGCGACCTCTTTTCCCGAGTCGTCGAACAGCCGCACGTCCCAACCCTCCGGAGAGTAGCACCGGAAACTCACCGCATCATCGCGCTCCCATGACAGCGGGTTGAAAACAACCAGCTGCCGGTGGGTCCTGTTCGCCTCGGGATGGAGACGGGGGGGTTGGATGTGCGAGCCGATGTAGGCAGTCGCCCGGTGCTGCAGCGAGGTCAGCTCTTTCTGCACCGACGCGAAGGTCTCCAGCGCGTCGCGGTAGACGGGGGCGATGGAGGAGCCGGGGAGGATGTCGTGGAACTGCAGGGTGAGGGCGCTCTTCCACAGTTTCTCCAGCTGCGCCTTCGGGTACTCATCCCCCAGCATCCAGGCGATCGAGCAGAGCTTCTCGGTCGCGGCCAGCATGGCCTCGGTGCGGCGGTTGTTCTTCTTGACGGCGCCCTGCGTCGTGAACGTCCCCTGGTGGTATTCGAGGTACAGCTCGTCCTTCCACAGAGGCAGGTCCAGCTTCTCTTTCCGCTTCTGCTGCAGGAAGGGGCTGGGGGTGGTGTGGACGAACCGCGGCGCCAGCGCCAGCTTGCCGTAGCCGCGCACGCGGTCGAGGATCTCGCGGTTGGGGCCGCCCCCGTGGTCGCCCAGGCCGTAGAGGATCAGGCTTTCCTTCAAGCCGGTGGTGGCCTCGTACTTGGAGACGCCGTGGGCCACCTCGCTCAGCTTCAACTGGCTGGCGTAGCTCAGCGGCGGCATGTAGGTGAGGATGGTCGAGCCGTCCACTCCCTGCCAGTTGAAGAGGAAGTGGGGGAAGACGGTGGTGTCGTTCCACCAGAGCTTCTGGGTGATGAAGGTGTCGATGCCCCCCAGCTTGTAGAGCTGCGGCATGTTCCAGTTGTAGCCGAACGAGTCGGGGTTCCAGCCGATGCGGACGTCCACGCCGAATTTCTCCTGGAAGTACTTTTTCCCGTAGAGGAGCTGGCGCGCCCAGCTTTCACCGGAGATGAGGTTGCAGTCCGGCTCCACCCACATGCCGCCGACGATCTCCCAGCGGCCGCTCTTCACCTTTTCCCGGATGGCCTTGAACAGGTCGGGGTGCTTCCTCTCGATCCAGTCGTAGGTGATGGCCTGGCTCTGGGCGTAGGTGAGCTCGGGGTACTCGGCCATGTTCTTGACGACCGTCTCGTAGGTGTTCTTGGTCAGGGCCATGGTCTCCGCCATGCGCCACAGCCAGGCGATGTCGATATGGGCGTTGCCCACCAGGTGGATCTTGAATTCCTTCAGGTACTCCCGGATGGGCGCGGCCCGTTCCAGGGACTGCCGGATGAAGTCCAGGCTGCGCCGCGAGCCCCCGTGGGTCAGGTCCGACAGGTCGGGCATGGCGGCGATCCGGCCGAGCAAGGCGTTGAGCCGAGCCAGCTTGGCCGTGTCTACCCTCCGTTTGTCCGGAATGTCGTACGGCTTGCCGGTGAAGGTGAAGCGTTTCAGCTCGGGGTTGATCAGGATGTCGGCGAACTGGAAGGCGTGCAGCCAGTCGAGCAGTGCCGCCCGGTTCTGCTCGGCCGCGCTGTAGACCAGCTCGGCCGCGTCGAGCCGGAACCAGCTCCCCTCGTCGGGAGGCGCACCGCGCCGCCGCTCGGGCCAGTAGGTGGAACGGAACGGGGCGAAGCCGCGGTTTTCCACCGCGATCTCCAGCGCATGTTCGCGCCGGTTGTCCTCGTTCAGGATCATGAGCGGGAGGTCGCGGGTCTCCTCGACGGCCGTGCCGCTCTCCCCATGCAGCGTCACCTGGCCGATCTCCCGACCGTCCAGGAAAAAGGTCACGTTCGAAAGCCCGCGGCCGCTCATCCTGGCCCGCAGCCGCAAGGGGGAACCCGACACAATCACCCCGGCAAAAACCGGCAGCGGCTGGAAACTCGCGCGCAGGCGGAAGTCCGGCGCCTCGACCGGGCGGGGGAGCGAGTAGGGCTGCCAGGTGGCGCCGTTGTCGATCGACTGCTGCCAGCCCAGCAGCCTGCTGTCGAGGGCACTTTCGACCGCGGCCAGCCTGTCCCGAGTTGCCTGCGCCGCCAGCCCGCTCGCCAGGGCCCCGATCAATATGGCCATCGGGATGATCGTCTTCTTTTTCATGCCGTTCTCCTTCGCTGAAGACTAGATTCTATTGAGATTCGACGCGAGAGTCAAAGATTCCGGTCCCGGAGAGTGAATTTCTCGCGGGGGGGATGGTCCGATCCGGGTCGGGCGGTTTGCCTCTGCGATTCGGTCGGTTTGTAAACCATGCATCCTTCTGCTACCATGGCGTCTTCATCAGCGAGGAGCGCATGAGCGAGAAACGGCGCGAAAAACGGCTGGGCCGGCGCATCGTGGCCCGGCTGGAGATGGACGGGCAGGAACCCCGCCCGGCGGTGATCAGCGACGTCTCCGGCCACGGGATGCGCATCCGCACCCCGCGCGGCGGTCCCGGAGGGTGCCGGGTGAAACTGCGGCTGGAGCCCGGCACCCCGCGCGAGCTGCAGGTGGAGGGCGAGGTGCGCTGGAGCCGCGGCGAGAGCGAGCGCGACTCGGTCGAGCTGGGGCTGCGGCTCGACGCGGCGCCGGCCGACTTTTTCGACCTGCTGCTGGCGCTTCCCCCCGGCGGCCTGGCGGAGCGGCTGCAGGACCTCAACGCCATGCCCACGCTCATCCTGGACCTGATGGCCCTGGTCAACGACCCGTCCGCCTCGGTGCGCCACATCGAGGGGCGGATCAAGCGCGACCAGGCGATGACCGCCTACCTGCTCAAGTCGGTCAACTCCGCCTACTACGGTCTGGCCCAGCCGGCCGCCTCCATCCGCCAGGCGCTCCAGGTCGCCGGCTTCGCGACCCTCAAGTCGCTGCTGCTCTCCTACTTCACCCGCCAGCTCACCTACCTGGCCGGCGACCGCCCCACCCAGCAGCGGTTGTGGCGCCACTCCCTGGTGGTCGCCCTGCTGGCACGCGAGGCGGGCCGCGCCGCCGGCGTGGACGAGGAGGCGGCCTTCACCGCCGGGCTGCTGCACGATATCGGCAAGGCCGTGCTGCTGGCCGCCGAGCCCACCCTCTACCTGCCGGTGCTGCAGGAGGCGACGCGGGTGGCCGGCTCCTCGATGCAGGTGGAGGGACGCCTGCTGGGGTACAGCCACGTCGAGGCCGGCCTCTACGTGATGGAGAAGTGGAACTTCTCGGAGTTGCAGCGCCAGGCGGTCCGCTTCCACCATCTGCCGCTGGCCTACGAGGGGGGCGAGGTGACCGTCCCCATCGTCGCCTGGGCCAACCAGCTGATCCACCACCACGAGGGCCGCATGCCCGATGCCGCGGAGCTTTGCCCGCTGCCGCCCGGCCTCGGCGCGGTCTCCCCCGCCGCTCTGCTGGAGAAGGCGCTGCAGCAGGTGGAGCCCCTGAGTTGAACCGGGGCGGGAATCAGGTCTCCGGCAGGGAGACGAATCGCTGCAGGCGCCAGGAGCCGTCCGGCTGCCGGTTCCAGACGGCCACGTAGAGACCGCTGGTCGTCTGCCGCTTGTCGCGAGGGCCGTAGAGGTAGGCGCAGCGGCCGGTCTCCCAGGCCTGCCCGGAGAGCAGAAACAGCTGGATGGTGGCGAAGCGCACCTCGGCCGGGCCGATCAGCTCCATGTTGGAGGCCATCACCTTGCTGATCTTCTCCGGGCCGACCACGGGGCGGCCCGACGCCCCCATGAATGCGCCATCTTCGATGAAGACCTGGTAGAAGAGGTTCCCGTTCTGCCTGCGGAACGCCTCCGCCCAGCGCGCCTGGACGCGGGCGATGGACTTGCGCACGGCCGCCTCCTCCTCGCCCTCCACCTGGGCCGGCAGCCGCACCGCCAGAGCCATCAACGCCAGAACCATTGTCCATGTCAGCCGTTTCACAGTCGCCTCCCGGGCGGCGCGTGCGCCGCCCCTCCATTGTAAGGAAAGAGGCGAAGAACCGCAACCGGCAGCGGCCGTCTTATGTCAGCTTCGCCCCTCTGCTACAATTTTTCCATGCGGCGCTGGTTTCCACTCCTGATTCTGGCCGGCGCGCTACCGGCGGCGGCCGCCTTGTGTCGGCTTCGCCCCTCTGCTACAATTTTTCCATGCGGCGCTGGTTACCACTCCTGATTC
>CAYZNT010000030.1:31013-47497 GCA_964479735.1 uncultured Clostridia bacterium
ATGCGGCGCTGGTTACCACTCCTGATTCTGGCCGGCGCGCTACCGGCGGCGGCCGCCTTGTGTCGGCTTCGCCCCTCTGCTACAATTTTTCCATGCGGCGCTGGTTTCCACTCCTGATTCTGGCCGGCGCGCTGCTGGCCGCCGGACCCGACGAGCGGGGCTTCACCTCCGCCCGCCAGCGCATGGTCGAGGAGCAGATCCAGGGCCGGGGGATCACCGACGGCCGCATCGCCGCCGCGTTCCTCAAGGTGAAGCGCCACCTCTTTGTCCGCCCGCAGGACCTGGCCGCGGCCTACGGCGACCACCCGCTGTTCATCGGCGAGGGACAGACCATCTCGCAGCCCTACATCGTGGCGGTCATGACCTACGTCATCGCCCCGGCCGGTCGGCGCCGGGTGCTGGAGATCGGTACCGGTTCCGGTTACCAGGCGGCCATCCTGGCCGAGCTGGTGCCCGAGGTCTGCACCATCGAGATCCTCCCGAACCTGGCCGAGCGGGCCCGGCGCACCCTGGACTCCATGGGCTATCGCAACATCCGCTTCAAGACCGGCGACGGCTACCTCGGCTGGAAGGAGCACGCCCCCTTCGACGGCATCATCGTCACCTGCGCCCCCGACCACATCCCGCCCCCGCTCATCGAGCAGCTGGCGGTGGGCGGCCGCATGGTCATCCCCATCTCCTACTCCTCCGGCGTGCAGGACCTGATCCTCATCGAAAAGGACGCCCGCGGCAAGCTGCGCCAGACCGACCTGATCGCCGTGCAGTTCGTGCCGCTGGTGCGCGGCCGCACCCTTCGCTGACGCCGGCCCCGCTTGCCGTCCCTCCCGTTCCGTGGTATAAGAAGCGCGCACGAGGCGCCCCGCCTCCCGTTTCGCCACCCCCGAGGAGACCGATGCCGACCGACTTCCTGGACAAGCTGAACGACGCGCAGCGCGAGGCGGTGCTGCACGTCGACTCGCCGCTGCTGGTGGTGGCCGGCGCCGGTTCGGGCAAGACCCGGGTCATCACCCACAAGATCGCCCATCTCGTGCTGAACGGCGGGCTGGCCCCGCACCACCTGCTGGGCGTCACCTTCACCAACAAGGCGGCCAACGAGATGAAGATGCGCATCGAGGCGCTGACCGGCATCGAGGCCCGTCTCTTTCCCCTCTCCACCTTCCACTCGCTGGGGCTGCGCCTGCTGCGCGAGAACGGCGCCGCCCTGGGCTTCGACGGCCGCTGGCAGGTGATGGATGACGACGTGCAGCGCCGGACCATCGAACGCCTGGGCAAGGGCGCCCTGGCCCACTTCACCTCCGAGGACCGCGACACGCTGGTGCGCCGCATCAACGGGGCCAAGATGCGCCTGCTCTACCCCAACAACCCGGAGCCGCTGCGCGAGGAGTTCGACGCCCACGAGCTCCGAATCTACACCCAGTACTTCGAGTTCCAGCACCAGAACCGGCTGTGGGACTACGAGGACCTGATCTCGCTGCCGGTGAAGATGCTCCTGGGCGACGACGAGATCCGCCGCCGCACCGAGCGCCGCTTCGCCTACGTGCTGGTGGACGAGTTCCAGGACACCAACCCCAACCAGTACGAGCTGGTGCGGCTGATCGCCGCCGGGCACCGCCGCATCACCGCCGTGGGGGACGACGACCAGGCCATCTACTCCTGGCGCGGCGCCGACGTGCGCTTCCTGGCCGACTTCGAGAACGACTTCCCCGGGGCGCGCATCATCCAGCTCGAGCAGAACTACCGCTCGACGCCGCAGATCCTTTCCCTGGCCAACGCCCTCATCGCCAACAACCGGCAGCGGCGCCCCAAGCAGATGCGCACGGATTCGCCCGCCGGCGCCCCGGTCTACCTGCTGCGCACGCGCTCCAAGGAGAGCGAGGCCGAGGCGGTGGCGCGGCTGGCGCAGCACCTGGAGAAGCGACACCCCGAGCTGCTGCCCCTGGCCGTGCTCTACCGCATCAACGCCCAGTCGCTGCCGCTGGAGACCGAACTGGCGCGGCGCGGCGTGCCCTTCCGCATCATCAAGGGGCTCCGCTTCTTCGACCGCAAGGAGGTCAAGGACGCGCTGGCACTGCTGCGGCTGGCGCTCGACCCGGAAGACGACCTTTCCTTCCTGCGACTGACCGACTTCCTGCCCCTGGGCATCGGCGCCCGCACCGTCGAGGCGCTGCAGGCGCTGGCCGGTCAGCACCATCTGCGGCTGTTCGCGGCGCTGCGCCTGCACATGCCGGAGAAGTTCGCCTCGCGGCCGCTCTTCGCCCGCCTGCACGACGCCCACCGGGCGGCGCCGCCGCCGCTGGACCAGCTGCTGGCGGCGCTGCTCGGCGACTCCGGCTACCGCCGCCAGCTGGAGGAGCGGGGAGAAGCCGAGCGGGCCCTCAACCTCGACGAGCTGGTGTCGTTCATCGCCTCCTGGCAGGCCGAGAACCCCGGAGCGCCGTGGAGCGACCTGTTCGACCGCATGAGCGTGGACGCCGCCCGGGACGAGGGGGGCGAGAAGCGGGCCCGGGTGCTGCTGCTGACCATGCACAACGCCAAGGGACTGGAGTTCCCGGCGGTGGTGGCGGCCGGGGTCAACGGCTCCTACCTGCCTTTCTTCCTGCGCCGGGGTCGCGCCGAGGTCGAGGAGGAGCGCCGCCTCTTCTACGTCGCCTGCACCCGGGCGGTCAAGCTGCTGGCCATCTCGCCCGGCGCCGAGCGCGGCTCTCCCTTCCTGGGCGAGATCCCCTGGAACCTGTACGAGAGCGCCTTCAGCCCGGAGGACATTCTCGGAGGCGCCGGACCGGACGCCTCCCCGCCCCCGGCGGCGGAAGAGGAAGGCCGTTTCGTCGAGCACCCGGTCTTCGGCCGCGGCCGGATCCTGGAGGAGCTGCCGCGGGGCAAACTGCTGGTCGACTTCACCGGCCGCGGCCACAAGGTGATCGACACCACCCTGGTGGCCGTGAAGTACCTGGACGGGTAGCCGCTACCCTTCGAGCTGCTTCAGGATCTCGCCGATGTCGGGCACTTCCTTCATCGGGTAGACCCGGGCGAAGCGGATCGTCCCCCCCTCGTCGACCACGAACACGGCGCGCTCCGAGAACCCCTCCGGCCTCAGGATACCGAACTTTTCGGCCACCGCGCCGTGGGGAAAGAAGTCGGAGAGCAGCGGCGTCTTCTCCACCCCCATCTCCACCGCCCAGGCTTTCTTGGCGAAGGGCGAATCGATGCTCAGGCCGAGGGCCACCGCGTTGAGGGTCTCGAACTTCATCCGACTGGACTCCAGGTCCTTCATCTGCATGGCGCAAACCGGGGTGAAGGCCAGCGGGTGGAAGGAGAGCACCACCTTCCGGCCGCGCAGGTCGGAAAGTTTCACGTCCTTGTTGCTCTGGTCTTTCAGAACGAAATCGGGGGCTTTATCGCCGACTTTCAGGGCCATTTATCCTCCTGCGAAATACCCTTATGCAATGGAACGGCGTTCCTGTCAACAGCCCCATGCCGGCGGAGCGCCGAGATTTTCCGGCCTGACGCGCATATATCCCATGACACACGCTGGCAGGAAGATCTCCTGCGGGGAGGTGACCATGAAACCGAGCCAGGCCCGGATCGTGCGCGTCACGGCGCTCACCGCCTGCATGTCGATGTCCCTGATGCTCTGCGCCGACGTGCCCGAGCGTCCGGTCCTCCGGCCGGCACCGGGCCCACAGCCCGTTTTGGTGCCGGTGCCGCAGCCCCTGGCGCCCGCGGACGGCGCGGTGCTGACCAATTACCCGCGCCAGGTGACTCTATCCTGGCGGCCGCTCCCCGGCTTCACCTTCCAGGCGGAGGTGGACTGCCTCGACTGCCGCCAGGCGGGGAAGTGGGACAGCGAAATCGCCCCCCTGGCACTGCTGGAAGCGGGCCGCGCCGCCTCGGTCACCACCACCTGCCCCGGCGACAACCGCTACCGCTGGCGGGTGCGCGCCCGGCGCGGCCTCCACGCCGGCGCCTGGAGCCCGTGGCGCCGCTTCATCTTCCGCACCGCCCCGGCCACGGCCAAGCCCAACGTCTGCGTCCCCTGCTGCCTCACCGTCGGCCGGAAGACCACCCCCTGGGGCGACGACCGCCACCTCACCCTGGACGGCGGCGACGTGGCCGGGGTGAGCGGCGGCCAGGCGGTCTACGACATCGCCTACGTCATCAAGAACTGCAAGGGGGGCCCGGCCAGCGGATTCCGCAACCGAATCTACTACAACGGCCAGCTGGTCAGCGAACAGTCCAACCTCAGCCTCGCCGCCTCCGGCTCCCCCGGCGACCAGCAGACCGTCCGCACCCAGGCGTACCTGCCGCGGGTTCCCGGCATCCTGAAGATGGTGGTCGACGCCGTCAACGACATCGACGAGGAGTGGGAGGGCGACAACGAGGTCTGGGTGCACGTGAGCTTCCCGCCCATCCGCCGCTGACCCCGGCTCAGCGCAGCACGGTGAAGAGCACCGCCAGGTAGTGCAGCACCGAGCCGGCCAGCACGAAGAGGTGCCAGAGGGCGTGGTGGTAGGGCAGGCGGCGCACCAGGTAGAAGATCACCCCCACGGAGTAGGCCAGCCCGCCGCATAGCAGCAGCACCAGCCCGGCCAGCGGCACGCGCCCCAGCAGGGGCCGGGCCGCGACTACCACCAGCCAGCCCATGCCCAGGTAGATCAGGGTGTGCAGCAGCCGGAAGCGCCCGGCGAAGAACACCTGGAAGACGATCCCGGCGGCGGTCAGCGCCCACACCACCGCGAACAGCGACCAGCCCCAGCCCCCGCGCAGGTTCACCAGCAGGAAGGGGGTGTAGGTCCCGGCGATCAGCACATAGATGGCGGAATGGTCGATCACCTGGAAGACCCTCTTGGCCCGGGGCCCGGGGAAGGCATGGTAGAGGGTGGAACTCAGGTAGAGCAGCAGCAGCGAGGCCCCGTAGATGCTGCAGGAGACCACCCGCCAGGCGTCCCCGCGCAGCACGGCCAGGGCCAGCAGAACCCCCATCCCGGCGGCCGACAGGATGGCCCCCAGGCCGTGGGTCACGGCCGAGGCGATGTCGTCGCGGCGGGTGTAGGCGGGCCCTTCGGGGGCCTGGGTCATGCTCTCTCCTCAGGGGCCATTATACCAGATATCGTGGCGGATTCGGGATGGAGTGACCGGGGACCCGGCATGGCAGGGGCGAAAAAATTTTCGCCCCTACGCTCAGAAGACCAGCACCCGATCCGCCTGACCTGCCCCCCGAAAACCGATCCAGGTATAATGTTAGTAAAACCTGGCCACAAGGAGGCCGGTCATGGGCAAGAGACGGTTCACACCGGAGCAGATCATCGCCAAGTTGCGTGAGGCTGAACTGCTCCTGGGCAAAGGGGTAACGGTTGGGGAAGTCATCCGGCAGTTGGGCATCGCGGAGTTGACCTATTACCGCTGGCGCAAGGAATACTGCGGGATGAGAGTGGACCAGGCAAGCGCTTGAATGAGCTGGAGGCTGAGAACGGCCGGTTGAAGAAGCTGGTGGCCGATTTGTCGCTGGACAAGGTCATCCTGAAGGAGACTCTGCGGGGAAAATTCTGAGC
This sequence comes from uncultured Clostridia bacterium, assembly GCA_964479735.1. GTDB lineage: Bacteria > Acidobacteriota > Aminicenantia > UBA2199 > UBA2199 > CAYZNT01. The sequence continues at coordinate 36,563 of CAYZNT010000030.1, forward strand.
CCGGTGAAAAGAAGCCGGGCGGTCCAGTACATCTGCGAGAAGCTGGGCTTGTCCGAGCGGCGGGCCTGCAGAGTATTGGGGCATCCGCGCTCGACCCAGCGGCACTCCCCGAAGACACCGGATGACGAGGAGCGACTGGTGGCTCGCCTGACAGCCCTCGCTTGCCAGTATGGCCGGTATGGGTACCGCCGGATCAGGGCCCTGTTGTGCAGCGAGGGCTGGCGAGTCAACCATAAGCGCGTGGAGCGGCTCTGGAGGCGGGAAGGGCTCAAGGTGCCCAAGAGACAGCCCAAGCGGGGCCGACTTTGGCTGAACGATGGCTCGTGCGTCAGGCTCAGGCCCGAGAGGAAGAACCACGTGTGGAGTTACGACTTTGTCGCAGCACGCACGTCGGACGGGCGACCGATCCGCATCCTGGTCATCCTGGAGGAATACTCCCGTGAATGCCTGTCGCTCTATGTGGCCCGCCGGATCAGTGCACAGGATGTCCTCGACCAATTGTTTTGGCTGATGCTCACCCGGGGAGTTCCGGAGCATATCCGCTCCGACAATGGCCCCGAGTTCACGGCAGTGGCGGTCAGGGAGTGGCTCTCGATCATCGGTGTTAGAACGCTCTTCATCGAGCCAGGCAGCCCCTGGGAGAACGGCTATGTGGAGTCGTTCAACGGCAAGCTGCGGGATGAATTGCTCAACGGCGAGATATTCGATACACTTCTGGAAGCGAAGACGGTCATCGAAGGATGGCGGGATGAATACAACCGCGTGCGGCCTCACTCCTCTTTGGGCTATCGCCCTCCAGTTCCAGAGGCAATCATGCCTCAAGTCCTAACATTGCATGTGGTACAATGAATGGGGGCAGGTCAACTGGGTCCACATCTTCGCCGACGACGAGATGGCCACCACCGCCATCCTCGACCGCCTCTTCCACAAATCTCACCTCTTCGCCATCGACGGCCAGAGCTACCGCCTGCGCAACTACAACGATCTGACCCGATCGAAGGAAAGGCATGGCTGAAAAATCTTGCACAAAAAGTGCCGCCTTAAAATATGGAAAAGACGGGGGACAACCCACCCCCTTGGAAAAGGCTTCGCCTTTCCCACTTTCCCACATCCATTTTTATTACTCAGAACTCGAAAAAATACACGCCTCTAAACCTCGTAAAGATATGCGCCTATTGACAAAAATTTACTCCGCCTTTCTTCTAGCGTCAACAACATCGGAAAAACCGAAGGTCATATCCCATTTTCACTTAACTTAATTAATTCCATCGAAGGTAACATAAATGCTCTCAATTTAAAATCAATTTCCTCTTTATAGAACGGATCAAAGAAACCTAAATATGATCTGTGATCCACACTCGACCTCCCGAAAACAATTCCAAATGGTTCCATGTCCTGCACTTCGCCAAAAAATTCTTTCAGGACATTCTTTTTGAGAGGAACTTCATTGAATGCAGCAATTCCCAATCGATACATTCCATGTTGGTTAATAATATATGGAACATCGTTAATAAAAAAGAAATAGGGTAATTCCATAGAAGTGTCATTACTATTTCTGGCTTTTTCCCATAGTGATGGTAATGAAAAATATTTTTCTGAACCGTTTCTCAGATCTTTTTTTACAAGAAATGCATTGTCCCCCTTTGTCGCAATGAAAAAAACTTTTCCAGCCTTCATGCCAAGAATCATATGAAATTCGAACCCTGTCTCCCAGAAATCTAGTTTTCCATCTTTGCTAAAAATGGACAGGTGGGAACGGGAAGACTCATAGCTCTGGGGATGGTTTGAAACAAAAAGAGTGCAGCCTTCGTCCGCATAAAATGCAAGCAAATATCTGGGAAAAATCGAGTTATATTTTCCTGGATAAGAACACTCCTTGAGTGAAAAAAAATCAAAGGATTTGGGTTCGTAAATAAATTGGGGATTGAAACCCCTGAATGAAAAAGGACCTAACTTCGCTTTTATTTGACCAGATATCTTACCAATGGCAACCCTTGACTTGATCCACTCATTCTCTCTTTTGGTTTGATATTCCAATTGATCATAATAATAAAAATGTGCCGATAAAATTCTTTCATTAGAACCGACGTTTGTCAGCGATAAGAAAGATGGCCGCTTCTGGAAGTTCACTGCTTCTGATTCCGGTTGGTTCGTCTCAAAATTGAAGGAAATTAGCGCCGAATGGTTCTGTTCATTGGAGTTGGGTTGGGCTGATTTTCTCGAGTGTTCGAAAAAATAGGCTTTTTTTGAAACCCGCAAGAAAGAATAATCGCAATCCGGACGCCCTCTCCAAATTGACTTCACGAAATTGTCCTGGGGGTTGTATCTGAAAAGACTTCCTCCATTCCAGATATACGTTTCCCATCCGCTAGTACCTTCATGGGCAAATACCCTGAATTGTTTCGCGACTGGAGAAATGTCTAGCGGCCGCTGGATTCCGTCTTTGATAGTGAAAACATCCTTGCCATTCTTGATAAAAGCAACTCCGCCTGGAGCTATAAAATAGGATTCTTCTAGAAAATGGCTTTTCCAACTGTCACCAGGCAGATACTCTCTCTGAAAGAAAAGAAAAAGAAGAGTCGGGATGAGAAGAACGAGGCAGGTCTTGGCCAGACTGTTCCTTATCTTGTACAGGAAATTGATATCGGACCGCTTGGCGAAAAGATAGGCAAATCGAAGAGCAGAAATGATGGAGAAGGTTAAAATTATTAGGAATAGTCCCTGCTGATTTTCCGTTAGAGCGGTTTTCAAGTCTTCTGCTCCTGCCCTTTCTCCGGAAAATAAAGTTTGGATTTTAGCTGAAATGAAAAAAAGTAGAATTATGGAAAACCCGATCAAAACCATAGAAACCAAGGTAATGATGATATTGATCTCGTTTCTGCGGCTCAAAAGAGAAAAAGAAACCGAAAACAGGAAAATTGAGACAAAAAGAAGAATGAACTGATCAGAGTCAATGATGAAAGCTTCTATTTTAAATACATGACCTAAAAAAGCGTCCGTTCCAAGCAGAAAGAGGGCAGCGACAACCCTAGGTAGAATTTTTTTCTTAAGCAGTGCGGCTCGGGCCATCGGCAGGGTGAAGAGGTATTCGAAAGATGTATCCGCTTTCTCCCTGGAAAAAGGAAGGTTTCCCAGTAGAAACACAAGAACCAGCGCGAAAGGACGCCAGGAACTTGCGACCAGATCTTTAGATGTATTGCCCTCGCCAAGAAAAAAATTGATCCAGACAAATCCAAATAGAATAAGAGACGAATATATGGCAAAACTAAAAAGCATGAATCGCCCCACAACCCGGAATTCTTTACTGGACATATTCCCCTCCCATGAACGCCTTCGCGATGTCGTTGAGATTGAGGCCCTCGACCCGGCCTCCCAGTTTTTCCGCCATTTCCGGGGAGAACGGGTAGACATATGACTCCCATCCGTCCCCGAATTGGCGCGAAAACAGAACCGGGGTGCTTTCCAGTCTTTCGCTCGAAAGAATTCTTTTCGTTTTTTCCTTCAGGGATTCAATCGGCTCATCTATCGAGATCCGGCCATTTTTCATAAGGATCACCCGCTGTACCAGTTTCTCGATGTCGTGATAATTCAGATTGATCGTGACCAGGGTAATCTGCCGTTCGGCCATATTCTCCAGAAGCCGCCCCAGGAACAGGTCGCGGAGGAAGGGGTCGATGGCATGGAGCACTTCGTCCACCAAAAGGACATCCGGCTTCTGGGCCAAGATCAGGGAGAGGTGGAAGATCGTGCGCTGGCCGACAGACAGGTCACGAATGCGGCTCTTCTCGGCCAACCTGATCTGCCGGATCAGGGAGTCGTCGAACTCCTTGATTCCAAAGGCAGCGCAATGAAACCGGATGGCTTCACGTAGCCTCATAGACTCATAGAGGCTCATCTTGTCCGAGATGAAGCCGATCTTCCGGCGCGGATCCTCTCCAAGGTCTGGAGAGAAGGTGATAATCCCCTTGCCAGGCTTGAGCACTCCGGCCAGAAGGCGGAGCAGGGTGGTCTTCCCGGTGCCGTTGATCCCGCTGACAAGCACGGTCTCCCCGGGCCGTATGCTCAAGTTCAGATCGTCGATCACGGGCTTACCGTTCCAGGAAAAACAGAGATTTCTTATTCTGATCATTTCTTCTGCTCCTCTGAAAATTTTTCCAATTCCCGCCGCACATCGGAAAGCGTGAAGCCCAGCTCTCCCGCGCGCTTGAGAAAAGCCTGTACCTCGCGGCCAAGCACGTTTCGCTTTTCCGCATGAAGCGATTCCCGGCCGGCCTTCACGTAGAACCCGACTCCGCGGCGCGACACCAGGAAGCCGTCCGCTTCGAGCTGGTTGTACGCCTTGAGGATGGTCAGGGGGTTGACGCCATGCTTGATGGAAAGATCGCGGACCGAAGTCACCTGGTTGCCCTCGACAAGATGGCCGGAGATTATGGCGAGCTTTACGGAGTTCTTGATCTGCTCATAGATGGGGACTGCGGACCTCGTGTCCAGCGACAAGTCGAATGAACAAGTGTCTGTTTTTCCCATGCTCTCTGTTTTACTAATATATAACAGCAAATCGGAAATGTCAACAAACAATTCTTCCTTTGGAATGGATGGGATCCGGTCGGGGACTTATTAACTGTTGACATCATGACCAAAATCCAGAATTTTAGGGTTGACAATATTACCGCAAAGAGAGAATATTGCATTGACAATATGACAATGGGGCGAAGAATGCCTTTCAAAAGAGCATTGGAAGATGACCTAAAGGCCTGGAAATCATCACCCCATCGCAAGCCGCTCGTGATCCGGGGGGCCCGGCAGGTGGGCAAAACGACTACGGTCAACGCCTTCTCCGGTGGTTTTCACACTCACGTTTCATTGAACCTGGAGCGCCCGGAGGATTTGCGGCTGTTCGAGAACGACCTCCCCTTCCGGGACGTGCTGCAGCGAATATTTCTGGAAAAGGGGGTTCAACGGCGCGGGGAGACCCTGATCTTCATCGACGAGATCCAGAACTCTCCCCGTGCGGTGGAGCTGATGCGCTATTTTTTCGAGGATGAGCCGGGGATGTACGTGATCGCTGCCGGGTCGCTGCTGGAGATCATGATGGAGAAGCAGCGGGTCGGCTTTCCGGTGGGCCGGGTGGAGTACCGCTATATGTTTCCATTGCGTTTCAGCGAATTCCTGGCGGCATGCAACGAGCAGGAGGCCCTCTCCCTGCTGCGTCAGGTACCGGTTCCCGCCTGGGCCCTGCCGCGATTGTTCGATCTTTTCCACAAGTTCGCCCAGATCGGCGGCATGCCGGAGGTGGTGGACCGATACAGCCGGAACCGTGACGTAACGGAGCTTTCGCCGGTTTATCAGGGATTGATCACCTCATACCAGGATGATGTCAGCCGCTACAGCCGGTCCGCTCACGCGGCCACGGTGATCCGGCGCCTGATTGAAACGGCCCCGTTCGAGGCCGGCAAGCGGGTCACGTTCGAACGTTTCGGCGGCACCTCCTACCGTTCCAGGGATGCCGGGGAGGCCCTGCGGACACTGGAGCGGGCGATGCTGGTCTATTTGCGCGCGCCGACGACACGCTGGAGCCCGCCGCTGGTCCCGGACGAGCGCAAGCGGCCCCGGCTTCAGTTTCTCGACACCGGCCTTCTCAACCACTGCGTCGGGCTGACAGCCCGGTTTTATGAACACCGCGACCTCCATGCCTTCCACCAGGGGATTCTGGCCGAGCATATCGCGGCGCAGGAGTTGATGGCCGCGGATTCCCTGGCGATCCGCAAGCCGCTGTTCTGGATCCGGGAGAACCGTCAGGGGAACGCCGAGGTTGACTTCCTGATCCCTCACCGGGAGAAGATCGTTCCGGTGGAGTGCAAGGCCGGAAAGAGCGGCACGCTGCGCTCCCTTCACGTATTTGCTGAACATAGCCATTGCCAGGTCGCCGTGCGTCTCTATGCGGGAAGCCCGGGCATCAGTCCCGTCACCACGCCGCAGGGGGAGCGATATACGCTCATCAGTTTGCCCTACTTCCTGGCATCGATGCTGGGCGAATATCTTGACGCGTTTTTTAGGGGAGATCTGCGTTTCGACGAATAGCGGGCGGCCGTCCTGGATGCCAATCGGCATGGCCGGGGCGGAATATTTTCTATCCCTGACCCGGAAAAGGAATCCGGCATGGGATTTGACAGCCCCGGCCGGGGCCGCATAGAATGGGAGGAGATGAAAAAGAAGATCCTGCTCATCCACACCGGCGGAACCATCGGCATGGTGCGGGACGAGGCGGGGGTGCTCAAGCCCGACCGCTTCTTCGCCCACCTGCAGTCGGTGATCCCGGAGCTCTCCTCCCTGGCCGGGATCGAGGTGGAGATCCCCTTCGTCTTCGATTCCGCCGAGCTCCACTTCGGGCACTGGAAACAGCTGGGGGAGATCGTGAAGGGGCGCGTGGGGAAGGCGGACGGGGTGGTGGTCACGCACGGGACCGACACCCTGGCCTACACCGCCTCCGCCCTGTCGTTCATGCTGCACAACCTGCCCATCCCGGTGATTCTGACCGGGGCCCAAAAGCCGCTGGCCGAGCTGCGCTCCGACGCCCGGGCCAACCTGATCAACGCCCTGGAGCTGGCCAGTTCCGGGATTCCCGAGGTGGCCGTCTTCTTCGACGACCGGCTGATGCGGGGAAACCGCACCTCCAAGAGCCACATCTCCAACTTCGACGCCTTCGCCTCGCCCAACTACCCGGCGCTGGCCGACGTGGGGCTGAACATCGACATCCACTGGGGCAACGTGCGCCGCCCCGCCGGCCTCTTCCACCTCTTCGACCGCTTCTCGGGGGAGGTGGCGGTGCTGCGCCTCTTCCCCGGATGCGACCTGCGCTGGTTCCAGCCCGACGCCGCGGTCCGCGCGGTTCTGGTGGTGGCCTTCGGGGCCGGCACCGTGCCGCTGGCCTCGGGCGACCTGCTGCGGCGGGTGGAGGAGTGGCTGGCCCAGGGCAAGGTGGTGGCCCTGATGAGCGAGGCCCGCGGCGGGCGGGTGGAGCCGAGCCTCTACGAGTCGGGCCACCGCCTGCAGAGCCTGGGCGTGCTGCCCTGCGCCGACATGACCTTCGAGGCGGCGGTCTGCAAGCTGATGTTCCTGCTCGGCCAGTACGGGGACAACGCCGACGTCCGCCGCACCTTCCTCACCCCGCTGGCCGGCGAGATGAGCGAGGGCAGGTGAGATTTCACCGCGCCCTTCTGGTATAATGCAGGCGACGGGGCGAGAATGAAAACCATCGACGCCATCTGGGGCAACATCTTCCGCGGCCGGCCCGGCCGGCCCGAGACCATCCGCCAGCTGCTGGCGCGCATCCCGCTGTTCAGCCAGTTGCGGCCGCTGGAACTGCGCGAGATCGAGCGCATCATCCACCACCGCCGCTTCCAGCCCGCGGAGGTGATCTTCTGGGAGGGCGAGCCGGGCGTGGGCATGTACATCATCGAGCGCGGCGAGGTGACCATCTTCCAGGACTACGGGGCGCCGGCGCAGAAAACCCTGGCCCGCCTCGGCGAGTTCGACTTCTTCGGCGAGATGGCCCTGCTCAACGAGGAGCCGCGCTCGGCGACCGCGGTGGCGGGGGGCGACACGCACCTGATCGGCCTCTTCCACCCCGACATGTTCGACCTGTTCGAGCGCAAGCCGCGCCTGGGCGTCAAGATCGTGGTGCACCTGGCCAACATGATGGCGGCGCGGCTGCGGCGCACCAACAGCGACCTGCAGGAGCTGCACCGCCGCACCTGCGCGGAGGGCGGCGGCAAGGCATGAGCGATCCGAAGCCGATCATCGTCAACCTGCACCGCGGCTTCCTGAAACGGCTGGGCCTGGCGGCGCTGGCCCTGGCTGCGCTGGTTCTGCTGCTTCTGGTCCTGCCCTTCGCCTCGATGGTCGTCACCCCGCTGATCCTCGGCTTCCTGCTGGCGCTCATCCTCAACCCGGTGGTGCTGCGGCTGGAGAGCCTGGGCACGAGCCGCACCGGGGCGGTGGCCATCGTCATGGCCCTGCTGACCCTGCTGTTCGTGCTGCTGGTCCTGCTGGTGGCGCCGTTCGTCGCGCACGAGTTCGCCACCATCCGGGAGTTCATCCGCCATGAGACGCCCGAGAGCATGGCCGTCAAGCTGAAGGCGCTGCTGACCCGCAACCTGCCGTTCCTCAACTCCCCGGCCCTGGCCAAGCAGATCCTGCCCCGCCTCGAACGGCTGGTCTACACCGTGCTCAACGAGGGGCTGGGCCTGCTGCCCAACCTCTTCTCCGCCCTGGTCATGGTGGTGCTCATCCCGTTCATGACCTTCTTCCTGCTCAAGGACGGCCGGCGCATGAAGCGCGCCTTCCTGCGCGCCCTGCCCAACCGCTACTTCGAGATGTCGGTCTCGCTGCTGCACAAGATCGACAGGCAGCTGGGACGCTACATCCGCGGCCAGTTCCTGGTGTCGCTCTGCGTCGGCACCCTGGCGGTGATCGCCCTGTCGGTGCTGCGGGTGCCCTACGCCTTCCTGATCGGCATCGTCGCCGGCGTGGCCAACATGATCCCCTACTTCGGACCGATCGTCGGCGCCGTGCCGGCCGTGCTCCTCTCCTACTTCGCCCACGGCACCCTGACCGCCCCGCTCGAGGTGATCGCCGCCTTCCTGCTCATCCGCATGACCGACGATTTCATCCTGACCCCGAACATCCTCGGCCGCAGCGTGCACCTGCACCCGATGCTGGTGGTGATGGTGATCTTCATCGGGGGCGAGATGGCCGGCGTGCTCGGGCTGCTGCTGTGCATCCCCATCACCGGCGTCGTGCAGGTCACCATCCGCGAGCTGGCCTGGGGGCTGAAGCACTACCGCCTCTCGGGCTGCGACTGAGCCTCCATGCGCCTGGTGCTGCAGCGGGTGAGCCGCGCCGAGGTGGCCGTCGGCGGGGCGGTGCAGGCCGCCATCGGCCGCGGCCTGCTGCTGCTGGCGGCGGTGGAGGCCGGGGACGGCGAGAGCGAAATCGCCTGGATGGCCGAGAAGGTGCTCCATCTGCGCGTCTTTCCCGACCCGCAGGGACGCATGAACCGCAGCGTCGTGGAGGTCGGCGGCGAGATCCTGTCGGTCTCCCAGTTCACCCTGGCGTCGCGCATCGGCCGCGGCCGGCGGCCGGACTTCGGTTCGGCCGAGGAGCCGCAGCGGGCCCGGCGCCTTCTCGAAAGTTTCAACGAACAACTGGCGCGCGAGGTGCCGCTGCGCCGGGGGGTGTTCGGGGCCATGATGGAGGTCGCGCTGGTGAACGACGGCCCGGTGACCTTCGTGCTGGAGCGGCGGGGAGACGCGCGGCCGGCCGACGCCGGGCCGGCTGTCACTTGCCCTTGAAGCCCTCGATCAGCGAGTCGACCTCGTCGCGATACTTGTCCTTCTGAAGGGACGTGCCCTCGATGTTGCGGCCGAAGGTCCGGTCCTTTTCGGCCGCAGTCCCCAGCAACTCGTTCAGGTACTCGTTGAGCTTGGCCAGGGTGAACATCACCTTCATCAGCTTCTGGCGGTTGATGTCCTGGAACTGGAAGGCGTCCATGGCGCCGAAGATGAGGTCCTCGACCAGGAACACCGTGTCGCCGTAGAACTTGAGGACGTCTCCGCTGCGCACCGCGGACGGGTCGGCCTGCAGGCTGGCCTCGCACTTCTTCTGGTAATTCTTCATCTTGGAGAGGACGGTGATCACGTTCTCCAGGAAGTTCATCACCATGTTGGTGCCGGCCTCCGACTCCTCCGACACCCGCGACAGCTGGCCGATGACCTCGCCCTGGCGGCGCGCCGGGAGGCCGGCCGCCTCCAGCTTGCCCGACAGCTCCTGCTGCTTGCGGTCGAGCGCCGCCGGGCTCCCCTGCTTCAGGATTTCGTCGATCTCGCGCTGGTCCATGGCCTACCCCTTGAGGATGGCCTCCACCTTTTCTTTCAGTGTCTCCGGGGTGAACGGCTTGACGATGTAGTTGTTGACCCCGTTTTTCAGGGCGGTGATGATGTCGTCCTTGGCGGCGTTGGTGGTAACCATCAGGATGGGGATCTTGGGGTTCTGGGCGCGCACGTTCTTGACGAACTCGAGGCCGTCCATCTCCGGCATGTTCCAGTCGGTGAGAATGATGTCCACACCGGCCAGCTTCTCCAGCCCCTCCTTGCCGTGCTCGGCCTCGACGACGTCTTCGAAACCGATCCGTTGCAGCGAATTCTTGATGATCCGGCGCATGGTTGAGGAATCATCGACCACCAGGAACTTCATGGCGCGGGCTCCTTGTTCACGTGTGCGGACTTACGGTAATGAAAAGGGATCAAAAAGTCAATAGCAAGGCAGGCCCCCCCCATGTAGCGGGGGGGGTGTTGGGTTGGGTGGGAGGTATGTTTAAATTAAGGGGGGAGAGATGGAAAGGCTATCGGGTACCGGCATCCGGCCGCTCCTTGGCCTCTTTCTTGGCCACCGGGGCCGCTGCGTCGGCGGCGGCGTCGGTCTTCGCGGGGGCGTCGGGGCGCTGCTTGTAGTCGGTGATGTAGAAACCGCCGCCCTTGAACTGGAAGGAAGGGGCGGAAACCAGTTTCTGCACCCGCCCCTGGCAGTGGATGCACTTGTCGAGGGGATCTGCCGCAATGCTCTGCAGCACGTCGAAACGCTTGCCGCATTGGCTGCACTGGTATTCGTACAAGGGCATGGCAGACTCCGATTATCTATATAACACAACCCCGTTTCCCTGTCAACCGCGGGTTGGCGGCGGCACCCGCGCGCGCCCGCCCACATTGCATTTTGCCCGTAAATGTGCTATACATTGCCCTTGCGAACCTGGCGATGAAAACCCGATCGACGAGGTAAAAATGAAAGGCCTGCTCTTCTCTCTCCTGCTCGCGCTCCTGTTCGTCCTTCCCCTGGTATCCGCCGATGTGGTGGAGAAGGTGGAGGTGGAGGGTTTGC
>CAYZNT010000031.1:0-8360 GCA_964479735.1 uncultured Clostridia bacterium
ATCCGCCTCCCCGCTGTTCAGGTACCCCGCCATCCGGGTGATGGACCCCAGCGGCTTGGCCACCAGCAGGCGGACGGCGACAAAGAGCATGCCCATGAGCAGGGCCAGCAAGGCCACGCCGCTCAGCACCTGGATGGTGCGCAGTTTCAGGATGTCGGCGGTGAACTCCTCCATGTAGCTCCCGCTGGCCACCACCCAGCTCCACTCCGGGAAATAAGAATAGACGACGATTTTTTCCCGGGCGGAGGTCTCGCCGATCTCCCGGTTGATCCAGGGATAGTGGATGACGCCTTCCTTCCTTTCGACGATCTCGCGAATGAAATAGCGGCCGGAGGAATCGGTCGAATCGATGATGCTCTTTCCCTCCTGGGCGGGATGGATCTCCAGCCGGCCCTTCTGGGCTTCGGCCGCGTTCAGGGCATAGACGTACCCGGTCTTCCCCACCTTGATGGCGCGTATCTTGGCTTTCAGGGTCGCCAGCAGCTCCTCGTAGCTCTTGCCGCCGGCGCCTTCCCGGGGCACGGTTCGGTTGAAGAGGTCGATGGTGTCGATGACCCGCTGGTTGATGATCTGCAACTCCTCGATGCTCATCTGCTCCACCACCCGCTTGGAGTAGTTGCTGCTGAAAATGATGAATGCGGACAGGCTGGCGAAGAGAATGAGGGTTTGTCCCAGCAGAAGCTTCTGGCTGATCGAAAGGTTTTTCCAGGAAACGCGCATGCGGCCCTCCTTGGATTCCGAATTCGGGGCTCTAACGTAGTAACCTGTTCGCCGCCCCTTGTCAATATATTTAACGTAAATTCAGTATGGCTGGCTCAGGATGCTCTCGAGGGCTTCCCGGGACGCCTCCAGCCCGCGCTCCGTTTCCGCCCCCCCCTGCAACTGGTCCTGGCGCAGGAAGTGGTAGGCCAGTTTCGCCGCGGCGTGATAGTCCCGGGCGCGCAAAAAGTCGAAAAAGCCGGCGCCCCGGTCCGGGCTTTCGTTGCCGAGCAGCTGGTTGAGGCCCGCCGAGGGAGTCGTCGCCTTCTCGACCAGCGGGTAGCCGAAAGCCGGCCCGGGGCCGGCCAGCCGGGCCCGCAGGCGGATCTGGGCGGTCCGTCCACCGCGATCGAGGGCGCGGAAAATGGGAGCCGAGGCGTAGGGAATCAGGAAGGGCGCGTGGGCCAGCAATCCGAAATGGGGATACCGGCGGCTGACCCGCTCCAGCCAGGCCAGTTCCCGGACGAACTCGTCCCAGTTGGATTCCGCATCGGAGCTGATCCAGTAGTGGTAGTTCCGGACCCGGCGCCTCTCGAACTCGGCCACCAGCGCCTCCAGGCGATCCGGGGCGATGGCGCCCTTGACCAGCCGCCGGGCGCGGGCGGGGTGAAACACGTCGCTGCCCAGCCACAGCAGCGGCTGGTCCCCGACGTACAGGCCGGGATCGGAGACCAGTTCGAGCATCCGGGAGCTCCAGCCGCGGGCGGGGTCCACAAACGATATCGGTGACGTCTGCACGCCCCAGATGCGCATCCCGCGGGAGCGGATCAGGCGGAACACGCGGGCGGCATAGCCGGCGTCCTGCAGGATGTCGTCGTCGTTGACGTTCACGCTGCGGGGGGCGGCGCCCTCCAGCCCCTCCGCGTCCAGGAGGCGGCGGTAGTCGTCCAGCAGGGCGCCCGCCAGGGGGAGCGGAAGGCGGCGCAGGCGGCGGCCGTGGACGTGGCTGCAGAAGAGGCAGGCGCGCCGGCAGCCCCGGGTGAAGCTCATCTCCAGTCCGTCTCCGAGCTGGTCGCGGAGGAGGAAATCGGTTTGGAAGGCGAAGCCGCGGAAGTCGTCCATGCGGTTGCGGCTCCCGTATGCGCCCGCCCAGATGAGCCCGGGCCGCTGGAACAGGAAGCCGCCCAGCTTGCGGAGCGCGCGCCGGTCGTTGGCGAACAGCGCCGCCAGCAGACGCGGAAAAACGCGCTCCGCTTCGCCGTTGACGAAGAGGTTGACCCCGGGCAGGTGCCAGGCGGCCGCCAGTGGCGCCAGGGTGACGAACGGCCCGCCGGCGGCGATGAGCCCGGCGAATCCAGGGCGCATGGATTCCAGCCGGCTTGCGAGCATCGGCATCTGGTCCTCGTAGACGGAAACGCCGCGCACCGCCGCCCGGACGTCGCCGGCGAACGCCGGACCATCGATCTCCCAGCTCAGCGCCGTGACCGGCCACCCGGCCGCGCGCAGGGCCGATCCGAGGTAGAGTGCGGCCGGCGGCAGGCCGATGGTCCGCCAGCGCGGGTCGCCGCGACGCCGCGGCGACAGCAGCGTGACCGGCCCGGGCGGCATCGGCCAGAGGGCCGCGTCCAAATCACCCGCGGGAAACCGAAACTCCCGCCACGGGGCGGCCGCGAGCGGCGAGAGAAGCACGTGCAGGGTGGCGCCTCGCCGGAAGTAACGGGTTTCCTGGGCGCCCTGGGCGATCCGCACCCGGAAGCCACCGTCTCGGTTCCCGGTTGCGACCGCCGGCCCGGCGGCGTCGTCGAGGAGCTGCAGCGCCTGGCGAAAGCTGAACGCCGCCGGGTCGTAGGTGACTTCCCAGCGGCCGCTGAGGATCGGCGCGCCGGCGCTCATGGGCCTGGACGATCAGGAAATTTTCTTGATGGTGCGGTTCCAGCGGGTCTTGGAGAAGAAGTTGATGACGGTCTGGAACAGATCGCGCACCTTGTGGCCGACGCCGGGGGTCAGGTACTCGGAGGTGCTGGATTCGTAGGACCAGTAGATGCGCCAGGGCTTGCCGATGATGAAGTCGGCCGGCACCGGCCCCCAGTAGCGGCAGTCGGAGCTGTTGTCGCGGTTGTCGCCCATGCAGAAGTAGTGCCCGTCCGGCACCCGGAACGCCTTGCCGCGGGGGGTCGTGGCCAGCGAACTGCGGAACCGGAACGGGAAGGCGTAGTACCAGTCGAGGTCGCTGGCGGGCGGAAAGTCATCGATCGATCCGTATCCCTTGAAGTAGACGTAGGGCTCGTCGAGCGGCTTGCCATCGATGTAGACCTGCTTGTCGACGATCTGGATGGTCTCGCCGGGCATGGCGATCACCCGCTTGACGTACTCCTTGGCCAGGTCGGCCGGGGCCTTGAAGGTGACGATCATGCCGCGGCGTATGGGCGTCTGCGGAAGCAGCAGGCGCTCCAGCCCGGTCAGCGAGCGCGAGTAGGAGACCTTGTCGACGAGCAGGTGATCGCCGATCAGCAGGGTGTCCTCCATCGAGCTGGTGGGGATGACGAAGGACTGCAGCAGGAAGGTCATCACGAAGAAGACGAAGACGAGCGTCTCGGCGATGAGCTCGAAGTACTCGCGGAACAGGGAGACGGTGCGCGGCTTGACCGGTTTCGGCTTGCGATGGAACCACTTCATGTGCGGATTGTACCGGATTCGCCCTCGCATTGCAAGGGCGAAGCCTCCGTCTCACCGCCGCAACCGGGTCAATGGGGAGCGCCGGATGCGGATCCCGGGCCGCTCTCCCGGCATCCCGGCCGGGGCCGGCGCGGGGCCGGACCATCCGGCCCCGCGCCGTTGGGGGATCAGAGGCAGCGGGCGCCGGCCGCCTTCCAGTCCAGGTTCCGGAAGAACGACTCGATGTAATCGGCGCGCTTCAGCCCGTAGTCGACCATGAAGGCGTGCTCGAACACGTCGAGCACCAGCAGCGGCTGGCATCCGGCGAAGTGACCGGCGTCGTGCTCATTGACCCAGGCATTGAAGAGGCGGTGCTGGACGGTGTCGTGGTAGAGAACGACCCAGCCGATGCCGCGCATGGTGGCCGCGGCGCGGAAATCCTTCTCCCAGTTCTCGACGGAACCGAAACTGGCGTTGATGTACTCCAGCAGCTTGCCCTCGGGTTTGCCGCCCTTCCCGCCGAGGTTCTCGAAATAGTATTCATGCAACCGCATGCCGTTGAACTCCCAGCCCAGGCGGCGCTTCAGCTCGGCGAACTCCGGCGCACCGGCCTTGCCCTCCTGCAGCATCTGGGCCAGCGCGTCGAGCACCTTGTTGGTGTTGGTCACGTACCCCTGGTAGAGGGTGAAATGGTTTTTCAGCAGGGTATCGCTGAATCCGGGCATTCCCAGCAACTTGGCGTAATCCTTGGCGACGTAAGCCATGTATCCAGCCTCCTTTGGTTTGGATTCCGGCATCCCCAATATCCGATCAGAACTGAAAAAAATCAACCCGAGCATTCCCAGCAACTTGGCGTAATCCCTGGCGATGCAAGCCATGGTTGCAGCCTCCTTTGGTTTGGATTCCGGCATACCCAATATCCTATCAGAACGGGAAAAAATCAACCCGAAACCGCATTCCGGCGACGGCACCCTTCCCGGCCGGTGAAACGGGACGGTCAGGGGAGCGTCTCCGCCGCCCTCCGCGCCAGCTCGTCGGCGCGTTCGTTGTCGGGAATGTCGCTGTGCCCCTTGACCTTGACGAAGCGGACCCGCCTGAATGAGGCCAGCAGAACGATCAGCCGCTCCCACAGGTCCCGGTTCTCCACCGGCTTGCGGGCGGCCGTCTTCCAGCCGTTGCGCTGCCAGCGCGCCAGCCATCGCTGGTTGACGGCATTGCAGAGATAGGCGCTGTCGGTGCGAACTTCGACCGACAGGTCGGGGCGCCGGATGGCCTCCAGGGCGCGGATGCAGGCGGTCAGCTCCATGCGGTTGTTGGTGGTGTCCGCTTCCGCGCCGGACAGTTCTCGCACCCGGTCGCCGCAGCGGAGCACCGCTCCCCAGCCGCCGCGGTTTCGGCGCTGCTGGTTGTTGCTGCAGGCTCCGTCGCAGTGCACGATGATCAGGTCGCACGCAGGAGAGGTATCGCCCATGCCGCCCATTATACCGGTCCGGGTGCCGCCCCGGCAACTGCCGCTTCCAGCAGGGCCGGGGTCAGGTGCTCGATGGCCGACACCCGCCGGCGGACGTGTTCTCCGAGCCGCCCCCAGGCCAGCAGGGGCACCGGGTTGACCGTGTGCTGGCGGTGGGTCATGTCTTCCAGGTTGCCGTGGTCGGACGTCAGCAACAGGGTGTGGCGGGAAGGGTCGAGCCGCTCCAGCAGACGGCCGACGAGCCGGTCGAGTCGGTGCACGAGTTCCAGGCACTCGTCTCGGGTGGCGCGGTGGGCCAACACGTCGGTCTGGAAGAACTCGTACAGGACGAAATCGTGCCGGTCCAGCGCATGGACCAGAACGTCGGCCGCCCGCTCCGGGCCGAACTCGGGCAGGGCCAGCCCCCGGTCGATCAGCGACCGGTTGCTGAAGTCCTGGTACAGGGCCTGCCCGGCGCGCAGTTCCGTCTCTCCGGCCGGCCGCTGTCCGGCACCCAGGATCAGGCAGGTGGTCACCGACAGGGTGCGCCGGAAACGATGCGGGAACTCGGGAGAGAACTGCAGCCCCCCCTCCTCATCCAGGTGGATGTGGTCGGCGCTGAACAGGTGCTCGTGCAGGGGGTAGGCGTTGATGAACCGGGCGTCACAGCCTAGGCCGAGCAGGCGCCGCAGCAGGCCATCGCGGTGGATCAGGGCCCGCAGGCGGCGGTCCGGGTAGGCACGCCGGTGCAGCGGGCCGAGATCGGCGCCGCAGTGGCCGGTGAACAAGGCGGTCTGGCAGGTGGCGCTCTGGGGAATGCCGGCGACCCCGGCGTCGGCGGCGATGGATGCGAGCGGGGTCCCGTCCGGGAGTTCCATCCCCCCCCGGTAGAATGGCAGGTGGCGGCAACCGGAGATGACGAACGGGTTCGCTTCGTTTCTGGCGCCCACCCCAACTCCATCGAAAAAAAGAAAAATGGTTTTCATGAAATGCGGATTCTCCATGTTTATCTGTCTTTTCCGCACGAGTCAATTTAGTTAAAAAAATAATTTTATTGACAAATGTGACGGGACGCATTATATTTTTGCCAGCATTATCTCACCTCCTCCCTTTAGATAGGGGCAACCAGAACTCTCCTCCTGGTTGCCCTTATCTATCTACGATTTCACCGTCGCCCCCCACTCCGGCAACAACAGCCCCATGGCCGGTTCGAGCATCGACGGATCCTCCACGACCACCGAGATGACCCGGCGCACCAGCCGGTGACGTCTTTTCAACAGGAGTCGGAGCGATTCACCCGCCGGGACGACGACGGCCGGCCGGCCCCAGCGGCCACGCGCCATCATCGGCACGCAGTCACGGGGGGCACCGCCGTCAGGGGTCAGGCGCAGTCGACTCGCTGCCAGAGCCAGGAAGGCCGACTCGCGGGACGACAGCGCATCCCCGTCGATGGGCTGGGGCCACCGCGGCGACCCCGCCGGCAGGCGCTTCCGCAAACGGCGCCAGGCACCCCGGACGCGTTCTCCCCAGCCCGTTCGCCAGTCGGGGAAGTGCCGCCGCAGGGGCAACAGGCAATGGTTGACCAGAAAGTCGGCCTGGCGCCGGCTCAATTGCAGCATCCGGCTTGCGGCATGGCCCTCCTCGAGCACATAAGCCAACGGTTCCCGACCGGCGGAATGGGCCAATTCCTCGAGCGACACCCGCTTCCCGGCCATGCGGAACGGGCGAAAGTCCCTCGCCAGGCCGTGATCCACGGCAGACCGCAGGCGGTCGAACAGCAGCTCCTCGATGCGCCCGCGCTGGTCTGGAGCATAGTCGCCCCAGTGCCTCGCCAGCCAGCGATAGAGACCGGCCGCGGCCTCGTCCAGCTCCGCCCTATCGCCGCCGCCCGGGTCGTCTTGCTCCAGGGCCGCTTCCCAGACGAGTCCCTCCCTCGCCGGCAGGGCGAGCCAGGCCCAGCAGATGCCCGCGTCGAGGAGCCATACGTGGGGAAAATGGCCGGCCGGCGGGATGCCGATCACTCCGATCACCTCTCCCTCCCGCCGGAGCGGCTGGAACGCCAATGCCCGCGGCAGGGCCAACCCGCCCCCCAGGGGAGCCCCGTTCAGGAAGATTCCGGCCGAGGCGAAACGGCAGTAGAGTCGCAACGCATCCGTCTCCGCCTGCCACGAGTGGCCGGGCACCGTCAGCCGGATGAACGTCCCGCTGCCCGGCGGCGCCTCGGTTTCGGTCATGCGGCCGTCGTTCAGGACGAAACGCCGTCTCCGCCCTCCGTCGCCCGTCTCCAGCTCGACCCGCTCCGCGGCGATGGCGAACATGGCCAGCAGGCCGATGCCCTGGACGGAAACGAAACCGGCGATGGCCTGCTCGCGCGCCTGGGCATCGTCGTCCGGGCTGAAAACGAGTCGCAGCGCCTGCAGTTCGGCGGGAGTGATGGCCGGTCCGTTGTCGACAATCTGAAGGCGGCCGCGGCGCCAGCCGATGTCCACCCGGGTGGCACCCCGGCGCAGGGCCGTCCGCACGCATTCGACCGGGTAATAGGCGGGCAGCCGGAACGTGTGCCCGGCCACCTTGCGCAGGTGGGCCGCGGCATCGATGGAAAAGAGGTCTCCGTTCAGCATGGCTCCGCCCGCATCAGCCTTCGGGCCAGTGCACGTCGCAGGCGCGCCCGTTCGCCGGGGCAGGGAACGGTGTGGGCGAACAGCTCGTCGAGCAGCCGGAAAACGGCCAGCCTGGGATGGCGGGCGTGGAGGTCGCTCCACTCCGCCCACCGCCCGGCTTCCGGGTCGACGGCGACGAAGCGCGCCGGCAGCGCGCCCGGCACGGCGAAGGGCAGCCGCAGGGGCAGCATGCCTGGACCCGGCAGCCGACTCGTCGCCAGGAGAGGCCCTCCCGGCCAGGGGATGAGGCGCAAAAGCCGGTTGGCGTGGGCCAGCGGGCCGTCGGCGGGCCCCGGCATCGAAACGGCGTCCCTCAGGCGCAGAAGCTCGTCGAGGTTGAGCAGGCCGGGGACCAGGGCGCACAACGGGGCGAAATCGCCGTCATCGCCGTCCAGCACGGCCATCCGCCGGAAAAAAAACGGCGCCATCGGGTTTGTGCGCGTCGAAATGGCGAGACGGCCTCGCCGCCCCAGTCGGAAGGCGCGCCGCAGCGAGAGTGGCGCCGCCCCGCCCAGGCATGGCAGCAGCGGCAGGTTCCACAGCAGCGTGCTCCCTCCCCACGCCAGCGGGTCGAGGATGGAGCCGAGTGCCAACTGGGCGACATCCGCCCGTCTCGGTGTTCCCCCGCCCCGGCGGGCGCCTTCCCGGAGTCGTCGCCCGCGAACCCAGACCGCCAGGGGCAGCAGAAGCGCCACCGCCAGCAGCGCCCAGGCGACCCGGCCCGTGAGCGGCGGGGAGCGGCCGGGTCCCCCGGCGGCCGGCGCCGCCGTCGGTTCAGAGGGGACGGGGTCGCTCCCCGCAACGGTCTCCACCCCGGTAGCCTGCGCGGTGGCGTCGAGCGGCAGCCATCGCATGCCGTCAAAGTATTCCGCCCAGGCGTGGAGCCCGGGCGACAC
>CAYZNT010000031.1:8460-10505 GCA_964479735.1 uncultured Clostridia bacterium
GCAGCCATCGCATGCCGTCAAAGTATTCCGCCCAGGCGTGGAGCCCGGGCGACACCGCCCCGGAGCGGCCGGCGACGCCGACGGCCAGACGCGCCG
This sequence comes from uncultured Clostridia bacterium, assembly GCA_964479735.1. Lineage (GTDB taxonomy): Bacteria > Acidobacteriota > Aminicenantia > UBA2199 > UBA2199 > CAYZNT01. Next base: position 8,557 of record CAYZNT010000031.1, read on the forward strand.
GGACCCCGGTTCTCCTCAGCAACAGGGCCAGCACGCCGTTGATGACGTCGCAATCCCCTCGACCGGCCTGCAGGACGGATCGCAGCCAGTCCCCTCCCCCGCCCGCGAACCCCGCCGGTCCGGCGGAGGGCGCGATGGTCGCGTCGTAGGTCAGCCGGGCCGCCACCAGGCGCTCCGCGGCAGGCGCCCGTTCGGCCAGCGGCGCCGCGGCCAACCGGTCGGCGTCGGCCTCCCAGGCCGGCGGAAACCGAACTCCCGCTGGCAAAGCCGCGGGAGGCGCTTCCCCCCACTCCGGCCCGTCGTCGGAGGCAGGCAGGCAGCGGTAGGTCACGGGCAGCCCGGCCGGGGCCCGGAAGAGAATGGCCGCCGAGCGCGCATCGGCGACCGGCGTCACCCGCCGGCCGCCGACCAGCAGGCTGGCCATGTCCGGGAAGTAGCCGGAAGGAACGGGCAGCAGAAGGGTGCCGCCGTCCTCCGGCCGCAGACGGACCGTCAACGGCGGCCCGGAGTCCGCGGCCATGGCGGCGGGCAGTTCCCGCAAGACCGCTTCGGCGCGCACGAAACCGCGGTCACGCCGGTACTCCGTGGCGGCGAAAAGGCGAAACAGGCGGGGCTGCGGGGGGGCGTAGACCAGGCGCAGCGGCGCCGCCCTCGACGGGCCGAAGACCGGGCCCGCATATCGATGGGCGTCGTCGGCCAGGCGCAGCGGCGTCACGGCGGCGGGAGCCGTCGTCCGGGGCGGATACAACCTCCCCAGGAGCAGGATTTCGAGCAGCAGCAGCGGCAGGGCCAGCCACGACACCAGCTTCCAGGGGGGAGTGAAAAGGGCCTGCCAAAGCCAAGCCCGGGCGGCTGCCCGACGCTGCCTCCGGCTTCCGGCCGCACCATGGGCATAGAGCAGCACGAGGTCCTCCCGGGCCCGCTCGGCCGCCCGCCGCAAACGGCGCAGCTCACGGTCATCGACGGCAGCGGAGCGGCGCACGGTGACGTTGAGGCGGTTGCCGTTCAGCAGGAAGACCGGGGCCAGGACGGCGGAATCGCGGTCTCCGCGCCTCGCCTGGGCGAAACGGCTGTCCAGTTCTTCGAGCGCCGTCCCCCTCCAGACGGGAAGGCCGCGGGCATAGAGATCCACGCGCGGCACGGCGGCGAAGGCCACGGCGCCCTCCAGGCCCCGGCGGCGAAAGGTCACCTGGGGCCCGGGGGTTTCCAGGCGCAGCGGCCGGGCGATGCTCTCCCCCATGACGTGCACCGGAAGGGACGTGCTGGACCGGTCGTTGCGACGCAGAAAACGGAGGTAGCGCAGCGCCGCCGCCCGCACCTCGGCCTGGAACTCTGCCGCCGTGGCAAAGTGAGCGGCACGCGACAGCGTCACCCGGGTGCCGTGGCCCGGCGGCAGCCGGCAGGGACGCTCCCGGGCCTCCAGGTTCGCGTCCAGGGCGATCGCCCAGCGGCCGGCCCGGCAGGCAGACTCGATCATCAGCTCCTGCGGGGCGAACGCCAGCACCGTCCAGAAGCCGATGCCGTAGCGGCCGGCGGCGAATCGGTCGCCGTCCTTGCTCGACGCCCACAGCCGGAAAAGGAAGCGGCGGGCGTGTTCCCGGCTCATGCCGATTCCGTCGTCCAGGAAGGAGACGGTCTCCAGGCCGGACTCGCTCCGGCCGGCCCCGATATCGATCCGCCGGGCCCCGGCGTCACGGCTGTTCTGCCCCAACTCGCGGATGAAAAACCAGGAATCCTCGCCGTAGAAGCGGCAGCCCTGCTCCGCCCAGTGGCGGAAATCAGTTCCGCGCACCGGGGGCTCCCCGGCCGCGCCTCCGGCCTGGCTCACGGGACACCTCTGTTTCCTGGGTCATGTCGGTTCGGCACTGGCAATCGTTCATTCTACCACAACGGCCGGCCGCCGCTCATTGACACGCCGGCCGCTCTTGCGGTAGGATGACGGCCCGAAG
>CAYZNT010000031.1:10605-14572 GCA_964479735.1 uncultured Clostridia bacterium
CGGCCGCCGCTCATTGACACGCCGGCCGCTCTTGCGGTAGGATGACGGCCCGAAGGAGGCCATCATGCCGTTCAACCTGAAAGGTCGTCATTTTCTCTCCATGAAAGACAACTCCCCCGAGGAGATCGATTTTCTCCTGCAGCTGTCCATCAAGCTGAAACAGGACAAATACGCCGGCCTATGCGGCCGCAACCTGGAGGGCAAGAACATCGCCCTCATCTTCGAAAAGCCGTCGACCCGCACCCGCTGCGCGTTCGTGGTGGCCTGTGTCGATGAAGGCGCCCACCCCGAGTACCTCGGCAAGGACGACATCCAGCTCGGCAAGAAGGAGACCGTCAAGGACACCGCCCGGGTGCTGGGGCGCATGTTCGACGGCATCCAGTTCCGCGGCTTCAAGCACGAGACGGTGGAGGGGCTGGCGCGCTGGGCCGGGGTTCCCGTGTGGAACGGGCTCACCGACCTCTACCACCCCACCCAGGTCTTGGCCGACTTCATGACCGTGCTGGAGCAGCGCGGGCGGCTCAAGGGCATCCGCTTCGCCTACGTCGGCGACGGCCGCAACAACATGGCCAACTCGCTGATGATCGGCGCCGCCAAGATGGGCATGGACTTCCGCATCGTCTCGCCCAAGCCCCTCTTCCCGGCCGCCGAGCTGGTCAAGGAGTGCCAGGGATTCTCCGCCGACCGAGGCGCCTCCATCACCATCACCGACAAGGTCGCCGAGGGCGTGAAGGGCGCCGACGTCATCTACACCGACGTCTGGGCCTCCATGGGGGAGGAAGACCAGATTCCCGAGCGCATCCGCCTGCTCAAGCCGTACCAGGTCAACCGGGGCATGTTCGCCGCGACCGGCAACCCGGAGTGCATCTTCCTGCACTGCCTGCCGGCCTTCCACAACGCCGAGACCAAGCTCGCCGCCCAGTTCCCTGATATCTGCGAGGTGTCGGAGGAGATCTTCGAGAGCATCCATTCCAAGGTCTTCGACGAGGCCGAAAACCGGGTGCACACGATCAAGGCCGTCATGGTGGCCACGCTGGGCAGGTAGGCCGTCCGGCCACCGGCGGCGCAAGGAGGAACATGCTCCTCTTCGAGCAATGCCGCGTCTGCGCGCCCCAGGATCTCGGTCGCCAGGACGTGCTGGTGGGCGGCGGGCGCGTGCTGGCCATGGCCCCGCGCCTGGCCCCGCCGTCCGGGCCGGTCGAAGTCGTCCCCTCCGCGGGACTGACGCTCGTCCCCGGCCTCATCGACTGCCACGTGCACATCGCCGGCGCCGGAGGCGAAGGCGGCCCGGCGAGCCGCACCGCCGAGATGTCCCTCGCGCAGATGGCGGCGGGCGGCATCACCACGGTCGTGGGCTGCCTGGGAACCGACGGCCTGACGCGCAACGTGGAGAGCGTGCTGATGAAGGCCAAGGCGCTGCGCGCCCAGGGCGTGTCGGCCTGGATCTACACCGGCGCCTACCAGGTGCCGACCCCGACCATCACCGGCAGCGTGGGCCGCGACATCGCCCTCATCGAGGAGGTGATCGGCGTCGGCGAAATCGCCATCGCCGACCATCGCTCGTCCGGGCCGACGGCCGACGAGCTGGTGCGGCTGGCCTCCCAGGCGAGGGTCGGCGGCATGATCGGCGGCAAGGGAGGCATCGTCAACCTGCATCTGGGCGACGGGCCCGGGGCCTTCGAACTGCTCGCCGACGTATGCCGCCGCGGCAACCTGCCCGCCAGCCAGTTCCTGCCGACCCACTGCAACCGAAGCGAGGCCGTCTTCACCGCCTGCCGGGCGTGGGCGACGCGGGGCTACGTCGACATCACCGCCAGCTCGTGGCGCTATTTCCAGGATTCGGAGGTCAAGCCGTCGCGGGCGGCGAAGGCGCTGCTGGCCGAGGGGGTGCCGCCGGCCCACATCACGTTCTCGTCGGACGGATGCGGATCGCTGCCCGAGTTCGACGCCGACGGGCGCCTGCTGCGCATCTCGGCCGGCGAGCCGGCCTCGATCTTCCACGAGATGGCCGACCTGGTGAGGGAGGAGCAGATCCCCCTGGAGACGGCCCTGCGCGTGGTCACCAGCAACGTGGCCGACATCCTGAAACTGCCCGCCAAGGGGCGGGTGCGCGTCGACGCCGACGCCGACCTGCTCTTCCTGGACGACGACCTGCGCATCCGCCACCTGCTGGCCAACGGTCGTTGGCTGGTGCGGGACGGCGCTCCGGTCCATTGAGGTGCCCGGGCCCGGGGGTGGCGGGGCGGAAGGCCGCGGCAGCCGGCGTTCTCAGCCGTCGAACCGCTGGATGACCGGCGCCCCGTTCTCGAAGTAGCACAGGCAGCGCTTGCCCGAGCGCTTGCCCTGGTACAGGGCGCGGTCGGCTGCGTCGATCAGCTCCTTCTTGTCCTGCGCGTCGCGCGGGTAGGAGGCCAGGCCGACGGTCACGCTCAACTGGCCCAGCTGGTGCCCTTCGTCGGTTGCGAACAGCTGGTTCTCGATGCTGCGGATGACGCGTTCGCCGACGACCATCGCCTCGCGGTCGGAAATTTCGGGGAGGATGACGGTGAACTCCTCGCCGCCGTAGCGGGCGACGATGTCGCAGTCGCGCACCGTCCGCTTCAGCATCGAGGCCACCTGCAGGAGCACCATGTCCCCCACCAGGTGGCCGTAGTCGTCGTTGTAGTGCTTGAAATCATCGATGTCGATGATCATCAGGGAGAGCGTCCGGTTGTAGCGCTTCTGGCGCTCGATCTCCTTCTGCAGCATGTGCTGGAAGTACCGGAAGTTGCCGATCTGGGTCAGGCCGTCCAGGTTGGACAGCTCCATGTAGTACTCGCGCTCCTCGGCCAGTTGCCGGAGCTTGCGCGCTTCCAGCACCCGGTTGATGATCAGCATGACGTGGTCGAAGCGGAATGGCTTGGTGATGAAATCGGCGGCGCCGGCCTTCATCGACTCCACGGCGTACTCGATCGAGGCGTACCCGGTCATCACCACCACCGGAATGTCGCGCCCCAGCTCCTGGATGGACTTGGTGAGGGCGATGCCGTCCATGCGCGGCATGACCAGGTCCGACAGCACCAGGTCGAACGGCTGCTCCAGGATCCGTTCCATCGCCTCGCGAGCGTTGCGGGCGGTGACCACGTGAAAATCGCTTTCCAGGAGGAAATCCTCCAGTGCGGTCAGGACGTCGATCTCGTCGTCCACCACCAGAATGCGCCGCGCCGGGGGCGAGCCGTTGTTTTCTTTCGGCTCTTCCGCCTGTTCTCCCTTCTCAACGTCTCCGCTCATTCCTTCCATCTTCCTTGTTGCCTCGATTATATCCGGATCGGAAACAAAAAAGCAACAAGCGGAACAATGAGATTGGGGAAAAGGGGCCGCGGCCGCCGGGGAACGAGCCCGCCGCTCAGCGAGGCTGCTCGCGGGCGTCGATGGGGGCGCGCAGGAAACTGGAGATGCCGAGGCTGTCCAGGAGCCGCTGCACGGCGCGCGCCCGCTCCAGGGAGGGCAGGTTTTCCGAGACCACCTTGAACAGCCCGTCCGCCGAAACGACCCGGAACGACACCTCGGACAGCAGCGAGCCGATCTCGTCCCGCCGGGCCTCGGCGTTCGCCCGGTCGCTGAACGCGCCCGCCTGCAGACAGGCGCCGGCGATCGACGGGGGCTCCCCGGCCGCGGCCGGCCCGGAGACCGGGTCCATCAGCCTCAGGCGCACCGGGGCCGTGCCGCGCTCGAGCATGTCGAGCCGGGTGGCGGCCTTTCGCGACAGGTCGATCACCCGGTTCTTCACGAAGGGCCCGCGATCGTTGATGCGCACCAGCACGCGCTGGCCGTTGTCCAGGTTCTCGACCTCGACGAGGGTGTGGAAGGGCAGCGTCTGGTGGGCGGCGGTCAGCCGGTCCATGTCGTAGACCTCGCCGTTGGCGGTCCTCCGGCCCTGGAAGACCCCGCCGTACCAGGAGGCGACGCCCTCCTGGAAGCCGGCCGG
>CAYZNT010000031.1:14672-21300 GCA_964479735.1 uncultured Clostridia bacterium
TGCTGCGAGTGCGTGTCCTACCACCGCCGCCTCGGCGAGCTGCCGGGTTGTTTCTTCCGCCCCGAGGCCGAGCGGAGCTACGACCGCTCGGTGGAGAATTTCATCGACGACCGCAGGCGCTGAGGCGCGCCGGCGGTTGCTTCGGCGTCGGGGCGGCGATATAATGGTCGCACGCAGAGAAGGAGTCCGACATGAACATTGACGATCTGCTGAAAATCGGCGTCGAGCGCCTGGCGTCCGACCTGCACCTGAAAGTCGGCAACCACCCGGTGGTGCGCATCAACGGCATCCTGCATCCGCTGGTCGAGCTGAAGCGGCTGATGCCCGAGGACACCATCGCCATGGCCTTCGCCATCATGAACAGCGAACAGAAGGACAAGTTCAAGAAGGACCATGAAATCGACATGGCCTACAGCATCCCCGGGCTGGGCCGCTTCCGCTGCAACGTCTTCTACCAGCGCGGCGCCGTGGGCATGGTGCTGCGCGTCATCCCCACCCAGATCAAGAGCATCAGCGACCTGAACCTGCCGCTGGTGCTGGAAAAGGTCGCCGAGGAGCGCCGCGGCCTGGTGCTGGTGACCGGCACCACCGGCAGCGGCAAGTCGACGTCGCTGGCGGCCATGATCGACTTCGTCAACATCCACCGCATCGAGCACATCGTCACCATCGAGGACCCGATCGAGTATCTGCATCGCGACAAGAAAAGCATCATCAACCAGCGCGAAGTGGGCTCGGACACCAACGACTTCTCCAAGGCGCTGCGAAGCGCCCTTCGCCAGGACCCCGACGTCATCCTGGTGGGCGAGATGCGCGACCTGGAGACCATCGAGACCGCCCTGCTGGCCGCCGAGACCGGCCACCTGGTGCTGTCCACCCTCCACACCCTGGACGCCCCCGAGACCATCAACCGCATCATCTCCATGTTCCCGCCGCACCACCAGAAGCAGATCCGCATCCAGTTGGCATCGGTCCTCAAGGCGGTCATCTCCATGCGCCTCCTGCCGCGGGCCGACGGCCGCGGCCGCGTGCCGGCCGTCGAGATCATGATCAACACCCCGTTCATCCAGGACTGCATCGTCACCCCGGAAAAGACCAAGCTGATCAAGGAGGCCATCTCCCAGGGCGTGTCGCAGTACGGCATGCAGACCTTCGACCAGTCCCTCTTCTCGCTCTACAACAAGGGGCACATCACGTTCGAAGAGGCGTTGAAGTGGGCCTCCAACGTCGACGAGTTCAAGCTGAAGAAGATCGGCGTGCAGACGACCAAGGACATGTCGCTGGAGGAGATGGAGAAGCGCATGTCGGAAATCGGTGGCGGCGAGCGCCAGCCGGGCGAGGCGGACCACCAGGACCACAACCTGCTGGAAATCGAGTGACCATGAAGAACGCCGAGATCCGAGACATCTTCTACACCTACTTTGGCCGCCAGGGGCACCGCCGCGTGCTGTCCGCGCCGCTGGTTCCCGCCAAGGATCCCACCCTGCTCTTCACCAACGCCGGCATGAACCAGTTCAAGGGGGTGTTCCTGCAGGAGGAGTCTCGCGACTACCGCCGTGCCGTATCGATCCAGAAGTGCATGCGGGTCTCGGGCAAGCACAACGACTTCGACGAGGTCGGCCGCACCGATTTCCACCACACCTTCTTCGAGATGCTGGGCAATTTCTCGTTTGGCGACTACTTCAAGGAGCCGGCCATCGCCTTCGCCTGGGAGCTGCTCACCCGCCACTACCGCCTGCCGGAATCGCGCCTCTGGGTGACCGTCTTCCGCGACGACGACGAGGCCGCCGCCATCTGGCGCGACCAGATCGGCGTGCCCTCCGCGCGCATCCTGCGACTCGACGAGAAGGACAACTTCTGGCAGATGGGCGAGACCGGTCCCTGCGGCCCCTGCTCCGAGATCCACTACGACCGCGGGCCGGAATTCGGGCCCGACGGGTTCGCGGACGGCAACCGCCGCTTCGTCGAGATCTGGAACCTCGTGTTCATGCAGTTCAACCGCACCGCCGGCGGCGTCCTGCAGCCGCTGCCCGCCCCGTCCATCGACACCGGGATGGGCATGGAGCGCCTGACCGCAGTCCTGCAGGGCGTGCCCAGCAACTACGGCAGCGACCTGTTCCGGCCGATCATCGTCCGCACCGCCGAACTCGCCGGCATCGATGCCGGCGACCCCGCCCACCGCGTCGGCCTGCACGTCATCGCCGACCACGCCCGGGCGCTGACGTTCCTCATCGGCGACGGCGTGGTCCCGGCCAACGACGGCCGCGGCTACGTGCTGCGTCGGATCCTGCGCCGCGCGGTCAAGCACGGCAAGGGGCTGGGCTTCCCCGGCGCCTTCCTCAGCCGGGTCGTGCCCGCGGTGGTCGAGACCATGCGCCCCTTCTACCCCGAGTTGCCCCCGCAACAGGAGTACATCGCCCGCATCATCGGCATGGAGGAGGAGCGCTTCCAGCGCACCCTGGCCAACGGCCTGAAGCTGTTCGAAGAGCTGCTGCAGGAGTGCCTGGAAAAGAAGCAGGCGGAGATTCCCGGGGCGGAGCTGTTTCGCCTGTCCGACACCTACGGCTTCCCCCCCGACTTTGCCCGCGACCTGGCCATGGAGAAAGGGCTGGGCGTCGACATGGCCGGCTTTCAGCGTGAACTCGCCGCCCAGAAAGAGCGTTCACGGCTCTCGCTGCAGGAAAAGCGCCGCGACCTGATCGCCCTCGAGGGCATCCACCGCTTCCAGACCGTTTTCACCGGCTACGAGGAGTTGCAGGGCGAAGCCGAGCTGCTGGCCATCTACGCCGACAACCGGCCGGTGACGGAGCTTGCCGCCGGCGGGAAGGGCGTGCTGGTCTTCGATCGCACCCCGTTCTATGCCGAGTCGGGCGGCCAGGCGGGCGACCGCGGCAGCGCCCGCGGCGACGCCGTCTTCGTCGAGATCGAGGACGTCAAGAAAGTGAACAGCGGCGCCTTCCTTCACATGGTTCGGGTCAAGGAGGGCCGGCTGCGGCCGGGCGACCGCCTGGAGCTGCAGGTGGACGCGGCGCGCCGCCGGCAAACGGCCGTCCACCACACCGCCACCCACCTGCTGCATGCCGCCCTGCGCGAAGTCCTGGGCCTGCACGTCAAGCAGGCCGGCTCGTACGTCGGCCCCGACAAGCTGCGCTTCGACTTCACCCACTTCGCCGCCCTCAGCGCCGAGGAGACCGCCCGGGTGGAGTCGCTGGTGAACGAGCAGGTCCGCACCGACCTGACGGTGCAGGCGCGCCAGAGCTCCTTCGACGAGGCCGTCCAGGCCGGTGCCATGGCCATCTTCGAGGAAAAGTACGGCGACACGGTTCGGGTGATTTCGCTCGGGGACTTCTCCCAGGAACTCTGCGGCGGCACCCATCTCCATGCCAGCGGCGAGGTCGGCGCCTTCCGCATCACCGCCGAAAGCTCCATCTCGTCCGGCGTGCGGCGCATCGAGGCGCTGGGCGGGGAGGCGGCCTGGTTGTCCATCCGCCGCGACCTCGACAAACTGGATGCGCTCGCCACCCACTTCCGCCAGAAGAGCGACCAGCTGCTCGACTACTTCAAGTCCATGGAGAGCAAGCTGCGTGAGCGGGCCAAGGCTCCCGCCGCCCCGGCAGTTCGTGCCGAGGACCTGCTGGAGGGCCAGGCGGCCATCGGGTCGCTCCCCGTTCTGGTCCGCTTCCTGGAGGGCGTGGACCGCCAGCAGCTGAGCGAGCTGGCCGACCAGGTGCGCGGCCGGATGCCCGGGGTGACCGTGCTGGCCGCCAACGCCGACGGGCGTTCGCAGGTGGCCGTCGCCGTTCACAAGGACTTGACAGCCCGTTTCAACGCCAATATAATCATCAAGCAACTGGTGACCATGATCCATGGCAAAGGGGGCGGTCGTGCCGATTTCGCCCAAGGCGGCGGTGATCCCATATCCAGCCCGGACGATTTCGTGCGCCAGGCCCACGAGCTGCTGCGGTCCATCCATGGCTGAGCGAAAGCGACTCGCCGGTGTGGCTTTGCTGACCTGGTTGTCCCTGTCCGCGGCCGCCCTGCGGGCGGATCTCATCGTTCACCAGATGAGCGACGGCCGCATATTCGTTTCCAACTCCATCGACATGGTCGCCACCGCCAAGGCCCGCCTGCCGCGGCGGGCCGCGGTTCCCATCTCGCCGTCCGCCACCGAACGCTTCCGCGAGCCGATCATCGTCGCCGCGCGCCGATTCGGGGTGCGCGAAGACCTGGCGCTGGCCGTGGCCCGCGCCGAGTCCAGCTTCAATCCCTTCGCCATCTCCCGCAAGGGGGCGGTCGGCATCATGCAGTTGATGCACCAGACCGCCGCCCAGTACGGCGTGTTTGATCGCTTCAACGCCCTGCAGAACATCGAGGCCGGCATCCGCCACCTTCGCTACCTCCACGACAAGTACCGGGGCGACCTGACCCTGACGCTGGCCGCCTACAACGCGGGAGAGGACGCCGTGGCCAAGCACGGCGGCGTTCCGCCCTTCAGCGAAACGCGCGGCTACGTCCGCCGGGTGCTGTCCTACATGGGCCTCGCCTACTCCCCCTCCGGTTCGCCGGCGACGCCATCGCGCATCTACAAGCTCACCACGGCGGACGGCCGGGTGATCATCACCGACACCATGCCCGCCGCCGGCTCCGGCCGCGTCGAGGTCATTCGCTGAGGGCCCGGTTGCCCGGAGGCCCCTTCCCATGCGCGACCTGAACCGCAGCGTGCTGCTCGGCGGGGCGCTGGGCGGCGTGCTCTCGGTCATCCCGGTGGTCAACCTGCTGAACCTGTTCTTCATGCTCTGGGTGCTCGTCGGAGTCGGGGTCACGGTGAACCGGCTGACCCGCCGCAACGGCCGGCTGGCCGCCGGGGACGCGCTGCTGGCCGGATCGTTGAGCGGCCTGGTGTCCGGCGTCGTGTTCGCCGTCGCGGGCCTGCTGATGGTGCTGCGGCTCGACCCTGACCGCCTGGCCGCCGCCCTGGATCGGGTCCGCCTGCTGGCCCCGCGCGAGGCCGAGGAGATCATGCATCTGGTCCAAAGCGGACGCCTGCGCCCTCTGCTGTTGCTGAGCCTGGGGCTGTTCGTGCTGCTGGCCATCGTCGCCGGCGGCTTGAGCGCCCTGCTGTGGCGCCTGATCGTGCGGCCCGCACCGGCGAACGGCGGTGATGCCGGCCCGGACGGCGGTGCCGATGGCTGACAAGGTCCATATCATCGTCAATCCCTTCTCGGCGCGCGGCCGCACCGGCAGGCGTTGGAACGACATCCGCGACGCCATTCGCTCCGTTTTCCGGGAATTCAAATTCGTGTTCACCGATGGCCCGCGCCAGGCCACGACCATCGTGCGCAGTCTGCTCGCCGACGGCTATGATCTGATCATCGGCGTGGGCGGGGACGGCACGCTCAACGAGATCGCCAATGGATTCTTCCGCCACGACGGCGGGGCGGCCATCAACGACGATGCCGCCCTGGCCATCATCCCGTCGGGGACGGGGTCCGACTTCATCCGCTTCATGAAGATCCCGAGTGATTTCCGCCGGTCCGCGCGGCAGATCCGCGACGCACGCAAGCGGCGCATCGACGTCGGCCGCATCACCTTCACCCCGCCCGGAGGGCCGCCCCGGGTCCACCACTTCGTCAACGTCGCCGACTTCGGCCTCGGCGCCGAGGTGATCCGCCGCATCGGCCAGCTCGACCCGGCGCGACGCGGCCCCTTCACCTACTACCGCGGTCTGCTGTCGACCATTTTCGGCTTCCACGCCCCTCGGGTGGACATCGTCCTCGACCAGGGAGAGCGGCTGTCCGGACGCTACCTGATCGGGGCCGTGGCCAACGGACCGATCTTCGGCGGCGGCATGGTTATCGCCCCCGGCGCCCGCCCCGACGACGGGCTGCTCGACCTGGTCCTGGTCGAGGACATGCGTCCGCTGCAGATCATCGGCGCTTCCCCGCGGCTCTACAACGGCAGCATCGCCGCCCACCCCAAGGTGAGCATCCGCCGGGCGAAGCGGATCCACGTCCGCGCCGACGCCCAGACCCGCATCGAGTATGACGGCGAGCTGGGCGACTGCCTGCCGGCGGAATTCGCGGTGGTGGAGCGGGCGGTCAACCTGCGCTTCTGATCCCGCGCCCTTTGCACGCCGCCCCGAATGCGGTAAGATGGAAGCCCGGAGGTGCGCGGTGAACCAGTCGTTGACTTCCATCCGCGACGCCATCCTCGCCGGCCAGACGCTGCTGCAGGTCGTCTCCTACGAGGAAAAGCGTGTCGAAGGGCTCCTGCGCAAGCTGTGCGCCCCGCTGCTGAAAAGTCCGAACGTGGCCTGTTGGGACGTGAACAACGGCATGGTCAGCGGCGAGCAGCCGGTTGCCGATGCCCGCGATCCACTGCGGGCGCTCGACCACGTGATGCGCTCCGCCGAGCCCGGCATATTCATCTTCCGGGACCTGCCGCCGCTGCTGCGCGCGTCCCCGGAGCTGACCCGCAAGCTGCGGGAATGCTACCAGCAGCTGAAGGGCGCCAAGAAGGTCCTGTTTCTGCTGTCCCCCGAGGATTTCTCGCCGCCGTCGCTGAAGAAGGAGATGGAAACCATCCATTTCGAGCTTCCGGACTACGAGGAGCTGGAGGCGCTCTTCCTGAA
>CAYZNT010000031.1:21400-46331 GCA_964479735.1 uncultured Clostridia bacterium
GGCCTGGACAAGCTGAAGGACTGGCTGCAGAAGCGGCAGAAGGCGTTCAGCCGGGAGGCGCGCGAATACGGCCTGGACAAGCCGCGCGGCGTCCTGACCATGGGCATTACCGGCTGCGGCAAGAGCCTGGCGTCGAAGGCCATCGCCGCCCTGTGGAACCTGCCGCTCTTTCGCCTCGACATGAACCTGGTCTATTCCGGAATCGCCGGCTCCCCCGAGGACGTCTTCGCCCGCGCCCTGAAGACCATGGACTCGGTGGCCCCGGCCATCCTGTGGATCGACGAGATCGAAAGCGGCATCAGCGACAAGGCCGCCGACGGCGCCTCATCGAGGATCCTCGGCTATTTCCTGACCTGGATGCAGGAGCACACGTCGGAAATCTTCATCGCCGCCACCGCCAACCGCATCGACCTGCTGCCGGCCGAGCTGCTGCGCCGCGGCCGTTTCGACCAGCTCTTTTTCATCGACCTGCCGTCGCGCCGGGAGCGCGAGGAGATCTTCTCCATTCACCTGCGCAAGCGCCACAACGACCTGCAGCGTTTCAACATCGCCCAGCTGGCCCAGATCACCAAGGGCTGGGCCGGCTCGGAGATCGAGCAGGTGATCATCTCCGGCATGTACGAGGCGTTCAACGAGAACCGGCCGATGACCGAAGACGACCTGTTCATCATCTTCTCCAACTCGGTGCCGTTGTCCACGACCATGGAGGAGCAGATCAAGAAGATCCGCTCCTGGGCCCACAACCGGGCCGTGCGCGCCTCCTCGGACAAGGAATACTGAGCCGCCGTTTCGTCCATGGACCGCCCCCACGCCCCGGCGTTCGCCGCCGACGTCATGCTCGGCAAGACGGCGCGCTGGCTGCGCCTCCTGGGTTTCGACACCTTCTACGCCAATGACGCCGGAGACGATTTCCTGCACGCCCTGGCGATTCGCGAGGGGCGGTTCCTGCTCACCCGCGACCACGGCCTCCACCGGCGCATGCCGGAAGGCGGCAGCCACCTGGTGGCCGCGGACCGGCCGCGCCAGCAGCTGCCGGAGATCGTGTCCCGTTTCCACCTGGACCGCTTCCGCCTGCCGCCGCGCTGCTCGCTCTGCAACGGCACGCTGGCGGCGGTAACCCGCGATTTCGTGGAAGCCCGCGTCCCGCCCTTCGTGTGGGCCACCCAGCCCGCCTTCAGCCGGTGCGACGGCTGCGGCCAACTCTACTGGCCGGGCACCCACGCGGCCCGGATCCGCCGCGAGATCATCGATTTTCTGGGCTCCCCGCCGCCGGAGGGGTCCAGCGTGGGGTGAAGGGGGACGGGCGCCGCCTCAGGCCTTCGGCGCCGGAGACGGATCGGGGCGGCGCCCCGGGGCGGGGGCGCCATGGCCGGCCTGCCCGCCCTCGCGCCATTTGCGCTGCCGCTGGTGCAGCGGGTGCGGGCGGTACGGGAAACGGACCTGCTGGGGATCGGCGCCCAACACGTTCTGCCAGCGGACGTTGCCCAGCCCCTGCTGCTCGGCCAGCTGCAGGTAGGGAACGTCGTCGGGATTGAACCCCATGACGTAGGTGGCCAGGGCGTCCGCCTGAATGGCGTCCTCGCAGGCGATGGAAAAACCGTGGAAAACCGGGCTCCCCTTGATCGGTCCCCGCCCCTCCATCCCGTACAGGCCGTCCACCAGGACCAGCGACGGCTGCAGGCGCCGCAGCAGCTCGACGAAGTTGCGGTTGGCATGCCGGATCAACTGGAAATACCGGTCGTTCTGGAAAAAATTGATCTTCTTCATCTCCTGCGCCGAGGCGCCGAACATCTGCACCCGGTGCTCGGCCTTGACGAAACCGATCAGGTTCGGCACCGACAGGCAGACGGGAAAGATGTTGTGCGTCTTGGGCGGCACGACGAGGATCAGGTAGTCGGCGGGAAACTCGCAGTACTGGATCTCGCGGCTGCCGCCGACCGTGTCCACGGCCAGCGTCTTGTCATGGGGCAGCTCGTCCAGGTTGCACAACCCGGCGCCGCAAAGCTCGACTTCCTTGTACTTGAACTTGTAGAAGATGTCCCAGGTGGATTTCCCGGAGAAAAAGGCGCCGTCGGCGCCCTCGATGACGGTGATCTGGCTGACCCCGAAGCGCTGCTGCAGGTAGCGGATCAGCGCTTCCACGGTCTCGTAGTGGGTGTTGGCGTAAATCTCCTTGGCCCCGGACAGGTTGATCTTGATGGCCACGCGGTGGTGGGCGCGCAGGCTCAGCCGCGGGGCGATGACGTCCATGATCTTGCTCACGAACTCGTGCTGGCGGGTTTCCTTGATCAGGGCGATGTCGCGCGGCGCAGCGGGAGCCGCGAGGAGACCCGGCGGCACGACGGCCTGCGGCAGGTCCTGGTTCTCCACGGGGTTATCCGCGCGGGCAGGGATCGGACCGGAACCCGGTACGAAACGGGGCGGCCGACGCCGCGGCGTCCCCCGCGGGACAAACGGGCATCGGGGGTACAGTGAATGACGCGCGGGCCACGGGAGGATTATAGCACAGGCAGGGGAAGCCCCGCTCGTGGTTGGGTTCGCGTCCATACACGCCGGCTCTGGTCCGGCGCCGACCGCCATGAATACGCCATCCGACGTAGCATAGCAAAATCGGGAACTTTGCGCAAGTCCAGCCGGGGGCCGCCACGGTGGGCCGGGATCGCCACGATCCGGGAAGCGCACCCGGTTGAATGAACTCGCGACAATCCGCTACAATCGGAGCTTGCATGGATTGGAAGGAGGCCAGCGTGGAAATCGTGGACATCGAACCCCGCCTGGAAAGCGAGTATTTCGTGTGCCTGGAAAACTGGTCGGAAGAGATGCGCGAGGCCGGGGATCACAAGGAGCGTTGGTTCCGCAAAATGGCCGAAAAGGGGCTGCGCGTCAAGATCGCCCTCTGCCAAGGACGGGCGGTTGGCATGATCCAGTACCTCCCCATCGAGTACGCCTTCGCTAGGGGTAGCAACCTGGAATTCATCCTCTGCATCTGGGTCCACGGATACAAGGGTCAGGGCGTGGGGAACCAGCAGAAGCGGGGCATCGGAACGGCACTGCTCGGAGCGGCTGAGAACGATGCCCGGACCCGGGGAGCCCAGGGAATGGCCGCCTGGGGTCTTTCGCTCCCCTTCTTCATGCGGGCATCCTGGTTTTGCAAGCACGGCTATCGGAAAGCCGATCGGGACTCGCACCTGGTGCTGCTCTGGAAACCGTTCACCCCCGATGCGACCGCACCGAAATGGAACCGCCAGCAAAAAAGGCCATCCCCGACTTCCGGCCGGGTGGTGGTCACGGCGCTGATAAACGGCTGGTGCCCGGCCATGAACCTGGCCTGCGAGCGCGCCCGGCGTGCCGCCGCCGATATCGGCAACCGGGTCGATTTCCGGATGATCGACACGTCGGATCGGACGACCTACCTCGAATGGGGAACGTCCGATGCCCTGTTCGTTGACGATAAAGCCCTTCGCATCGGCCCGCCGCCCTCCTACGCTTCCATTCGCAGGCGGATCGCCCGCCGGGTCAGAAGAATCCCTGAATAGCCGGAGCCGCCCCCCAGTGTCGGGGCCGGCTCTCCAGGATCTGCAGGCCCGGTTTTCCCGAGCCGCGGCGGCTCAGTGCGGCCGCAGGATGAACACCGCCAGGAAGAGCCCCCAGAAGGAATAGAACAGGACCCGCCACAGCCGGGGCCGCTGATCCTTCACCTGGCCGTAGAGCAGAGAACTGGCGAACACGACAAGTTGCACCAGCAGCGTCAGGCCGATCGCCGGCCAGAGGGTGAGTTTTCCCTGGAAGTGCAGGTTCAGCCCGCGATGGAAAAAGGAGCTGAAGATCACGAACAGGTGCAGGACGTAGACGAAGAGCGACTCGCGTCCGGCCCTCTTCATGATATCGACGACCGGGCCGCCGGCCCGCCTGGCAAGCCAGTCGGAAAACCAAAGCACCAGCAGCACGCCGCCCAGCTTGTTCAGGTTCCCGGTCAGGGTGAGTTCGGCCTTGCCGCCGGGGTTGAAAAGGAAATACCAGGGAAAGATGATCAGGCCCGCGACCAGGAGGAGTCGGAAGAAGCGCCCTCGTCCCAGGGCCATGAACGCCCAGGCGCCGAGACATCCCAGCAGCAGGAAGCCGGCCCACGGAAACATCGGGAACAGGGTGGTGAGGTAATTTGGATCGTAGCGGAAATAGGGGTCGACGACGGGGTTCAGGTGGAGGGGGCGCAGCATCCCCGGCAGCAGGAAGAAGAGCGCCGCCGCCACGGCCACGGCCGCCACCGTCCCCCGCTCGCTCTTGAAGATCACCGCCAGCAGGGTGAAGACGATCAGGCTCGCGCCGATGCACTGCAGGATATCGACCCGCAGCAGGTCGGTGGCCTGGCCGGCGGTCAGGGCGGCCAGCGTCTTGCGCAGCGAGAAGAAGGGCAGATGCAGCCAGTAGCCGACGGCAATGACGAACAGGATGCGGCGCAGGCGGGTGAAAAAGGCGCGGTCGAAGTGGATGTACTGCTCGCGCTTGCGGTGGAAGGCGAGGAAGGCGCCGAAGCCGGAGGCGAACAGGAAGCCGGGCGCCACCATGCCGTGCAGCACCTCATGCAGGCCATACCAGCCCTCGGCGCGGATGGCGGGAAGCAGGTAGGCGCGGAACAGGTGACCCTGGATCATGAAAAAGAGTACGATGAACTTGAAGATGTCGATTGCCTCGACCCGGCCGGGCCGGGCGGTGGCCGGAACGGTTGGTTGCGTCATGATCACCCCCTGCCCGCCGCCTCGATCGCCCGGCGGCGGGAAAAGACCAGCTGGCCGGCAGGAAGCCGCAGGTAGTCGGCCACCACCTGGCACTTGATCTTGAAAACGAAAAAGATCTCCCGTTTCTCGGTTTCCAGCGTCTCGAAATTGCCCTGCCCTTTCGCCACCACCAGGTCGGCGGCTGCGAACAGGCGACGGAAGCCGGGGTCGGCGAGCGACGGCACGACGCCGGCGAAGGGCGAACCGCTCTCCACGATGGTCGCCACCCGGTCCAGGCCGGCGTGGCAGGCGTCGCCGGCGAGCACGTCATTGATGGCCGGTTGGGAGCGGACGGCGTAGTGCACCCGCAGCCCGGGCCACTGCCGCCGCACCTCGGCAATGAACAGCCGGTCCAGCACCGCCTCGCCGGCATTGTCGCCGATGTACAGCAGGTCGCGGCAGCGGGGCAACCGGCGGCGGAAAGCTTCGAACTCGTCCACGTCGGGGCGGGCCCGGGAGCGGGCGGCGAACAGGACCCCAGGGTCAAACTCCCGCTCCGCGCCCAGATCGATGACGTTCCCCAGCAACGCGTACCAGGCGGCGCGACGCAGGGGGTCTCGGGCGCGGCGGATCCGGCGGGTGAAGAAATCCAGCCGCCCAAGGATCATCTCGTTCTGGCGGCGCTTCTCCAGCCGGTAGGGATCGGGCTCCCCGCTCAGTTCGGCGGCCGCCGCGTACAGGCCGGCGGAGAACTGCGGGGCGGTCAGCCCGACGGTGCCGGTTTGGGCCGCCAGGAGGCGCGAGCGGCGGTGGATGGCGGCCGTGGCCTCCCCGTCCAGGGAGAGGAAGCGGCAGACCCGCCGTATCTGGTTGAGCACGCAGTCGAGACAGCGGCGTTCCATCAGCATGGGCGGTGGTGTATAATGGAAAGAGGCAGTGTACCACGACCGGGCACGGAAAGAAAAGCGGCGCCGCTGCAAGAAACCGGCAGGCCGATTGTTCTCCCTGGCGGAAAAACGAACCCTGCCGGGGATGCGTATCAAGCTCTTCGGAAATGCACCCTGAGTCGGGCAATACAGAGACCGGGAAACGTTGCAGGAGGCGAACATGAAGAAGAAGTGGTGGCTGTTGGCAGCGCTGGTGGTCGTGGGAATCGTCGCCTGGCTGCTGCTGAAGCCGAGCGAAGTGACCGCGCAGCAGTTTGAGTTCGCGACAATCGATCGCGGCGATCTGGAGGCCATCGTGTCGAGCACCGGCACCCTCAGCGCCGTGACCACGGTCACGGTCGGCACCCAGGTTTCGGGCCGCATCGCCAAGCTCTATGCCGATTTCAACCAGCAGGTCAAGGAGGGCCAGCTGCTGGCCCAGCTCGACACGGCCCCGCTCATCCAGCAGGTCAACAACGCCCAGGCCGCCTACGACCGGGCCAGCGTTCAGTTGAAGCAGGCCAAGATGGACTTTGACCGCACCGCCGCCCTGTTCAAGGACAAGTTCAAGCCGCAGAGCGACATGGACACGGCCGAGATCAACCTGGCGCTGGCCAAGACGGCCCTCAAGACGGCCCAGATCAACCTCGAGCAGGCGCGCATCAACCTCGGCTACGCCTCCATCTATTCCCCCATCGACGGCGTGGTCATCTCGCGCAGCATCGATGTCGGGCAGACGGTCGCCGCCAGTTTTTCGGCGCCGACCCTGTTCCAGATCGCCAACGACCTGAAGAAGATGCAGATACTGGCCAACGTCGACGAGGCCGACATCGGCCAGATCAAGGACGGTCAGGCGGTGCGCTTCACCGTACAGGCCCATCCGGAGAAGAAGTTCACCGGCCGGGTCACCCAGATCCGCATGCAGCCGACCACCACGTCGAACGTCGTCAATTACACCGTCGTGGTGCAGGTGGACAACAGCGGCGGCGAGCTGCTGCCGGGCATGACCGCGACCATCGACTTTCTCATCGGCGAGGCCCGCAACGTGCTGCGGGTCCCCAACGCCGCGCTGCGTCTCAAGCCCACGACCGAGATGATGCAGGAGCTCATCAAGAGCTTCCGCGCCCGTTTCGCCCAGGCCGGCGGCAATCGCCTGCCCGGCGCCAACGCCGGCTCGCCCCCCGCGATGGGTCGACCGGCCGGTACGGGGGGCGGGATGGGCGGCGGTTTTGCCGGCAACGGCGTCCAGCGCCCCAAGGACGTCGCCCTGCTCTGGTTCATCAAGGACGGCAAGCCGGCCGCGGTCCGCGTGCGCACCGGCCTGACCGACGGCCAGATGACAGAAATCCGGAGTGGCGACGTGAAGGAGGGCATGGATGTGATCAAGGCCTTCAGCGACGGCACGGGGGGCAGCACCTCTTCCCAGCGGACAACCGTTCGCCGTCCGCCGATGATGTTCTGAGCCGGGAGCCCCCATGGACACCCAGACGCCCGTCATCGAAACCCGCGACCTGGTCAAGGTCTACGACACCGGAGAAGTGCGCGTGGAGGCCCTGCGCGGCATCAACCTGGCCATCCGCCCGGGAGAGTTCGTGGCCGTGATGGGCGCCTCCGGCTCCGGGAAGTCTACCCTCCTCAACATCCTCGGCTGCCTGGATTATCCCACCCGGGGCGACTACTTCATCGACGGCGTCCATGTCAACGCCATGAGCCGCGACCAGTTGGCGGACATCCGCAACAAGAAGATCGGTTTCGTCTTCCAGGGCTTCAACCTGCTGTCGCGCACCTCGGCCTTCGAAAACGTCGAGGTTCCGATGCTCTACGCCCGCGACAACGTGGACCGGGACATCCCGACACTGGCCCGGGCGGCGCTGGCGCGGGTAGGACTGGCCGACCGTGCCGGCCATCTGCCCAACCAGCTTTCCGGCGGCCAGCAGCAGCGGGTGGCCATCGCCCGCGCCCTGGTCAACGAACCGTCGCTGCTTCTGGCCGACGAGCCGACCGGAAACCTCGACTCGCGCACCTCGATCGAAATCATGGCACTCTTCCAGGAGCTCAACCGCCAGGGGCTGACCATCCTGATGGTCACCCACGAGCACGACATCGCCGGGTTCTCCCGGCGGGTGATCGAGTTCCGCGACGGCCACATCATCCGCGACCACCCGGTCGACACCCAGGACGCCGCCGCCAGCCTGCGACACTACGACGCCGGAGCGGAGAACTGACATGAAATGGCAGAACCTGATCAAAGTCGCCTTCAAGTCCATATTCAAGAACAAGATGCGCACCGCCCTCACCATGCTGGGCATCATCATCGGCGTGGCCGCGGTCATCGTGATGGTGGCCATCGGCCAGGGCGCCGAGGAGCGCGTGCAGAAGCAGATCGCCTCTATGGGCAGCAACCTGCTGATGATCCATTCGGCGGCCGGCCGCATGGGAGGGGTGTCGCAGGGCGCCCAGACGGGCAAGCCGCTGACGATGGAAGACGCCGCCAGGATCAAGAAGAACGCGGCCTTCGTCTCCGACGTGTCTCCGGTGGAGCGCACCGGTGTGCAGGTGATCGGAGGCTCCGGCAACTGGAACACCTCCTGCTACGGGGTCTCCGAGGATTACCTCGACATCCGGGACTGGAAGATGACCTCCGGCGAGATGTTCACCGCCGCCGATGTGCGCGCCCAGAACAAGGTGTGCGTGGTCGGCAAAACCATCGTCACCCAGCTGTTTTCCGGCGAGGACCCGGTAGGCCAGCAGATCCGCCTGCGCACCCTGCCCTTCCGGATCATCGGCGTGCTCAAGGAGCGCGGCCAGAACGCCTTCGGCATGGACCAGGACGACGTCATCATCGCCCCGATCAGCACGGTCCTCTACCGCATGAGCGGCGGTTTCGACTTCGGCGTCCACCAGATCCTGGTGCGGGCCAACTCGGTCAACGACATCGACCGGGCCATCGCCGAGGTGAAGGAGATCATGCGCGAGGCGCACCGCATTCCCGAGGGTGAGGACGACGACTTCACCGTCCGCAACCAGACCGAGTTCGCCAACATGGCCCAGGAGTCGACACAGACCTTCACCATGCTGCTGGCTTCCATCGCCAGCATTTCGCTGCTGGTGGGCGGCATCGGCATCATGAACATCATGCTGGTGTCGGTCACCGAGCGGACCCGCGAGATCGGCATCCGCATGGCCCTCGGCGCCCGCGGCCGCGACATCCTGGTGCAGTTCCTCATCGAGGCGCTGGCCCTCTCCCTCTCCAGCGGCATCGCCGGCATCCTGCTCGGCTTCCTGGCCACCTGGATCGTCTCCCTGGCCTCGGACTGGAGCACCACCATCCTGCCGGGCACGGTTCTGCTCTCGTTCGGTTTCGCCGGGGCGGTGGGGATCTTTTTCGGCTTCTACCCGGCGCGCAAGGCGTCCGCCCTCAACCCCATCGAGGCGCTTCGCTACGAGTGATCCGGTCCGCCGGTCGCCCCTACAGCCGGAGCAGCATCTCGAACTGCACCCAGGCGTAGGCGCGCGCGCCGGCGAAGTAGAAGCTGCCCGGGGTGAACGTTTCCAGGATCATCCGCCCGCTCAGGTTGCGGCTGGCCTCCCAGTTCAGGCGGGCGATGAACAGCCGCCCGCGGACCCGCCCGGCGCCGCTCCACAAGCCGGTCGCCTCGGTGCGCTGCGGCGCGCCCAGAAAATGGAATTGCATCGTCAACTTCAGCGGATCGAGGAGCCGCCAGGCGATGGAGCCGTACAGGGAGGAGATGTTGCTCCAGAAGGCGGCGCGATCCTCCCGCCCCAGCAGCAACACGTACGAATCGCTCCACTTCGGATAGCGGCTGAAGACGGGGTCCCAGCCCTCGAAGCGGTCGGCGGTGGAACGGTCGTCGCCGCTCAGGGCGAAGCCGCCGAGGGTGATCTGCGCCGGCAGCAGGCCGCTGCCGCCGGTCGTCTGGTCGAGGTGGAAGTGCCCGCCGAGCGCGCGACGCTGCGCCGGGCCGCGGTGGCCTCCCTGCAGGGCCCCCTCGGCGGTGAGGGAGATCCGGGCGGAGATCGGGTGCTGGAGACGCCCGCCCAGCACGTCCACCCCGGCATCGGGCAGCGCCGCGTGGAGGCGCTGGGTCTTGCGAAGCAGGTAGGCCTCGACGGCGGTCCTCCGCAGGCGGCCGCTGAAATGGAGGCCGACGGCGGCCTCGGTCTGCTCGACCAGCGCCTGCGGCACCTCGTGGATCACCGGCAACCAGCGGTCGAGGCGCGGCTGGTTCACGTAGAAAGCGGTCATCCCGCTGTTATTGCCCAGGTGCCAGTCCAGGCGCAGCCCGTTGAAGTAGGCGGATCGGGCCCCGTCCAGGGGAGTGCCGTCGAAAAAAATGAACCCTTCGCCGAAGACCATGTCCTGCCGGCCGACGGTCACGTCCAGCGGCAGCGAGAAGGGTTTCTTCCACCGCAGCCACAGCTGGTCCACGAACACTTCGTTCAAGCCGAAATTCCTGCGCAGGGCGGGATCGCTTTTCGGGGCCAGGTAGTGGCGGAACTCGTTGCTCAGCTTGACGTTCAACTGCAGGCTCGGCGTCGGCTGCCACAGGACGCCGAGCGACGTCTTGAAGCGCAGGTAGGCGCTGCTGTCGGTTTTCGCCTCGTCCAGGCAGGAGATGTTGTCCGAGCTTTCCTCGCGGATGCGCTCCAGAAAGGTGAATTGCCACCGCTTCGCCGCCCCGTCGCCGACCGCGGCCAGGGGGATCGCCCAGGGCAGCAGGCCGGCCAGCAATATGCCCGTCATCCAAGCCGAACGGTGGTTGGCCACGTCGTCACCTCCGGGAATCCTTTCCGCGCATGGCGCAGCGAAGAGTAGCAAAAAAGCGACCGGCTGTAAAGGGCACGCCCTCGGCCGGTTTGACCCCCCCGGCCGTTTCATGGTAGAATGCGACCGCGGAGCGCCGCGCCCGGCGCGGTCGGCCCGCGGCAGATGATCTCCCGCGAACAGGCTCACGACATCCTGCGCACGCTTCCTCTGTCCACCCCGGGCACGGAAGAGGTGCCCCTGGCGGAGGCCCGGCAACGGGTCCTGGCCCGCCCCGTCCGCTCCCCCCTGCCGATTCCTCCGTTCGACCGCTCCGCCATGGACGGCTTCGCCTTGCCGCCCGGCGACGATTCGACGACCTTCACCGTGGCCATGACCCTGGCCGCCGGCGACGTGCCCCAGGCTTCGCTGGCTTCCGGCGAATGCGCGCGCATCATGACCGGGGCCATGCTCCCCGTCGGCGCCGACCGCGTGGTGCGCCGCGAGTACGTGTCGGAGGAGGACGGCCGCATCACCCTCGAGCGCCGCGAAGACGGAGCCAACGTGATGCGTTGCGGCGAGGATGTCCGCCCGGGGGACGAGGTGCTTCCCGCCGGCTGCCTGCTGCGCCCCGCCGAGATCGGGCTGCTGGCGTCGCTCGGCCTCGACCGGGTCACCGTCGCCCGCCGTCCGCGCGTGGGCGTGATGGCCACCGGCAACGAACTGGTCGAGCCCGGCCTGCCGCTGCCCCGGGGGCGGATCTACAACGCCAACACCCATTCCCTGCTGGCCCAGCTTGCCTCCTGCGGCCTGGCACCTCGGCTGCTCCCGGCCGTCGCCGACGAACCGGACCCACTGGCCGCGGCCATCGACGAGCTGGGCGACTGCGACGTGGTCATTCTCTCGGGGGGCGTGTCGGCCGGTGATTTCGATTTCGTACCGGCGGCGCTGCGCCGCCACGGGGTGCGGATCCGGTTCGAGAAGGTGGCCGTGCAGCCCGGAATGCCGACCGTCTTCGGCCAGCGCGGCGACCGCTTTTTCTTCGGCCTGCCGGGCAACCCGGTGTCGACCCTGGTGATCTTCGAGGTTTTCGTCAAGCCGTTCCTGTTCCGCCTGGCCGGCCACGACTGGCAGCCGGCCATGCGCAGCGGCACGATGCGCGCGGAGTACCGCCGCAAGCGCGCGGAGCGCACCCTGTTCCTTCCCGTGCGCGTCATCGACCGGCTGGTCGACCCCCTGGACTACCACGGTTCGGGTCACCTGCACGCCCTGAGCCGCGCCGACGGGCTGCTGGAGATCGCCGCCGGCGTTTCCATGGTCGCCGCCGGGGAGAGCGTGGATGTACGACCGATTTGACCGCCGCATCCACTACCTGCGCGTGTCCGTCACCGACCGCTGCAACCTGCGCTGCCGCTACTGCATGCCCGCCGCCGGCGTCGTCCCGAAGGCCCACGGGGAGATCGTCTCCTTCGAGCGCATCCGCGACCTCGTTCTGGCCGCGGCCTCGCTGGGCATCGATAAGGTGCGCCTCACCGGCGGCGAGCCGCTGGTGCGGCGCGGCGTGACCGGCCTGGTGGCCATGCTGCGGGCCGTCCCTGGCGTGCGCGAGCTGGCCCTGACCAGCAACGGTATCCTGCTGCCCCAACTCGCCGAACCGCTGAAGCGGGCCGGGCTGGACCGGGTCAACATTTCCCTGGACACGCTGGACCGGGACCTCTACGCGGAGCTCACCCGGGGCGGCGACCTGGACGCCGCCCTGGCCGGCATCGAGGCGGCCCGGCGTGCCGGCTTCGCCCGCATCAAGATCAACATGGTGCTGATTCCCGGCACCAACGACCACGAAGTGGCCGACCTGCAGAGGTTCTGCGGCGACCGCGGCCTCGAGCTGCAGCGCATCCGCCACTACGCCCTGGACCGGCAGCCGCCGACACGCCCCGGCTTCGAAGCCGAGCGGCCGCTGCCCTGCGCCCAGTGCAACCGCATCCGCCTCACCGCCGACGGCCGGCTCAAGCCCTGCCTTTTTTCGAACCTGGAGGTTCCGGTCGACTGGGACGACCCCGCCGCCAGTTTGCGCCGGGCCATCGGGTCCAAGCCGTCCGCCGGCGCGGGTTGTGACAACCGCCAGATCTGGCAAATCGGAGGGTAGATGAAACTGACTCACGTGGACGGCAGCGGCCGGGCGCGCATGGTCGATGTCAGCGGCAAGCGGGTCATGCGCCGCACGGCGACCGCCGACGGGCGCATCGGGATGAGCGAGCGCACGGTGAAGCTCATCCGCCGCAACGGCATTCAGAAGGGGGACGTGCTGGCGGCGGCGCGGCTGGCGGCGGTGGCCGGGGCCAAGCGCACCGCCGAGCTCGTGCCGCTCTGCCACAACATCCCCATCGACCACGTCGACATCGAGTTCACCCTGGAGAAGTCGGCGGTGGTCATCACCGCCCGCGCGGGAGGCGACGCCAAGACCGGGATCGAGATGGAAGCGCTGACCGCGGTGGCCATCGCCGCGCTGACCATTTTCGACATGTGCAAGGCAGTGGACAAGGGCATGGTCATTTCGGACATCCGCGTACGGGAGAAACAGAAAAGTGAAATTCCGGGTTGAGTCGGTTTGCGTTTCCCCGCGCAAGGGCACGCCCAAGCAGGCCGTCGCCGAGATCCGCCTCGAGGCGGGCTCCGGCATCGCCGGCGACGCCCACGCCGGCAGCGGCCACCGCCAGGTGTCGCTTCTGGCCGGCGAGCAAGTCGACCAGATGCGGGCCAAGGGCCTGCAGCTGGCGCCGGGGGCGTTCGGCGAGAACATCGTCACCCGCGGCGTCGACTGGTCGGCGTCGAAAGTCGGCGAACGCCTGGTCATCGGCACGGCCGAGCTGGAGATCACCCAGATCGGCAAGCAGTGCCATGATCATTGCGCCATTTACGAGCAGGCCGGCTTCTGCATCATGCCGCGCTGCGGGGCCTTCGCGCGGGTCCTGCGAAACGGGGTGGTCCATGCTGACGATTGCGGTGATTACCGTATCTGACCGCGCCGCCCGGGGCGACTACGAGGACCGCTCCGGTCCGGCCGTGGCCGCCGCCATCCGCGAGCGGTTCCCGGACTGCGCCATCCACCGGCTGGTGGTCCCCGACGACCCGTCCGCCATCGAAGCGGCGCTGGAGGCGCACCGGGAGTGCGACTGGATCTTCACCACCGGGGGAACCGGGCTCTCGCCGCGCGACGTCACCCCCGAGGCGACCCGCCGCTTCTGCGGCCGCGAGTTGCCGGGCATCGCCGAGTGGCTGCGGCGTGAATCGCAGGCCGAGACGCCGTATGCCTGCCTGTCCCGCGCCTTCGCCGGCCAGTCCGGGCGCAGCCTGGTGGTCAATTTCCCCGGTTCCGAGCGCGCCGCCCTCTTCTGCATCCGCCTGCTGCTCCCGATTCTCGAGCACGGACCGCAGATGGCCGCCGGCATGGGCCACTGATCCCGCACCTCCACCCGGCAGGTTTTCTGCCCGCCGCGCCGGGTTGATTTTTGCCTCCCGTTCCTCTACTCTAACGAATAGCCGCCACGGGAGGGCCCCATGAGCCACATCGGCCTCGGCTTCTTCGACTGGCTGATCATCGCCGTCTACTTCGCCTTCGTCCTGGGCATCGGCTTCTACCTCAAACGCTTCACCGCCAACGAGGAAGACTATTTCCTGGCCGGCCGCCGCAACAGTTCCTGGGTGGCCGGGCTCGCCTTCCTCTCGGCCAACCTCGGCGCCCTCGAGCTGCTGGGAATGACCGGCAACACGTTCCAGTACGGCGTCACCGTGGCCCACTTCTACTGGATCGGCGCCATTCCGGCCATGATCTTCCTGGGCATCTACATGATGCCCTTCTACTACAGCAGCCGCATCAAGTCGGTGCCGGGCTACCTGAAGCTGCGCTTCGACGAGAAGACGCGCGTGCTCAACGCCGTCGCCTTCGCCGGCATGACCCTGCTGGTGTCGGGCATCAACCTGTATGCCATGGCCCTGGTGCTGCACACGTTCCTGGGATGGAACTGGGACCTGTGCATGTGGTCGTCGGCACTCACCGTCGCGCTCTACGTGGGCCTGAGCGGTCTCATGTCGGCCATCTTCACCGAGATCATCCAGTTCTTCCTGATCTGGTCCGGCTTGTTCCTGGTCTCCGTGCTGGGGCTGCTGGAGATCGGCGGACCGGGGGAGATCGCCCAGCGGCTGCCGGAGGCCTTCACCCGCCTCTGGGCCACCACCGGCGATCCCGGCGCGAACGGCATGCTCATCTCCTGGGCGGGCATCGTGCTGGGCCTCGGCTTCGTGCTCTCGTTCGGCTACTGGACGACCGACTTCCTGGTCGTGCAGCGCGCCTTCTCCGCCCGCGACCTGCGCTCGGCGCGCATGACCCCGATCCTCGCCTCCTTCTTCAAGATGGCGGTCCCGTTCCTGGTGATCGTCTCCGGGCTGGTGGCGCTCTGCCTGGCCCGTGACGCCGGCAGCGGATTTGCGCTGCTGCAGGACGGGGGCAAGGTCAACTACGACTCGGCCCTGCCGATGCTCATCGCCCGCTACTACCCGCCCGGTCTGCTGGGGCTCGGCGTGACCGCGCTGCTGGCCGGCTTCATGGCCGGGCAGGCGGGCAACATCAGCGCCTTCAACACCGTCTGGACCTACGACATCTACCAGTCGGTGATCAACCGCCGCGCCTCCTCGTCCCACCTCTTGTGGATGGGCCGCGCCTCCACCCTGGTGGGGATCCTGGTCTCTGTCGGCACGGCGTACTGGGCCAAGAGCTTCCCCAGCATCATGGATTACATGCAGGCCATCTTCTCCTGGGTCAACGCGCCCCTCTTCGCCACGATGCTGCTGGGCATGTTCGTCCGCCGGATCACCCCGGCCGGCGCCTTCTGGGGCCTGATTGCCGGGATGGGCTCGTCGGTGACCCTGTTCCTGGCGGTGAAATTCAGCTGGATATCCAGGAGCCTGATCACCCTGTCCGACACGGCCAGCGACATGGCGGCGAATTTCTGGCGGGCCTGGTGGGCCTGGCTCGTCTGCTTCGCGGTGACGATCGTCGTCTCCCTGTTCACGTCCCGGAAACCGGACGCCGAGCTGGCCGGCCTGGTCTGGGGGATGACGCCGCACCGGGGGGGGCCGCGGCCGCCGCTGCTGCGGCGGCCCGGATTCTGGGCGCTGGTGTCCCTGGCTGTCTTCGCGCTGCTCAACGTCTACTTCTGGTGAGGAGTTCCGGCCATGAACGAAAAGAGCCAACGCATGCGTTCCATCTGGTATTTCGTCGGCCTGATGCTGCTGGTCATGGGGGGGCTGGTCCTGGCTGCGGGCATCGTCCAGTGGCTGGCTTCGCGGCCGGCGCTGACCGCCTTCGCCCACCTCCACCCCGCCGTCTGGTGGGGGGGCCTGATGATGGCCGGCGGCGTCGCCTTCCTGCTCGCAGACCGCCGCTCCGCCCATGGCTGAAAGCGAAACCCTGCGGGAACGCGTCGAAGGCGAGTTCCGCCGCCGCTTCGAGACGACGCCGATTTGCGTGCGCTCCCCGGGGCGCGTCAACCTCATCGGCGAGCACACCGACTACAACGGCGGGCTGGTGCTGCCGGGAGCCATCGACCGGTCCGTCTTCTTCGCCGTTTCGGCGCGCCGCGACCAGCGCATTCACGCCCTGGCGCTCGATGCCGGCCAGGAATTCGCCACCGACCTGGGGTCCCTGAAACGCTCGGACCAGGGCTGGCCCAATTACCTGATGGGGATTGTCGACCAGCTGCAGCGGGCGGGGGCGGCGCTGCACGGCTTCCATTGCGTCTTCGGCGGCGACGTTCCGGTCGGCGCCGGCCTCTCCTCGTCGGCGGCCGTCGAATGCGGCCTGGCCCTGGCCCTCAGCGAACTGTTCCACCTGAAACTGGAAGCCATGGCCATGGTCCGCCTGGCGCAGCGGGCGGAGAACCAGTTCGTCGGGGTACAATGCGGCATCATGGACCAGTACGTCAACGTGTTCGGCCGCCCCGGGCACGTTCTGCGAATCGATTGTCGCACCCTGGGGCACGAGTACGTGCCGTTCGCCTCCGGCCGCGTGCGTCTGGCCATCTGCGACACCGGCGTGCGGCGCCGCCTGGCTGCATCCGAGTACAACCTGCGCCGCCTGCAGTGCGAAAAGGGAGTGGCCTCGATCCAGGCCCGCTTCCCCGACGTCTCCGGCCTGCGCGACGTGACCCCGTCCATGCTCCACGAATGCCGTGATCAACTGGACCCTGTCGTCTACCGCCGCTGCGCCTACGTGGTCGCGGAGAACCGCCGCGTGGAGGAGGCCTGCCGGCGCCTGGCCGACGACGACATGGCCGCCCTCGGCCGGCTGATGGCCGCGTCGCACGCCGGGCTGCGCGACGACTACGAGGTCAGCTGCGCCGAGCTCGACTCGCTGGCCGAGATCGCCTCGTCCCTCCCCGGGGTTCACGGGGCGCGCATGATGGGCGCAGGCTTTGGAGGCTGCACCATCAACCTGATCCAGGCCGACTGCCTGCCCTACTTCATCGAAACGGTTTCGGCCCGCTACGCCGAACGCTGGAAACACCGGTCGCCCATCCACGTGGTGAACATTGCCGGCGGCTGCGAACGGGTGTAGCCCCAGGAGGCCCGCATGAGACTCCCGCCCTGGACCCTGTGGTTGGCCGCCGTGGCCGCTTCTCTGCCGCTGGCCGCCGCCGAACCGGCCTGCCACGTAGGCGCCTATGACGCCGCCCAGTGGGCCGGCCTGACGCTGACCGCCGCCGACGCCCCGGCCGGATTCGCATTCGCCCTGGAGATCGACCGCGGCGGCCAGCGGGCCGTGGGATACGACATCTTTCATATCGTGCGCCGGGTTGGGGCCAACTCCGGGGACGGCCGCTACGCCTGCCTGGAGATCGACCCGACGCTGCCCTTCGGACGCGGGGGGGAGACGCCCATCCTGGACAAGCGCCAACCCGGCCCCCGGGTTCGGCTGGAGTGGGCGCGCCATGGCGTGGACGGAGTGATCGGCCGCATCCGCAACGATTCGGACTGCGCGCTGGAACTGCGCTTCTACGCCCCCTGGGACTACCCCGCCCTGTACGGGGACGCCGGCCCCGGCCAGGTCTCCGGTCGCTGCGGCGGGCACCACTTCCGGTTCGTCTCCCTGCCGGCGGGGGTGGCGGGCGGTAACCAGGACCAACGCCGGCTGCGCTTCGCCGTCCGCCGCGGCGGCGACATCCTGTTCGCGGCACGAATCGCCGCAGTTCCCATTCCCTCCCTGCGCCTGCCCGGCAGCATCCCGGCCTGTCTGGCCACCGCCCGGAGCGCCTACGAGCGGCAGCGGGTGGCGGTGACGGGAGCCAACCCGTCCCTGGCGGAATCGATCGTCAACAACCTGAACTGGATGGTGCTGTTGCAGCCCGAGCGCCAGGCCCTCTACACGCCGGCCGGGCGGCGCTGGATCTTCCCCGCCCCCGGGGACGCGCTCGACCACTGGACGATCTTCGAATGGGACTCGTTCTTCAACGCCCTGCTGCTGGCGGTCGAAGCGCCGGACCTGGCGCGCGCCGCCGTGACTGCCGTGCTGGGCACCCAGTACGAGAACGGCTGCATTCCCAACTGGCGGGGGCGATTCGGCGGCTCGCCCGACCACGCCCAGCCTCCGGTCGGTGCGTTCGCGGTGCTGAAACTGCACCGTCAGCACCCGGACCTCGCTTTCCTTCGGCGCTGCTATCCCGCCCTGCGCCGTTTCAACCTCTTCTGGACCGACGCGGGCGTCTCCGGCAAGCCGCGCCGTGACGGCAACGCCAACGGGCTGCTGGAGTGGGGGTCCGACACCGACCGCCTGGCCGCCTGGCGACCGGAGTGGGAGATGGAAGCGGACGGCCGCACCCGGGCCGGCTGGGAGTCGGGCGAAGATGACCTGCCCAACTGGGACGACGTCCCGTTCAACGAGGGGACGGGCACGCTGGAACTCGACTGCGTGGACCTCAACTCGCTGTTCGCTCTGGACTGCGAGTGCCTCGCGATCATCGCCGGGCTGCTCGGTGAATCCGACGACCAGCAGCTTTTCCACGGCCGCCGCCTGGCCGTCGCCCGGCGCATGAATGAAGATCTCTGGGACGAGGCGAGCGGCACCTACCGCGACCGCTTCTGGGACGGCCGGCGGTCGCCGAAGCTGGCGGCGGCGAACTACCTTCCGTTGCTGGCCGGCGTGCCCGACGCCGCTCGCGCCCGGCGGCTCCTTTCCAGCCTGCTTGACCCCCAGCTCTTCTGGGGCGAACACGTGGTGCCGACCATCAACCGCCGCGACCCGGCCTTTTCCGACCAGCAATACTGGCGGGGCACCATCTGGCCGCCCACCAACTACCTCCTCTACCAGGGACTTCGCCGCAGCGGCTTCCGCGGCGCCGCCGCAGACCTGGCTGCCCGCAGCGTGCGCCTATTCCTCGGCTCGTGGGACCGCTTCCAGCTCTGCCGCGAAAACTACGATTCGCGGGACGGCAGCGGCGGCGGCCATCGCTACCAGAGCTGGGGGCCGTTGTTCGCCCTGTGCGGCATCGAGGAGTTCATCGACTGGCCGCTGGCCGGCGGGGTGGACCTGGGCTCCCCCGCCGCCCCGGCGCAGACCGTGCTGCACCGGCTGCCCGGCGAAGGTTGCCGCTGGACCGTCGAGCGGGGACCGGCGCGCACCCGGGTCTGGCGGAACCGGAGCCTGCTGCTCCAGGCCGACGGCCCGCTGGCGCTCGAGGGGCTGACCGCCGACGAAACCGGCTGCCGCGCGGTTTCGGAATGCGCCGCTCCGCGCCGCCTGCGTTTCTCCCTGCACGGCCGCGGCTTCCAAGTCACGCTCGACGGTCGAGAGTGGCGCGCCCCGGCGGCGGTCATCGACCTGCCCGCGGGCCGCCACGAATTTTCCATCGCCGCGGTGGCAGCCGGCGGAGGAGGTGCGGGGTGAAACGGCTCCGGCCGGCGGCTCTCGGCCTCCTGCTCCTGCTGTCGGCCGCCTCCCCTCTTCCGGCCGGCGCGGAAGCCTCCACGGTCGCCGCGTTCCCGCTGCAAGACAACGACCTGCGGCTGGAGCGACTGGCCCAGCCGGGCAGTCCGTTCGACAAGGTGGGGCGGCGCTTCGCCGTGCTGGGCCGCGAAGACGGCTCGTTCGAGGCCTGGGCCTGGCCGCTCAAGCTGTTGCGGAACTTCGAGTTTTCCTTCCTCCTGCCCGGCTCCAGCCGCCCGCTGCCGGGGCGCGACATCGCGCGCCGCATCGCCGTCAGCCCCGAAGCGACCGTCATCGAATGGGTGTTCCAGTCGTTCACCGCACGCGCCATTTTCATCACCCCCGTCGACGAGGCGGGGGCGCTGGTGCTGCTGGATGTGGACTCCGACTCGCCGCTGACCGTGATCTGCGGCTTCGTCCCGGTCCTGCAGCCGATGTGGCCGGCCGGGCTCGGCGGCCAGTACGCGGCCTAGGACGACGGGCTGAAAGCCTACCTCATCTCCGAGTCCTCGCGGCGCAATCACGGCCTGGTCGGTTCGCCTGCGGCCGCCGGCGTCTCCTACACCCCGGCCCACATGCTGGCGGACACGCCCTGCGAATTCCGCATCGAGGTGCCCGACCCCGCGGCGCTCCGCGGCCGCTTCGTGCCCATCGTCATGGCCGGCGGACCGGGCCGGCGCGACGAGGTCGTGGCCCTCTACCGGCGCCTGGCCTCCGATCCGCAGTCCTTCTACCTCCGCAATCTCGACCACTACCGGCGCTTGCGTGAGCGCACCCTGCGGGTCAGGACGCCGCTGCGCGAGCTCGACCTGGCGTTGGAGTGGGCCAAGGTCACCTACGACCACCTGCTGGCGGACAACCCCCATCTCGGCCGCGGACTGATCGCCGGGCTGGGCGCATCGGGTACGTCGGGGCGCCCCGGATTCGGATGGTTCTTCGGCGGCGACGCCTACATCAACAGCCTGGGCCTGACCGCCGCCGGCGACCTGGAAACGGCGCGCGAGGCGCTCCTCTTCACCCTCCGCTGGCAACGGCGCGACGGCAAGATGGCCCACGAATTGACGCAGGCCGCGCGCTACCTGGACTGGTTCGCCGACTACGGCTACGCCTACATCCACGGCGACACCACGCCCCTCTTCATCGTCGCCGCCCATGACTACTGGCGCCAGAGCGGCGATGCCCCGTTCCTGCGCACGGCATGGCCCGCGCTGCGCCGCGCCTGGCGCTGGTGTCTCGGCTGCGACGCCAACGGCGACGGCCTGATGGACAACGCCCGCGCCGGCCTGGGGGCCGTGGAGTACGGCGACCTGACCGGGATCGAAAGCGACGTCTACCTGTCGGCCGTCTGGCTCCGTTCCACCCGGGCCATGGCGGCCATGGCGGCGGCAGCCGGGGACCGGGAACTGGCGCGTCAGGCCGCCCGCCTCGGAGAGAAGGCCGTCCGATCGTTCGAGGCGAGGTTCTGGGACGAGGAGACGGGGTGCTACGCCTTCGCCTTTGACCGCGCCGGCCGCAAGGTCCACGAGGTCTCCCCCACCCAGGCGGCGGCCCTGATGTGGGGCTTCGGAGAACCCGGGCACGCCCGCCGGGCGATGCGCCGGCTGTGCAGCGCCGACATGATGACCGACTGGGGAGTGCGCGGACTGTCGGCCGCCAGCCGGTACTACGAGCCGCTAAACTACAATTACGGGGCCGTCTGGCCGTTCAACGGCCTGTGGACGGCGGCGGCGCTGTTCCGCCACGGCTTCCATCTGCCGGCCCGGCAGCTGCTTCAGGCGACCGCCCGGCTCACCTTCGAGAACCTCCTGGGGGGGGTCACCGAAGTGCTCTCCGGCGCGCGTCACATCTGGCCGGGCGAGGCGGTCGCCCGCCAGGGTTTCTCCAGCACCGCCGTGACCGTGCCGCTGGTGCGCGGCCTGCTCGGCTTGGACGGGGACGCCAATGCCCGGCTGCTGGAATTCGCCCCGCATTGGCCGGCCGACTGGCCGGAGGCGGAGATCCGGAACGTGCGGGTCGGCGCGGCCTGCTTCGATCTGGAGGTCACGTGCCGCCCCGGCCGCCTGCAGGTGATCGTGACCCACCGGAACGGAGCCGGTTTCCGCTTCCGCTTCCAACCGCGGCTCGATTGCGGCGCCCGGCTGACGGGTGCTCGCGTCGACGGCGCCCCGCAGGAAGTGCCCGCAGGCCACGCGATGGTGGAGACCGTGATCGCCCGGGGGCAGACGACGATAGTCGTCGAGTTCCGCCCCGGACTCGGATTGATGCCGCCGCCGGTTTGCAGCCGTCCTGGGGACCCCGATCGCGGGCTGAAGATCGTCTCGGTTCAGGAAGCAGACGACCGGGTGGAAATCGAGGCCGAGGGGCTGGCGGGTTCCTCCTACACCCTGCCGCTGGCCGACCCGGGCGTGGTCGCCGCCGTGACCGGCGCCGTCCTCGTCGGCCGCGACCTGGTCATCGCCATGCCCCGGGAGAAACCGGGGTACGTTCCCGTGCGGGTGAGCGTCACCCTGCGCCGGGAGTAGGGAGATCTCCGCCCGGCGGTCTCACTCCTCGCCGCAGACCCGGTTCTTCCCGGCCTGCTTTCCCCGGTACAGGGCCTGGTCGGCGCGGCGCAGGCATTCATCGAGATCATCCGCCCGGCGCAGGGCGGCATAGCCGAAGGTCACCGTGATCCGGGGCAGCGGGGATTGCGGCCCCGGCCATGCGGCGACGGCCGCGCGGATCTTTTCCAGCAGCGTGGAGGCGCCGGCGGCATCGGTTTCAGGGAGGGCCAGCAGGAACTCCTCCCCCCCCCATCGCCCGAAGATGTCCTGCTTGCGGATCAGGGCC
Source organism: uncultured Clostridia bacterium (assembly GCA_964479735.1). Lineage (GTDB taxonomy): Bacteria > Acidobacteriota > Aminicenantia > UBA2199 > UBA2199 > CAYZNT01. Next base: position 43,613 of record CAYZNT010000031.1, read on the forward strand.
CCGATGGCCGAGGCGACCGACTGCAGCACCCGGTCTCCGGCCTCGTGGCCGAAGCGGTCGTTGCAGGACTTGAAGTCGTCGACATCGCCGATGGCCAGCACCAGCGGTTTCCGGTTTCGCTCGAAACGGGCGATCTCGTGGCGCAGCCGCTCCAGTACGTCGCGGCGGTTGGAAACGCCGGTGAGCGGGTCGATGCGGGCGACGCGGTCCAGCTGGGCGTACGCTTCGCTGAGTTCGGCGTTCGTTCGCTCGATTTCGCGGCTGGCGCGAGCTTTCAGGCGGTAGCGGTTGAGGAGCAGGGTCACCAGCAGCAGCAGGAGCCCGACGCCGCCGAGCGATGCGTTCTTGAGCAGCTGCTGGCGCCTGGCCTGCAGCCGTCGGATGTCTCGGTCGCGGCGCAGCAGCTCCATCTCCTGCTGCCGTTTGCCCGCTTCGTAGCGCATCTGCAGCTCGAAAATGCGGCGCTGGCTGGCTTCGTCGAAGAGACGGTCCTGGATCTCCTTGTACCGCCGCAGGCTGGCCAGGGCGACGGCGAAGTGCCGGCGCCCGGCTTCGATCTCCGAAAGTTCCAGGTAGATGAACTTCTCCAGCTCGACGGCCTTGCCCTGGCGGGCCAGGTCCTGCGCCTCGCGGATGGCCGCGGCCGCCGCCGCGTAGTCGCCGCGCAGGCGGCGGCAGGTGGCCACGTCCAGCAGGCTTTGCGCCACCTCCAACCGCTCGTTCAGTTCGCGCCGGATGGCCAGCGCCTTGCCCAGGTCGCCGAGAGCGATGGCGTAGCGGCCCAGGTCGCGATGCGCGTTGCCGACCGCGTTCAGCGATGCGGCAACGGCGCTGCGGTCGTTCAGCTGCTGGCGGATGCGCAGCCCGTGCTGCAGGTAGGCCAACGCCCGCTGGGGATCGCCCAGCTTGCCGTAGGACAGCCCGATATTGTGCAGGGTGGTGGCTTCCCCGGCCGGGTTGCGCATCTCCCGGTCGAGGCGCAGGGTGCGCTGGTAATTTTCCAGCGCCTGCCGGTGGTTGCCCATGTCGGCATACAGGCTGGCCAGGTTGTTCAGCGCCGCCGCCGTGCCGCGGCGGTCGCCTTTGCGCTCGCTCAGCTTCAGGGCTTGCAGCAGGTAGTCGACCGCCTGGCCATACTCGCCCATCCGCCGCGAGACCACGGCGATGTTGAGGAAGGTGGAGGCCATGCCGTTGTCGTCCCCCACCTCTCTCTTGATCGCCAGCGCCTGCAGGTACTGCTGTCGCGCCGGCTCGAATTCACCGCGCATCTCGCGGACGATGCCGATGTTGTTGTGCGCCGCCGCCTCGGCTTTGCGGTCTCCGGTCGCCCGGCTGATGATCTGGGCGGCGGTGAAGTACTCCACGGCCCGCTGGGCCTGGCCCTGGTCGACGGCCACCACCCCCAGGTTGTTGAGAGACTTGGCCTGGCCGCCGAGATCGTTGCCCGCTTTCGCCAGGGTCAGGGCCCGCTGCCCGTACGCCTGGCTCTGTTCGGACCGGCCCAGGTTGCGGGCGGCGACGCAGAGCCAGTTCAGCAGCTCCACCGCCTGGGGCGACCCGCCGCGGCGCTGCCGCTCCAGCTGCGCCAGGGCTTCGTGGCCCTCGACCAGGGCCCGCGACGGGTCGTTGCGGCTCCACTCGCGAACGCGGGCGATGTGTCCCTCGATGTCCTCTCCGCCTGCCGCCGCCGTCGTCCGCGCCCCGGAGACCGCCAGCAGGAGGGACAGGACGACGACCAGGCGGGCCGCGAAAGTCATCATCGTTCCGGCCCATCCCGGTCCGGCGGGAGCGGGCACTCCAGCAGGGCATCATCGAGCCGTTCGCCGCCGGGCGAGTACGCCTGCACCCGGGCGCCTCCGCGGCCGAGATCCACCAGGACGAAGTGGTGGCTGGGGATGGCCGCCTCCGGATGGCCGAACTCGTACACCGACGGGAATCGGGCGGGCGGCCATAGCGGGGCACCGGCGCCGCCGCAGATGATTTGCACCACGCCGTTTCGCCAGGGATCCCCGGCGGGGCTGTCGCCCATGTCCGGCCCGATGCGCCAGCGCCCGTATAGGTGCTCGTGGCCGGCGAAAAGCGCGCAGTAACGGGCGTCGTCCAGGATCCGCCACAGCTCGTGGCGGTAGGCGTACTCGCTGCTGTCGTCTTCTCCCACGCTGAAAGCCGGGGCGTGGGCAAAGGCGAAACGGAAGCGCTTGCGGGTTTGCCGGCTCTGCCGGCGCAGCCAGTCGAGCTGCAGGGGCAGGTATTCGAGGTGGTGATAGACGGATTGCGGGCGCTCCGGCGGGGCCGCCGCCTCCACCCAGAACGGGTCGAGCACGGCGAAAAAGGCCGGGCCGCACTCGAACGAATAGACCAGGCCGGACATGCCCTCGGGGCCGTTGTCCGGCAGGCCGGGGAAGGCCTGCAGGTACTCCTGCTGCAGGGACCAGTCGCCCTCCTGGCGCAGGGCGACCGTCAACTCGTGGTTTCCCTTGGCGGGGAAGATCTCCACGCCGGCCGAAAGCAGCGGGGCGACGATCGACTTCCAGGCCGCCAGCGGCTGTCGGCCTCCGATGAAGGCCATGTCGCCCAGGAAGAAGACGAAGCGCGGCAGCGGATCCAGTTCGAGGATGCGGTCGACCAGCGCCGCCAGCACCTCCCCGTTGACCTGCCGGGCCGGATCGGGCGACGTGTTCGCGGCCGCCTGGGAATCGCTCATGACCACGAAACGCAG
>CAYZNT010000032.1:0-41460 GCA_964479735.1 uncultured Clostridia bacterium
TAGACGTTGCCGCGGGAATCGGCGGCGATGGCCAGGCCATCGTCGTAGCCGGCGCCGCCCAGAAACGTGGAGCGCGACACGAAATCCCCGTCGTTCCGGATCACCGCCACCCAGGCGTCGCCGCCCCCGTTGTAGGTGGAATCGGGGCCGCCACCGGCGGGAAAGGAACCGTCCATTGAGTCGGTGTAGCCGCAGACGTAAACGTTGCCGGAGGAGTCGAGGGCGATACCGCCGGCGTAGTCGTTCCCGGTGCCGCCGATGAAGCCGCAGAACAGGAGCTCGGTCCCGTCCTCGGCCACCTTGGCCACCCAGGCGTCGGATTCCCCCCCGTTGTGGGTCAGGTCGGGGCCGAAAACGACCGGGAAACCGGGCGGGTCCCCCGGGTAGGGGACGTAGCCGGCGACATAGGCATGGCCCAGCTCGTCGACGGTGATCGCGTTGGCTCCTTCCCAGTCGCCGGCGTGGGTGCCGATGTAGCCGCAGTACTCGAAGCCGGAGCCGTCCGCCTCCAGCTTGGCCACGAAGCCATCGGTGTCCTCGCCGTTGTAGGTCAGGTCGGGACCGATCTTCACCGGGGCGCCTCCCGTACACTCGCCGCATATGTAGGCGCAACCTCGGGCGTCGACCGCGATGCCGCTGACCGACGTGTGCCAGCCGGAGACGAAGCCGCAGTAGTCGAGCGCCGCGGTGTCGCCGTTCACCCGGGCCACGAATCCCTCGCCGGGCATGCCGTCTGCCTGCAGCGCCGGGCCGCCGACAACCGGGAAGGTCGTTTCCGTCGAGTAGGTGCCCCCGGCCACGTAGGCGTTGCCCGCAACGTCCAGGGCGACGCAGGTGGCGCCGTCCGGGGCGCTCCCGCCGATGAATCCCGCGTATTCAAGCTCCGTCCCGGCCGGCGACAGCCTGGCCACGAACGCATCGGTGTTCCCGCCGTTGAAGGTCAGGTCGGGCCCGCCGCGCACGGCCAACCCGTTTCCATCGAAGGCGGTTCCGGCGATGACCGCCCGCCCGAGGGAGTCGACGGCGATGCCGTTGATCCGCACCAGGGGGATGGTCATCCGGTACAGCCGTTCCCGGCCGTCGGCGCCGACCTTTTGCACGAAGCCGCTCTGGGGCTGCCCGCTCCAGCCGCTGCCCGGGTAGGTGACTCCGGCCACGTAGACGCAACCGGCGTTGTCTACGGCGACTCCCCGGGCGACGTCCCGTCCCGCCCCGCCCGGCAGGTAGCCGCAGTAGGCGATCGCCGCGGAGTCCCGGTGCGGGGGGCGCGGCGGCGGGGGGAACGGGCCCTCCGAGGGCCGGTTGGACGGCGGGGTGGACCCGGATGCAGAGAGAAACAGCGCCAGCAAGGCGACCGCCCGGATGCCGGTGCGCGCGACCGTGGGAACGGGGTGGGGCATGGCGACCTCCCGTACTCTCTTCTACTCTCATTATACGCCCGTTCGCCTCCTTCCGTTCCTAGCCCGGTTGGCGCGCATTGACAAATCACGGCGCATTCCGTAAAATGGAGCCTATCCTGATCCCCGTCACGGAGAGAGTTGCGTCATGAGAGAAAGGAACGATCTGCCCCTGCCTCCCTACCGGCGCGGCAAGGTGCGCGATGTCTACGAGGCGGGCGACCACCTGCTGATCGTCGCCAGCGACCGCATCTCGGCCTTCGACTTCGTCCTGCCATCGCTGATCCCGGACAAGGGCAAGGTGCTCAACCAGGTGGCCCTTTTCTGGTTCCGTCAGACCGCCGGCCTGATGGCCAACCACGTGATCGACGGCCATCCCGAGGAGTCTCCCGCCTTCGCCCCCTACCGCGCCGCCCTGGAGAAGCGTTCGGTGCTGGTACGCCGCCTGCAGATCTACCCGGTCGAAGCCATCGTGCGCGGCTACCTGGTCGGCTCCGGCTGGCAGAGCTACCAGCAGGGAGGCGAGGTGTGCGGGGTGCGGCTTCCGGCCGGGCTGGCCTTCGCCGACAGGCTTCCCGAGCCGATCTTCACCCCGACGACCAAGGCGGAGCGGGGGCACGACGAGAACATCACCTTCGCCCAGCTGGAGAGCCGGATCGGTTGCGAAGCGGCCGCCGCCATCCGCGACCGCTCGCTGCTGCTTTTCCGGGCCGCGTCCGAAATCGCGCGCGAGCACGGGGTCATCCTCGCGGACTCCAAGTTCGAGTTCGGCCGGGACGGAAGCGGAGACATGGTGCTGGCCGACGAGATTTTCACCCCCGACTCCTCGCGGTTCTGGAAGGGCGAGGAGTGGCGCCCCGGCCAGGAGCCGCCCTCCTACGACAAGCAGTTCGTGCGCAACTGGCTTCTGCAGTGCGGCTGGGACCGCCACTCCCCGCCGCCGCCGCTGCCGGCCGATGTGATCGCGAAAACCCGGGAGAAATACCTGGAGATCCACCGCATTCTGACCGGGCAGCCGCTATGATCGCTTCGCTGAACGCCGTCGACCTGGTCCTGCTGCTGATCCTCTTCTTCTCCGTCCTGGCCGGTGTCATCCGGGGCCTGGTGCGCGAACTGCTGTCGCTGGTTTTCCTGCTGCTCGCCCTCTTCCTGGCTTTCCTTCTTTACGCCCGGGCCGGGCAGGCCCTGCGCGGCCTGGTCAAACCTCCCGCGTTCGCCGTCGTGGCGGGATTCTTCCTCGTGTTCGGCCTGGTGCTGGCGGCGGGTGCGCTGCTCACCTGGCTTATCCGACGCCTGCTGGTTCGCGGCCCGCTGCGTTCCGCCGACCGTGTTCTGGGGGGGCTCTTCGGCCTGCTGCGCGGCGGCCTGATCGGGGCGGTGCTCGTGTTCGCCGTGCTGGCCGGGGACCGCGCCCTGCCCAGGCACGGCCCCCTGCCGCAGCTCCCCCGGCTGGTGCGCGAGTCGGCGCTGGCTCCCCACCTTCTCGCAGCCCTGCGATGGCTTTCGGCCCTGCAGCCTGGCGCGCGCCCATCCAAGCCCCTCATCACCCTATGACCACCCCCAAGAAATTCAACGAGCTCGTGGAGTCCTACGAGGCGCTGACCATCAAGAAGCAGATGAAGATCGTCGCCGCCCGGGCCGCCTTGTCCAGGCTGTTCTACAAGGAGGTCATGGAGGAGTTCGAGCGGACCCTGCTGCAGGCCTACCTGGACAAGCACAAGTCCAACCTGCTGAAAATGTCCACCGACATCAAGCTGCACCGCAATTCGATATCGAAGAAGATGAAGAAACTGAAGCTGCGCGAAAAGCCCGGGAAGCCCGGGGAGAAACCATAGGCCCCCCGATGCGCAGGCGAGCGGCGGCGCTGGGGGCATGACGGACAGGGAACCGGCCGGCCCGTCGGGCGACCTGCGGGCAGAAATCGACCGGCACTACCAGCGCATCGTCAAACTGTGCCTGTTCTACCTCGGAGACCTGGCCGAAGCCGAGGATGCCGCCCAGGCGGCCTGCGAGAAAATCTGGCTCCACCGCGAGCGCTTCGCCGGGCAGTCGTCCGCGTTCACCTGGATGTACCGCATCGCCGTGAACACCTCCATCAACGTCCTGCGCCGCCGCCGGCTGCTGCGCTGGCTGTCGCTGGAAACCGGCAGCGAGGCCGCCCCCCTGGAAGGCCTCGGGCAACCGGCTCCGACCCCCCCGGAGGAGATGGAGCGGAACCAGGAGCGGGAACGCTGCCTGCACGGGCTGGGGCGGGCTCTGGAGAGGATGAGCGAGCGAGAGAAGGCGGCGTTCTACCTCTTCCACTACGAGCGCATGCGCCAGCGGGAAATCGCCGACATCATGAGGACGACACCGGCGGCGGTCGAATCGCTTGTCCACAAGGCGATGGCCAAGGTGCGCGCCGAATTGGCAGGAACGCGGATCGCCGCGCGTCAAAGGAAGTGAAGACCATGGAAATCGAGGAGTTGCTGCGTTGGCATGACCGCTGGCTCGAAGACCGGGCGCGGCAGGCGTCCGCCCCTTGGAGAAACCGCCCGGCCGGGCGCCCTGACGCGCGCTGGCTGCGCCTGGCCGCCGCCCACATCCTGGTGCTGGCGCTGCTCACCGCCGGCTCCTGGCTGCTGATCCGGCGACCGGCCGGACGAGCCGGGGCGGCCGGCATGGTTCAGGGACCGGAAGCCCGGCTGAGCCGCCCGTTCCTGGCTCCCGCGGCGGGGTTGCCCGCCGCGTACGCGGAGGCGCTGCGATGAGCCGCCGCCTGCTGCTGCGGCTGCTGGCGCTCCTGTCGCTGGGGTTCAACGTCGCCTTCGCCATTCACCTGCTGACCCCCCGTTCGGGCCCGGCCGCCCGCGCGGTTTGCGCCGCCGAGCTCCAGCCGGAAACCCGGCAGCGGATGATGCGCCTGCGCCAGGAGCTGGAGCCGCAGTACGGGCAGCTGCAGCGCCGTCTCGAGAAGGCCCAGGCCGGGCTGCTGCAGGCCCTGCGTGGCGAGGCGGTGAACCGGCCCCGGATCGACGCCTGCCTGCACGACATCGCCGCCATCCAGGCGGAGTGGCAGCGACTGACCGTGGAGGAGATCCTTCAGTGCAAGCGGTTCATGTCGCGCCACGACTGCCGCTGCCTGCTGGATCGCATGGGCAGCGCCATGGGTGTGCCGGGCGAGTCCCGTTCCGCTTCCTGCCCCGCGGCGGAAGCCGGCGGCTCCCCGCTTCCATCGACGAAACAAAGAGATTGATTTCGTTATTTTCCGTGGGGTAAAATAGCGGCGACCGTGGCGCAAACCCACCGGAGGTGCCCCGATGCCGCAATTGCATACCGAGTTCGTCAGGATCGCGCGCCAGTACGGGAAAAAGCTGGCCCTCAAGGACTGCACGCTGGAGCGCACCTTCACCTACCACAAGATGCTGATCGCCTCGCTGATCCTGTCGCGCAAGATGCACAAGTACCACGACGGCTTCATTGGCATCATGATCCCCACCTCGGCCGGCTGCATGCTGTCCATCCTGGGCGTGCTGATGGCCGGCAAGGTGCCGGTGATGATCAACTACGCCACCGGCGCCGCCGGCAACGCGGAGTACGCCCAGCGAAAGTGCGGTTTCCGCACCATCATCACCTCCAAGGCGCTGCTGGAGAAGATCGGATGCCACATGGTGCCCGGCATGGTGTTCGTCGAGGACATCCTGGCCCAGGTGAGCCCGGTCGACAAGGTACGCGCCGCCCTGCGCAGCACCCTGCCGCTGCCCATCCTGCTGCGCACCATCCACTCCGGCGGGGTCGACGACAATGCCGTCATCCTGTTCACCTCGGGCAGCGAGAAGGACCCCAAGGCGGTGCAGCTGACGCACCGCAATTTCCTGGCCAACATCCAGGACATCCGCCAGATCATCCCCATCAGCTCCGCCGACGTCATGCTCGCCAACCTCCCGCTGTTCCACGTTTTCGGCCACAACATCAACTTCTGGGTGCCCCTGACCACCGGCATGACCATCGTGTCGTATGCCAACCCGCTGGAATATGCCAAGGTCTGCTCCATCGTGCGCAGCGAGAAGCCGACGATCATGGTCGGCACCCCGGCCTTCTTCTCCGGCTACCTGCGGCAGTCTTCTCCCGGCGACTTCGCCTCGGTGCGCATCGCCATCTCCGGAGCCGACAAGTGCCCCGAGTCGCTGCGCCTGGGGTTCCGTGAAAAGCACGGGGTGGAACTGTGCGAGGGATACGGCACCACCGAGACCAGCCCGGTCGTTTCGACCAACACCCCCGACCTCCCCGGCTCCACCCGCTCCCACAAGCCGGGCAGCATCGGCCGCCTGCTTCCGAGCGTGCGCGTGCGCATCGCCGACATCAACAGCGGCGAGAGCCTGCCGGCCGGGAGCGAGGGGAAGATCCTGGTCAAGGGCGACCTGGTCATGAAGGGCTATTTCGACGACATCGAGGAAACCTCGCTTCGCATCAAGGACGGCTGGTACGACACCGGCGACATGGGCATGCTGGACCCGGAGGGCTACCTGTGGCACCGGGGCCGGCTGAAGCGCTTCGTCAAGATCGGAGGCGAGATGGTGTCGCTGGTGAGGGTGGAGGCGGTGCTCACCCCGCTGTTGCCGGACGGAGTCGAGTGCTGCGTGGTCGAGGTGCCCGATTCGCTGAAGGGGGCGCGCATCGTCGCCGCCGTCACCCGCGAGGTCGAGGAGCGCCGGCTGTTGCGCCGCCTGGCCGACGACCTGCCGCCCATCGCCCTGCCCAAGCAGTTCGTGGTGATGGACGAGTTCCCCAAAATGGGCAGCGGCAAGATCGATTTCCGCGCCACCACCGAGCTGGTGCGCGAACGGCTGCTGTATCGGGACAACGGTTGACCGCCGCCCGGCAGCGCCCGGGATCAGCGTAGCAGGGTCAAAACCAGCACGCCGGCCGCCAGGCAGTAGGGGGCGAAGCGGTGGAAGTGGTCATGCTGCATGACCCGGCGCAGCAGGCCGAGCGCCAGCCAGCCCACGAGCGCCGCCAGCATCGACCCGAGCAGCAACGGGGCCAGCTCGGCCGCCGCGGTCGGAAGGTGCCGCCACTCGAGGAGCAGCGCCCCGGTCACCGCCGGGATCGACAACAGGAAGGAAAAGCGGAAGGCGAAGAGGCGCTCCTGCGAAAGCATCAGGGCGAGGGCGATGGTCAGGCCGGAGCGGGATACGCCGGGGGCGATGGCCAGCCCCTGGACGGTGCCCACCAGCAGGGCCATGACCGCCATCGGCGGGGCGGGCAGGCGCACCCGGCGGGAGGCGAAGAGAAAGGAGGCGGTGACCAGGAAACCGACGCCCGCGGCGGTCGGCGACAGGAACATCGCCTCCAGCGGCTCCCTGAACAGCAGGCCGATCAGGGCCGTGGGCAGGGAGCCGAGAACCAGCCAGAGGACCATGCGGCGGTTTCCGGGCTCGCGCCATCCGGTCAGCAGCGGCAGCCAGTCCCGGCGGAAGAAGAAGAGAATGGCCAGCAGCGTGCCGAGGTGCAGGAAGATATCGAGGAGCAGCGGCGCCGCCGGGTAGCCGACCAACCGCTGGACGACGACCAGGTGCCCGTCCGAGGAGACGGGCAGGAACTCGGTGACGCCCTGCACCAGCGCCAGCAGGGCGACCTGCCACAGCGGCGGCATCAGGCCTCCAGCTTGGCCCGCACCTCGGCCAGCACCGCCTCCACGTCGCGGCGGATCTCGTCCAGATGGGGCTGGCTGTCGGCCTCGTAGCGCACCACCAGCGAGGGCTGGGTGTTGGAGGCGCGCACCAGCGCCCAGCCATGCCCGAACTTGACGCGTGCGCCGTCGATGTCGATCACCTCGTGGTCGCGGCGGTAGTGGTCGCGCACGGCGGCGACGACGGAGAACTTGGCCGCGTCGGTCGTGTCGACGCGGATTTCCGGGGTGTTCACCGCGCGCGGAACGGTGTCGAACATCTCGCGCAGGGACAACGGCGAGCGCCCCATCAGCTCCAGGAGGCGGGCCCCGGCGTAGACCGCGTCGTCGAAGCCGAACCAGCGATCGTTGAAGAACATGTGGCCGCTCATCTCGCCGGCGAGCAGGGCGTGCTCCTCGTGGATCTTCTGCTTGATCAGGGAGTGCCCCGTCTTCCACATCAGCGGGCGGCCTCCGGCCCGGGCGATTTCGGCGTACAGGACCTCCGAGGCCTTGACCTCGGAGATGATGGTCGCCCCCGGGTGCTCGCGCAGCACGTCGCGGGCGTAGAGCACCAGCAGCTGGTCGCCCCACATGATGCGGCCGCCGCCGTCGACGACGCCGATGCGATCGGCGTCGCCGTCGAAGGCGATGCCGGCGTCGGCCCCCGTCTCGGTTACGGCGGCGATCAGCTCGCGCAGGTTTTCCGCCTTGGTCGGGTCGGGATGGTGGTTGGGGAAGCGGCCGTCGACGTCACAGAAGATCTCGGTCACGTCCGCCCCCAGGCGCCGGTAGAGGGGGCCGGCGGTGATGCCGGCGGTGCCGTTGCCGCCGTCGATGACCACCTTCAACGGTTTCTCCAGCTTCACCCGGGAAGCGATGAAGTCCAGGTACCCGGGGATGAGGTTGCGGCTCTGGCAGCGCCCCTTGCCCGCCGGGGGGAAATGCCCGGCCGCGGCGATGCGGTAGATCTCCTGCAGCCCGGCGCCGAAGACCGGGAAGCGCCCGAGCATGATCTTCAGGCCGTTGTATTCCGCGGGGTTGTGCGAGGCGGTCACCATCACGCAACCGTCCAGCTCGAGGTGGAACACGGCGAAATAGGCGACCGGGGTGGGCACCAGGCCGATGTCGAGCACCTCCAGCCCGAAGCGGGCCAGGGTGCGCGAGACGAGGGACCGGATGCGCTCGGAGCTGGGCCGGCCGTCCATGCCGACGGCGATGCGGGTCTTTTTCTCGCGCACGAACACGGCCGCGGTAGCGGCGGTGATGCGCTCCACCGCCGCATCGGTAAGCTCGGTGTCGGCGATGCCGCGGATGTCGTATTCCCGGAAGATTTCCTGGTTGAGATCGCTCATCGGCCCTCCTGAAGGGCGGATTATACCGCACGCGATGGATTCTGACAATTCGCTGGAACCGGCCAGCCGGTTTCCAGCGCCGCGCGCACCGTGAGCGAAAGCTCTCGGGGAAAATCGGTCTCTGGTGGGCGATGACGTTGGCCGCATAGCCCGAGGAGTCGAGGCAGGGGAGGCCCGGAACCGTCCCGCTCGGCGGGTTGTGCGGCGGATGAGTTTCGGTCTGCTCCGTTCCATGGTATATTTCCGTGATGAAGGAGAAGCCCTTCCAGGTCCTGCTGGCCACCTCGCTGGCCGCGTTTCTCACCCCGTTCGTCGGCTCGGCGGTCAACGTGGCCCTGCCGCAACTCGCCCGCGAGTTCGCCATGGGAGCCCTGACGCTCTCCTGGGTGGCCTCCGCCTTCATGCTCAGCGCGGCCATCAGCCTGCTGCCGCTCGGGCGCCTGGCTGATTCCCTGGGGCGCAAGCCGTTTTTCCTGGCCGGGTTGCTCCTGTTCGCCGTTTCCCTGGTTGCCGCGGCCGTCGCCCCGGGGACGGCCTGGCTGCTGGCGGCGCGGGTGCTGCAGGGGGCCGCCGGGTCGCTGATCTTCGCCACCGCGCTGCCCCTGTTGCTGGCCGCGTTCCCGGCCGGGCGGCGCGGCCGCATCCTGGGGATCAACGTCGCCGCCGTGTACCTCGGCATCACCCTGGGGCCGACCTGCGGCGGGTTCCTGATGCGGCTGGGTGGATGGAGGTCGATCTTCTGGGTCAGCGCCGGACTGGCGCTGGCCGCGTTCCTCCTGGCCTGGGGCTGCCGCTGTCTGGAGACTTCGCCGCGCCGCCGGCCCGTCTTCGACTGGCCGGGGACGGTCGTCTATGCCGGCTCCCTCTGCGCCTTGATGATCGGCTTGACGCGCATGCCGGAACCCACCGCGGCGGCGCTCGTCGTTTCGGCGCTGGCCGGATTGTTCCTTTTCGGGAGAATCGAGGAGCGCGCGCCCGAGCCGCTGCTGGACATGAACCTGCTGCGCCGCAACCGCCCCTTCGCCTGTTCCAACCTGGCGGCGCTGCTGCACTACAGCGCCACTGCCGCGGTGGCTTTCCTGGTGAGCCTCTATCTCCAGTATCTGAAGGGCTTTTCGCCGGCGCAGGCCGGGATGGTGCTGATGAGCCAGCCGGCCCTGATGGCCCTGCTGTCTCCGCTGTGCGGCCGCCTGGCCGAACGGGTGCAGCCGCGGCTGCTGGCGTCGGTGGGAATGGCGCTGACCGGGACGGGGCTGGCCGCCCTGGCTTTGGTGAGCCCGGGAACGCCCCTTTCGCGGGTGGTGGGGGTGCTGCTGCTGATCGGCGCCGGCTTTGCCCTGTTCTCGTCGCCCAACACGCAGGCGGTGATGGGCGCCGTGCCGTCGGCGCGGCACGGGATCGCCTCGGCCACCCTCGGCACCATGCGCCTGCTCGGCCAGATGCTGAGCATGGCCATGGTGACCCTGGTTCTGGCCATTCGCCACGGCCCGCAGGCGATCGCCCCGGACACCTTCCCGTCCCTGCTGTCGGCCATCCGGTTCGCCTTCGCCCTCTTCGCGCTGCTGTGCCTGGCCGGCATCCATTTCTCCCTCGCCCGCGGGGAGATCGGCCTGTCCGGCGAGGCGGGCGAGCGTTGACAGAGGCCGCGACTTGGCATATCATCTCGTTTTCGCCGCCTGCGATCGTGCGCACCCCCGAACCGCGGCCGGCTGACAGACGGACGGATCGCCGTTTCCGGCGATCGATTGCGGAGGACGCATGGATGGCAGTTCGGTTTATTCCGTCGCCGTGATCGGCGGCGGCATCGTCGGCCTGGCCACCGCGATGGCCCTGACCGAGGAGGGCGTCCGCCGCGTCGTCGTGCTGGAGGCCGAGGACGGCCTGGCCCGGCACCAGACGGGCAACAACAGCGGCGTCATCCACTCCGGCCTCTACTACAAGCCCGGATCCCTGAAGGCCACCAACTGCACGCAAGGGCGCGAGGCGCTCTACCGTTTTTGCCAGGACTTCGGCATCCGCCACGAGCGCTGCGGAAAGGTGGTGGTCGCCACCCGCGCCGACGAGCTGCCCGCCCTGGACGAGCTGCAGCGCCGCGGCCTGGCCAACGGTCTGCGCGGGCTGCGCCGCCTGGGCCCGGAAGAGATCCGCGAGCACGAGCCGCACGTGGCCGGGATCGCCGCCCTGCACGTCCCCGACACCGGCATCGTCGACTACGTCCAGGTTTGCGAGGCCTACGCCGAGCGGGTTCGCCTGCGTGGAGGCGAGATCCGCACCGGCGCCCGTCTGCTCTCGATGGAGCGCCGAGGCGCGGAACTGCGCCTCCGCACCGCGGCCGGCGATTTCGTCTGCCGCAACCTGGTGAATTGCGCCGGCCTGCAGTCCGACCGCGTCGCCCGCCTGTGCGGAGTGAACCCCGGCCTGCAGATCGTCCCGTTTCGCGGGGAGTATTACGAGCTGAAACCGGCCAGCCGCCACCTGGTTCGCCACCTGATCTACCCGGTGCCCGACCCGCGTTTTCCCTTTCTCGGCGTCCACTTCACGCGCATGGTCGACGGCGGCGTTGAGGCCGGTCCCAATGCGGTGCTGGCCTTCAAGCGGGAGGGTTACCGCAAGACCAGCTTCTCGCTGCGCGACACCCTGCAGTTTTCCGCATATCCCGGTTTCTGGAGAATGGCCCTGCGCTTCTGGAAGACCGGCATGGGCGAATACCGCCGCTCCTTCTCCAAGGCGGCCTTCGTGCGCGCCCTGCAGCGGCTGCTGCCGGAGATCGGCACCGCCGATCTGGAAGCGGGGGGGGCGGGCGTGCGGGCCCAGGCGCTGGCCCCGGACGGGGCCCTGGTGGACGACTTCCGCATCCGCGAGGCGGAGCGCATGATCCACGTGCTCAATGCGCCGTCGCCGGCCGCCACCGCCTCCATCGCCATCGGGCGCACCATCGCGGCCATGGCCCTCAAGAACTTCAGCCTGGAGTGAACATGAACGAAGCGATAGCCGGAGAATTCGATTCCTCCCGGGCCCTCAAGCGCAAGTCGGCCGTCGGGTGGTTGCAGCGTTGCCTCGACGTGGACCACCTCCTCTTTCACCCTCTCGCCCTGGGCCTGGCCAGGTGGGTCTATCCCACCCGCATCACCCCGAACCAGCTGACCGGTCTGTCGTTCCTCCTGGGCGTCGCGGTGGCCCTCCTGTTCGCGGTCGGATCGCGCCCGGCGGTGACCGCCGCCGGCGTCCTGGCCCTGCTGACGGCGATCGTCGACAACGCCGACGGCATGCTGGCGCGCGCGCGCAACCAGTGCAGCGAATTCGGCGCCTACCTGGACCTGATGCTGGATCGCGTCACCGACGTGGTGATGATCGCGGCCATCGGTGTCGGCGCCGCCCGCACGTTCGGCCGGCCCTGGCTGCTCACCGTGGGCCTGGCCGCCGCCGCGCTCTACGGGCTGCAGATCATCGTCTTCTACCTGACCAAGAGTTTCCTGAAGAACCCCAGCCGCGGCGAAACCGGATCGTTCCGCGATTTCGCATCGTTCCTCTTCTTCGTGTTCGCCCTGTTGCACCGCATGGATATCGCCCTGCTGCTGGTGGCGCTGCAGGCGGTCCTGACGGTCACGATCCGGGTCTTCTATTTCCTCAGCCTGAAGAACCGCCGCCCGCTGGCCTGAGCTCCGGCCGCCGCCATCAGGCGATGGCGGCCAGGATCGCCTCCGCGTCGCGTCGGTCGACCTGCAGCGGGTGGTTCTCGATGCGGTCGGCGGTGAAGCCCTCGTCGAGAATCGCCTGCCGGCCGCCGGCGTCGATGCCCAGGCGGGAGAGGCGGGTTTCCAGGTGGATCTCGTCCATCAGGGCCAGCAGCCTGTCGCGGGCGGCCGCACCGTCGACGACGCCGAGCTGCTGCAGCAGCTCCCGGAAAGAGCGTTCCACGATGATCGGGTCCGCGCCGGGGCGGAACCGGGCGGCTTCGGGAGGGTCGAAGCCCGGGAAAAAGTGGGGCAGGGTCAGCATGACGGCATGGCCGTGGGCGATGCCGAAACGCGCGGTCATCGGGTACGAAAGAGAGTGGGCGGCCGTGGTGCGGGAGACGGCGATGGCCCGCCCCGACAGGTGGGCGGCGGTCAGCATGGCGCGACGGCTCGCGGGATCGGGGCGGTTGACCGCCGCCTGCAGCGAGCCGAGGGCCAGCTCCAGCGCCTGGCGGCTGGCGATGCGAGAAGCCGCCGTCGCACGCAGGGACCAGTGGCTCTCGATGGCCTGGGCCAGGGCGTCGCAGCCCGTCTCGGCCGTCAGCCGGGGCGGCAGGGAGTAGGTCAGCTCGGGCGCCAGGATGACCTGCTCGCCGGGCATGCGCGGGTCAACCAGCGAGTGCTTCCGGGTTCCGACGTATACCACCGCAAACGGGGTGGCCTCCGCGCCGGTGCCCGCGGTGGTGGGCACCAGCAGCTTCGGGATGGCGATGGCGGCCAGCGGTTGCGCACCGGCGGCGACCATGTCCGGGTCTGCGGCGTCCAGCGGCCACACCGCGGCGGCCTTGGCCGTGTCGAGCACCGTCCCCCCGCCCACGGCGACGATGAAGTCGATTCCGGCACTTCGGATGCCTTCGGCCAGGCGATGGATGTCTGCGGCCTGGGGGACCTTGGCGGTGACCTCGACCCGGCGGAGCGGCCACCGGCTGAGGGCCCCGTCGAGGGCGGCGGCGGCCCCGCATGCCTCGTAGGCGCGCGGATCGCACGCAAGCAGAACGGATCGCGGCCGCTGCGCTTCGAGGAGGGCGCCGATCTCCTGCAGGGCGCCGGGCCGATCGTGGACGGTCATCACCGTTTTCTTTCCACCCGTCGGCGCGCTTCCCGCAGGTCGGAGGCGGTGTCGATCTCCATGCACAGCCGGTTTCCGAGGCGGACCGGGTGCAGGTCCATGGCGGTGGCGATGCGGTTGAAGGCGTCTTCGGCGTAGACCCCGGTGCGGCCGGAGTCCACCCAGCGGGCGATCTCGTCCAGCCAGGCGCTCCAGCCGCCAGCCGACAGCCTGTAGACCGGCATGATCTCCAGGCAGCCCGGTCCGCGCACGCCCACGCCGATCTCGACCACCCGGCCAGAGACGATGCGCCCGGTGAAATCCTTCTCCGGAAGCGGCTCGGAGCGGCGGGCCAGCACGGTGTTGGCCCCGGGCGCTCCGGCCAGCCTGGCCAGCGCCGCGGCGGAGAAGACCATGTCGCCGTGCAGCAGCAGGCCGCCGCCGCGGATGTGGGCGCGGGCCAGATGCAGGGAGTAGATGTAGTTGGTCGAGTCGAAGAGCGGGTTGTGGACCCAGGTCACCGCCAGGCGCGGGAAACGGGAGGCGACGTGCGCCTGCAGCCGGGTGGCGAAGGGTCCGGTGGTCATGATGACGTGAAGCGGGCCGTGCCCGGCCAGCAGCCGCAGCTGGCGGTCGAGCACGGTCTCGCCGCCGCCCAGATCGAGCAGGCACTTGGGGCGGTCGGCGGTCAACTCGCCCAGGCGCCGGCCCACGCCGGAGTTGAGGATGACCGCATTCATCGATCGAGCCATTCCATGAAGCGCTGCTTGTTCTCGGCGGGGGTGGAGGTCGGCCGGCCGAGGTCCTTGCGGGAGCCGGGGCGGACCCGCACCACCACCATGCCGGGGCCGGGGATGCCTTGCCTCCCGGACAGAGCGGCCGCCAGCTCGGTCTGGGTGTTCACGGTGACGGCCGTGCGATAGCTGCAGGCCAGGGCCACGGCGGCGAAGTCGACCGCCGGCGAGGTGGTCGGCTGGCCCCCGGTGGAGTCGTGGGCGGCGTTATCGAAGACGATGTGGGTGAGGTTGGCCGGACGGTAGTAGCCGATGGTCGCCAGCGCCCCCAGCTGCATGAGCAGGGCCCCGTCGCCGTCAAACACGTAGACGGGACGGTGCGGCCGGGCGGCGGCCACGGCGTGGGCGATGGAGGCGGCGCAGCCCATGGACCCGACGGTGTAGAAGTCACGCGGCGTCTCGCCCCGGGCGACGCGGCATTCGAACAGCTCTCGTGACGTCTTGCCGGTGGTGGAGATGATCGCCGCGTCGGGCTCCACGGCCGCCACGATCTGGCGGATGGCCTCCTCGCGGGACATTCCGGCCTGCGGCGACCCCCCGGAGGAAGCCGCGAAGTCGGCGATCACTCCCTCGCGGATGACCAGGGCCACCGGCGCCTGGGCGGCAACGGCGGCCTGCAAGGCCGCCGCCACCGTCTCCTCCGCCCGGGACAGGTCCTCCTCGAGCAGGAAATGCGGCACTTCCAGCACGTCCAGCAGCGGCAGGGTGATGCGCCCCATCTTGCGGTGCTGGGGCTCGTCGGGGTGGCCGGGGCGGCCCCGCCAGCCGATCATCAGCAGCATCGGGACGGCGTACACCTCGCGGTCGCACAACGACGTCAGCGGATTGACGGCCTTGCCCTCGCCGGAGTTCTGCATGTAGACGACGCCGACCCGGCCGCTGGCCATGTGATAACCGGCGGCCAGGGCCACCGCCTCGCACTCGTTGCAGGCGATGCGCTGGGTCAGCCGCGATCCGGCGGAGGCCAGGAAACTCATCCAGCCCTTGAAGGTAGAATCGGGGACGCCCGCGAAGTAGGTCAGCCCGTGACGCTCGAAAACATCGAACAGGCCCTGCGGATCCATGGCGCGCTCCTACTGGCCGCCCGGTATCAGGGTCAGGATCTGCTTGATCGGCATGCACAGGTCGCGCGCCTCGAAGGCCCGGCCATGGGTCAGGATCGATTGGGCCGTCTTCACCATCGCCGGGTAGGCGCTGCGCAGCAGGTGGTTGGCGTAAATGACCACGTGGACGCCGGCCGCGGCCAGCTCCTCCTCGGAGATGGTGTCGTAGGTGGTGGGCACGGCCACCAGCGGCACGCGCACGTCGAAGCGTCGGAATTCGCGGCAGAACTCGAGCACTTCGTCCGGGGTCTTCTCCTTGCTGTGAATCATGATGGCGTCGGCGCCGGCCAGGATGTAGGCCCGGGCCCGCTCCAGCGCATCGGCCATGCCCTGCTGCAGGATCAGGCTCTCGATGCGGGCGATGATCATGAACTCGGCCGTGACCTGGGCCTGCTTGCCGGCCCGGATCTTGCGGGAGAAATTCTCGATGCTGTCCTGGCTCTGCTCCGCCTCGGTGCCGAAGAGCGAGTTCTTCTTCAGCCCCATCTTGTCCTCGATGATGATCGCCGATATGCCCAGCCGCTCCAGGGTGCGCACGACGTACGGGAAGTGCTCCACGATGCCCCCGGTGTCTCCGTCGACGATGATCGGCTTGGAGGTGGTCTCGAGGATCTGGTGAATCGTCTGCAGGCGCGAGGTCAGGTCGACCACCTCGATGTCGGGCTTGCCCTGGGCGGTGGAGTCGGTCAGGCTGCTGATCCACATGCCGTCGAACTCGCGGATTTGGCCGTCTCGCTCCACCCGGGTGTGCTCGACGATCAGCCCGGAGAGTCCATTGTGGGCCTCGAGGATGCGGACGACCGGCTTGTGCTCGATCAGCTGCCGCAGCATGCGCATGCGGCTTTCGGGGGTGACCCCGGCCTCGCACATCTTGGCGCTCAGCTCGGAGGCCGAGATGCCCTGGGTGTAGGGGGTTTCGATCAGCTGCCCGCCCCAACCGGCCAGGGCGGCGATGACCCGCTCCCGCGTCTGCTTCTGGATGCCGGTGCGCCAGTCGTCGCCGTGGACGACGAAGTCGGGGCGCAGGCGCAGCAGGTTGGGCACGTAGTCGAGCGTCTCCTGCACGACCACCTCGTCGACGCCCTTCAGGCTCTCGACGACTCGCTTGCGGTGCTCGAACGCCAGCAGCGGCGGACGGCGGTAGGAGGCGATCGCCTGATCGGTGAGCAGGCCGACGATCACCCGGCCGTGCTGGCCGGCCTCGCGGATGATGTTCAGGTGGCCGTGGTGGATGATGTCGGCGCACATCGCAACGTAGACGGTTTTCATGCTGGCTCCGTTGAATGCCGGGTGGCGGCAAGGAGACAAGATACCCCAAGCGGCGGCAGAAAGCAACCCTGGCCGTCACCCGGGCCGGTCACCGAACCCGAATTGTGCTATGATGGGGACCCGAATCGCGGAGGCAAGTCATGGCCTTGCACAGCCTGGAGCGCATGTTCAACCCCCAGCGGATCGCCGTCATCGGCGTGACCCCCAACCCGCGCAGCGTAGGCGGCAAGCTGCTCGGAAACTTGGTGGGCGGGGGATTCCGCGGCGTGGTGTACCCTGTCGCCATGGGCAGCGAGGCGGTGCTCGGCATCCCCTGCTTCGCCGGCCTCGACCGCCTGCCGCGCACGCCCGACCTGGGGGTGATCTGCGCCCCGGCCGAGCAGGTGCCGGGTATCGTCCGGGATTGCGGCGAGGCGGGCATCCGCGGCTTGATCATCGTCTCCGCCGGCTTCCGGGAGACGGGGGAGGCGGGGCGCCGGCTGGAGGACGAGATCCGCTCCATCCTCCTCGACTACGACGGCATGCGCGTGCTGGGCCCCAATTGCCTCGGCTTCATCTCCCCCCACCGCCAGCTCAACGTGTCCTTCGCCTCCGGCATGCCCCGGCCGGGCCCCATCGCCTTCATCTCCCAGTCCGGGGCGCTCTGCTCCTCCGTGCTCGACTGGGCGGTGGAGGAGAAGATCGGTTTCTCGTGCTTCGTGTCGGTGGGCAACGCCCTGGACATCGATTTCGCCGACCTGATCGACTACTTCGGCGAGGACGAGGCCACCCGGTCCATCGTGCTGTACATGGAATCGGTCCAGCGGGCGCGCCGCTTCATGACCGCCGGCCGCGCCTTCGCCCGTTCCAAGCCGATCGTGGCCTACAAGGCCGGCCGCTTCCCGGAGTCGGCCGGGGTGGCGGCGTCGCATACCGGGGCGATGATGGCCGAGGACGCGGTCTACGATGCCGCCTTTCGCCGAACCGGCATGGCGCGAGTGCTGGACATCGGCGAGATCTTCGATTGCGTCACCCTGATCGGGCGCCAGAAGCTGCCGCTCGGACCGCGCCTCGGCATCGTCACCAACGCCGGCGGCCCGGGGGTCATGGCCGTAGACGCGCTGATGGCCGAGAACGGCGTGCTGGCCCGCCTGGCCGACGCCAGCCTGGCCGCGCTGGGCGACGTGCTGCCGCCCGCCTGGTCGCACGGCAACCCGGTCGACACGCTGGGGGACGCCCCGCCCAAGCGCATCGCCAAGGCCGTGGAGATCGTTCTCCAGGATGGCGGGGTGGACGCCGTGCTGGTGATCCTGACGCCGCAGGCGATGACCAACCCGACCGGCACGGCCCGCCTCGTCGCTCAGCTGGCCGCCGCGACGGCGAAGCCGGTGCTGGCTGCCTGGCTCGGCGGCGGCTCCATGAGGGAGGCCATGCGCCTGTTCGCCGACGCCGGGCTGCCCGCCTATTCGACGCCGGAACGCGCCGTGCGAGCCTTCATGACCCTGGTCGGCTACGCCCGCAACCTCGGCTCCCTGTACGAGACGCCCCGCGACGTTCCGGTGGAGTTCCCGCTGGACCGCCTCGAACTGCGCCGCCGTTTTGGGCAGCTGGTCCCGGCCGAGGGGGGAGCCCTCGGAGAGGAGTTTTCCAAGACCCTGTTGCGCACCTATGGCATCCCGGTGGCCATGCCCCAGGCAGCCGGCAGCGCGGAGGAGGCCGTGAACCGGGCGGAAGAGATCGGATTCCCGGTCGTGCTGAAGGTGTCGTCGCCGGACGTCTCGCACAAGAGCGACGTAGGGGGCGTCGTGCTCGACCTGCGGGACGCCGGGATGGTGCGCACCGCCTACGCGGCCATCGTCGGCGGAGTGGCTTCCCGCTGCCCCGCGGCGCGAGTGCAGGGGGTGACGGTGCAGCCCATGGTGAGCGCCCGCCACGGCCGCGAGGTGATCCTGGGCATCAAGCGCGACCCGGTCTTCGGCACGGTGATGCTGGCCGGGTCCGGCGGCACCGCCGCCGAGGTGTTCCGCGACGTCACCCTCGGTTTTCCGCCGCTCAACGAGCGGCTGGCGCGCAACATGCTGCAGTCCCTGAAAGTCTGGCCCCTGCTCGAGGGCTACCGCGGCGACCCGGGGGTGGACATCGACGGCTTGGTCGAGACGATGATCCGGCTCTCCTATCTGGCCGCCGACTACCCCGAGATCGCCGAACTCGACATCAACCCGCTGCTGGCCACCCCCGCCGGCGTTACCGCTCTCGACGCCCGGGTGGTCGTGGAGCGGGACGCCCCGGGGACGGTGCGAAAACCGTACGACCACCTGGCGTTGCGCCCGTACCCCGAGGAATACGTGCGCCGCACCGAGGTCCAGGGAGTCGCGGTCACCCTGCGGCCCATCCGGCCGGAGGACGAGCCGCTGTGGATGGAGTTGCTCGGATCCTGTTCCCGGGAATCGATCTACCAGCGTTTTCGCTCCTTCTTCCAGTGGCGGTCCCACGAGGCGGCGGTGCGCTATTGCTTCATCGACTACGACCGCGAGATGGCCATCGTCGCCGAAACCGAGCAGGCCGGCCGGCGCCGGCTGCTGGGGGTGGGACGGCTCATCGCCGACCCGGAGCACGAGGCGGCGGAATACGCCGTGCTGGTGGCCGATGACTGGCAGAACCGAGGCCTGGGCAACCTGCTCACCGCCCGCTGCCTGGAGATCGCCCGCGAATGGGGGGTGCGGGAGGTCAACGCCCAGACCACCAGCGACAACCCGAGGATGGTGAAAGTCTTTACCCGCCTGGGCTTCGAGGTGCAGCCCGACAGCGGGGGCTCGCTGGTGGAGGTCCGCAAGCGCCTGGATTGAGGGGGGCGGTCGGAGGGGGCATCGGCCCGTGGTATAATCCGGGCGTGGACAGCGTACGCGCCTTCGCCCCGGCCACGGTCTCCAACGTGGGCCCCGGCTTCGACATCTTCGGTTTCGCCCTGGCCGCTCCCGGAGACGAGGCGGTGGTCTCCTTCCATTCGTCGCCCGGCGTGGTGGTCGCCGCCATTCACGGCGATGGCGGCCGCCTTCCCCTCGATCCCCGCCGCAACACCGCCGGAGTGGCGGTGGAGGCGTTGCGGCGGGCGGTGGGCGAGGGGCGCGGCCTGCGCATCGAGCTGTTCAAGAACCTGCCGCTCGGCAGCGGAATGGGATCCAGCGCCGCCTCGGCCGCGGCCGCGGTCTTCTCCGCCAACGAGCTTCTGGGACGGCCCCTCTCGCCCCGCGAACTGCTGCCGTGCTGCCTCGAGGCGGAGCGGGCGGCCTGCGGCTCGGGCCACGCCGACAATGCCGCACCCTCGCTGCTGGGGGGGTTCGTGCTGGTGCGCGGCACTCTTCCGCTGGACGTGGTGCAGCTTCCCGTGCCGGCCGGGCTGCATTGCGCCCTGGTGCATCCCAGGCTGGAAATCCGCACCGCCGACGCGAGGCGGGTGCTGCCGCACTCGGTTCCACTCGCCGACGCGGTCAGGCAGTGGGGGAACGTGGCCGGACTGACCGCCGGGCTGCTCCAGGGGGACATGGACCTGCTGCGGCGCTCGCTTCGCGACGTCATCGTCGAACCGGCCCGGGCGGGGCTGCTGCCCCACTATCACCCGGTTCGTGCCGCCGCCCTGGACGCCGGGGCGCTGGGCTGCGGCATCTCCGGCTCCGGGCCGGCGATGTTCGCCCTGGCCGATTCCCTGGATGCGGCCGGGCGCGCCGCCGCGGCCATGGCGAACGCCTGCCGGGAAACCGGTCTGGCCTGCGAGCAGCACGTCTCCCCCCTGGGTCAGCCCGGCGCCCGCCGGCTGGAGTGAACCGTGCGATTCCGCAGCACCCGTGGCGGACTGCCACCTGTCGGCTTGGGCGAGGCCGTCCGGCTGGGTTTGTCCCCGGACGGCGGCCTCTTCCAGCCGGTTGACTGGCCGCATCTGCCTGCCGGTTTCCTGGAACGGCCCGCCCCCGGATTCGCCGCGCTGGCCGCCGACCTGGCCGCGCTCATCCTGGGCGGCGACATGCCGCCGGCCCGGGCGGCCGACCTGGCTGCCGCCGCCTTCGATTTTCCCGTGCCGCTGGCCCCGCTCGACGGCCGCCCGTCCGTTCTGGAACTTTTCCACGGCCCCACCCTGGCATTCAAGGACTTCGGCGCCCGCTTCCTGGCCCGGTTGTTGGCCTGGCTCCAGCGCGGCGAGGAACGCCCGCTGACCGTGCTCGTGGCCACCTCCGGGGACACCGGCAGCGCGGTGGCCCACGGGTTCCACGGCGTTGCCGGGGTGGAAGTGGTCGTGCTGTACCCGCGCGGGCGGATCAGCGACGTGCAGGAAAGGCAGATCGCCACCCTGGGAGGCAATGTCCAGGCGCTGGCCGTCGATGGGTCGTTCGACGATTGCCAGCGGCTCCTCAAGCGGGCGCTGGCCGATCCCGAGCTGCGCCGTCGGCGGCAGCTCACGACCGCCAACTCCATCAACATCGGCCGGCTGCTGCCGCAAGTGTTCTACTACATCCACGGCTGGCTCCAACTGGGCCCGCGTCGCGGACAACGGGTGGCGGTGGCGGTGCCCAGCGGCAACTTCGGCAATCTGACCGCCGCCGTGCTCGCCCGGCGCATGGGACTGCCGCTGGATCGGATGATCGCGGCCACCACCGTGAACGACACGGTGCCGCGTTTCCTGGCGGGCGGCCGCTGGGATCCGAAGCCGGTGCAGGCCACGCTGGCCAGCGCCATGGACGTGGCCGTGCCGAGCAATTTCGAGCGGCTGCGCGACCTGTATGCCGAGGACCTGGCGGCCATGCGGCAGGAGATCACCGCCCGCCCGGTCGACGACGGCGAGATCCGCATGGCCGTGCGGCGGGTCCACGGGGGGAGCGGCTACGTGATGGACCCGCACACGGCCACCGCCTGGCTCGCGCTCCACGAATTTCTCTCCGGCCGGGGCGGCGACTGGGCCGGTTTTTCACTGGCCACGGCAGACCCCGCGAAATTCGCGACGGTGATCGAGCCGTTGATCGGAGAAGCGGTGCCGGTTCCGGACCGGCTGCGGCAATGGCTCGACCGGCCGCTGCGGTCGCTCCCCATGCCGGCGGATTTCGGGGCGCTGCGGGAATGGCTCCTGGCGGCTTGCTGACTCTCGATCCGGAGGGGGCGCCGGACGGTCAGCGGTGGATGATGCGGCCGAGCAGCGGCACCGGCAACGTGATGGCCTGCTGGGGGCAGATTTCCTGGCAGCAGTAGCAGCGGATGCAGCGCGCGGCATGCCAGGAAGGCGAAACCCGAGGCTGGCCGTCCGGCCAGAACATGGCGCGCGGCCGCACCGGGCAGATGGCCACGCACGAGCCGCAGCCCGTGCAGCGGGCGACGTCGATGCGGGGGCGGGGAGTGATCCGGTTCTTCAGGAAGGCCGGGAATTTCCGCTTCGCGGCCATCCGGTCGGGGGCCGTGCGGGCGACGCGGAAGTCGGGCTCGGTCAGGCTCCCGGGAGGATCGCCGAGCCATTCGATCGCCTCCAGCTCGGCGACGCCAAGGCCGGCCGCTGCGCCGGCGGCCAGGGTCGGCACGCACCCCGGCGGCAGGTCGATGAGCCGGCAGAAGGCGGCGTCCAGCGCCAGCGGGTCCGTGGAGAGAAGGAGGACGCGCATCGGCCGGGGGGTGCCGCCGCGCGGCCCGTTCCCTTCCATGGCGACGATTCCGTCCATGACGTGGAGGCGAGGTCTCAGGCAGCCGGCGATGTCCGCCAGGGCGCGCGAGAAATCGGCGCTGTCGGGCATCTTGACGTGGTACTCGCCCTTGCGCAGGCCCGGCACGCAGCCGAAGAGGTTTTTCACGGCACCGCTGATGCGCGTCAACCCGTGGGTCTTCATCTTGCTCAGGGAGACGATTCCGGTGGCCTCCACCGCCCCGCGGGCGAGAACCATCTGCCGCAGCAGCCGCCCCCCGGGGTAGTCGACCCGCTCGGCGGTATGGAAGTCGGCCGGGGCGGCGCCGGAGTCGATGGCCGCCTGCCATAGGCCGTTCCGGCGGGCGACGGACTCCATGCTGCCCAGGCCGGGAGAGTCCCCGAAGAGGAGACGAGCGCCGCAGGCGCGCAGCTCGGCCGCCACCGCCTGCAGCACGGCGGGATGGGTGGTGACGGCACGCGAGGGCGGATCGCCGCTGAGCATGTTGGGCTTGAGCAGGATGTTGTCCCCGGGGCCGGCGAAGCGGGCGGCCCCGCCCAGCAGCTCCAGCCCCCGGCGGACCGCCGCCTGCACGCGCCCCGCCTCGTAGTCCGGACAGGAGACGAGGGCGACGCGGGACGCCGGCCGGTTATTCAAATTTCTGCACGACCGCCGTAGACGGCGGGCTCTCGTTGCCCCTGGCGTCCACGGCCGACACCGCATACTGGTAGGCCTTGCCCTTCTGCACGTCGCCGTCGCGGAACGAGTTTTCGGTCACCCGCTCGGAAATGACCCGGAAACCGTTCTCCTGCGGCCCCTTGCGGTAGACCCGGTAGCCGGCCAGGTCCGGATCGGCGACCTTTTCCCAGCTCAGCAGGACATGGTCACGGCCGCTGAAGGAGACCAGCTCACGCGGGGTGTCGGGGGGGAAGGTGTCCCGGAACGGGACCCGGCCGATGCTGGAAAGAGCGCTCTCGACCGCCTCGCTGAGGCGCACGCTGACCTGGTACTGGTACTCGCCGTCGCGGGTCAGGTCGCGATCCTCGAAGTAGGGGTCGGCGAGGGGGACGGCGTTCAGGCGCTGCAGCGGATCGTTGGCCGGGCCGTCGGCGGCGATGCGCCGGTAGACGTCAAACACGGCTCCGGGGGCGGGCCGGCTCCAGCGCAGGATGATGACCTTGCCTTCGCGGTGGACCCGGAGGTCGGTGACCGGCGCGGGCGGGGGCAGCGCCTGGAGCGAGACGACGGCGCTGGTCAGCGAGCGCTGCCGGGCCCACTCGTACTCGACGGCGAAATAGAGCGTGCGCTTGTCCAGGCGCTTCGCCTTCAGCTCGCGGGAGACGGCGAAGGTGCGCGGACCCGCCGGGACGAGTTCCTCCGGCTTGAGCCGAGCCCACTCGCCGGCCTTGTCGCGGAACCGCTCGGCCGGCCACTCCCTCTCGGCCATGAGCAGGGTGGTCCGGCCGAGGCTCGCCAGGTCCATGGCGCCCCCGCCGCCGGCCAGGTTCTCGGGGAGCGTCCATTGCAGGCGCACGCGGTCGCCGGTTTGGCGCACGGTCAGGGCGACCGGGCGGTCCGGCTGGGGCGGCGGTTCCAGATAGAGGGCGCCCTTGCGGCCGCAGTGGCTGAAGAAAAGCAGCGCCAACAGGAGGGATGCGGGTTTTCCCATGCTCATAGGATGTACTTGCTGAGGTCCGCGTTCTGGATGATGTCGCGGATCTTCGATTGCACGTAGGCGCGGTCGATGCGCACCTGGCCACGCCCCAGGTCGGAGGCTTCGAAGGAGATGTCCTCCATCACCTTCTCGATGATGGTATAGAGGCGGCGGGCGCCGATGTTCTCGGCGCTGGTGTTGATCTCCTCGGCGATGCGCGCGATCTCTTCCACGGCATCGGCGGTGAAGTGGGCCTCCAGGCCTTCGGTGGCCAGCAGGTCGGCATACTGCTTGACGAGCGCGTTCTTCGGCTCGGTGAGGATGCGCACGAAGTCCTGCTGGCTGAGCGATTCCAGCTCGACCCGGATGGGGAAGCGGCCCTGCAGCTCGGGGATCAGGTCGGCGGGCTTGGCCACGTGGAAGGCGCCGGCTCCGATGAACAGGATGTGGTCGGTCTTGACCATGCCGTACTTGGTGTTGACGGTGGTGCCCTCGATGACGGGCAGCAGGTCGCGCTGCACGCCCTCGCGCGAGACCATCGGCCCTTGGCCCCCGCCCTCCCGGCCGGCGATCTTGTCGATCTCGTCGAGAAACACGATGCCCATCTGCTCGGTGCGCTGGATGGCCACCTTGGCGATCTGCTCCATGTCGAGCAGGCGGTTCTGCTCCTCGCGCAGCAGCACGTCCATGGCTTCGGCGATGGTCATCTTGCGCTTCTTGGTGCGGGCGTTGCCCAGGATGTTCGGCACCATCTCCGAGATCTGGATGCCGATCTCCTCCATGCCCGACGAGGAGAAGATCTCGAACGGCGCGACCTGGGAGGCGCGCACCTCGACCTCCACCTGGCGGTCGTCGAGCTTGCCGTCGCGCAGCAGGCGCCGCAGCTTCTCGCGGGTGTCGGCGAATGGCGCTCCGTCGCCGCCGGGGGGCTCTTCGGCCGCCGGGCGCGGGGACGGCGGCGGGGGAGGCAGCAGCAGGGAGAGGATCTTCTCCTCCGCGTGGTGCCGCGCTTTCTCGCGGTTTTCCTCCATCTGCTCCGCCTTGACCATGTCCACGGCCATGCGCACCAGGTCGCGCACGATCGACTCGACGTCGCGCCCCACGTAGCCGACCTCGGTGAACTTCGAGGCCTCGACCTTCAGGAACGGCGAGCGGGTCAGGCGGGCCAGGCGGCGGGCGATCTCGGTCTTGCCGACGCCGGTGGGGCCGATCATCAGGATGTTCTTGGGGATGATGTCGTCGGCGGTTTCGCGCGGCAGCTGCAGCCGCCGGTAGCGGTTGCGCAGGGCGATGGCCACCGCCTTCTTGGCTTTCTTCTGGCCGATGATGTACTTGTCCAGCTCGGCCACAATCTGTCGCGGCGTCAGGCTGTCCCCGCCGCCGGTGGTCTCTTCGATCATCTCAGAGTTCCTCGATGGTGAACTGCCGGTTGGTGTAGATGCAGATGTCGGCGGCGATGGCCAGCGCCTGCTCGGCGATGGCCCGCGCCTCGAGAGAGGAGTGACGCAGCATGGCCAGCGCCGCCGCCTGGGCGAAAGGACCGCCCGAGCCGATGGCCAGCACGTTCTCGTCGGGCTCGATGACGTCTCCGGTTCCCGAAAGCAGGTACGACTTCTCGGAATCGGCCACGATGAGCATGGCCTCGAGGCGGCGCAGGATGCGGTCGGTGCGCCACTCCTTGGCCAGCTCGACGGCGGCGCGGGCGAGATTGCCGTTGTACTCCTCCAGCTTTCTCTCGAACAGCCCCAGCAGGGTGAAGGCGTCGGACGTGGAGCCGGCGAACCCGGCCAGCACGCGGTCCTGGTAGAGGCGGCGCACCTTGCGCGCGCCGTGCTTGACGACCGTTTCGCGCAGAGTGACCTGGCCGTCGGCGCCGATCACCACCCGGCCGTCGCGGCGCACGCAGAGGACGGTGGTGCCATGCATCGTTCCTTCCATGCGCGCCATTGTACCCCGAAGCCGCAGCCGGGTCAATTTTCCGCCGGCGCCGGGACCGCGCTGGCCGCCGCCACCCGGTCGCGCCCCAGCCGCTTGCCCTCGTACAGCGCGCTGTCGGCCCGCTGCAGGGCGGTCTCCGGTTCGCTTCCCGGGGGGCAGTGGGAGACCCCCAGGGTCAGGGTGACCCGCAGCTCCTGGCCCTGGTGGAGGACGGGGGCGTCGGCCACCCGCTGCCGGATCTTCTCGGCCACGTTCACGCCGCCCGGCTCGTCGGTCTCCGGCAGGAGCACCAGGAGCTCTTCTCCACCCCAGCGGGCGGCCAGGTCCTGCTGGCGCAGGGAGCCGCGGATGACGTCGGCGATGCCGCGCAGCACGGCGTCGCCGCCGGTGTGCCCGTACCGGTCGTTGAAGCTCTTGAAGTGGTCGACGTCGGCCATCAGCAGGGCGAACGGGCGCAGGTGGCGCCGGGCCCGCACCGCCTCCTCGGCGAGCCGGTCGAGGATGCCCCGGCGGTTGGCCAGGCCCGTCAGCGGGTCGGTCCGGGAGAGCTCGTCGAGGCGGTCACGGGCGGCCGCCAGCTCGCCGTTGGCCCGGGCCAGCAGGCGGTTGGCCCTCGCCTTCAGCCGCACGCGGCTGACCGTCACCGCCAGCAGCATCGCGGTGAGCAGAAGAATGGCGAGGAGCAGGTCGCGCAGCAGGCGCTGGCGGCGCAGGCGCAGGTCCTGGATGGCCTGGTTGCGCTTCAGGATTTCGATCTCCTTCTGCTTTTTTTCGCTTTCGTATCGCACCTGCATCTCGGCGAGACGCTTGTCGAGCACTTCCTTGCCCAGGGCGACATTCAGCTCCAGCGCCCGCTGCAGGCTGTCGTAAGCCCCCCGCCAGTCGCCCAGCTCCCGCAGCGTCCGGGCCAGCATCTCGTGGATGGCCAGCAACTCGTTCTTCAGGCCGGCCGACCGGACGATGGCCAGGGCCTCCTCCAGGGAGGAGCGGGCGGCCGCCGGCCGTTTCAACTGCAGCTGCATCTCGCCCATGTTCATCAGGGAGATGGCCGTCTCGCGCGGGTGGTTGAGTTCCTTCAGCATCCGGTGGGCCTCGCCGAAGCGGGTGAGCGCCAGCTCCCGGTTTCCCAGCGAGGCGTAGATGTTGGCGAAGTCGTTGAGGCAGAACGCGATGTTCTCGCGGTCGTTCAGGCGGCGGGCCTCGGCCAGGGCGGCCCGCTTCTGGCGCAGCGCCTCCTGGCTCCGGCCGTTTTCGTGCAGCAGGTTGCTGTAATTGTTGCGCAGGGATATGGCCAGGGAGCGGTCCGGTTGCCGGTCGGCGATTTCCGTCGCCCGGGCCAGGGTCTCCAGGGCGCGCCGTTTCTGATCGAGATTGTACTCGATGCGCCCGACGAGCTGCAGCAACGACGCCTGCCGGGTCAAGTCGCCGGTCTCCTCCGCCCAGCGCAACGCCTCCAGCAGGCAGCCCAGCGCATCGCGGTAGTCTCCGGTCATGAACAGGGAATAGCCGAGGCCCGCATTCACCTCGGCCCGCTGCCGGGCATCAATCGGCGGCCGGGTGATCTGCAGGCAGCGGCGCAGGGCGTCGACGGCGTCGTGGAAGCGGTTCTGCCGCTCCAGGGCATTTGCCAGGGCCTGCAGCATGAGCCTCTGCAGGGCGCCGTCGCCGAGACGCGCGGCGTCGTCCAGGCCGCGGACGGCGATGGCCTCCGCTTGTTTGGGATCCCGGGCGGCGGTGGATTCCGCCCGGGCGGACAGGACCCGGCCCCGGTCGCCGGTTTTCGAGTCGTCGGCGGATGCCGACGCGGCGGTCATGCCGGCCAGCAGGATCGTCAGCCAGACGAAGTTCCGGCCCATGCCCCCATTATACCGTTTCGGGCAGTTCCGGGGAAGCTACGGACGGCCGGTGGTCAGTCGCTCCCTTTGGCGGGGGTGGTCGCGTAATCGGCGAAGGTCCCGGAGACGCGCACCCGCCACCATCGCCTCAGGCCGCTGTGGAAGCCGACTCCGGGAGGTTTGCCGAACAGCGGAACGGACAACCGGCGCCCCGGGACCTCCGCCTGCAGCAGGGAGCGGTTGGCGACCCGGCGCGGGCCGATGCCAGGCACTCCCAGGTAGTCGCGAACCGTGGCGTTGACATCTCCCAGCCAGACCGTCATGGAACTGATCCGCAACGGTCGGCGCGCATGCGGAGGCTTGACCATCAGCAGGGGGTTGTATGCCCGGTCGAGGGTCCGCCCGGGGGGGAAGGCGCCGCCCATGCCGGGATCGCGCACCGCCATCAGGCCGTGGTCGGCTGCCACGATCAGCAAGGCGGGGTCGTAACGGTCCAGCTCGCGTAGCCGGCGAAAGAGGCCGACCAGCTCCCGCGCGGCGTGAATGGACGATCCGAACCGGTCTTCGTGGTCGGGATGAATCCGGCCCTCCTGGTCGAGCAGGTAGGGGGGATGGGAGAGCCAGGAGTGGAAGAAGATGACGCGGTCGGGATGTGGGCCTACGTGCAACCCGCCGGCGAAGGCCCGGAACGCCGCCTGACGGGCGCGGGCGCGCCGTTCCCGCAGGCCCGTTTTCACCCCCGGTCGGTCCGCCGGGCAGAGAGCCATGGGCAGGATGCGCGGCAAGGAATCGGCCAGGAAGTCGGCGTATTCACGCAGGCGTTCCATCGTGCCCGGCCGGCGGATAAACTCGGTCTCCCCGGCAACCGGCACCGAGCCGGGCGGTTGTTTCAGCGGGCTCTGGAAGGAGACGCGGAAGCCGAGCCGTTGGGCATCCGCGAGAAACGACCGGCGGACGTTCTGGGCGTTGCGCTGGACCTCGTCGTCTGCCGAAAAGGACCACTTCAGGTCACCGGAGAGGATGGCGCCGACGCCCACGCTGGTGTTCAGCGCCGGGGCGATGGCCCGCGGATACAGGGTGAAGCCGTTCAGCCCGGCGCGGAGATCGGGGCGCTCCTGCAGCACCTCCACCATCCGGTACCCGGTGAACCCGTCGAGCACGACCACCAGAACGTTCCTCCGGCTGCCCAGGGCGGTGAAGTACTCGCGGCCCGTGTCGAGCCGGCGCCGCTGACGGTCGCTGCCCGAATCCGGGCCGGCCAGCACCCAGAGGCAGACCGCCGCCGCGCCCAGCAGGATCCCCGGGCCCGCCCGTGCCAGCCCGAGCGGCCGCCGCCAGGCCACGAATGCGACGACGGCGCCGAGCAGGACGATCTTCAGCACCGGGATAAGGCTGTCGGCGGTCTCCGGTTTCATGCCGGTCAGCTCACCGGTGCGGTTGGGAAAGATGACCAGAGCGGCGATCACCGCGGCGGCTGCCCAGCCCGACGCGATCCATCGGCTCCGCCATGCAGGCCGCAGCAGGGGCGGCAGGGCCAGCAGCGCCGTCGCGGCCGCGGTGGCGGCCAGCCCGGCGGACGCGATGAGCCACTTGGACGCGGTGACGCTGGCCAGGTTGAGGCGGTAGACGACGAGCGGCAGCAGCAGGAAGAGCAGCAGGGGGGGGGTGGCCAGGGCGGCCAGCAAGGCAACCGGCGACTCCCGCTTATCCGGACGATCGGGCGCTGTGTGCATGCGGTCTGACGGCGGAGGTGTACCGGCGTCGTCTGCCATTGTACCCGAATTCGGGCCGATGGGGAAATCAAGCGCCGGGATGGTGAATTCCCGTCTGACATCGGGAGGGGCGGATTGCCGACCCGGTCGTTCCGGTGTATACTGCCGGCCGATGTCGCACTCTCTCCGGCATGTCGGCGCCCTGGTCCTGGCCCTGTTCTTCTACGGGCTCTCCTTCCCCGTCATGAAGCAGGCCCTGGAGCGGACCGACTGGCTCACCCTGCTCTTTTTCCGCTTCCTGTTCGCCCTGGCCCTGCTCGGACTCTTCGCCGCATGGCGCCGGCCCGGCGCCTGGCGCGCCGTGGGAGCGAAGCCGTCGCTCTGGCTGATGGGCGCGTGCAACTTCCTGGGAATGGCCCTGCAGATGTCCGGCATCGCCCTCACCGGCGCCGCCAAGAGCGCCGTGCTGACCCAGTTGATGGTCGTGGTGACGCCGCTGCTGGCCTGGTTCATCCTCGGCGAGCGCTTCACCCAGGCCCGGCTCTGGGCGGCCCTCCTGTCGTTCGCCGGTGCCGTGGTGCTCTCCACGGGGCTTGATTTTCGCGGCCTGCAGGCCCGCGGGTCCACCCTGGGCGACCTGCTGGTCGTCTCCGCCGTGGTCTTCTGGTCCCTGACCACCATCCTGATGCGCCGCTCGGTCCTGGAGGATGACCCGTTCCCGGTGCTGCTGGCCAACACGTCGTTCACCCTGCTGCTGGCCGTGGTGGCCGCGCCGTGGCTGGGGCTCGGTCCCGCCGGGCCGGCGGTGCTGGCCGCCGCCCTGTTCCTGGCCGTTTTCTGCACCATCGTGCCGACCTGGCTGTTCGTCTATTCCCTGCAGGTCATCGACGCCACGACGTCGGCCATCGTCGGCCCGCTGGAGATCGTCTCCGCCGCGCTGGTCGCCTTCCTGATGCTGGGAGAGAGCATGCGGCCGGTGGAACTGCTGGGAACGGCCCTGATCCTGGCCTCCGTCTACCTCGTCGCCTGGCCGGGGCGGCGGGCCGGCTGGCCGCGGCTCAGCCGGGAGGGCCGTAGAAGATGTTCTCCCCGCTGATGCGCGCCTGCAGCTTGTTCTCGCGTTCGAGTACGTCCAGGTAGCGGAAGACCTCCTCGCGGCTCTT
Organism: uncultured Clostridia bacterium; assembly: GCA_964479735.1. GTDB lineage: Bacteria > Acidobacteriota > Aminicenantia > UBA2199 > UBA2199 > CAYZNT01. Next base: position 30,292 of record CAYZNT010000032.1, read on the forward strand.
GCCGGTCAGCACGGCGAGGTCGTCCACGGTCAGCGGCCGGCGGCGGACGGTGTTGAGAATGCTGTTTTCGAGGTTGCGGCTGAACGCCGGGATTTCGCGGCGGTCGTGCAGGCGCTTGATGATCTCCACCGGCAGGTCGTCCCAGCGCCGGCGCACCTCCTCCAGGAAAGGCAGGGGGGCCGCCTGCACCCCGGCGAAGGCGGGGGGGCGGTCCAGGGTGTTGAGCTGAACCTTGTCGGGGCGGATGCGGCGGATCTGCCCGTGCAGCGCGTCGAGCTCCTCCGGGTCGTCGTTGATGCCGGCGAGCAGGAAGACCTCCAGCCAGATGCGGCCGGAGTATTCCCGGCGGAAAGCGGCCAGGCCGTCGGCCAGGGTCTCCGCCTGCAGGTCCGGATGCGGCTGGTTGATGCGCGTGAAGGCGGCGGGGCGGGCGGCGTCCAGCGACGGAAGCACCACATCGGCGGCCAGGATCTCGGCGCGCACCTCCGGAAGATGCAGCAGCGTGCCGTTGGTCAGCACGGCCAGCGGCACCGGGGTCATCCGCTTGATTTCAGCGACGAAGAGGCCGATGTCGGCGTTCAGGGTCGGCTCGCCCGAGCCGGAAAAGGTGATGTAGTCGAGGTGGGGGATGCCGGGCAGCCGGTCGCGCAGCTCGGACAGCACCGCCCGGGGATCGACGAAGCGCTGCCGCTCCAGGGTCATCCGGGTGGTCGGGCCGCACTCGCAGTAGAGGCAGTTGAGCGTGCAGGTCTTGTAGGGGACGAGGTCCACCCCCAGCGAGATGCCGAGGCGCCGGGAGGGCACCGGCCCGAAAATGTGGCGGTCCATGGGACCATTTTCGCATGACGAGGCCCCGGGGGTCAACCGGGCGCCCGGGGTTGACGCCGACCGACGGGTTGTGCTACAAATGGAATTCCACACTCCGAGCCGGCCGGGCTACCGCCCCGTGCCATGCCCTCCGGCCGAAAGGGTGACGCGGGAAACGGCGTCGCCTTCCATCATTGAAAAGGAGGACGAATGAAACGCCTGAAACTGGGTATGGGTATCCTGATTCTGGCCTTGCTGGCGATCGTGGGGGCCGCAGCGGAAGAAGAGGAATCCACCGAGGCCAAGAAGCCCATGGTCACCGAGTCGATCACCGTCGAGGCCAAGCTGCCTCCGGTGCTGCCTTTCGCCAGCACCTCGCTGCTGGTGGCGCCGACCATCGAGCCGCTGCGCGCCCGCGATGCCGGCGAACTGCTGAGCTATGTTCCCGACACCTACGTCACGGTGGGCTCCAAGAACGAGTGGGGGGTGAAGATCCGCGGCCTCGACACGGCGCGCACCACGCTGCTGGTCGACGGGATCCCGGTGTTCGAGCCCTACTACAACTCCTACGACCTGAAGACCTTCGCCGCCGCGGACATCGAGACCATCCGCGTGGTCAAGGGCGCCTCCTCCATTCTGTACGGCCCCAACACCATGGGCGGCATCGTCGACATCCTCACCCGCAGGCCCGGGCGGCCGCAGCTCAAGCTGAGCGCCTCTTTCGGCGAAAACAAGGCCTTTTCCCTCGCCGCCAGCGGCAACCTGCGCGCCGGCCGCCGCCTGTCCTTCCTCGGCTCCGTGCAGCACGAGGAGTCCGACGGCTTCGACATCCGCTCGACCGGGGTGACGACGTTGCGCCTCAACTCCGACTACACCCGCACCAACCTGCTGGGCAAGGCCTACCTCAATTTCGACAACGGCGGCGAGCTGCTCGGCGAGGTCTCCTATTTCACCACCGAGTACGGGCTGCCCCCGGCGCTGTCCGTCATGAAGGCGAACTACTGGCGCTTCAAGGACTGGTACCGGCTGACGGCCAACCTCGGCGGCACCATGCCCGCGTTCGGCGGCGGCCAGGTCAAGGGCCGGGTCTACTACACGAAGTACTACAACGTACTCGACGCCTACAAGAACGCGACTTTCAGCGCCTTGAACTGGGAATCGACCTACGACAACTACTCGTTCGGCGCCTTCGCCCTGGGCACGGCGCCCCTGGGCGGACGCCACGAGCTGCAGTTCAGCGTGAGCCTGCGCGCCGACCGCGTGAAGCAGCAGGGCAGCGTGGGCGCGCCCTGGGAGGAGTACAGTCAGGACCTCTACTCGTTCGGCGCGGAGGACCAGTTCCGGATCTCCGATCGCTGGACCGTCCAGGCCGGGCTGGGCGTCGATTACCTCGACAAGGAAGACGCCCGGGGCAACGACAAGTGGCGGCTGAGCCCGTTGGCCGGCATCCGCTTCTCTCCGGCGGCCGACCTGGACCTGCACCTGTCCCTGAGCCGCAAGTCGCGCTTCCCCACCATGCGGAACCTCTACAGCTCGACCGGCGGCAATCCCGACCTGCGCGACGAGCGGGCCACCGGCCTGGAACTGGGCTTCGGCTGGCGGCGCAGCGTGAACATCCGCGGCGCGGTGTTCGTCAACGACGTGTCGGACCTGATCGACCGCTTCAACCTGCCCGACGGCACCTTCGTGTACCTGAACTACAAGAAGGTGCGCATCACCGGCTTCGAGATCGAGGCGGACAAGAGCATCGGCATCCTCTTCCTGCGAGCCGCCTACACCGCCCTCGACGCCCGCAACCGCAGCGAGGACCGCCGGCTCGACAACGTCCCCCGGTCGCAGGCGAACCTGCTGGTGGGCCTCCATCCGCGGCGCGTCGCCCGCCTGACCGTGTGGGGGCAGGCGATCTCCGCCGCCGACGTGTTCACCAACGGCACCACCTACACCCTGCCCGGCTACGTGCTCGTCAACGCCTCGCTCGAGCGCGGGCTGGGCCCGGTTACCCTGTTCGTCAAGGCGGACAACCTCCTGAACAAGGAGTACGCGACCGACATCGGGTTTCCCATGCGGGCCCGCACCATCCTGGCCGGCGTGCAGCTGCTCCTGGGCGGAAAGGGCCAGCCATGACGAACGTCCAAAACGGGAGGTGTTTCATGCGCATGTTCCACGGCTGCCTGCTGCTGGCCGTCCTCGCGACCCATCTGCCGGCGCAGGAGACAAACGACCTGTTCCGGGTGGCCCCGGCGGTCGAGCTGGGCGCGCCGGTGCTCGAAGTAACCGGGGAGGTGTCCGACCCCGGGCCGGTCGACCTGGCCGGATTGCCGCGCAGTGAAGTGGTGGTGCGCGAGGCGGTGCTGACGGAGAGCGGAGCCAAGTTCCGCGGCGCGTTCCGGTACGAGGGGTACGCCCTGCTGGACATCCTGCGCGCCCGGAAGGTGCGCAAGGCCAACGCCGCCGAGTTCAACCTGCCGCTCGACCTGGGATTGCTCGTCGAGAACCGGGCCGGCGAGAAGGTGCTGGTGGGCTGGGGCGAAGTGTTCTTCGCCTCCCAGCTGCGGCGCATCATCGTGGCCGACCGGGTGGCGCCCATCCCCCCGCACAAGGTGAAGGTCAACTGGACCCTGCCGGCGAAGCCCAAGCTGGTCTGCGCCGACGATCTGCTGGCCGAGCGCAACCTGGAGGACCCGGTGAAGCTGACCGTCTTTTCGGCGCGCCGCTCCTTCATGGTCACCCGCAACCTGAAGCCGCTCTATTCGGGCCAGGTGGGGCTGTTCCGCGGCGACGAGAAGCAGGGCGACCTGAAGGCCCCCGGCCGCGAAGACGAGGTCCGCTCCTGCCCGGTATTCTTCTACGGCCGCGGCATGGGGTACCATGGCCGGCAGGATTTCCGCGGGGCGCTGCTGGGGCGGATCCTGCAGCGCCACTTTCCGGTGGACCGCGAACGGCTGCGCCGCGGCTACTTTCTCCTGGCCGGCGCCGACGGCTACCGGCTCCTGCTTTCCTACAGCGAGCTGTGCAACCGGAGCGACAACGCGGAGTGGCTGCTCATCGATCGCGGGCGCGGCGGGGACGGCGGCCGCTACTCGCTCTACCCGGCCCCCGACTTCTTCTCCGACCGCGCCGTCAAGGCGCTGCGCGCCGTCCACCTGGAACGGGCGGAGTAGAACAGGGGTCCGGAAGCCCGCGGCTCTCAGTACACGGCGAAGAGGGCGCACTTCAGGTACGCCGACTGGTGGAGCGGCAGCAGCACGCCGTGGTCGGGCGGCTGGGTGCGGAACTCGAGCAGCTTGATGCGCCGGTTGGCGTCGGCGGCGGCGGCCTGGACGGTGGCGAGGAAATCGTCGCGGCCCAGGAAGTGGGAGCAGGAGCAGGTGACCAGGAAACCGTCCGGGGCGAGCATCTTCAGCGCCCGCAGGTTGATCTCCTTGTACCCGCGCATGGCCTCCTTCAGCTTGGCGCGCGACTTGACGAACGCCGGCGGGTCGAGAATGATCAGGTCCTTGCGCATCCCGGCCTTGCTCATCTCTTTCAGCCGCCCCACGGCATCGTCGCGGGTGAAGGCGAAGGCTCCCTCGGGAAACCCGTTGAGGCGGATGTTCTCCCGCGTCTGCTCCAGGTACTCGGCTGAAATCTCGAGGAACTCGACCCGCTTCGCCCCGAACGCGTGGGCGTGCAGCCCCCACGCCCCGGCATAGGAGAAGGCGTCGAGCACGTCGCGGCCGGCGGCGATGTGCCGCAGCAGCAGGTAGTTCTCGCGTTGGTCGAGGAAGAAGCCGGTCTTCTGGCTTTTCAGGAAGTCGACGCGGAAGCGCAGGCCGTTGATCTCGATCTCCTTCTCCGCCGTCCGCCCCGGGGTGACGACGCGGTTGATCGCCGCCAGTCCCTCCTTCTCGCGCGAGGCGGAGAGCGATTTCTCCACCACCACCCCCTGCGGGTAGAGGCGGTTGACGATGGCGAACAGCTCGTCCTTGAACCGCTCCATGCCGGCGGTGGTGATCTGCACGATGAAGTAGTCGTCGAAGCGGTCGACGACCAGCCCGGGCAGGAAGTCGGCCTCCCCGTAGACCATCCGGTAGTAGTTGCCCGGGGCGAGGGCCAGGCGCTGCCGGTCGGCGCGGCCCACCCGCTCCGCCAGCAGCGTGGCGTCGACCGCCTGGCCGGGGTCGAAGGTGAGCGCGCGGAAGGCGATGGTCGACGCCGGGTTGATGTAGCCGGTGGCCACGAAGCGGTCATCGGCCGACCGGAGCTCGACCACCTCGCCGGCGGCGAAATGGCGGATGCTTCCCCGGATCTCGTTGTCGTAGGCCCAGAACTCGCCCGCCAGCAGCCTCTTCTCCTCGCCCGGCTTCAGCACCACCCTGCGTCGCGTCCCGCTCATGGCGCCATTATAGCCGATCGCCGGGGGGAGGCGCCAGCGTCGGGCTTGCAAAGAGACGACGCGTGGGGGAGAATGGAGGCATGGCCATCGCCCTGCTCCCCGTCGCCATGCTGCTTTTTTCCGTCGCCGGTCACCCGGAGGAGCTCTTCCCCGAGCGCGCGGCCGCCGGGCGGCAGGCGGAGATCTTTTTCCGCCAGCTGCGCGCCGACCTGCCCCGGGTGAGGCTGCTGCCGGCTCTGGTGGCCGAAAAGAACTACCAGACCGCCTTCCTCAACCTGAGCGAGGCGTTGGCCCGCGATCCGGCCGCGCGCCGGCTGTGCGTTGCGCTGGAGAGCGACCATTTCGGGCTGCTGGAGCGCTATCGGCCGCTGGCCGACGGATTCCACCCGGCGGGGTGGCCCGGGCTGATGGAGCGCCTTGGCGTCGGCAGTCCGCTGCGGCTGGCCCAGCTGGCCGTGCATCGCCTGGTGAACGGATTCTCCGCCGGCGAATTGAGCGGTCCGGCCGCCGCCCGCCACTGGCAGACGCTGCTGATGCTCTTCCGGCTGGCCGCGGCGCGCCGCCGCCCGGGCGACGGCGACGCCGGGCTGCTCCTGCTGGGCGCCGGCCTGGACGTATTCAAGGCGGGGCCGCGCTGGCGCCGCAGGGCGATGAAGCTCCTGAAGCGCAATCCAACCTGGGCGGCAGACGGCGATCTGGCCCGGGTCCTGGCGGCGTGGCCCGCGCCGGGAGGGGGGAGATGAAACCGGACATGGAGAAGGCGGCCCGGCTGATGCGGGCGCTGCGGCTGGAGACACCGCTGGTCGCCCTGTACGACTGCCCGCCCGGGCCCGGGTTCGAACCGATGCTGCAGGCCTCCGGACGCGCCTGCTGCTTCGCCTACTACGGGCGCTGGCAGGAGGAGAAAACCCTGGTCGTGAGCCGGGGTGGAGACGATTTCGCCCGCCCCAGCCACGGTTGCCCGGGCCTGCACCGGGCGTTGGGCCTGAGCGACGCCTACCCGCCCTGGATGGCCCATTTCCTGACCGACGGGGAAAACGGCGCCCCCATGGGCGAGGGACTGAAGGCCGCGCCGGAGCTGGCCGCCGAGTTCCTCGCCCGCTCGCGGCCAATGACCCCGGCCGGCGACCACCTGCTGCTCGGCCCCCTGCGGGCGGAGGCGTGGGAGGCGGTCCGCGCCGTGACGTTTTTCGCCGACCCCGACCGGCTCAGCGCCCTGATGACCCTGGCCGCTTACTGGACGGCCGACCCCGACGAGATCGCCGCCCCCTTCTCCTCCGGCTGCGGCCTCCTCTGGCGGGACCTGGTGGACCAGGGCCGCGACCGGGCCGTGCTGGGCTGCACCGACATCGCCATGCGCCGCCACCTCCCCCCCGACCTCCTCTGCCTCACGGTCACCCCCGCGCGCTTCCTCCGGATGATCGACTTCCCGCCGGGATGCTTTCTCGAGAAGGAGTGGTGGAGGGATCTCATGAAGGCCCGCGGGCGTTGAGCCTCCCGCCCGGAGGCTCTCCAACCCGAGGTCGGATATTGACAATGCGCACCGTTTTTGTTATTACTATATGGCCATCCACGTTCACGGGTTCCTCAGTAGCTCAATCGGCAGAGCGGATGGCTGTTAACCATTAGGTTGGGGGTTCAAGTCCCTCCTGAGGAGCCATTTTTTCATTCCGCTAATCCCATTTGCCCCTTGGAAGAGATGCGCCGAGGTTTTTCCCTGCCTGCGGGACGAAACGGGCGGCCGGGGGAGCAGGCCTTGCCGGATCCCTTGAAATTTTCTCCGCAATCGGTGACTATCCTTGTACATCATGGGACGCTCACTGGCTTCCAGCCTGCGAGGTGAGAATATTCGAATTCCATACCGCACCTCGTTCGAAAACACCAGCGACGCCATCTGCGCCCTCGCTACGGATGGCACCTTCGCTCTCGTTTGCCCCCCGAATGCGAGGATTCCCGGGATCCGGGAGGCGTTGGCATGAAGAGAGGCAGTTGGTCATGGCGCTCCCTGTTTCCCATCCCCAGGGCCGAGGCGGCCCCGCCCCCCGTCGATCACCGTGGCCAACGGCGGGCGAAGCGGGATAGGCTCCCCGCGAGCGAACCCACGTCGGTGCTGTCGCCTTGGCCGTTTGTCCTCCTGGTCCTTCTCGCCATCGGGATCGGGGGCGTTTTCACGGCCGTTTCCGCACGCGAAGCGAAACAGGTCATGAAGAAGACCATGCTTTCCCAGGCGATGATGATCGTTGAGTCCATCGACCAGGAGCGGTTTTCCAGACTGACCGCGACGATGGCCGACGAGCAGTCCCCGGACTACCACTCCCTGCGGGACATGCTGGTCCGGATCCGGGCCGCCAATCCCACCTACCAATACCTGTACCTGATGGGCAAGCGGAAGGATGCGTCCCCGTTTTTTTACATGGGTACGGCGCCGGCGGGGACCGCCGAATACTCGCCTCCCGGACAGCCGTATCCCGAGGAGGCGCCCGCGCTGGCGCGCATCTTTCTGACCCGGCAGCCCACCATCAGCGATCCGGTCACCGACCGATGGGGCACCTGGATCAGCGTCCTGGTTCCGTTGCGGGACCGGCATTCCGGCCGCATGCTCGCTGTCTTCGGCATGGACTGCGACGCGAAAGAGTGGCAAGCGTCGATCCGGCTGCGGGCGATTCTGCCTGGAATGCTGACTCTGGCCATCGTTTTCCTGGTGCTGCTCCTTTTCTTCGTGCTTCGCAACCGGCAGTGCTCCCGGGTGGCGCATCTGCTGACGAAACAGAACCGATTGCTCGGGATCCAGGCGGCGGAGTTGAAGCAGGCCTCGGAGGAGCTGCGGCGCCGGGTCGGGGAACTTGCCGCCATGCAGGGCCTGCTCCAGAAGAACCAGGAGCAGCTGGAAGAAATGGCGGGGGCGGTGCCTGGCGTCGTATTCCAGTTCCTTGCCCGGCCTGACGGAGCGATGGAGCTCCCGTATGTCAGCCCGCGTTCAGTGGACGTGCTGGGAATCCTCAACCAGGCGGAGGGTTTCTTCGAACGGTTCACGGATCGCGTCGATGCCCGTGACCGCGATGCGTTCCTCCAATCCGTTTCGGACTCGGTACGGGCCGGACGGCCATGGCGCTTCGAGGGGCGGTTCACCAAGCCCTCCGGGGAGGGGATCTGGTTCGAGGCGATTTCCCGGCCGGTCCGGCATGGCCCCCAACTGGTCTACAACGGCATCCTCCTGGACGTCACCGAGCGCAAGCGGGCGGAAGCGGCCCTCAGGGCCAGCGAGGAAAAGCTCTCCGCGACCCTGCGTTCAATCGACGATGCCGTAATCTCCTGCGATATCGACGGCCAGGTCAGCAGCCTCAATCCGGTTGCCGAGACCCTGACCGGTTGGAGTGCCGCCGAGGCGTCGGGCAGGCCCATGGGGGAGATATTCCGGATCATCAATTCCAGGACTCGTGAAACAGCCGAAAACCCCGTATTCCGGTCGTTGAAGGAAGGGAAAGCCGTCGGTCTGGCCAATCATACGGCCTTCATATCGAGAAACGGCAAGGAATACCAGATTGCCGATTCATGCGCCCCCATCCGGAATGCCGATGGAGCCGTCACCGGCGCGGTTCTCGTTTTCCGGGACGTGTCCGAGGAATACCGGCAGCGGGAAGAATTGAACCGGACCCGGCTCCTGCTGGATGCCGCGTTTGAACAGTCTCCGGTCCCGATGGTGTTGGCGACCGTTCCGGACATGACTCTTCGTTATGTCAACAATGCCGCCGCCCACTTCCTCGGCATCCATGCGGAGGATTACCGCATGAAAAGCCTTCTGGAAGTGCCCATCACGTGGAAAGAACTCAAGGCCGACGGAACGGAATGGGGGCACGAAGAGCAGTTGACCGCCCTGCCCCTGCCCAGGGCACTCGTCGGGATGGAGACGAAAAACCTGGAGTTGCCGATCAAGCTGGCGGACGGCCGGATCAAATGGGAAATCGTCAATGGAGCTCCCGTTCGGGATCAAGAAAACAACCTGATCGCGGGATTGCTCGTCATACAGGATATCACCGAGCGCAAGCGGGCGGAGGAGGAGAAAGAGAAACTGCAGGCCCAGCTGATCCAGTCCCAGAAGATGGAATCGGTGGGACGGCTGGCCGGCGGCGTGGCGCACGATTTCAACAACATGCTGGGCGTGATCCTCGGACACACGGAGCTGGCCCTGGAGCGGATCGGGCGGGACGATCCCCTGCGCCCGGACCTGGAAGAGATCCGCAAGGCGGCCGAGCGTTCGGCCGACTTCACCCGGCAGCTCCTGGCGTTCGCCCGCCGGCAGACCGTGGCCCCCCAGGTGCTCGACCTCAACGGGACCGTGGAGGGCATGCTCAAGATGCTGCGCCGGCTGATCGGCGAGGGTATCGATCTGGTCTGGCTGCCGGGGAGTGATCTCGGGCCCGTTTTCGTCGACCCCTCGCAGGTGAACCAGATCCTGACCAACCTCTGCGTCAACGCCCGGGACGCCATCACGGACACGGGCACGATCACCATCGAGACGCGCCGCGTTTCCTTTGATGAAGCGATGTGCGCCGCACATCCCGGCTCCGCCCCCGGCGAATACGTCCTGTTGTCGGTGAGCGACGACGGCTGCGGCATGGACGCCGAAACCCTCTCGCGCCTGTTCGAGCCATACTTCACCACCAAGGAGATGGGCAAGGGCACCGGCCTGGGCCTGGCCACGCTCCATGGCATCGTGAAACAGAACAACGGGTTCATCAACGTCGCCAGCGAGCCGGGCCACGGGACGGCCTTCCGGATCTACCTTCCGCGCCACACGGCCAGGGCGGCCCCCCGAAGAGAGCCGGGGCAGTGCCCGGCCTCGACTGCGGCATCCGGCAACGAGACCATTCTGCTGGTGGAGGACGAGCCGGCCATCCTGGAAATCACCTCGGTGATGCTGAAAAGCCAGGGGTACGACGTGATCGCGGCCGGGACACCGGGAGAAGCCATCCGCCTGGCCCGGGAGCACCGGGGGCGCATCGACCTGGTCATGACCGACGTGGTCATGCCGGAGATGAACGGCCGCGACCTGGCCCGGAACCTCATCTCCATCTATCCCGACATCAAGCGCCTGTTCATGTCGGGCTACACGGCCGATGTCATCGCGCACCAGGGGGTGCTCGACGAGGGCGTGCACTTCATCCAGAAGCCGTTTTCGAAGCAGGACCTGGCCACCAAGGTCCGGGAGGCACTGGGCTTGGATAGGGGATGACGGGGAGGAAGCGAACGGCCGCCCGTTCGTTGTACCGCGTGCATGGCGGGGTGTGAGTGATAATCGTCCCTGGAACCGGAGGGTGGCAGTACAGGGATGAGTGACGCCCGGGGAACGGGCCACGGCCGGCAGCCGCGCCACCTCATTCCGTGGCAGACGCCTCGGAAAGAAGGAGTGGTTGGCATCGCCGCTCTCCATAAAATGGCCTGAGAGCCGGCCGTCCAGAAGAGCCGGTCTCCCCCGCGGCACCCGTCAGGCGTCGAAAGAGATCGAGAAGGTCACGTTGTTGTCGCGGTTCGTGTCGTTGTATATATGATCCGGATCCAGCGTGAAGAAGATGCGCCTGGGTTCCGGGAGCTTCCAATCGCGGATGAGGAAATCGATGACGATTTCCTGGGCCGTCTCTTCGTGGTTACGGAACGCCCCCAGTTGAATCGTGCCCGATTTACCCTCACCTGTGCAAGGAAGCCATTCCCCCTTGCGGATGGAATTTTCAAATTGCTCCTGCCACCTGCACGGTACCCGGCGGATCTCGGGGAGGCGGGGGCTGTCGCTGCGCAGCACGAGAGTGGCGTACAGCCGATATTTCCGGTGGAACGGCTCGCCGCTGCTGAGCAGCACGCGGGTCACTTGCTGGCTCCCGGGGCGGATGGCGATCGATAGGTCCAGGGGGGAGGGGCCGGGCTTGAAGATGCGGATGTCGCGGTGCTGGTTGAGGCGGTTGGCGTCCACGACGTGGGAAAGCGCGCTGTCG
>CAYZNT010000033.1:0-38539 GCA_964479735.1 uncultured Clostridia bacterium
GGAGCGGCCGAGGCGTGGACCGGGGCGGCGGCCGGCTTGGCGGCGGGGACCGGCTTCGGCTCCGCGCGCGCGGGCGCCGGGGCGGCATTCACCGGAGCCGCCGGGGAGGCGTGCCGGGCCAGCTCCCGCACCATCGGGAACTCGATGAAGAGCCCGTTCTGGTTGGTGAAGATGCGGTAGTCGACCTCGGCCTTGAGCCGGATCTCGACGTCGGTGTAGGAGCCGCCGTCGCGGATCGAGACGTCCTGGATGACCGGCGAGTCGAACGCCAGCGAATCCTTGTCCAGGGCGAAATCGACGTCGCGCATGCGCATGACCAGGCTCTGGCGCTTGTCCTTCTCCGGGTGGAAAATGTCCGGGATGGGCATGATGCGGTCGGTGCGCAGGAAGAGCTGCACGAAGTCCTCGCCCGGAAGGTACTCGATCTTGCTGACCGTGACCTTGGCCTGCAGGAGTGCGGCGCCGGCCACGCAGACTATCAGGAAAACAAGGGCTTTTTTGTTCATTTGGCTCCTTTTTCCTCCTCTTCCGGATTTAGCGTCTTTATGATCAATTTTTCCTTCTGGCCGCCCAGGGCGACGGTCATGATCTTCTTGAAACTGATGGAATTGCGGTCGATCGCGGTGATCTCGCCGTCGTAGACCTTGTCGCCGATGGTGACCACGTAGGGACGGCTGTCGGGGCCGCGCAGCAGCGCCCGGAACCGGCCGTTGCTGAAGATGACGCCTTCCAGGTCCAGCTCGTCGATCATCAGGCCGCCGATGCCCTCGATCGCCGGGCGCCCCTTGCTGGCGCCGAGGCCGCGCAGCAGGTCCCAGAACGGGTCGCGGCGCCCCTCGGGCTTGTAGATGAACTCGCCCGTCATCAGGAGGTTGGGGTCGATCTGGTCGTCGGAGGTCACCGCCGTCTGCGGCGGCGGCATCTGGGGCACCTGGGCCTGCTCCTGGCCGGTCAGTCCCAACGGGGCCAGCAGCAGGAAAGCGAGGAGAATGGCGCGTGTCATGTCACACCCCCGTCAGTTCGCCGCCGCCCGACTCGGCCCGCGGGGGCGGTGCCGCCCGCCGGGGCGGCAGCTTGGGTTTCACCGGCGTCTTGCGCTCCTGGTAGATGTAGGTGGTGGCGGTGAAGTCGGCGTGGATGGAGTACTCGGCCGTCATGTGGGCGTCGGGCCTGATGTGCAGGCCGTTGATGTTGAAGATCTTGCGCAGCCGCGACACCTGGTCGAAGAATATGCCCAGGTTGTGGTAGTTGCCCTGCAGGGTGATGAAGATCGGCCACTCCACGTAGATGTCGCGGGCGACCTCCTTGCTGGGGGTGAAGACCGGCATGCGCAGCCGGGCGTTGGAGGCCAGCAGCTGGATGTTCTTGAGGATGCCGCTGATCTCCTTCTTGTCCGGCATGATGGTCTTGAGCTCCATCAGGGTGGCCTGGTTGCGGATGTTCTCTTCCTCCAGGTTCTTCAGCTTGTCCCGGTTGCGCTCGGCCAGGCGGATCTCCTCCTCCAGCTTCTCGCTCTCCTGCACGATGCCGTCGATCTCGGCGGAGACGGGCTGGTAGTGGACGAAGTAGAAGATGCCCAGCAGGATCACGCCGACGATCAGGAACACCAGCATCTGCCCGTACCAGGGAAGGTTCTGGATCTCCATGTCACACCGCCTTGTTGGACTCGACGGGCCGGTTGAACAGGCAATCGAGCTTGAACTCGAACACTTCCGTGCCGCCGACCTTCTTGCTCTGCGAGGTCTTCAGCTGGACGTTGAGGAAATAGCTGGAGTTGGTCAGGTTGTTGATGAAGTCGACGATCAGGTTGTTGGTCAGCGCCTTGCCCGAGATGCTCAGGGTGCCGCCCACGAAGTTGAGGTCGGTCAGCCAGACCCAGTCGGGGAGGCAGCGCGACAGGCGATCCATCATGATCACCGTGTCCTTCTGGCGCATCTTGAGCTCGTTGATGATCTTGATCTTGGCGTCCAGCTCGGCCTTGGTCTTCTCCACGTCGGCCAGCTTGAGCAGGACCTTGGCCAGCTCCTCCTTCTTCAGCTTGCGGTTCTCGAGCTGCTCGCGCTCGTTGCGCAGCTTGCCGCTCTGCAGGAAGTAGAGCAGGCCGATGGTGCCCAGGGTGATGGCCACCGCTCCGGCCACGGCGGCCATGCTGACCCTCTTTTCGCGCGGCTCCTCCAGGTAGGAGGGCGCCTCGCCCGCCGTGCTGATTTCTTTTTTCTCGGGCTTCAAAAGATTGATTTTGATCATTTCGAATCCCCCACGGCTCGTAACGCCAGGCCGACGGCCACGTTATAGATCGGGGCCATCTCTTTGACGAAGTTGATGTCGAACTTCTTGTAGTTGATCTCGATGTTGCTGAACGGGTTGACGATCTCGACGGGGATGTCGAACTCCTGCGAGAAGAAGTCGGTGATCGCCTCCAGGTTGGCCGAGCCCCCGCTGAGCATGATGTTGTCGATGCGCCCCTCGGTGGTGTTGGAGCGATAGAACTCGAACGTCTTCTTGATCTCGTTGCGCAGGTCGTTCAGCACGATGTTGATGATCGGCTTCACGGCCGCCGGGGAAATGCCCTCCACGGCCCGCCCCTTCTTGACCGACTCCGCCTTCTCGTACTTCAGGTTCAGCTCTTTCTGCAGCAGGTCGGTGAACTGGTTGCCGCCGAAGGCGATGTCCCGGACGAACACCGGGTGGCCGGCCTTGGCGATGATGACGTTGGTGATCGAGGCGCCGATGTTGATGACCGCGATGGTCTTCTCGCCGTACACCTCGTAGTTGAGCAGCACGCTGTTCAGGGCGGCGAAGGAGTCGAGGTCGACCACCTCGGCCGTCTTCTGGGCGGCGTTGATCACGTGCAGGTAGTCGTTCAGCTTCTCCTTGCGCACGGCCGAGAGGATGACGCCGATGCGCTCCGGGTGGATGTCCGGCGACTCGATGATCTCGTAGTCGATGGTCACCTCGTCCGGGGTGAAGGGGATGTGCGGCCGCGCCTCCCACAGGATGTGCTCGTGCATCTCGTCCGGGCTGAGCCGCTGCACCTCGATGCGCTTGACGATCACCGAGGAGCCGGAGACGGCGAAGGCCAGGCTGCTCGCCTTGGCCTTGCTGTCGTAGAACACGTGCTGGATGGCTTCGGCCACGGCCGACGAGTCCATGATGCTGCCCTCGACGATCGACTGGTAGGGAACCGGCTCATACCCGACGGCCATGAGCTCGAACTTGGTGTCCTTGCCCTTTTTGATCGGCTTCAACTCGACCAGTTTCAGGGCAAAGGAGCCGATGTCGAGACCGACGATGCTTTTCTGTTTTTTCAACCCCAATATGGGCATGGCACTCTCCGAACACCTAATCGTATAGGCATCTGGCGATTTCTTAGCACACGGAAAACGCATTGTCAAGCCGTTCTTGCATTTTTTTATAGAATTATCGGTACTTGGGGAGCGCTGCCACCCCCTCCGCCCTTTCGGGACGCGGATCGACCGCCTCAGGCACCCTCGAAATGCTTGTGGGAAAAGGATCGTATAATGGAAATGTTATTTATTGAATTTAATATGCCGCTCGCGCTCTAGGATCGGAGCTTTTCGACGTCGGCCAGGGTCTCGACGTTGATCACGTCAACGTTTCGCCCCATCTCTTTGGCGGAACGCCTGATCAGACCGGCGAGCACGCGGCCCGTGCCCACTTCGACGCAGCGCTGGACGCCTTTTTCACCGACCAGTTTCTCCATCGTGCCCTGCCAGAGCACCGGACGGGACACCTGGCGCTTCAACCCGTCGCGTGCCTCGGCGGCGGTGCGGACCTCGCGCAGCTCGACGTTGTTGACGACCGGGAACGCGGGGTCGGCGAAGGCGGTGTGGTCGAGGTCCACGGCCAGTTTCTCTTCGGCCGGCCCCATCAGCCGGGAATGGAAGGGGGCGGACACCGGAAGCATGACCGACTTGGGCGGCTTGATGCGCGCGACCGCCGCCTCCACGGCGCCCTTGGCCCCGGAGATGACGACCTGGCTGGAGGAGTTCCAGTTGGCCACGTCGACGTCGCCGGCATCGGCGGCGGCCAGCGCGGCGCGCACCGTGCCGATGTCCACCCCGATCAGGGCGGCCATCGCCCCCTGGCCGACCGGCACCGCCTCCTGCATGTAGCGGCCGCGCTTGTGGACCAGCTGCACGGCGTCCTCCCAGCGCAAGGCCCCGGCGCAGACCAGCGCGGAGTATTCGCCCAGGGAGTGGCCGGCGGCGATGCCCGGCTGCCTCTCCAGCAGGGTGAAGAGGATGTAGGAGACGGTCAGCAGCGCCGGCTGGGTGTGGCAGGTCAGCTTCAGGTCCTCCTCCGGCCCCTCGAAGCAGATGCGGGTCAGCGGCAGCCCGAGGATCTCGTCGGCGGCCCGGAAGGTGCGCCGGCCGAACTCCGTCTTCTCGTAGAGGTCCCGGCCCATGCCCACGGCCTGCGAGCCCTGGCCCGGAAAAAGGAACGCGCTTTCTTTCATGGTCACTCCTGTCGCAGAGATGCGGGGTTCACTGTTCGGCCAGTTCCAGCCGCAGGCGCCCGGTACCGCCCTGCCCCTTGTCGTTGCCCACCACCAGCACGATCTCGTCCAGCAGCACCGCCCCGTCGCCCGGGCGCAGGCGCAGCCGGCGGCGGCAGTCGCGGATCTCGAAGCCCTTCCACACCGACACGTTGGGCTGCGCCTCGCCGCGCACCTCCAGCGCCTCCGGCGAGCTCCCGGCCAGCCGGTAGCGCATGCGGAATCCGGCGCTCTGGCGCAGGGTCACCAGTTCGGCGACGATCTTCTCCATCTGGGCCGCCACCCCGTTGAGCGGCTGGGTGAAGTTGAGCGGCGGGCTGCGCCACTCCGCCGGCAGGCGGTCAAAAGGCGTGTCGGCCGGCAACGGCGCGTGGTTGTAGGCCGCCAGCAGCTCGGCCATCATCGGGAAGACCCGGAAGTAGATGTCCGGCGGTTGCGGCTGCCGGTAGAGCGCCTCCACCCGGCAGTTGATGTTGCGGTGCACCCCCTGGGGATCGCGCTCGAAGTTCAGCGCGCTGCGGTTCTGCTCCGGAACCCGGAACGGGAAAAAGCTCACCGTGGCGACGTGCCGCCCGTACTCGGGCACCTCGGCTTTCCAGGCCTCCGCCCGCTGCTCGCCGAATCGGCGGCCCGCTTCGAAATCGGCGGCGGCGGTCAGGACGGCGAGGTGCCGGCCCTTGAAGCCCAGGGTGCGCAGGATGAACGCCGGGGCGGCCGGGCCGGCCCAGGCGAAGCGCCAGGTGTTGTGGCGGGTGGGAACGGCCACCAGGTTCACCGCCGCCTCGGCCTCGTAGTAGACGCGGAAGGGCACGAAGATGAGCGCCTTGCCGCTGGCCGACCCGCGGATCTGGTACGAGAACCGGTAGCGGAGCTCCGCGGCGGCGGCCGGCGGGGTCCCGGCGCGGGCCGGGGCCGAGGCGGCCAACGCCAGCAGCAGGGCGGCCGCGTGCAAACGGGGGCTTCCGATCATCGTTTTCAGTGTAGCGGTTTTGCCGCGAACGGTCAAGGGAGGCCCACCCGGGCCGGGGCGGGGGGGATCAATCCGGCCCGGAGAAGCTCACCAGGGCGAACGCCGCCCAGAGGAAGGGGTGGGCGAAGGAGAAGGCGATGCGGTCGTTGAGCCGGCCGTCGCGGGCCAGCAGCTCGCGCTTGGCGTCGCGCAGGGCGGCGGCGGCGTTTCCCGATTCCAGGAAGCGGCGGTAGAAGAGCGGGATCACCTGGGAGTTGAACTCGTCCACCGGCCACTGGCTGGCCAGCACCGCCCGCGCCCCGGCCCGGCGCAGCGCATCGAGCATGCCGCCTCCCGCCCGCCCGCGCCGCAGCTCGCATTCGGCGGATTCACAGGCGCTGAGGACCACCAGCTCCGCCGGCAGCCGCCGGCTGGCCAGGCGCCGCGCCTCGTACATCGACACGCCGTCGGCGCCCGGGCTGAAGAACAGGGCCGAGCGGCCGGGGTCGCGCGGGTCGCCGAAGAAGTGGGTGGCGATGTGCACCAGCCGCGCCTGCGGCGCCCAGCTCTCGAAGTTGTCGGGAGTGAAGGCGGGGCCGGTGAACAGCCGGGCCCCGGCGACCGGCAGCAGCCGCCCCAGCGAGTCGACCTCGGCCCCCGAGGTGGGGATGTCGGCCACCGCCACGCGCCGCTCTCCGGCCCGGCGCTCCCCGCTGGTCTGGGGATTGCCGAAAGCGGCCAGCTGCAGCCGGTAGGGGGCGGGGCGGAAGCGGCGCTGCAGGTCGACCAGCGACAGGAACTGGGTGATGGCGCAGCGATCGAGCAGGTAGTCGGCGGAGCGGTACTCGGAAAAGACCACCTCGGGATCCATCGCGCAGCCGTTCAGGCCGGTCACCAGTGCGTCGAACGGCAGCCGCGCCAGCTCGCCGTCGGCCACCAGCAGCAGCTCGCGCACCGCCGGCCGGGGTTCCAGCAGCGGCCGCAGCAGGACGTTGTAGAGGCGCAGCGCGGCATCGATGTCGAAGTGGATGCGCAGGTAGTCGACGCGCCCCTGGGCGAAGTCGGCCAGGGGGTCGGCCAGGCGGCGCACCAGCCGTCTCAGCGCCGCGGCGTCCATGCCCAGCTCCCGCCAGCCGGTTTCCTGCGGCTCGATGTGGAAGGCCAGCACGCGGTCGCCGTTGAACAGGAAGCGCACCGCCATCTGGCCGGGGCGCAGCTGCCCGCGCAGGGGGTCGGCGAACGGGCGCAGGGGCACGCGATCGCCCTCCAGCCGGCGCTGCAGCCTGGCCAGCAGCCGGTCGCCCGTCCGGCGCCACGAGGCCGGGCTTTCCCCCGCCGTCGGGCCGGCGGCAAACGCCCGGCAGGCCATGCGCAGCCGATCGGGAAGGCCGGCTTGCTCCGGCGGACGGGCGGCGCTGGCCTCGGCGAAACAGAGGGCCAGATCGAGCAGGGCGGGGTCACGCGCCTGCCGGTGCAGCATCAGCAGGCGGTCGATGACGCTGGCCAGGGGATCGCTGCGACCGCTTCCGGAATCCGGCTGCAGCGCCGAGGGGAACGCCACGGCCAGAACAAGCAGAAGAAGCCCCCCTCCGAAGCCGCGGACCCGGCGCATGATGGGACATGATACAACCGCCCCCGGGGAAAGGCAAGCGCAGACAAATTTGAGATAATCCGCGGCGAACGGTATAATTAGGGCGGGATGTCCCGCCACCCACGCTTGCCCGGTGCGCCGCAGCGCGCCGCCGCCATGCTCCTGCTGGCCGCGGCCTCCGGGGCGCTGTCCGCCGTCCCCCCGGCGGCGCTCCCCGATTTCCGGGTCACCGACATTCTCGTGCTGAACGACCGGTTCCTGGCGATCAAGATGGAGAACGTCTCGGCCGCCGGCTGCCCGCCTGCCGCCCGCCAGCTCGACGGCGTCATGCTGACCCTCTACATCAACGGCATCCGCCGCGCCGAGTTCAAGGCCAGCTATCTCGACCCGCTGCTGTTCAAGCCGCGCTCCCACGTGCTGCTGCGCACCAACTTCCGCATCGGCGGCCCCCTGGTGATCCGTGCCGAGATCAACCCCGACCGGCTCTGCGCCGAGGCCCAGACCGCCAACAACACGCTGGAGAAGGCCGTCGAATAGATGAACCGCGACGGCCTGCTGCAGAAGGTGATGGCCGGCGACAGCGCGGCCCAGGCGGAGCTGATCCACCGGTTCAACGCGCGCCTTTTCTTCTACTTCCGCACCCGCATCAAGGGCGAACGGCACTACGAGGACCTGGTGCAGGAGGTGTTCGTCGCCTTCTTCGACGGCCTGCGCGCCGGCAAGGTGGAGAGCGAGGCCATGCTGGCCCCGTTCCTGTTCGGCATCGCCAAGCGGGTCCAGTTCAACTACTTCTACCGCAGCAAGCGAAGCGAGGAGCTGCGGCGGCGGGCCGAGCAGGCGGGAGAATTCGTCTGCCACTGCCGGGAGCAGGAGCGGCTGGAGCGGGAGCGGCTGATCCAGGCGCTCCAGCCGGCGATCGAGCGCCTGCCGCACACCGACCGCCTCATCCTGCGCGAGTTCTACCTGGGCGAGAAGCGGGTCGGCGACATCGCCGCCCAGCTGGGGCGCAGCAAGCACTACGTGAGCGTACGCAAGGAGCGGGCGCTGAAGAAGCTGCGGCTTGAGATATCGCACGCGCAGCCCTATTTACTGGAGTGAGGACACCATGACGTGCAAGGAATTCAGGCGGCTGCAGGACGCGTACCTGGACGGGAAGCTCGATGCGGGCCCGATGGAGGCCTTCGAGCGGCACTACTTCTGCTGCGACGACTGCTTCCGCGAACTGCAGATCGACGAGACGCTGCGGCGCCAGGAGGTGCGCATCGCGCCCCCCCTGGCCGCGCCGCGCCGCCTGGCCGTCCTGCGGCCGGCGCTGGGGCTGGCCGCCACGCTGCTGGTCGTCGTCGGCGTCACGGTGCTGGTGCAGCAGCGGCGGCACGCCGGCTGGCTGGAGCGCGTATCGCGATTCGATCCGCCCCTCTTCATCCAGAGCGAGACGCGCGCCGTGCCCACTCCGGACCCCGGCAGCGAAGCGAGCTTCCGGCAGGCGATGGAGCACTACAACCGCGGCGCCTACCCGGCGGCGCTGGCGATTCTGGAGCCCCTGCGGGCCGCCCGCCCCGGCGTGGCCAAGTTCGATTTTTTCGCGGGCCTGTGCCGGCTGCTCGCCGGTGATCCGGCCGGCTCCCTGGATCCGTTCGACGCCATCATCCGCACCATGGACCCCAGCTACTTCGACGAGGCCGAGTTCTACAAGGGCATCGCCCTGCTGCGCCTCGGGCGGATCGACGCCGCGCGAAGCCAGTTCGCCCGCCTGAGCGAGATGTTCAGCCCGATGTCGGGCCGCGCCCGCGAGATGGTCGGACGCATCGAGGGCCAGCCGCTCTGAGCGGCGGAGGCGCGGTCGGAGCGCCCCGGCTCCGGCCTTGCCGCTTTCCGGCCGAGCTGGTATAATCCCGCCGCCCCCGGAGGGAGGCCCATGGTCCAAAAAAGCGTCCTGCCCTGCGGGCTGACGATCGTTTCCGAGCGCTTTCCGCAGTTTCCGTCGGTCGCCCTCAGTTACTCCCTGAAGAGCGGTTCGCGGGCCGAGAGCGAGGCCCGGGTGGGATTCCACCACTTCATCGAGCACATGCTCTTCAAGGGCAGCGAGCGGTACAGCCTGAAGCGCATCGCCGACATCTCCGACCGCCTGGGCGGGCGGCTGAACGCCTTCACCGGCAAGGAGATCACCCAGTTCCACATCAAGGCCATCGACGAGAAGCTGCCCGACGCCTTCCTGCTGCTGAGCGACCTCGTCATGAACGCCACCTTCCCCGCCGACGAGTTCCTGCGCGAACGCGACGTGATCATCCAGGAGATCAAGGAGTCGGAGGACAACCCGGACACCTGCGCCTTCGAGCGCTTCTACGAGCGGGTCTACGACGGCAACGCCCTGGGCTGGCCCATCGGCGGGCGCCAGTCGCAGGTGGCCGGCTTCACCCGCGACCAGGTGCACGGCTTCTACCGCCGCCTCTACCGGCCCGACAACCTTCTGCTGGCGGCGGCCGGCAGCATCGAGCATGCCCGCCTGGTCGACATGGCCGCCTCCTTCTTCGCCGCCTGGCCGGACGCGCCGCCGCAGGATCTCCGCTTCGACGCGCCGCGCTTCCAGGCCGCCCGCTTTCAGGAGGACAGCCCCTCGCTGAACCAGTCCTACGTGATCGTCGGCTTCGACTCCATCCCGGCCGCCTCGCCGCAGCGCCACGCCTTCATGGTCTTCAACGACATCCTGGGCGCCGGAATGAGTTCGCGGCTCTTCCAGAAGATCCGCGAGGAGAAGGGCCTGGCCTACACCATCAGTTCGTTCGCCGATCCCTACCTCGACTGCGGGCTCCTCTGCATCTACGGCGTCGTCGAGGGAGGCCGGGCCGTCCCCTACCTGCAGGCGGTGGCCGCGGAGCTGCAGCAGCTGCGCCGCGACGGCGTCTCGGCCGAGGAGCTGGATCGGGCCAAGGACCACATCAAGTCCTCCATCGTGCTGTCCCTGGAGAACAACGTGGCCAAGATGCGCTTCAACATCAACCAGGAGCTGTTCTTCAAGCAGGAGCAGACGGTGCGCGACATCATCGCCGCGGTGGGCGCCGTGAGCCGGGACGAGATCGACCGCCTCTGCGCGACCGGCCTCGACCCCGCCCGAGCGGCGGTTTTCGTGTACGGCCGCACCGGGGAGGCCCTCCCCGACTTCGCCGGGGCCCCGGCGCTTCAGTAGTCGCTGCTGGACACGAAGTGGCCGCCGCGCGACACGCGGTTGCGCATGGCCGCCTCCACGATCAGCAGGGCGGTCTGCACCGAGTCGCGCAGGTTGATGATGCGGTTGCCGATCTCGGTCTGCTGGTAGAAGCGGACGATGCGGTGCTTGAGGTAGTCGAGGTCGGCCTTGGCGCGCTCCATGCGCTTCACGGTGCGGATCAGGCCGTTGTAGTTCCACATGATGTAGCGGATGGTGGCCATGTCCTGCCACACCAGCGCCGGGTCGAGCTTCTCCTGCGGGTTGGGGTACTTCCACTCCGGCACCTCGGCGATGACGTAGGGCGACGGGTCGTCGCGCAGGGTGCGGCAGATGTCCTCGGCCGCCTTCACCCCCCACACCAGCCCTTCCAGCAGGGAGACCGAGGCCAGGCGGTTGGCGCCGTGCACCCCGGTGGCCGACACCTCGCCGACGGCGTAGAGGTTGCGCAGGCTGGTCCGGCCGGCCTGGTCGGCCAGCACGCCGCCGCATCCGTAGTGGGCGGCGGGGACCACCGGGATCGGCTTCTCGTCGATGTGCAACCCCTGCTGCCGGCAGGTCTCGTAGATGGTCGGAAAGCGCCCGCGGATGTCGATCTTGGCGAACGAGGCGAGGTCGAGCAGCACGTAGTCGTCGCCGCTCTTGATCATCTCCTCGTAGATGGCCCGGGCCACCTCGTCGCGCGGCGCCAGGTCTTTCTGCGGGGAGTACTTGTCCATGAAGTACTCCCCCTTGCGGTTCATCAGCCGCGCCCCCTCGCCGCGCACCGCCTCGGAGATGAGAAAGCGGCCCCCCTCGCGGGAATAGAGGGCGGTGGGGTGGAACTGCACGAACTCCAGGTTGGCCAGCCGCGCCCCCGCCCGGTAGGCCATGGCGATGCCGCTGCCGATGGCGTCGTCGGGGTTGGTCGAGTTCAGGAAGAGGCTGCTCAGCCCCCCGGAGGCCAGCACCACCTTGCGGGCGAAGACGCGGAACACCTTCTTGGTCCGCTGGTCGAGCACGTAGGCGCCGATCACCTTGGGCTCCTGGTAGATGCGCGCCGGGTTGAGCGAGTGGTGGGGGTAGGTCAGCAGGTCGATGGCCGTGTGCTGGTAGAGCACCGACAGCTCGTCGAAGCGCTCCAGGTGGCCGTGGAAGTGCTCCTGGATGACGCGCCCCGTCATGTCCTTGACGTGCAGCACGCGCCGGCGCGAGTGGCCGCCCTCCTGGGCCATGTCGTAGCCGTCGTCGCGGCGCGCGAAGGGAACCCCGAGTTTCCCGACCAGGAGGTCCTGCACCAGGCGCCGCGACTCCCCGACCACCATCTGCACCGCCTCGCGGCTGTGGTAGTCGTCGCCGGCGCGGACAA
The DNA here is from genome assembly GCA_964479735.1 of uncultured Clostridia bacterium. Classification (GTDB taxonomy): domain Bacteria; phylum Acidobacteriota; class Aminicenantia; order UBA2199; family UBA2199; genus CAYZNT01. The sequence goes on from CAYZNT010000033.1 coordinate 11,613, forward strand.
TGTCGGCGGCGAAGGCCTCGCGGTCGTCGTCGCCGGCCGCGGCGGCGATGCCGCCCTGGGCCAGGTAGGTGTTGTTGCGGGAGATGTCGCGGCCCTTGGAGATCATCATGGTGCGCACGCCGTTCTCGGCCAGGACGAGGGCGGCGGCCGAACCCGCGATGCCGGTGCCGATGATCAGGACGTCGGTTTCGAAATAGTCTTTCATGGTCTCCCCGTGACCTTCATGCTCAGGTCGAGCGCGCAGGCGGAGTGCGTCAAAGCGCCCACCGAGACGAAGTCGACGCCCAGGGCGGCGCGCCCGGCGACCGTCTCCAGGGTGAGGTTGCCGGACGACTCCAGCCGCGCCCGGCGGGCGACGGCGGCCACCGCCCGGCGCGCCAGGTCGGGCGGGAAATTGTCCAGCATGATCCAGTCGACTCCGCAGGCGAGGGCCTGCTCCAGCTCGTCCAGGTCCTTCACTTCGACCTCCACGCGCAGGCCGGGGGCGGCGCGGCGCACCGCCTCCACCGCCGCCTGGATGGAACCGGCCATGGCGATGTGGTTGTCCTTGACCATGGCCATGTCGGCCAGGTTCAGCCGGTGGTTGCGGCCGCCGCCGTCGCGCACCGCCTTCTTCTCCAGGTAGCGCATGCCCGGCGTGGTCTTGCGGGTGTCCAGCAGCACCGTGCGGTAGGGCGCCAGCGCCTCGACGTAGCGCCGGGTCAGGGTGGACACGCCCGAGAGGCGCTGCAGGAAGTTGAGCGCCGTCCGTTCGCCGCGGAGCAGCGCGCTTTCCCGCCCGGACAGCGCCGCCACCTGGTCGCCGGCCTCCACCCGGGAGCCGTCCGGGCAGCGGATCTCGACCTGCACCTCCGGATCGACCTGGCGGAAGGTCTCGCAGAACGGCATCCATCCCGAAATGACCCCGGGGGCCTTGGCCTTCACCACGGCGCGGGCCGGACGGTCGAAGGCGGCCAGCGCCGCGGTGGTCACGTCGGCGGCGGCGCAATCCTCCTCCAGCGCCAGGTCCACCAGGCGGCGCATCAGCCCGCTTTCGTCGATCATGCGGCCATTATAAGTCAGCACCGGGAGACCGGTCAAACCGGAACCCGGGGGGCAGAGCTCCGGATCCCCGCCCCGGCCGTCCGGCCTCGCCTAGCCGCGGGCGGCCGCTTCTTCGAGCCGCCGCTGCAGATCCTTCAGGCCGAAGGGCTTTTCCAGCAGGGTGACGCCGGGGGTGCGCTCGATCAGCTCGAGCGCCGGCTGGTCGGCTCGACCCGTGGCCAGCAGCACCGCCAGCGCCGGCCGCATCTCCCGAAGCCTCGGGAGGGTCCCGGCCCCGCCCAGCCCCGGCATGTTCATGTCCAGGATGGCCACGTCGGGCTGCGCTCCGCCGGCCAGCAGGGCGAGGGCTTCCTCGCCGGAGGCCGCGGTGAGGGGAGTGTGGCCGAGCACGCGCAGCATGTCGCCCAGGGAATTGCGGATCAGCTCGTCGTCGTCGATCAGCAGCACCGCCAGGGAGGAAAGCAGCGACCGGGCCGGAGCCGCATCGTCGGCGGGGAGATCCGGCGCCGCCGCCCGCAGGGCGGGGAAGCGGAGAAGCACCCGCGTCCCCCGGCCCGGTTCGCTTCGAATCTCCATCTCCCCGCGGTGGGCCTTCACGGTGGTGTAGACCAGCGACAACCCCAGCCCCGTCCCCTTGCCCTGCTCCTTGGTGGTGAAATAGGGATCGATGGCCTTGGCCAGCACTTCGGGGGTCATGCCGTGGCCGGTGTCCTCCACCGCCACCTCCACCCGTCCCTCGCCGAGGTTGCGGGAGCGCAGGGTCAGCGTCCCCCCGCCGGGCATGGCATCGACGGCGTTGACGCACAGGTTCATGACGGCGTGGGCGAGGGCGGGGGCGTCGCCCAAGACGGGGTGCAGGGCGGGCTCCAGGTCCAGCTCCAGCTGGACCCGGGCCAGGGTGGTCCGCTCCAGCAGGCCGACGTCCTCGCGCAGGATGGCGTTCAGGTCCAGCTCCCGCTCCTCGGCCAGGCTCTGGCGGGCGAAGCTCAGCAGCGTGCGCACCATCTTCCCTCCCCGCTCCGAGGCCTTGATGATGGTGTCGAAGGCCCGGCGGGCGGGGCTGCCCTCGGCGTGGAACTCCAGGTTGGCCGAGGCCAGCCCCAGGATGGCCGCCAGCACGTTGTTCATGTCGTGGGCCACGCCGCCGGCCAGGGAGCCGATGCTCTCCATCTTCTGCGACTGCACCAGCTGCGCCTCCAGCCGCCGGCGCTCGCTGATGTCGCGGCTGATGCCCAGCAGGCCCATGAGCGTCCCGTCGGCATTGAAGACCGGCGTCTTGGTGGTCTCCAGGATCGCCGGGTGGCCGTCGTCGGCGAAGGTGACCGTCTCCTCGATGCGAACCGGGGAACCGGCGGCGACGGCCCGGCGATCGTCATCGCGGAAACGGTCGGCCTTCTCCCGCCCCATGAAGTCGTGGTCGCTGCGGCCGACCAGGTCCTCCGCCCGCACGCCCATGCAGCGGGCGAACATCGGGTTGCAGAAGAGGTAGCGCCCCTCCGCGTCCTTCAGCCAGACCAGGTCGGGGATGGAGGCCAGCAGCGTGCGCAGGCGGAGTTCCTTGTCGGCCAGGTCCGCTTCCGACCGGCGGCGCTCGCTGACGTCGATGGTGTAGCCGGCCAGGAGCACCCGATCCGCGACGCGGATGGGGAACTTGATGGTGTTGTAGTGGCGGCCGTTCAGCTCCTCGTCCAGCTTCAGCACCCGCCCGCTCGAGGCGACCGCCCAGTCGTCGGCCGTGATCTTGGCGGCGAAATCGGCGGGGAACAGCTCGGCCATCGTCCGGCCGACCATGTCGGAACCCGCGACGCCGATCATGTCGAGGTAATTCTCGCTGGCGTGCAGCACCCGGCTCTCGCCCGGCTTCACTTCCTTGACGAACGCGTAGATCGGCGAGTTCCGGATGAAGCGGGAGAGGATCTCCTCGGTCTGGCGCAGGGCCTCCAGGGTGCGGATGCCGACGAGGTTGGCGACCAGGATCCTGCCGATCAGGAGGGTCACCAGGGGATAGGTCAGCAGAACCGGCAGGCCGATGCGCAGGAGCACGTCCGGTCCCGCCCCGCCCGGCAGGGTGAGCATCAGCAGCAGCATCGCCACGTGGACCAGCAGCCCCAGCCGGATGAACTCCCGGCCGTCCGGCAGGGAGGCGCTCCGGCGGCGCCGGCGCAGGACCGCCCCGGCCAGGAAGGAGGAGAGCACGACCAGCACCCCGGTCAGGGTCCCGCCCCCGCCCAGCAGGACCCGGTAGGCGGCGGCCATGGCCGCGGCGACGGCTCCCGGCGCGGGGCCGAAGTAGAAGGCGCAGACGCTGATCATCACCGAGCGGCCGTCGAAGATGATGCCCGGGGAGAACACCATGGGGCGGGTCATGGCCAGCAGGGAGGCGGCGCCGAACAGGAGCCCCTGCAGCAGGTCGGCCCGCCTGCCCCGAGGACGCAGCTTGGTGAGAAACAGCGACACCAGGGTGAGCGCCACCAGCAGGGCCAGGTTCATCAGCAGGTCGATGGCCACGTCGATCATGTCGTCGACACCCCGGTGATGATGAATCCGCCCCCGCGGAAAGTCAACCCGCCTCGGGCGGCCCGGCCTAGCGGCCCCCGATCAGCTTGCCCAGGGGTCCGAGCACCGAGCCCTCGTCCTGCTGCCGCCCCGCCCCGATGCGCGAGGCGCCGATGATGCGGTCGGCCAGGCGCGAGAAGGGCAGGGTCTGGAGGAAGAGCTTGCCCGTGCCCCGGAGGGTGGCCAGGAAGAGCCCCTCTCCGCCGAAGAACATCGACTTGAGGTTGCCGGCCATCTCGATGTCGTAGTCCAGGGTGGGCTGGAAGGCGACGATGCAGCCGGTGTCGATGCGCAGGGTCTCGCCGCGGAGCTCCTTCTCGATGACCGTGCCGCCGGCGTGCAGGAAAGCCAGCCCGTCGCCCTGCAGCCGCTGCAGGATGAAGCCCTCGCCGCCGAAGAGGCCGGCCCCGAAGCGCCGGGTGAAGGCGATGGAGATCCCGGTGCCCAGGGCGGCGCAGAGGAAGGCGTCCTTCTGGCAGAGGAGCTCGCCGCCGATGGAGGCCAGATCGACGGGGACGATGCGCCCGGGATAGGGGGCGGCGAAGGCCACCTTCCTCTTTCCGACGCCGCCGTTGGCGAAGTGGGTCATGAAGACCGACTCGCCGGTGATCGTGCGCTTGGCGACGGACAGGAGCTTGTCCAGCAGCCCGGCATCTGGACGGGAGCCGTCGCCCATCTTGGTCTCGAAGGCGATGCCCTCTTCCATCCAGTTCATCACCCCGGCCTCGGCCACCACCGTCTCGCCGGGATCCAGCTCGATCTCCACCAGCTGCATGTCGTCGCCATGGATCTGGAATCCGACATCGTGTGATCTCATGCCGCCCTCCTCGCCCGCGGGTCCCCGCAGCCGCCCCCATTCTATCAGGGAGCCGGCCGCGGCGCCAGGCGGCCCCCGCCCTTGACCCGGACGCGGGGGGCGGTTACAATGCCGCCGTCATGACCCCGCCTCCGGAACGCTCCATTCTCGGCCCGCGCCTGGTCCTGGTCCTGGGCATCGCGGCGGTGTCGAGCGCCTCCGTGTTCATCCGCCAGGCGCAGCAGGAGGCCTCCTCCCTGGCCGTCGCCGCCTGGCGGCTCGGGCTGGCCTCGCTGGTCCTGCTGCCCTGGGCCTGGCTGCGCCACCGGGGCGAGCTGCGGCGCCTGGACGGGGCCGCCCGCGGCTGGGCGCTGCTGTCGGGGGCGTTCCTGGCGGTCCACTTCGCCACCTGGATCAGCTCGCTGGAGTACACCAGCGTCGCCTCCTCCGTGGTGCTGGTCTCCACCTCGCCGCTGTGGGTGGCGCTGGCGGGCCGGCTGCTGTTCGGCGAGCGGCTGGGAAGGCGGACCGTGGCCGGCCTGGGGCTGGCCGTGGTCGGCGGGGTGGCGGTCGCCCTCCTCGACACCCGGCCGGGCGCCGCCGCCAACCCGCTGCTGGGAAACGCCCTGGCCCTGGCCGGGGCCCTGGCCGCGGCCGGCTACTGGCTCATCGGCCGAAAGCTGCGCCGCTCACTTTCCCTGATCCCCTACGTGGCCCTGGTCTACACCACCGCGGCGCTGCTGCTGCTGGCCATGGCCCGGCTGGCCGGCGCCCCCCTGGCCGGCTTCCGCGCCGGCACCTACGGCTGCTTCCTGCTGCTGGCCCTGCTGCCGCAACTGGTCGGCCACTCCTCCTTCAACTGGGCCCTGGCCCACCTGCCGGCCGCCTTCGTCGCCGTGGCCACCCTGGGCGAACCGATCGGCGCGACCCTCCTCGCCCTGCTGCTGCTCGGGGAGACTCCCTCGGCGGTCAAACTGGCCGGTGCGGCGGCCATCCTGGCCGGGATCGCCCTGGCCCTCTGGAAGAAGGGCGACGCGCCCGGCACCCAGGGCGGCGGCGCCTAGGGCTCCTCCTCAGAACCAGCGGCTCCAGCCGACGCCTAGGGCGACGCGGCAGTCGGCCGGGATGTGGCCGCCGTCGCGGAGGTCCGTTCGCGTCCAGCGCAGAAACGGGCGCAGTCGGACCGGGCCGCGGCCCTCGGCGAACAGCGTGGCCTCCAGCGCCAGTCTCTCGCCGTCGAGCCGCCCGTCGGCGTCGAGTCCCCAGACCAACCGCCGGCCGGGCCGGGTGTTGAGGCCCAGCTTCACCCCGAAGTCGTAGTCGTGGCGGAAACTCACGCCGGCGTGGGCCTCCAGGCGCAGGCGGCGGTCCAGGCGGGCGAAGTCGGCCGTGTTGCGCAGCGCCAGGCCGGTGGCCAGCGAGGCGCCAAACGGAAGGTCCTTGTCCACCGGCATGTCCAGCGCGTAGCGGGCGTACCAGGCGAGGCGGGCGGCGCGGCCCAGCCGCCGCTCGTACTCGGCGCCCACGTCGTAGAGCATCCGGTCCGGCCAGAAGCGGGCGAAGAAGCGGCCGTCTGAGAGGATCGGGGTGTGGAACGAGACGTGGAGGAAGAAGCGCCGGCCCTCTCCCTCCAGGAACTTCAGCCGGTAGTCGCCCTGGACGTAGATCTTGTACCGGTCGTCGTCGAGGTAGACGCCGCAGGCCAGGAGCAGGCGGTCGGCCAGCGGCTGGAAGCCGGCGGCGGCCGAAACGCGCAGCCCGATGAAGGTGAGCGCCGGGAAGCCGTAGGTGCGGGAGTGGCGCAGGAAAAGCGACACGCCGCGGCCCAGGGCCAGGGCCATTTCGGCGTCGGCCAGCAGTTCGTCGCCGTCGACCCAGCGCAGCTCGGTCGCCAGCGAGAGCTCGGGCACCAGCACCCCGGACGCCTCGGCCGCCAAGGACAGCAGCCGCCGGTGCAGGTCGGTCCCGCCGGTATAGCCACCCCCCCCCACCCCGAGCCGGAACGAGCCGGCCCCGACCCAGAGCCGGGCCAGCAGCTCGTTCAGGTTCAGCACGTAATCCGTGGCCAGACCGGTCTGGTGGCGGCAGAAGTGGTTCAGCCTCCCCTCCAGCTCCAGCCCAGGGGCCAGCCGGCGGGTCGCCCCGGCCATCACCCAGTAGTCGATGGCCCCCTGCAGCCGGCCGTTGATGCGCTCGTCGTAGCGGATCTCGGCGAACAGGCTGGTCTTTCCCAAGGGCCAGTCGAGGCGGAAGCGCGGCCGGTAGAAGCGCCGCTCGCGCGAATCGATGCCGATCTCGACGGCGACGTCGGCGTGAGGGCGGGCCACCTCCTCCTCGCCGGCCGGAGCGGAGGAGCCGTCACCCGCCGCTGCGCCCGGGAGCGCCTGAAGCAGGAGCAGCAGGGCGGTGCAGAAGAGCGTTGTCTTTCGGTCCAGCCCCCGTTGTACCAGAAACGGCGCACCGCGGCAAGAGCGGCGCTCAGAACCTCCACAGGTAGGAGGCCTTGAAGAAGAGGCTGCGCCGGTCCTGATGGAAGTCGCGCCCCGGCTGCCACCCGCCGCGGCTTTCGTCCCAGGACGTTTTCTGGTAGAGCGAACCGTAGCCGAGGTAGACGACCGTGCCCGGGATGTAGGTGAAAGAGGCCAGCAGGTCGAGGGTGATGGTCCGGTAGTAGGTGTTGTACTCCGCGATGCCGCGGACGAACAGGTGGCGGTTCAGCTGGAAGGTGTTGCGCGAGCGGAGGATGGCGTATTCGTACACCCGGCCGCCTCCCCCCAGCCGGCGGAAGTCGGCGTAGGAGAGGTCCAGGCCGAAATTGAGCTGGTCGGAGGGCTGATAGACCAGGCCGACGCCGCCCGAGGCGCCGCGGCCCGGAAAAGGCGCCGCCTCGTCGTAGAAGATGCGCCGCTGCAGGCGCAGCGCACCTTCCAGGTACAGTTTCTTGGTCAGCTGCGAGTAGCCGCGCAGGCCCCAGCCGTTGCGGTTGAAGCGCCTCCCGGCGAACACCTCGTCGGCCAGGATGCCCTCCAGGCGCAGCTGGCTGTTTCCGGGCATGAAGGAGCGCACCACGAAGAAATTGGTGGTCTCGAACAGGCCGCTGGCCTGGTCGCGCAGGTGGGCGCTCCAGTAGAAGGCGTCGACGCGCTGGAAGAAGCCCGAGCGGGGGCGGGCGGTGACCATGGCGAAGAAGGGAAACTGCAGCAGGCCGGTGCGCATGACGTAGCCGAGGTCGGTGCGGAACTCCGGCGATATGTGCTGCAGGCCCGTCTCGACGTAGACCGAGCGGGTCTGGTAGTTGTAGCGCAAACCGAAGGCGTCGCCGCGGCTGCGCGGCGCGCCGCCTCCGTTGCCGGAAAACGAGCCGAGCAGGTGGAACTCCAGGAGGGCCCGGGGGGTGAGCCGCAGCCGGCCGTCGGCGCCGGCCACCCGGTTGAAGGAGCCGTCGTGCTCGCGGCCGGTGTAGAAGCCTCCGAGAAAAGAGTCGCCCTTCAGCGCCCGGCGGTAGCGCAGGATGGAGACGAAGGCGTCGCGCGGGTCCTCCCCGCCCTCCGCGAGGGCCATCTGGCGCGGGTACTCGTCCACCGCCACCAATGCCGACAGCACGTCGCGGCGGCCCACCTTGCCGGTCAGCTTCAGCCCCAGCAGCGGGTCGACGATGGTGCGGGTGTGCACCACCGCCCCCAGCGGATCCTGCTCCATGGCCCCGGCGAAAGTGAAGTGTTCCTTGCCCTCCAGGAAAAAGGGGCGCTTTTCGGAGTAGAACAGGGCGTAGCGCTGGTTGACGTCGATCTGGCCGGCGTCGCTCTCCACCTGCGAGAAGTCCGGGTTGTACGAGGCGTCGAGGGTCAGGTCGGAGGTCAGGCCCAGCTTGCCGGTCAAACCGAGATCCGTGTGCCGGCTCTCGCGCCTCATGCTCCCCTCGCGGCGGGCGTCGAACTGGCTGAAGGTGACCGCCGGCAACAGCTCGCGGGTGCGCTGGTACTCGATGCCCCGGAAGCGGAGCGGACGCATCTGGGCCAGCATGGAGCCGCGCTCCGGGTTGAACTCGGGGCAGAACTCCTGCTCCGACTTGCGCGGGATCTGGCGCACGCCCATCAGCCCCATGGTGACGACCTCCCGGAACGGGAAGCGCAGCACCCGGAAGGGAATGGCCATCTCCACCACGAAGCCCTGGTCGTCGATCCGCCCCGCGCTCTGCCAGACCAGGTCCAGCGCCCCATCGCCGTTGCCGTCCTGGTTCAGGGTGCCGTCCATCTGGATGCCGAGCGGGTTGCAGATGAACATGGTGCCGCCCTGCTGGTCGTTGAAGGAGTCGATGACCAGGCCGATCCAGTCGTCGGCGTCGATCTGGTCTCGCTTGGAGAGGGCGGCCTTGACGCCGGCCGGGTTGGAGTCCCAGCACCGGAAGCCGACGTAGAGGTTGCGGCGGTCGTAGGCCAGGTACATGTCGGTCTTCTCGCTGGGCCGCTTGCCGTAGTCGGGCTTGGCGGTGAGCCAGCCCTCCATGCGCAGCGCCCCCTGCCAGGCGGCGTCGTCCAGCTTGCCGTCGATGACCGGCGACACAGCCGCCAGCGGCGCGTCGGACGGCGCCAGGCCCCAGGCCGGCGCCGAGGCCAGGGCCAGCATCCACAGGTACAGGACCTTCTTCTTCATGCTTTCCTCCGCGGCGGAACGCACCGCTTTCGGTCTAGTTAACGGCGGGGGGAGAAAAAGGTTCCGCCGGGAGCCGGGCGGCGGCTCAGAAGAGCTTGCTCTGGTCCGCGCCGGGCAGGCGCCCGAAGTGGCGGAACGCCTTCTCGGTGACCAGCCGGCCGCGGGCGGTGACCTGCATGAAGCCCTGCTGGATGAGGAAAGGTTCGTACACGTCCTCGATGGTCTCGCGCTCCTCGTGCACCGCGGTGGCCAGCGTGGCGATGCCCACCGGGCCGCCGCCGAACTTGTCGATGATGGCCAGCAGGATGCGCCGGTCCAGCTCGTCGAACCCCTCCTCGTCCACGTCCAGGGCGCGGAAGGCGCTCTCGGTCAGCGCCGGGTCGATGGCCCCGTGGCCGTCGATCTGGGCGAAGTCGCGCAGCCGGCGCAGCAGGCGGATGGCGATGCGCGGCGTGCCGCGCGCGCGGCGGGCGATGGCGGCGGCGGCATCCGGCTCGATGGTCACCTGCAGGAGGCGCGCGGTGCGGTCGACGATGGTCGTCAGCTCCTCGGCGCTGTAGAAGTCGAGATGCAGGGCGATGCCGAAGCGGGCCCGCAGCGGGGACGACAGCAGCCCGGCGCGGGTGGTGGCGCCGACCAGGGTGAACGGCTGCAGGTCGAGCGTCACCGTGCGCGCGCCCGGTCCCTGGCCGATGATGACGTCCACCTGGAAATCCTCCATCGCCTTGTAGAGAATCTCCTCGAGGGAGGTCTTGAGCCGGTGGATCTCGTCGATGAACAGCACGTCGCCGGCCTGCAGATCGGTCAGGATGGCGGTCAGGTCGCCCTTCTTCTCCAGCACCGGCCCGGAGGTGACCTTGATGCCCACCCCCATCTCGGCGGCCACGATGTGGGCCAGGCAGGTCTTGCCGAGGCCCGGGGGACCGTGCAGCAGCACGTGGTCGAGGGGCTCGCCGCGCTGCTTGGCCCCCTTGATGTAGGTGCGCAGGTTGGCCACCTTGCGGCGCTGGCCCACGAAGTCGCGGATCTGGCCGGGGCGCAGGCTCTGTTCCAGCTGGCGCTCGTCGCCGTTGGAGCCGGGGTTGGAGACGTGCACGCCGCCGCTCATGGGGTGAGCCGCTTCAGGGCGGCCTTGAAGAGGGCGGCGAAGGAGGCCTCGCCGGGGTGGTCGCGCAGCACCCGGCCGGCCGCCTCGCGCGCCGCCTTGGCGGCGAATCCCAGGTTGACCAGGCCGGAGGCCAGGTCGTCGCGCAGGCGGCTCTCGGCTCCGCCGTCGCTGGGGGCCGCCTCCAGTTTGCCGGTCAGCTCGAGGATGATCCGCTGGGCGGTCTTGCGGCCGATGCCCGGCACCGAGCTCAGCCGGGCGGCGTCGGCGGCGGCGATGGCCGCCGCCAGCTCGTCGGGCGAGAAGGCCGAGACGCACGACAGGGCGATCTTGCCGCCGACCCCGGAGACGCCGATCAGCTTCTCGAACATCGCCTTCTCGCGGGCGCTCGGAAAGCCGTAGAGCAGCGGGTCCTCGTCCCGGATCTTGAGCACGGTGTGCAACAGGGCCTCGTCGCCCTCGTTCAGCTGGGCATGGCAGGAGACGGGCACGTGCACGTGCAGGACCAGGCCGGCGGCCGTCTCCAGCTGCACCCAGCCGGGGGCCCGGGCGACGACGCGGCCGCGCGCGGCGCCGATCATGCGGGCAGGCGCAGGGCGTGGCACCAGGCCACGGCCAGCGCGTCGCTCTCGTCTGCACCGAGACGGCGCGAGCCGAGGTTCAGCAGCAGGCGCACCATCTTGTCCACCTGGTCCTTGCCGGCGTGGCCGTAGCCGGTGACCGCCAGTTTCACCTCTCGCGGCGCGTAGGTGGCGGGAACGAACGGGAACTCGGCCAGCGACGCCAGCACCACCCCGCGGACCATGGCCAGCAGCGTCAGCGAGCGCACGTTCTTTCCCAGGAAGCCCTCCTCCATGGCCGCCGCCTGCGGCGGGAAGCGGAGGTAGACGTCGTGCAGCCGCGCCCACAGCACGCGCACCCGGGCGGGGAACTCGCCCGCCAGGGCGATGGTCTCCGAGTGGACGAAACGCGCCTTGCCCCGCTCCGTCTCGACCACACCCACCCCGAAGCGCACCGAACCGGGGTCGAAGCCGATCACCCGCATCAGCCGGCCTGGAATTTCTCGATCTCTTCGTCGCTGATGTCGAAGTTGGCCCAGACGTTCTGCACGTCGTCCAGCTCCTCGAGTCGGTCGTACAGCTTGAGCATCGACTCGGCCTGTTTGCCCTCGAGCTTGACGTAGGTGGTGGGGATGCGCGACACCTCGGCCGACTCGACGGGCAGGTTGCGCGCCTTGAGGGCGTCCCGCACCTTGAAGAAGTCCTCCGGGGCGGTGGTGATCTCGAAGCCCTCGCCCTCGCGCTTCATGTCCTCGGCGCCGTTTTCGAGGGCCACTTCCATCAGCGCGTCCTCGCCCACGGCGTCGGCCGGCACGATGATCAGCCCCTTCTTGTGGAACATCCACGACACGCAGCCCGACGCCCCCAGGTTGCCGTTGTACTTGTCGAAGACGTGGCGCACCTCGGAGACGGTGCGGTTCTTGTTGTCGGTCAGGGCCTCGACCAGGATGGCCACGCCGCCCGGTCCGTATCCCTCGTAGGAGACGTCCTCGTAGTTGACCCCTTCGAGCTCGCCGGTGCCGCGCATGATGGCCTTCTTGATGTTGTCGCTGGGCATGTTGACCGAGCGCGCCCCGTCCATGGCCTGGCGCAGCCGCGGGTTGGAATTGGGGTCGCCGCCGCCCATGCGCGCGGCGATGGTCAGTTCGCGGATCCAGCGCGTGAACATCTTGCCGCGCTTGGCGTCGATGGCCGCCTTCTTATGTTTGATCGAATGCCATTTGGAATGTCCCGACATGTCAGCTCCTTATGCGGATTCGTTTCCGTTCTCTGGCCAGGTCCGTGCGCCGGAACAGCGGCTGCGCCTGCCGGCGCATGAGGGCCAGCGTGGCGTCGCTGTATTCCGGGTCGAAGTGGAACAGGAAGAGGCGGCCGACCGCGGCGGCGGCGGCGTTGCGCGCGGCCATGGCTACGGTGGAGTGGCCGTAGCCCTGCTTCGGGAGGCGCGCGTGGCGGTAGTCGCGTTCCAGGTACTGGGAGTCGTGGATCAGCACGTCGGTGCCGCGGACGAAGGCGAGCATGCGCGCCGAGAAACCGTCCGGGCTCTCGATGTCGGTGGCGAAGACCAGGCGTCCGCGCCCGAAGACCGGCTGATACACCATCACCCCCAGCAGCGGGTGGCTGCCGTGGTAGAGGTGCCGCACCTGCAGCCGCGGTGCCAGGGCCACCGCCCCCGGCGCCTCGTCGGCGGCGAGCTCGCGGAAGGAGAGCGAGGCCCGGATGCCGGCGCGGGTGATCGGCGAGTAGGGCGACTCGAAGAGCCGGTAGACGCTCCCGGCCAGATCGACGCCCGGGCAGGCCGGCCCGTAGACGTCGATGCGGCAGTTGGGCGCGAACAGGGGGGCGAAGAAGGGCAGTCCGACGATGTGGTCGATGTGCAGGTGGGTCAGGAACAGGGAGATGCGCCGCGGCGGGGGGCGCCGCCGCATCAGCAGCCGGCCCAGGGCGATGATGCCGGTGCCGGCGTCGAATACGACCGTTTGGCCCGCTGCCTCGTAGAGCAGGGAGGTGGTATTGCCGCCCACGCCGGCCATGCGCCGGTCGGCCACCGGGTAGGAGCCGCGCACGCCGAAAAAGGTCAGCTCGGCGACGCTCATGCGCCGTCACCCTCCTTCAGCACCTTGTACACGCACAGCTCGCCGCACATGGAACAGGCGCCGGTGCGGGTCACGCGGCGCGCGCGGATGCGACGGAAGCGCTCCGGGTCGATGGCCAGTTTCTCCTGCTCCGCCCAGTCGAGACGGCGCCGGGCGTCGCTCATGCGCGCGTCCCAGTCGGCCGCCCCCGGCACCCCCTTGGCGACGTCGGCGGCGTGGGCGGCGATGCGGGTGGCCATGATGCCCTCCTGGACGTCCTGCTCCTCGGGCAGGCCGAGGTGCTCGGCCGGCGTCACGTAGCAGAGGAAATCGGCGCCGCTGGCGGCGGCGATGGCCCCGCCGATGGCCGCCGTCAGGTGGTCCCAACCCGGCGCCACGTCGGTGACCACCGGCCCCAGCACGTAGAAGGGGGCGTCGGCGCAGACCGCCTGCTGCAGGCGCATGTTCATCTCGATGTGGGTCAGGGGCAGGTGGCCGGGCCCCTCGACCATGACCTGAACGCCGGCGGTGTGGCAGCGCTCGACCAGCTCGCCCAGGGTGAGCAGCTCCTCCATCTGGGCGCGGTCGCTGGCGTCGGACAGCGAGCCGGGGCGCAGCCCGTCGCCCAGAGACAGCGTGACGTCGTGGGCGCGCGCGATTTCCAGCAGGCGGTCGAAATTTTCGTAGAACGGATTCTCGCGACCCTGCCGGCGCATCCACGACGTCAGCAGCGCCCCGCCGCGCGAGACGATGCCGCCGGTGCGCGGGCGGAACTCGAGCCTCTCCAGGGCGGCACGGGTGAGGCCGGCGTGGATGGTCATGAAGTCGACGCCGTCCTCCGCCTGGAGGCGGACCATCTCCAGCATGCGCGCGGCGGGCATGTCGGCGAAGGCGCCTTGGGCGGCCACCGCCATTTCGTAGACCGGCACGTTGCCGAACGGCAGCGGGCAGCGCTCGAGCAAGGCGCGGCGGATGGCCGGGATGTCGCCGCCGGTGCTCAGGTCCATGACCGCGTCGGCGCCGCTGGCCACCACGATGTCGAGCTTGCGCAGCTCGTCCTCCAGCTGCATGAAGTCGCAGGAGGTGCCGATGTTGGCGTTGACCTTGGTGGCCAGGGTTTTGCCGATGGCCAGGGGGCGGAGCCCGCGGTGGCGAGGGTTGGCCGGGATCACCGCGCGGCCGCCGGCCAGCAGCTCGCGCATCCGCTCCGCGGTGACCGACTCCCGCCGTGCCGCCGTCTCCATTTGCGGGGTCAGTCGCCCCTGGCGCGCGTATTCAAGCTGTGTCATCCACTCCTCTGATCAGACAGCATAGTAGCGCAATCGGCGGCGGAAATCAAGCGAAAACGGGGCCCTCACGCGCAGGTCGTCTCCTGCAGCAGCCGCGCCAGGGTGTAGACGAAGAAGTCGCTGCGGCGCACCCGCTCGAAGCGGAAGCCGCGCACCTCGAACCAGAACAGGCAATGGCGCTGCAGGGCGCGGAACAGTTTGAGGTAGTCCTCCCGGACCGCCCGCTGGGCCGCCGCCAGCAGCCCGCTCAGTTCGTGGACCAGGCTCTCGACGGGCGTCTCGGCCTCCTTCGCCGTCGTCCCCGGCAGGGTCGAGCCCCGGCAGGCGGCAGCCTGCACGTCGGCCTCGCGGAGCAGGTCGAGGTAGGCGCCGCAAAACTCGCGAAACTGGCGGAACACCCGGCTGCTGTGTTCGTCGTCCGGGCCCCCGCAGGGGAACGGCGCGCGGTTGAAGGCCACCAGGTACTGCAGCAGCACCTTGAGGGTGTCGGCGCGCTCCTTGGAGCGGAAAAAGAGATAGGCCTCCTGGGCGTCCATCTCCTCGCCCTGCCGGCGGCGCATGGCCGAGGCCTGGCCCAGGGCCAGGTACATGGAGTCGGTGTAGCGGCGCACGTCGTCGAGCAGGAAACCGAGGGCGATGTCGTCGAGGGTGCCGACCACCCGCCCCAGCTGCTGGCTGTCGCGGCTCGCGTCCTTCATCCGGCCTCTCCTCGCCGGCCACTATAGCATGCCGGCGCGAGGCAAGTCAAAAATGCTATAATCCCCGGCGATGGGGGAGCGCATTCTCAAGCTCGAGGCGTCGGCCGGGTCGGGCAAGACCTACCGCCTGGTGCAGGCGTTCCTGCAGCGCCTCTTCCTGACCTTCGCCTCCCTGCCGCAGCGGGGAGCAGGAGTCCCGGAGGAGGCCGAGCGCCTGCTGCCGACGGTGCTGGCCGTCACCTTCACCATCAAGGCGGCCAACGAGATGAAGGGGCGCATCCTGGAGCGGCTGCAGCAGCTCGCCCTGCTGCACGACGCCCCCCCGCTGCCTCCGCCGGCGGCGGCCGCCGCCGCGCTGGACGAGCTGCACGCCGCCACCGGCCTTCCGCCCGCCCGCCTGGCGCTCCTGGCCGGACGCATCCTGGAGACCATGCTGGCCGCCTACGAGGACTTCAACGTGCGCACCATCGATTCGCTGATGAGCGCCATGGTCAAGGTCCTCTCCCCCGACCTCGGGCTGCCGCCCGACTTCGAGATCGACGTGGAGATGGGCGCCGCGGTGGGGCGGGCGGCGCGCGAGTACATCGCCGCCGAGGCGGACCGCGACTGGCCGGCGGTCGCCGCCTACCTCGGGGAGCTGCGGGCGGCGCGCGGCCTGAGCGGCTGGACGCCGGACGAGGAGCTGGCCCGGCAACTGGAACGGCTGTTCGCGCTGGGGCTGCGCCAGGAGCTGCAGGCGCGGCCGGCGGCGGACGAGCTGCGCCGCCGCGGCGGCGAGCGGTTGGAGTCCTTCCGGGCCCGCCTGGCCGTGCTGCTGGCGGTCATCGGCCGCGAGCCGAACCGGGACGGCCGCTGCCTGCACCTGCGCGGCCAGGCCGTCAACGCCGCGCTGCGGGCGGCCGTCACCGGCTTCCTGGCCGCCCCGTCGGCGGCTCACCTGGACGGGCTGGTCGACCGGGCCTTCTTCGCCAAGGAACAGGCGGAGGAGTTGACCCAGGCCGACGCCCCGCCCGGCTACGTGGCGGAGTTCGCCGCCGCCTACGGGGAGATGCGCCGCGCCCTGGCCGACCTGCTGCTCAACCGCAGCCAGGAGCGGGTGGCCGGTTTCCGGGACTTCCTGGCCGGCTTCCGGGATCACTGGCGCCGCCAGCCCCACCCGTTCTTCGTGGGCGAATTCGCCCGCGAGCTGGAGGGCAAGCTGCGCGAGTGGCCCGACGGCGTCTACCCCTACCTCTACCTCAAGCTGTCGGACCGCCTGCGCCACTTCCTGTTCGACGAGTTCCAGGACACCTCCGAGCTGCAGTTCAAGGCCCTGGCGCCGCTCATCGATGAGGTGCTGGCCTCCGATCCGGCGGCATCGCTGTTCATCGTCGGCGACCGCAAGCAGGCCATCTACCGCTGGCGCGGCGGCAACGCCGACATGATGGAGGAGCCCGTGCTGCGCCGGCTCGTGCCGGCGCTGGACCACGTCGCGCCGCGTCCTTTCGGCCAGCGGCTGGAGACGAACTACCGCAGCGGCGGGCGCATCGTCGAATTCAACAACGGGTTCTGGGCGCCGGCGGCCATCTCCGGGGTGAGCGACGACCCGCGCCTGCAGGAGGCGATCCGCCGCAACTTCGCCGGTTCAGAGCAGCGGGCGGGGGGCGAGGCCGGCGCGGGACAGGTGGAGATCCGGCGGCTGCCCGCGGCGGCGGTGGAGGACACCGCCGAGCCGCAGGATCCGCTGCTGGCCCAGGTCGCCGCCACGGTGGCGGAGGCGGGCGCGCGCGGCTGGGAACTGCAGGACATGGCCGTCCTCTGCCGCTTCAACGAGGACGTGCGCCGGGCCATGGCCCATCTCAGCGGCGCGGGCATCGCCTGCGTCTCCGAGCAGAGCCTGACGCTCGCCTCCCACCCGGTGGTCAACGAGCTGCTGGCCCTGCTGCGCTTCCTGGACTTCCCGGCCGACAACCTTAGCTTCTACGCCTTCGTGCGGGGCCAGCTGTTCGCGCGCGCGGCGGCCCGTTTCCCGGAGGAGCTGGCGGCCTTCGGCGACGACGTCGTGGCCGCGGCCGGGCCGTTCCTCTACAAGCGTTTCCAGGAACTCTGCCCGGGACTGTGGCGGGAGCTGCTGGCGCCCCACTTCCGGGCCGTCGGCTTCCTGCCGGTCTACGACCTGGTCAGCGACATCAGCCGGACGTTCCGCCTGTTCGGCGAGTTTCCCGACTGCGCCCCCTACCTGCTGACGCTGCTGGACATGCTGCACGAGCAGGAACGGGCCGGCGCCCACTCCATCGCCGCCTTCCTGCAGGCCTGGCGGGAAGACCTGGCCCGGCCCCAGCCGCGCATGGTGGAGTTGCCGCAGACGACGGCCGCCGTGCGCGTGATGACCATCCACCAGGCCAAGGGGCTGCAGTTCCCGCTGGTCATCCTGCCGCTCAACGACCGCCGCGAGCGCCACGACCTGGAGCCGGTCGCCCACGACGGACGCCTCTTCCTGGTCGACAAGATCGGCGCCCGGCTCTGCCCGGAGCTGGCCGAGATGGCGTCCGCCGAGGAGGAGCGGGAACTCATCGACCGCCTCAACCTGCTCTACGTGGCCTTCACCCGGCCGCAGCTGGCCCTCACCGTTCTGCTGCAGGAGCCCTCGAGGCCGACCGCCGCCGGCCTGGCGTCGCTGCTGCTCCGGCACCCCCTGCTGGCGGGGCGGCGGGAGTGGCCGGCGGCCTGGGGCGACCTGCCGCCGCGGCCGGTCGCGCCCCCGCCTGCGGCCGGCACGCCGCCGAAGCTGGCGGACAAGCGGATCGCCACCCGCGAGTGGCAACGCGAGTTCCTGGTCTTCCAGGCCCGCCCGGGAGACGGCGGGGAGGCGGCGGCGCGAGGCGAGCGGCTGCACCGGGTGCTGTCCGAGCTGCAACCGGCCGCGGACCGGGAGGAACTGCTCGGCCAGCTCCGCGAGCGGGCCTCCGCCCACTCCCTGGACGCGCCGGAGAGCGCCCGGCTGGAGAGGTTCCTGGGCGACGAGAGGGTGTGGCCCCTCTTCTGCGGCGACGCGCCGGCCTGGGCCGAGAAGGAGCTGGCCGTGCCCGGGCCGCACGGGTGGCAGGTGCAGCGCCTCGACCGCCTGCGGCTCGAGCCGGATCGAGTGACCCTCCTCGAGTTCAAGAGCGGCTCCCGCGACCCGGGCCACCGCCTCCAGGTCGGCCGGTACACCGCCGCCCTGCGCGCCCTCTTCCCGGGACGCGCCTGCCGGGCCCTGCTCCTCTACATCGACGAGCCGGCCGTCGAGGAGGTTCCGTGCTGACCATCGTGCCGCTGGCCCAGGACCTGAGCGCGGCCGTCGTCGACGAGCTGCTGCGCGACGCGGACGACGACCTGTCCGATCGGGCGGTCGTCTTTCCCAACCAGCGGCAACTGCTCTTCCTGCGCGAGGAGCTCGGCCGCCGCCGGAGCGGCCCCTTCTTCCCCCCGCGGCTGCTGACCGTCGAGGCGCTCGTCGACGAGCTCTTCCACCTGAACCACCCGGGGTTCGGCGAGGCCGGCGAAATGGACCTGGCGCACGCCGTCTTCGAGAGCGTCGGCTCCGTTTTCCCGGACGGCGCCTACCTCGGCGGCCGGGGGGGCGGTTTCTGCGCCTTCTACCCGGCCGCCCTGCAGCTGCTGCGGGCGCTGGAGGAGGTGCTCGTCGAGGGCGGCGAGCTGCCCGGCGACGCGGCGGCGCGCACCTTCGCCCAACTCGCCGACCTGGGCGACTACCACCGCGATTATCAGGGGTTCATCGGCCGGCTGCCGCTCCTGGCCGAAGCGTTCGCCGCCCGGCTGCAGGCGCTCCGCCTCTGCAGCCGCGGCCTGCAGCACCGCGAGGTGGCCCGGCTGGCCGCCGCCGGCACGCTGCGGGCGCCGCCGCTGCGGCGCTGGATCTTCGCCGGTTTCCACGTGCTGACCCGGAGCGAGGGCGCGCTCTTCTCCCATTTCTTCCGGGCCGGTTGCGCCCGGCTGCTGCTGCACACCGACCCGCACGGCCTGCACGACCCGCTCTCCCCTTTCCACCTGCAGCGGCAGACCCTGGCGGCGCTGGGACTGACGGCGCCGGCGGCGCCCGACGGCGAGGCGGAGTGGAACCGATTCGCCGGCAAGGTGACCTTCTACCCCATGGCCGGCAACGAGGCGCAGATGGCCCAGATCGCCGCCATCCTGGCCGAAACCGCCACGGCGCGCGACGAGGCCGGGCTGCGCCGGGTGGGCGTCGCCCTGCCCGACCCCGGGGGCCTCATCCCCTTCGTCCAGGGCGTGGTGTCGCGCCTGGAGAAGCCGCTGCCGTTCAACATCACCCTGGCCTACCCCCTGCGCCGAACCCCGGTCTTCCAGCTGCTCGACTCCATGCTGCGGCTGCGCGAAACCGCCGCCGCGGGGCCGCTCCGGGCCGCCGACTACCTCGCCCTGATGCGCCACCCCTACATCAAGCTGTCGGCGGGCGGAGGGGAAGCCCTGCGCAGCGCCATCCACAGGGCCGACGAGGCGATCGGCGCGCGCAACCTGGCGCGGTTCACCGCGGCGGAACTCGAAGCGGCCCTGGCCTCCCTGCCCGAGGGCGGAGCGGAGCTGGCGGCCGCCCTGCGGGCCGCGCACGACACGTTTTTGCTGCCGCCCGGGGCCAGCCCCGCCGAGACCATTTCCCGGCTGCGCCGGGCCCTCGGGGAGGTGGCCGCGGGCGGGGCCGGCTCCGCCTACCTCTTCCTGGCCGAATACCTGCGGGCGGCCGAGCAGGCGCTGGGCGAGGCGGCCGAATTCTTTGCCCGCCACCCCGGCCTGGCCCCCGGCCCCGATTTCGCGGCCCTGGCCAACCTGCTGCGCGGCCACCTCGACGCCCGCCTCGTCGGCCTCGAAGGCTCGCCGCTCAGCGGCGTGCAGGTGATGGGCATGCTCGAGTTCCGGGGCCTGCCGTTCGACGAGGTGATCATCGCCGACGCCGTCGAGGGAGTGCTGCCGCCGTCGCGGAAGTACGACCCGCTGCTGCCCTACGACATCCGCCGGCTGCTGGGCATCCGTTCGCACACCGACTGGGAGAGCCTCTACGCGCACAACTTTTTTTCCCTGCTGGCCAGCGCCCGGCGGGTGCACCTCCTCTACCCCGCCGGCAGCGGCGGAAAATCCGAGCCCAGCCGTTTCATCGCCAAGATCCGCTACGAGCTGACCCGGAGGGGGCAGCCCGCCCCGGAAATCCGCTGGCAACCGTTTTCTCTTCGCCGGCCGGTTCGCGAGACGCCGGCCCCGGCCAAGACCGAGGCGCTGCGCGAGCAGCTGCGGCGGCGGGAACTGTCGCCCTCCGCGCTGGCCGACTACATCGCCTGCCCGATGCATTTCTACCATCGCCACCTGCTGCACCTCCAGGAGCGCGAGGAGCTGAGCGAGGAGAGCGACGCCGGGGTGCGCGGTTCCATCGTCCACGAGGCGCTGGGCGAGATCTTCTCCCAGGCCCCGGGCCACTGGCTGGCCCTGCGGGGCGAGGAGCGGCGGGAGCGGGTTCGCCGGGTCGTGGAGTCCGCCTACGAGCGCAACCAGCTCGACCCGCAGCGCGGCGTGGAGCGTATCCGCGCCTGGGCGATGGTCGAGAAGCTGGCCACGGTCGTGGCCGTCGAGGCCGCCCGGCTGGTGGAGAACCGGGTGGAGGTGGGCGGCACGGAGCTGGAGTACCGCGTCGCCCTGGCCGTCCCCGCCCTCCCCCATCCCGTCGGGCTGCGCGGCACCATCGACCGCATCGAGACCCAGGACGGTTTGAAGCGGGTGGTCGACTTCAAGACCGGCGCCGCCTTCACCAGCGCCGCCCGCCCCGAGGGGTGGCCCGACCTGGCCAACCTCGCCCGCCTGGAGGGGAGCGGCTACCGGGAGGCCATGGCCGAGTTCCGCCGCCGCTGCCCCCCGTTTCAGATTCTCTTCTACTCCCTGCTGCTGGCCGAGGCCGAGACACTGGACCCGGCCGGGATCGACGCCCTGTACGTCTTCCTGAAGGAGCCGGAGCCAACCTACGGATGGGTCTTCGCCGGCGGCCGGCGCGACGGCCCGGCCGACCCGGAACGGCGCCGCGAGGTCATGGCCGCCTTCCGGTCGGCCCTGAACGGGATCTTCACCGACCTCTTCAGCCGCCCCGACTTTCCGGCCAACCCGCTCGACCCGCGCCGCTGCCGGGAGTGCCCCTACGCGACCCTGTGCGGGGCGACCGGATGACCCGCGCCGGGCCGTCCCGGTTCAGCTGCCGGAAGGAGGCGATGCGAAGCGGGCGACGGCCAGGGCGTCCAGCTCGCTGTCGAACCGGGCCGGGTCCAGGCTGAGGGCGGCGGCGATGCGCTCCGGCCAGCGGCCGGGGCGGCGCTCGGCGAGAAGGTCCCGCAGCAACCCCGGCCTCGTCTCCTCCAGCAGGCGCACCCGCCAGTAGCCGCGGACGTAGAGGGCCACGAAGGCGTCGGCATCGTCGGGGCGGAGGCGAGGGGTGCGGCGCGAGCCGGGGGCGGCGGGGGCCGCGGCCAGCGCCGCAGCCGTATCAGACCGCACCGTCTTCGCCCCGGCGTAGGCGTCGGCGGCGACCATGGCCAGCCCCTCGTTGAGCCAGGCCGGCAGGTGAAAGGGCGCCGTGCAGGCGTGGGTCAACTCGTGGCAGGCGACGAGTTCGGACTTGAATTCGGGGTCCAGGCCGGAGACGAAGATGCGCGCGCCCAGGCGGCTGTCGCCCGATTGGACGAGCCGCGGCGGCTTCACCGCCACCAGGGTCCGGGCGCCGAGGCGCAGGGTCCAGCCGCCGGCCATCGACCACATGCGCCGCGCGCGCGGCCCCCAGAGCGGCAGCGACAGGGCGAGCAGCGGGCGCCACGGCCAGGCGGCGCAGTGAAAAACCGCCCCCCGCCAGGAGGTGGACACCTCGACGCGCGTGCCGGGGGGGGGCGCCAGGCCCCACAGCCGGGCGATGAGGCCGACGCTCCGCTCGCAGGCGCGGCCGATGCGCGCGGCCGCCTCGCGGTCGCCGGCGGCGAAGGCCAGCGGCAGGCCGCCGCAGCTCACGGTTTCCGGATTCACGTTTTCACCTCCCCCGGGCCGGCAGCCGGACGCGCAGCCAGACCGGGTTGTGGTCGGAGTCGGCGAAGCCCAAGTCGCAACCGCGCACCTCGACCACGTCGATGCCGGGCGAGACCAGAAACCCGTCGATGAGCGAGCGGTAGTTCTTTCCCGGCCGCCAGGGGGTTCCGTTGGCGCGCACCGTCGCCACGGACGGGTCGACCGCCCAGCGCCAGCCGGGCGGCGTCCAGTTGGCGGGAAGATCGGCCACCCAGTTGGGAACGGGGTCGGTGGCCGGGAACCGGCGGTCGTCGCCTCCCGGAAGGCGATGGTTCCAGTCGCCGCCGACGATCAGCCGGCGGCCGGCGGCTTGCTCGCGCAGCAGGAATTCCCTCAGGAACGCCACCTCCCGGCGGCGCACGGCTCCGCCCCGGTCGAAGGTGGAGAGGTGCAGGTTGACCACCACCAGCCCGCCCCGGATGGCGTCGGAGGCGAACCGCGCCACCAGCAGGCAGCGGCGCAGCATGAAGAGCCGGGTGGGCCAGGGGAAGCGGCCCGGCAGCGAGAGCCGGGCGGCCCCGACCGGCGGGAAGCGGCTGAAGAGGGCGATGCCGGAGCGCACGCCGCCCATCGGCCGCAGGATCGGCAGCGGCACCCAGGCGGCGCGGTAATTGAGGGCGAAGAGGGCGGCATGGCCGCCCAGGGCGGCCCGCAGGGGCGGGAGCTGGTCCAGTCCGTAGGAGCGACGCGCGCGGCGGTCGACCTCCTGCAGCAGCACGAGGTCGGCCGGGCGGCGGCGCAGGAACGAGGCGACGGCCCCCAGGTGGCGGCGGACGGTGGCCTCGTCGCGGCCCCGCGACATGCGGCCGCCGTCGTAGAAGAAATCGGCCTCGGCGCCCAGCGCGGCGTAGCCGATGTTCCAGGTGAGGAGCGAAACCTCGTCTCCGGGGGCGGCGCAGGCGGAACCGAGAACCGGCACGGGCTCCTCCGCCGCCGGCTGGAAATCGGTCAGGCCGGCCGCCAGCAGGAACAGGGCCGCGGCCAGCAGCGCCAGGGCGGCAGCCGCCGCCAGCCAGCGGGCCGCCCCCTTCATCTCCGGCTCCCCATCAGCGGAAGACGAGACGGCGGCTGACGACGCGGCGACAGGCGGCCGCGATCTGCCCCAGCGCCGCCGCCAGGCTGGGGCCGAAGGCGATGAGCCCCTCCTCGTGCCCCTTCATGACGATCAGCCCCTGGGTGGCGCCGGCCACGCTTTCGCGCATGGCCAGGGCCAGTTCCCGGGAACCGTAGGGGACCCAGCGCGGGGTCGCCGGGCCGTCCGCCGTCGCCAGGGCCTGCCAGAGCGGCCGGTCGTGGACGTGGAAGACGGCGCGGATGGCCGGGTTCAGGTCGTAGACAGCGCCGTGGGTGACCGCCTCGGAGGAGGCGCGCAGCGGCCCCTGGGCGGCGATGGCGAAGCGGTCGACGTCGAAGTCGACCACGCGCACATAGTGCCGGCCGTCCAGCTCCGCCAGGTGGCCGGTCTGGGTGCCGCTGATCAGGAACTGCGGCCGCAGCGTCTGCTGCAGGCGCGAATAGTCGCGGCGCTGCGACACGTTGCCGTAGCCCAGGCCGTCGGGGTAGGCGCCGACCAGCCCGGCGCGGTGCAGGGTTTCCCGGTAGCGGTTCAGGGCCGAGTACTCCGCCCGGGGCAGCGGCGGCACGAACGCGAACGCGGACTGGTCGTAGCGGGTGACGCCTTCGGCGATCGGCTCCATGGCGGTAGCATCTTACCCCGCCGGGCCGCCTATTGCAATGAAAACCCCTCTTCTCTATAATCACCCCCGTGCCCCGGGGCCCCCGCCCCGGCGGCGGCACAGTTCCGCGAGCACTCAGGAGGCGCGAATGTCGGATGCACTCGGGTTGATCGAAACCAAGGGATTCGTGGCCATGGTCGAGGCGTCGGACGCCATGGTCAAGGCCGCCAAGGTCGAGCTGGTGGGCTACGAGAAGATCGGCGGCGGCTACACCACGGCCATCGTGCGCGGCGACGTGGCGGCGGTGAAGGCGGCCACCGAGGCCGGCGCCAAGGCGGCCGAGAAGGTGGGCGAGCTGGTCTCCGTGCATGTCATCCCGCGGCCGCACGAGAACATCGAGCTGGCCCTGCCCCTCGGGCGCGGCGGCGCGGCGCGCAAGGTCCAGAAGTAAGGCGCCAGGCATCTGCCGTGCGGCGGATGCCGGCCCCTGACGAGGTCGCATGCAACTGGGCAAGATCGTGGGTACGGTCGTCTCCTCCCACAAGGAGAAGAGACTGGCCGGCCTGAAATTCCACGTCGTCAAGTTCCTCCACCCCGACCTGACGCCGGCCGGCGGCTCGGTCGTCGCCGTGGACGGGGTCGGCGCGGGCGTCGGCGAGGTCGTGCTGGTCGCGGCCGGCTCCTCCGCCCGCCTCACCTCCTTCACCGAGGGCATGCCGGTGGACGCGGTCGTCATGGCCATCGTCGACGTGCTGGAGATCGACGGCACCGAGCGCTACCACAAGGGCCGCGACGGCTGACCGGCGGAGGCGGAGGATGGACATCGGCGAACAGCAGATCGACGCCATCGTCGAGCGGGTGGTGCAGCAGCTGGGGGGCGGCGCGCCGGGAGGTGGGACGACCGCTCCCCACCCCGCTCCGCCGCCGCCACCGGCCGCCGCCTACGCCGATACCCGCCTCGGCTCCTTCGCCGCCGTCGACGACGCCGTCGCCGCCGCCGGCCGCGCCCGCGACGAGTACCGCGACGTTCCGGTCGAGGGGCGCCGGCGCATCATCGCCGCCATGCGCGACATCTGCCGCGAGCACCTCGACCAGCTGGCCCGCCGGGCTCTGGAGGAGACCGGCCTGGGGCGCTTCGAGGACAAGCGGGTCAAGAACCGCCTGGCCATCGAGCGCACCCCCGGGGTGGAGGACCTCTTCCCCGCCGCCTTCTCGGGCGACGACGGGCTGACCATCGAGGAGCGGGCGCCCTGGGGCGTGATCGGTTCCATCACCCCCTGCACCAACCCGTCCGAGACCATCATCTGCAACGCCATCGGCATGCTGGCCGGAGGCAACGCGGTGGTCTTCAACCCGCACCCGTCGGCCCGGGGGGTCTCCGCCTACACCGTCAACCTGCTCAACCGGGCGGCGATCGCCGCCGGCGGCCCGCCCAACCTGGTGGCCACCGTGGCGGCGCCCACCATCGACTCGGCCCAGAGGCTGATGGCCCACCCCCGGGTGCGGCTGCTGGTGGTCACCGGCGGGCCGGCGGTGGTGGCGACGGCCATGAAGTCGGGCAAGCGGGTCATCGCCGCCGGCCCGGGCAACCCCCCGGTGGTGGTCGACGAGACGGCCGACATCGAGCAGGCGGCGCGCGACATCGTCGCCTCCGCCTCCTGCGACAACAACATCATCTGCGTGGTGGAGAAGGAGATCATCGTCACCGAGGCCGCCGCCGAGGCGCTGAAGAAGGCGCTGCGCCGGCACGGCGCGGTCGAGGTGGGCGCCCAGCAGACGAAGCGGCTGGAGAAGCTGCTGCTGGACGAGAACGGCCGCCCCGACAAGCGCTGGGTGGGCCGGGACGTGCAGCGCATCCTGTCCGAAATCGGCGTCGATTGCGAGCCGGAGAAGCGCCTGGCCGTGCCCGAGACCGGCCCCGACCACCCCTTCGCCCGCGAGGAGATGCTGATGCCGGTGGTGCCGCTGCTGCGCGTGCGCGACATCGGGGCGGCCATCGACCTGGCCTGCCAACTGGAGGGCGGCTGCTTCCACACCGCCGTCATCCACTCGCGCAACATCGACCACATGCACCGCATGGCGGTGAAGATGAACACCACCATCTTCGTCAAGAACGGCATGGCCCTGGCCGGGCTGGGCCACGGGGGCGAGGGCCCGGCCTCGTTCACCATCGCCTCGCCCACCGGCGAGGGGCTGACCACCGCCCGCCACTTCACGCGCACCCGGCGCTGCGTGCTGAGCGGCTACTTCCGCATCGTGTAGGCGGACATGGCGGCGCGCGACCCCCGGGAGATCATCGCCGCGGTGTACCGCGCCGGGGTGATCGGGGCCGGCGGCGGCGGATTTCCCACCCACCTCAAGCTGCAGGCGCGGGCCGACACGGTGATCGCCAACGGCTCGGAGTGCGAGCCGCTGCTGGCCTCCGACAAGACGCTGCTGAAGGAGAACGCCGCCCGGGTGGTGGCCGGCCTGGAGCTGGCCATGGCCGCCTGCGGCGCCGCGGCGGGGGTCGTCGCCGTCAAGCGCAGCCACCCGGAGGTCGTCGAGACGGTGCGCCGCGAGCTGCCGCCGGGGGGGGCGGTGCGACTGCACCTGCTCGACGACTACTACCCGGCCGGGGACGAGTTCCTCACGGTGTACGACGTCACCGGGCGGGTGGTGCCCGAGGGCGGCCTGCCGCCCGACGTGGGGGTGCTGGTCTGCAATGTCCTCTCGCTGGCCCAGGTGGCCCACGCCGTCGCAGGCAAGCCGGTGACCGAGCGGCCGGTGACCGTCGCCGGCTCGGTGCGCCGGCCCCGGGTGGTCGATGCCCCCATCGGCACCCCCTACGCCGACCTGGTGGCGGCGGCCGGCGGCACGCTCCGCGCCGACGACGTGCTGCTCGACGGCGGGCCGCTGATGGGCGCCCCGGTCGCCGACCCGTCCGCCGGCATCGGCCGCACCACGGCGGCGGTGCTGGCCCTGCCGGCCGACCACCTGGTGGTCCGCCTCCGGCAGACGGATCTGGGCGAGATGCTGCGCAAGTCCAAGGCCGCCTGCTGCCAGTGCAGCCGCTGCACCGACCTCTGCCCGCGCTACCTGCTGGGCCACCGCCTGGAACCGCACCGGACCATGCGCACCGTCGACTACGGCCTGGCCGACGCGGAAGCGGTCACCGCGGCCTTCCTGTGCTCGCAGTGCGGCGTCTGCGAGCTGCTGGCCTGCGACGCCATGCTGCTGTCGCCGCGCCGGCTGCTGGCCGAGTACAAGCAGGCGCTGCTGGCGCGCGGGGTGCGGAACCCGCTGCGGCGGACGCCCGGCGCCGCCCGCCCCGAGCTGGCCGACCGCCGCCAGCCGACGGCCATGGCGCGCCGCAAGCTCGGCCTCGAGGCCTTCGCCGCCGCCCCGGA
>CAYZNT010000034.1:0-7527 GCA_964479735.1 uncultured Clostridia bacterium
GACAGGTTTGAAACCTGTCCCTACCCTGTTTTTCGCAACTTTGACCCCTGTCCCTTCGTGTTAGCCGGCATTTCTTCTCTTCGCTACAGCGCGGCGCAGCGAGTTCTTCCGGCCTATTCGCGGATTTCGAGGATCGTCTTCACCTCGAAGAAGCGGTAGTTTCGGTAGTCGATGTCGATGCGCGTCAGCTCCATCTCCCGGTTCGAGTGGGCGCTGATCGATGAGCCTTTCGGCGTCGCAAACTCGCCTAGGGCGTCGTAGCTCTCCGCCTTGAAGGCGGGGGCGTTGCGGTCGAAAACGTACAGCTCGCGAAAGAGGGTCTTGCTGGGAAAGCGCAGGCCCTCTTTCACCGTCCCGTACTCGTGGACGTCGCGGATCTCCAGCCGGGCTCCCATGCGCGTTGCCGTGTCGCGCAGGGCCTCGAAGCCCTTGACCGCGGAGGTCTCCAGCTCGATCTTCAGCACCGAGCCGTCCTCGCGGTCGATCCAGAGGCGGGCGCCGCCCTCGCCGCCGTTACCCGGCTTCGGCGTTGCGTCCACGACAACGCAGTCGCGGCCGCCGACCCTCTCGCCCTCCGCCGCAGCGTAGTCGTAGCGCGAACGGTTCTCGCCTGCCAGGTAGGTAATCGGCAGGAGGACGCCGTAAAGCGTGGCGATGCGCGTCCTGGGCGCGGCGTTCTCCGCGCGCATGGCGTGCCCGTTCTCGTTCAGCAGGGTGCGCTGCTCGCTGATCCGCTGGCCGGCGCCTGTGATCTGGTAGTCGTAGATCCAACTGTTGAGGAGCCGCTGCGTGTTCCGGCTGAGCGGATTGCGCTCCAGGCGGGCCTCCTGCACGTGCTCGTCGCAGACGAAGCGGAAGGCGCTGGCCTTCAGCTTCTCGCAGTAGGCGCCAGCCCTCGCCAGCGCGTCGAGGAACTGGACCGTCATCGGCGCCGGCAGTTTTCGCTTGCGGGCCTCCGCCCTCGTCTGCTCCGCTGCCGGCGGCGTGGCCTCGATCGTGCTTTCCAGCCGGGCCTGCTTCCCGGTGCTGGCATCGCGGGCCTTGACGATCAGGTGCTGCCTGCCGCCCATGGCCGGGCGCAGCTGCAGGGAAATGGTCGCGCGCTCGGGAAGCAGCCGCAACTCGCTCTTCCAGCGCTGCTCGCCGCCCTTCTCGTCGCGCGTGGCCACGGAGAGCTCCACGCGCCCGGCCAGCGCCCCGCCGTCGAACGTGCGCCGGTAGCCGGAGAGGTCGACCTCCAGGTAGGGCGCGCTGAAGCGCACGGAGTCGACCGAGAGCGGGAACTCCTCGGCCACGCGGGCGCGCCGCGCGTAGACGATCTGCATGCCGGGGCGGTTGACCTTCAGGGTCAGTCGCCGCTCCTCGTCGCCCGTTCCCGGCACGTAGGTCAGCATGTAGCGCACGTCCTCTTTTGCCGCCACCCGCTCCAGCGCCTTGCGCATGCGGTCCGCGTCGGCCACCTCGCCGCCGGTGTCGCGGCTGAAGTCGCGGCAGACTACTTCCCAGTTGGAGGTGCCCTGCACGCGGGCCACGGTGTCCGAGCCCAGGTCGTCGCTGCGCTTTGAGCTCAGCAGCAGCAGGTGGAAGGTGGCGCGGGCGGTGATGGCCTGCGAGCGGAAGGTCTGGATATACGGCTGCAGCTCCAGCGGCATGCGGAACTGCCTCTCCGCATCCTCGAACAGGGCCTTCGCCTCCTTGGCGACGCCGGTGGCGACCGCCAGGCGGGCGACCTTGCCGTCGGGGCGGAAGGCGGGCAGCGCCTCGCGCTGGCTGAAGACCAGCACCCACTTCTCGGCGTCGATGCCGCGCAGCGAATCGGCGAAGCGCAGGACTGGCGCCTCGTTGACGTTCAGGTAGGCCCAGCGGAGCTGGGTCAGGTAGCTCTTGTACCGCATGCGCAACGAGTTGAAATCCGCCAGGCTTTTCATGCTCGCTGCCGAATTCCTCTCCGTGTCGGGATTCATCGTCAGATCGCTTCCCGTGCCGCCCGGCGGGGGGCCGCCGCAGGCCGTCTCGTAGTCCTCGGCGATGGCGTCGAGCTCCCGCACCAGCCGTTCGCGCTCCAGCACCTGCGCCCGCAGGTAGCCGTTGAAGCCGCGGACGAACTCGGCGATGCCGGCGTCGCGCCGCGCGGCGTCGCGGATCTCGACCGACTTGTCACCATAGCACAGGAGCACCCGATCGCCCGGCCGCCAGATCTCGCTAAAGAAGTAGTCGAGCGCCTCGGCCCAGCGCACCTCCGGCTCATAAATCCAGAAGTAGAGTACGAAGAGCCGGCCCGGCCGGGCGGCCGCCGCGATTGCCGGGGCTGTGGCGGCGACCGGCTTCTCCCTCATGCGCTGGCGCTCCTCCCAGAAGCCGTTGATGGGGACCGGCTTGCCGTCCTCCAGCAGGGTGAACTCCTCCTTCTTCAGGCCGCCGACGGCCCGCCCCTTGGCGAAGACGCGGGCGATCACTTCGATGTTGACGACCTGGACCGACTCGTTGATCGGCTCCTGGGCCGGCAACGAAATGAAAGCCATTAGTGTCGCGACGGCGAGCGCCGGCGGGCGCTTTTTGCCACTCCTCATTTTCTCCTCCCCTCTGAACTGATCATAGCTCCCGGCCGGGGGGAAAACAAGTTCGCGCGGGCGTGAGCGGCGGCGGGCACGGACGGCTGCGGCAGATCTGTAGGGACAGGTTTGAAACCTGTCCCTACCCTGTTTTTCGCAACTTTGCATCCTGCCCCTACGTTTTCTTTGACAGCTCTTCCCGCCACTCCGGCACCAGGTACGGCGGCGTCTCGCCGGCCAGCGCCTTCGTCACCGAGTCGACCGTCATCATGGCCATGGCCAGGCGCGCCTGCCGCGTGGCCGAGCCGATGTGGGGCAGGAGCACGACGTTGGGCAGGGCCTTGAGGCGCTCGCTCACGGCCGGCTCGAACTCGTAGACGTCCAGGCCGGCGCCGCCGAGACGGCCGGCCTCCAGCGCCTCGGCCAGGGCCGCCTCGTCCATGAGCGGGCCGCGGGCGGTGTTGATGAAGAGGGCGTCGCGTTTCATCAGGGCGAAGGCGTCGCTGTCGAAAAGGTGGTGGACGTCGGGGCCGTAGGGCAGGTGCAGCGAGATGACGTCGGCCCGGCCCAGCAGCTCCAGGAACGGGGCGGCGCGCACGCCGAGCTCCTTTTCCGCTGCGGGGGGCAGCGGGTGGCGGGAGCAGTAGACGACGTCCATGCCGAAGCCGCGGGCGCGCCGGGCCACGGCCCGGCCGATCCGCCCCAGGCCGACGATGCCCAGCACGGATCCGCTGAGCTCCTTGCCCAGAAACAGCTCGGCCCCCCAACCGGTGAAGCGCCCGGAGCGGGTGAAGGCGTCGGCCTCCACCAGCCGCCTCGCCACCGCCAGGATGAGCCCCATGGCCAGGTCGGCGGAAGCCTCGGTCAGAACGTCGGGGGTGTGGGTGACCCAGATGCCCCGGCGCCGGGCGGCGGCCACGTCGATGTTGTTGTAGCCGACCGCGTAGTTGGCGACGATCCGCAGCCTCGGCGCGGCCGCCAGGGCGGCTTCCGGCACCGGGTCGGAGAGGAAAGAGATCAGCGCCCGGCAGTCGGGGTGGGCGGCCAGGGCGCGGCCGGGGTCCGCCTCGCCTGCGGGCAGGACCAGCAGGTCGAAACGCTCACGCAGCCGGGCCATGGCGTCGGCCAGGAATTCATGGGTCAGGATGACTCGTGGTTTCATTCGCGTACCTCGTCAGCCAGGAGATCGCCCGGCCCAGCTCGCCACGCACCGCGGCCGCCGCGAACGGCTGGATCGCGGGAGGTGCCACCCGGTCGCTGTAGACCAGCAGGGCGGAGAAGGGGCGGCCGTAGAGCGCCCGCAGCGGAAAGAGCTCCATCTCCACCGCGGCCCGTCCCGCCCGCCGCTGGGACGCCAGCCAGGCCCCGGTTTCCCGCCCCGGCCAGTCGACGGTGACCACCGGCACGGCCGGCCACGGCGCCGCCGCCAGGGGCAACATCGGCAGCCGCCGCCGCGCGAAAGCGGCCAGCGGCGGCGATGCCGCCACGGCGGCGGCCTGTACCACCTCCGGTGCCGCCACCCCGGCGGTCAGCGCCCCGGCGGTGCCCACCAGCAGCAGCCTCTTTTCGCGCCAGCGGGCGATGAAGCCCAGCAGGGTCAGCAGGTGGGGGTACCCGAGAAATCCGGTCAGCAGGGCCCAGCGTTCGCCCCGCAGCAGCTCGGCGCCCAGCACCCGCCGCGTCGTGACCCCGGCGGGCCGGAACTCGATGGGCAGCCAGGGGACGAGAAGCAGCGTTTCGGGGATGTCGAGCGGCCGGGGGTGGAAGAGGGTGCCGGGCATGGGGGAGATGGTGGGCGATAGAGGATTTGAACCTCTGACTTCTTCCGTGTGAAGGAAGCACTCTAGCCGCTGAGTTAATCGCCCAGCCGGCCGCCATTATAAACATTCTCGGCGGAGAGGTCAAGGGGCGTTGACCGGCCGAGGGGATTCGGCTAGAATGGCCGCCATGACCCGGGACTCCTTTCGCCGCTTCCTGAAGTACATGCTCATCGACATCTTCCTGGCGGCCCTGCTCGCCTACTTCCTGATCAACTACGTGGTCTCCGCCTACCGCGTCGAGGGGGACTCGATGAAACCGCTGCTGCAGGCGGCCGACCGCATCCTGATCTCCAAGCTGGCGGTGCGGCGCGGGAAGATGGACCGTTTCGACGTGGTCGTCTTCTATCGCCCGGACGAGCCGCAGAAGTCGCTGGTCAAGCGGGTCATCGGCCTGCCCGGCGAGATCGTCGAGCTGCGCGCCCGGGTCGTCTACATCAACGAGCAACCCCTGCCGCAGCCGTTCTACGGCGAGGAGAGCGACCGCGCGCGCGCCCTGGAGGACATGAAGCCGCTGCTCATCCCGCGCGGCCATTACTTCCTGCTCGGCGACAACCGCCCGGTCGCGCTCGATTCCAGGCACTTCGGGCCGGTGCCGGCCAAGTACATTTTCGGCCGGGCCTTCTTCCGCTACTGGCCCTTCGCCGGCCTGGGGCGGGTTGAATAACCCGTATTTACTCGCTGCGGCATATATGATATAAATAGGACCCGATGCGCCGTCGTCTGGCCGCCATTCTCCTGTTGGCCCTGCCGGGATTCCTGTCTGCCCAGGATTCCGCCATCGACAAGCTGAAGAAAAGCGTGGTCGACATCGGCCAGCTCGCCTTCCGCCGCGATGTGCCGGCTCGCTACCTCAGCCGCGCCGAGCTCGGCGCCTACCTCGACGGCCTGTTCAGCCGGGAGTACCCGGCCGAGCTGGCCTCCCGCGAGGAGGAGTACCTGCAGCTGATGGGCTTCACCCCGCAGCGGCTGGAGCTGAAGCCGCTGCGCCGCCAGATCGTGCTGGAGAACGCCGGCGGGCTCTACAACGAGAAGACCAAGGAGCTCCTGGCGCTCGAGGAGTTCCGCGCGCTGGACATGGTCAACTCGCTGGTCCTGGTGCATGAGCTGCGCCACGCCGTCCAGGACCAGCACGTCGGCCTGGGGCGGATGCTCGGCGAGCGCTCCGACTTCGACGACCGCCGACTGGCGGTGCTGGCGGCCATCGAGGGCGACGCCACCCTGCTCATGATCCGCCACATGGGGTTCGATCCCGCCGTCGTGGCCGAGGCCTTCGACCCGGAAACGGTGCTCTCGTTTTCCAACCTCGGCGGCGGCCGAAGCCTGGCCACCGCCCCCGACATCGTCCGCTACCAGCTGCTGGCCCCCTACATCGAAGGGCTGCGCTTCTCGGCCGCCATCTTCAAGAAGGGGGGCTGGAAGCGCTTGAACCAGGTCCTTTCCCGGCCTCCGCAATCGTCGGCCCAGATCCTGCACCCCCAGCTCTACCTGGACGGAGCGGCCCCGTTGCCGGTGGCCATCCGCTTCCGCCCCGCCGGCTGGGAGCGGTTTCATGACGGGGTGGTCGGCGAGTACTTCCTGAACGTGCTGCTCAAGGAGGGGGGCGAGCTGACCGACGTGGCGCGCGGCTGGAGCGGCGACCGCTTCGAGATGTGGCGCCAGGGCGACTCGCGCATGCTGGTCTTCAAGGCGGCCTGGCAGACCGCGGCCGACTGCGAACGGGTCTTCCAGGGGCTGCGCCGCTTCCTGGAGCGGCGCCTGGGAGTCGCCTTGCGGCCGGGCAGCGAGGGCGCCGCCGGTTTCCTGGCCGGCCAGGGAGAGGGCGGGTTCTTCTTCCTGCGCCGCGAACCGCGCTCGCTTTTCTATCTTCGCACCGACAACCGAAACGCGATAAACGATTTCATCGGTGGAGGTATCTATGATTAACGCCACCCAGATCCGCAAGGGCATGATCATCCTGATGAACGAAAAGCTCTACCGGGTCGAAGAGATGGAGCATGTCACCCCGGGGCGCTACAAATCGACCATCCACGTCAAGATGCGCGACCTGAACG
The DNA here is from genome assembly GCA_964479735.1 of uncultured Clostridia bacterium. Classification (GTDB taxonomy): domain Bacteria; phylum Acidobacteriota; class Aminicenantia; order UBA2199; family UBA2199; genus CAYZNT01. Next base: position 6,424 of record CAYZNT010000034.1, read on the forward strand.
ACAACGTGCGTTCCCCGTTCCGCTTCGGCTCGTCCGACCGCGTGGAGCGCGTGACCCTGGAGACGCGAAACGTCACCTATTCCTACCAGGATGGCGACCACTACGTGTTCATGGACAGCGAAACCTACGACCAGATCAGCCTGACGCGCGAATTCCTGGACGACAACGTCTATTACCTGAAGGACAACGAGTCCTACCAGATCGAGTACTTCCGCAGCAACCCGGTCAACCTGATTCCTCCCCAGACCATGCAGTTCACCGTGGTGGAGGCGGAGAAGTACGTGAAGGGATCGACGGTGCAGGCATCCTACAAGCCGGCCAAACTGGACAACGGCATGGAGGTCCAGGTGCCGCCGTTCATCGAGCCGGGCGCGGTGGTCAAAGTCGACACCCGCGACGGGACCTACATCGAGCGCGTCAGCAAGTAGACGCGCGGCCGCCCGGCCATGCCCCTGCTGTTCGATTGCCGCCCGCTGGCTACCGCCTCCAACCGTGGCGGGGTCGGCGCCTACGTGCGGCTGCTCGAGTCCGCCCTGGCCGGGCATTCGGGCGCACGGAGACTGGTCTTCCGCGGCGACGAACAGCCGGGCGACCTGGTGTTCGGCCGGCGCGGCCGGCTGCTCTTCCTTCGCGACCGGGTTTCCCTCGCCGGCCTGCTGCGCCGCCACGGAATCGGTCTCTATCACAGCCCCTTCTACGCACTGCCGCCGCGCCTGCCGGCGCGCACCCTGCTCACCGTTCACGACATCATCCCCCACCTCTTTCCCGCCACCGTCGGCTGGCGCAACCGGCTGCTGTTCCGCCACACCTACGCCTCGGCGCGGCACGCCGACCTGGTGCTGGCTGACTCCAACTGGACCGCCGGGGAGCTGAGCCGCCATTTCGACGTGCCGATCGATCGAATCCGCGTTCTCTACCCGACGCTACCGGAGACCGTCGCCCCGGGCCCACCGGCCGGGCCCCCGCCCTTCGGTCTGGAGGAGCGGGGCTACATCCTGTGCGTCAGCAACTTCCTGCCCCACAAGAACGTCGCCACCCTGCTGGAGGCCCATTCCGGCATCGCCGCCCGGGTGCCGGGGCCGCTGCTGGTGGTTTCCGGCGGCA
>CAYZNT010000034.1:7627-36802 GCA_964479735.1 uncultured Clostridia bacterium
CATTCCGGCATCGCCGCCCGGGTGCCGGGGCCGCTGCTGGTGGTTTCCGGCGGCATGGCGCCGCCCCCCGCCCTGGGTCGGCGATTCGCCCGCCAGATCGCTTCCGGGCGCATCGTGCTGGTTGGCTGGCAGGACCCGCCGCAACTGCGGGCGCTGTTGGCCGGGGCGCGTTTCCTGGTCTTCCCCTCGCTGGCCGAAGGTTTCGGCCTGCCCATCCTGGAGGCGTTCGCCGCCGGCGTGCCGGTGGTTACCGCCGCCTTCGGGGCCATGGCCGAGACGGCCGGCGACGCGGCCCTGTTGACCGACGTAAGCGATCCCCAGGCGCTGGCCGAAGCCCTGCTCCGCCTCTGGCGCGATCCGGCGCTGGCCGAGGAACTGCGTCTCCGCGGCCGCCGTCGATTGGATTCATTTCGTTTCTCCTCCTTCCGCGATTCCCTGCGGGAGGCCTACGCCGGGCTCGGTGGCTGAAGACTCGCTTCGCATCGGGCTGTCCCATTATTGGTACACTTCGAGGCGGTGTGTCTTCTGCAACCGACAGTCGGCGCAGGAATCCTTGGCATGGACCATGCTCTCGATGGGGTGGGAGCCGGCCCTCCAGGCTGGCTTTCTGGAGGACAACGATGAGCGTTCGCAAATCTTTGCTAACCGTTCTCTGTTTGATATTCGTTTCCGCGGCGGCGCGGGCCGAGATCCTGCCCGTCTACGGCCATATCTCCCTCGCCCAGCCGGGGGTTCAGGTTCTGCGCGCGGGCTCGAGCGAGCCGGAGGAGGCGATCGTCAACCTGCCCCTGCTGGCCGGCGATGCCGTCATCACCCCGGCCGGCAGCCGCTGCGAGATCCAGTCCGACAACGGCACCGTGCTGCGCCTGGACCATGACAGCGAACTGCGGGTGGCCACGGTGCTGGCCCAGAGCCTCACCTCCAACTGGAAGGTGACCAGCCTGCAGCTGGTGCGCGGCGCCTTTTACATCATCAACAACACCTATAACCAGGAGATGGTCCAGGCCCAGACCCCCAACGCGGCCCTGAAGCTGGACCGCGACTGCCGGGCGCTGCTGGCCCTGACCGGCGCCGGAGACACCTCCCTGTACATGCTCAACGGCCGCGCCACCCTGCTCTTCGGCCGGTCGTCGCGCAGCCTCGGCCAGGAGCGGGTCAAGGGCGGGCAATCGCTGCGGGTCACGGCCGCCGACCAGCTGCAGCCCATTGCCCGCGGCTTCAGCGACTTCCACCTCTGGAACGAAGGGGTCGACCGCCATTTCGACGAGCTGCATGAAGGCGTCAACCAGCTGCCCAAACCGCTGCAGCGCTACATGCCGGCGCTGGTCCACTGGGCCGCCAAGTGGTCGAGCGTCTACGGCGAATGGGTCTGGGACGACCTCTATGGCTACGTCTGGAGGCCCTACACCGATACCTTCTCCTTGCACCGCCCCTTCTTCAACGCCTCCTGGGTGACCATCCGCGGCCATCGCTTCCTGGTGCCGCAGGAGCCGTGGGGCTGGGCGCCCGCCTATCTCGGCACCTGGGTGTGGATGGGCCGCCACGGCTGGGTATGGGTCCCCGGTGACTTCGGACGCTCCGAGCCCTGGTACATGAGGGCGGAATTCGGCTTCCACGGGTTTTACACCATGGGGGACTGGTTCGGCTGGCTGCGCCCCGCATTCTACACCGACGTTCACGACCTCCGCCGGCTCAACTACCCGATCCCCCATGCCAAACCGAAGATGGAAGCGCCGCCGGAGATCTCCCGGGTCTTCAAGGCCATCTCCAGCTTGCCCAAGGCTGAGCGCCGGGAGGTGGTGACCGACATGGCCGCTCAGCCCGGCCGCCTGCACCGATCCCCGGCGCCGGCGGATGAGGCACGGACCGTGCCCGCCGCCGTGCCGCTGGAGCGTCCGCTGAGCCGGCACGACTGGAACCCCGATGCCGCCTGGGCGCAGCGCGTCGGCGCGGAGGTGACCTACCGGCCGCAGACCAACGAGTTCGCCTGTCCGAAAATGGGCCTCGAGGGAAGCCGTCTCACCCGTTTCGATCGGCAGCATCTCCGCGAAGTGGGGCATCGAGGGAACGGGGACGATGCGCGTGGCCGCCCCGCATCGCCGGTCATCGGCTCGTCGTCGGGCGCCGGCGACACCTCGGCCACGGTCGGCAAGAGCGACGAATCCCGGGATGCGCAGGTGACCCACAACGGCGGCGGTCGCCGTTGATCGGGCGGGAAAAATGCCCTAGAATTCCACGCCGAATGGTTTCTTGAGCGCCAGGGCGAAAACCAGCACCAGCAGGATGTACCAGAGCAGCCAGTGGCCGCGCAGCCCGAAGCAGGAGACCTCGTCGGCTGGGTAGCGGATGGAGATGCGGTGCAGCGGGGCGTCCCGGGGCAGCGGAGGCTCGGCCGGGTAGCCGAGGCGGTCGAGGAACGGGGCATCCGACCGCAGGCGGCAGTTGGAAAGGGCGGGCAGGCCGCGGGGTGGGCCCGTGCGCAGCGATTTTTCCCACTCCCGGTCGCCGACCACGACGGACAACGGTGCATCGCCGCCGGCCCGGACGCGCAGCTTCCAGTTCACTTCGTTCAGCGCCGGAATGAACACCGGGTTCATCGCCGCCTCCAGCCGGGGGCCGTGGCGCAGGTCGATCTGCAGCCCGGCGATGTCGCGGTCGAAGGCGGCCTTGACCACGACGGTCTCGCCCGGCCGGTAGGGGCGCATCCCGAAGCGCACGTCCATCTGCACGAAGAGCGGCACCAGCAGCGGCAGCATCAGCAGCAGCGGCAGCAGGTTGAGGGCGAAATAGCGGCCGGTGTGGGCGAGGCTGGCCAGGAAGGAGCCGCCGACGACGCGCCAGAAATCCCGGTAGAGGCGGATGGCCAGGATGTCGGCCTTGATGCTCTCCTTGGCGGCGCGGATCCGGGCCGGCGAGGAGAGCAGGCGGTAGCCGAGCAGCACCAGCAGCGCGGAGAGCAGCGACAGCCAGAGCAGCCCCCAGCCGGGCGGCAGGGAGGCGAAGGGGAGCAGCAGCAGGTCGCAGCCGGCCCCGGCCAGGCGATTGACGAACGTCATCAGGAGATGTAGCCCAGGCCGCTCAGCTTGCTCGCCATCTCCTCCGGCTTGTCTCCCGACTTGATGCGGTCGTACTCCTTGGCGATCAGGTCCTCGACCATCTCTTCCAGCGACGAGTAGCCGCGGTAGGCCTGGATCTCATCGGCCTTGGCGGCCGCCTCCTTGCTGATCTTCACCTTGCTCGACATGAGGACCTCCTGGTCATAGGAGCGATTTGCCGTTCATTTGCGCCGGCGGGGCGATGCCGAAGAGGTGCAGCAGCGTCGGCGCGATGTCGCGGATGTCCGGCACCTGGCGGTTGATGCGGAAGGAGGAAGCGAACGTGGCGGGCACCTGGGCCGGGTCGATGCAGTGGTCGCCCGACCACCAGTTGCGGTTGTCGCCCAGCACCTGCGGTTCGAGCGTGCCGATGGCCGAGGAATCGGAGATGCGGTACCCGCGGCGGAAGCCGAGCACGATGTCCGGCGCGCGGTCGCGGGTGTTGGCCGAGAAGTGGTCGGCGCTGATGTAGGCTTTGGAGACGACCCGTTCGCCGCTCTGCGGGTCGGTCAGGGCCTCCAGCCTGCCCTTGATCTCCTCCAGCAGCCGCCGGCTCTCGTTCTCGCGCACGATGCCGTGGGCCTCGCGGCCGCGGCGATTGAGGTAGAAGCCGTTCAGCCCCAGCGCGTAGGCGCGGCTGGCCCCCCAGTCGGCCGCGTCGAGGATCGATCCCTCGCGCGCCGCCGAACCGCCGCTCAGCTTCAGGTATCCCTGTTCGGCCAGCCAGGTGTTGATGTTGACGCGACGGCGGAAGGGGCCGAATCCGTGGTCGGAGATGACCAGCAGCGGCACATCGGCGGGCAGGCGGTCCAGAGTCTTGCCCAGCAGGGCGTCGAAGCGGCGGTAGAGGTCGTCGACGATGGAGCCGTGCCGCTTCGCCTCCTCCGGGTGGTAGTAGGGGTGGCCCGGGTCCTGCAGGGCCCAGAACATGTGCTGGCCCTGGTCGAGCGAGGAAAAGTAGAAGAAGAGGAGCCCCTCCCGGCTGGCCAGGAAGCGGTTCAGCTCGTAGTCGTACAGGCGCTCGTTCTCGTCGCGGACCGACCCCCACTGGGTGATGAAGTCGGCGACCGAGAAGGTCTCGTTGGAGAGGGCCTTGGTGTCGGCCGGCAGGCCGATGGTGTGGAAGAGGCCGCATCGGTCGGCCAGTTCCCGGGAATAGGAGGCCGGGGTGGAGATGGGCAGCGCGGGGTGGCGCGGCGATATGTGGATGGGCGAGATGTAGAGCCGGAACTTCTGTTCGTTGCAGTCCAGCAGGAGGAAGCGCACCATGCCGGTGATGCTCTGCAGCGGGGGCAGCAGCGGGAAGTCGATCTCCACCCAGCCGGAATACTCTTTCTCGGCCAGCAGGATCTCGTGGCCCTGGATGTCGATGCGCGCCGTGCGCCGGGAGCGGTCGACGTAGGCCTTGAACGGCACCCGGACGGTTTTGGCCTCGCGGCGCAGCTCGTTCACCGGGCCCGGCAGCTCGGCGTCTTCCAGCGCCTGGCGCTCGTTGATGTAGGCGTAGTAGACGTTGGTCGCCTCGAGCTCGCGCTGGGCCTCCGCCTCGTCGGTGGTGTAGAGGGTGTAGATGCCGTAGGTGCCGAGGATGTCGGGCGTTCCCATGCCGGCCAGGGTGCGCTGCGAGCTGGCCGACGGCGGGTAGTTGGTGGGCACGCGGACGATGGTCGCCGGCACGCCGCGCTCCTCCAGCCAATCCCAGAAGGCGCGCCCCTCGCGCTTGAGCACCACCTTGCCGGGCTTGAGGGGGATCTGCAGGTCGCCGAGTCGCACCAGCCAGCGCCCCGGGGTGGTCTCGCTCTGGGCGAAGACCGGGGTGTAGGTGAGCGGGTCGCGGTGCAGGAAGTCGTAGATGCCGTACACGCCCGGGTCGGCCCCGGAGATGAACGATCCCCAGGCCACCGGGCTCTGGGGCGGGATGGTGGAGCGCATCATGGTGAAGACGCCGCGCGACGCCAGCCGGCGCATGGCCGGCATCTCGCCGCGGCCCAGAAGCCGGTCGACCACGGCCGGGTCCATGCCGTCGAAGCCGAGCACCAGCACGCGACGCGCCAGCGGTGCCCCGGCGCCGAAGTTCATGAACGGTGCCGCGGCCAGCAGGGCCGACGAATGTATGACGAAAGTGCGTCGTTTCATGGGGGTTTCCGATCCAGCCATCCCCAATCATATAGTATTTGCCGGAGGTTTTCAACCCGATTCCGGGGGTATTGAATCCGGTTGGAGATTGTGGGAGCATGGGCTTTGCGCGACCTCTTCTCCCCCCTGTTTCTCCTTTCGCTGGCCCTGCTCGTCCTCCTTCAAAACGCCCCCGTCGATCCCGGCCTGCCCCGGGCGCTCCTGCTGCCGCTCTTCACCCTGGCCCTGCTCTCGTTCTGGAAGCGCCGCCTCTCCGTTGCCTACTCCCTGCTGGCCCTGGCCTTCGCCCTGCTGCTGGCCGCAGCCTTTCTGGAGCGGCGCGAGCAGCACCAGGCGGCCCGCGGCCTTCCGGTCCCGGTTGGGGAGTACGTGACCGTGGAGGGGAGGCTGCTCGACTTTCCTCGCATCGGCTCCGGCGAGTCGCTCCTGCTGCTGCGGGCGGATCGGTTCGAATCGGGCCGCCGCCGGATCCGGTTGGCGCGGACGCTGCGGGTGAGGGTAGCCGGAGACTGCCGCGAGCTGCACCGCGGCGACCGCCTGCGCATCGCGCTGTCCCTCGACGATCGCCGCCCGGCGGCCAATTTCGGCAGCTCCCCCCTGGAGACCCGCCTTCTGGTGGAGGGGGTGGATGGCCGTGGCCGCTGCAAGTCTCCCCTGCTCGTCGAGAGGATCCGCCGGGCGCCGCTTTTCTGGCGGCTGCTGGGCATGTGGCGCAATGCCATTCGGGTGGCCATCGAGCGGCGCTGGCTGCGCCGGGGCGGCCCGGGGGAGAGCGGCGGGCTGGCGCCGCCGGGCGTCTTCATGGAGGCGACCGTGCTGGGGGACCGCGGCCGGCTGGACGGCGAGTCGCGCGAGGAGCTGGTGGGGGCCGGGGTATACCACCTGCTGGCCATCTCCGGGGCCAACATCGCCATGGTGGCCCTGTTCAGCCTGGGCCTGCTGCGCCTGCTCGGCGTCCGCCGCCGCACGCGGTACCTGCTGACGGCGCTGCTGCTGCTCCTGTTCCTGGCCGTCTCCGGTTTCGACGTCTCGGCGGCGCGGGCCGTGCTGATGGCCCTGCTCTTCTTCGGCGGTCGCCTGCTTCATGCCGACAGCGAGCCGCTGAACATCGTCTCCGCCAGCGGGCTGGCCTTGCTGGCGGTGAACCCGGCCTTCTTCCTCGACCCCGGGTTCGTGCTGACCTTCGCCCTGACGGCGGCCATCGTCCGCGGCCGGGCCCTGCTGCTGCCGCGGCTGTCGGGCTGGCCGCGGCCGCTGGCCGAGTTCGCCGCCGCCAACCTCTCCGCCTTTCTCCTTTCGTGGCCGCTCTCCCTCCTTTTCTTCCGGCGCTTCGCGCCGCTCGGCCTGCTGGCCGGGCTGCTGCTGGTGCCGCTGACCGGGGCGGTGAGCGCGGCGGCCGCGCTGCTGCTGGTGCTGGCGCCGCTCTCGCCGAGCCTCTGCCAGCCGCTGTTGGCCGCCTGCGACCCGCTGCTGCGCCTTTTTTTCCTCGTCGGCGACCGGGCCGACGCGCTGGGAAACGGCGGGATCTGGCGCCCCGCCCCGCGGGGCTGGCTCATGGCGGCGCTGCTGGCCGCCGCCTGGCTGCTGACCCGGGAAACGCGGCGTTTCCTTCCCCGCGCCGCCGCTGCCGCCCTGGCCCTGCTGCTGGGGCTTACCCTGCTGCCCCGGCACCGGCGCCCGGACGGGCTCGAGCTGACCATGGTCGACGTCGGCCACGGGGACGCGCTGGCGGTCGTCTTTCCCGGCGGCGACGCCCTGCTGGTGGATGGAGGCGGCTCCCGCTACGGCGACTTCGCGGTGGGCCGCCAGATCGTGCAGCCCTTCCTGGTGGATCAGGGCGTGCGGGTGCGCTGGCTGGCGCTCACCCACCCCGACGCCGACCACCTCAACGGCCTGGTCGAGATTGCCCGCTGGCTGAGCCCCGAGGAGCTGTGGCTGGGCCCTCGGGGGCCGCGCGATCCCTCCCTGGACAAGTTCATCGCTTCCCTGCCCCGCGGCTTGAAGGTGGTCGAAGTGCGGCGGGGCTTCCGGCGCCGCCTCGCCGGCGTCAGGCTCTCCTGCCTCCACCCCGGCCCCGAGACCCCCGGCTGGGCCCCGGCCAACGACCGCTCCCTGGTGCTGCGGCTCGACGACGGGAGGCACTCGTTTCTCCTTACCGGCGACATCGGGGCCGGGGTCGAGGGGGAACTGGTCGCCCGCTGGGGCCCGGCCCTGGGCAGCGACCTGCTCAAGATCGCCCACCACGGTTCGGCCGGCTCCTCCAGCCCGGAGTTCCTGGCTTCGGTGCGGCCGCGCCTGGCCCTCCTCTCCTGTGCGGCGGGAGGCGGTTTTCCCCACCCCCGGGTGATCTCCGGCCTGCTCCGGCTCGGCGTTCCGCGCCTGGAGACGGCCCGCCGCGGCGGGGTGCGCGTCACCTCGCTGCCTTCCGGTTTGCGTCTCGAGGTGACGCGGTAGGGGCGCACTCCCCGCGCCCGGGCATGCGGCCGGCGCCACCGCCGGTCTTGCCTGGTGATCGGCAAAGGGGGAGAATGGAACCGCTGCTCCCGCCCCAGAGGCGGGAGGTGGAGGTGCCCATGGTTTCCCTGCTCTCCCTCTGGCTGCCGATCGTGCTCTCCGCGGTGGCCGTGTTCGTTTTCAGTTCGATCATCCACATGCTCCTGCCCTGGCACAAGGGCGACATGCGCCGCCTGGAGAAAGAGGACGAGGTGATGGCCGCCCTGCGCCCCTTCGCCATTCCGCCGGGGGACTATGGCCTGCCGGTGCCCGGATCGATGGCCGAGATGAAGAGCCCGGCGTTCGCGGAGAAGATGAAGCGGGGCCCGGTCGCCTACCTGACCGTGGTCAGGAACGGCCCCCCGCGCATGGGGCTCAGCCTGCTCGGCTGGTTTCTCTACAACCTGCTGGTGAGCCTGTTCGCCGCGTATATCGCCAGCCGCGCCCTGGCCCCGGTGGCCGGGCCGGACTTCCTCTCCGTGCTGCGTTTCTCCGGCTCCGCGGCCTTCGCCGCCTACTCCCTGGCCCTTCTTCAGAACTCGATCTGGTATGCCCGCTCCTGGTGGAGCACCCTCAAGTCGATGATCGACGGGCTCCTCTACGCGCTCGTCACCGGCGCCCTGCTCGGGTGGCTCTGGCCGCGCTGAAGAGCGGACAGGTCGGAGAGGTGCAAGAGGCTAGAACAGGATCTCGACCGAATTGGCCCCGGTGAGCTTCTCGATGTCCTTCTTCATGCCGGCGGTGGCCTTGAGCCCGTCGCCTTGCTCGGAGTTGATCACCACCCGGTACCCGTCGCTGCGCTCGATGACCAGCATGTAGGGAACCGAGTCGCGGTTGCGTTCCAGGCGCGCCTTGAGACGGTCGTTGAAGTCGCCCTCCAGCAGGCCGTAGGGAACGGTGATCTGGATCTTGCGCGCCTTCTTCTTGAGCATCGGCTCCAGCTCGGAGATGGTCTCCAGGTAGATGTTGGGTTCGTCCGACTCCGGCAGGCGCCCCTCGATGAAAACCGGGATGTCGAGGGGCACGTCGTTGCGAATCTTCTCCCAGCGGTCCTTGAAGGCCAGCACCTTGATGCGGCCGGTGAGGTCCTCGAAGAACATCTCGCCGTAGGCGTCCCCTTTCCGCGAGCGGCGCTGGGAGAACTGGGAGACCACCCCGCCCAGGCGGATCATCTCGCCGCGGAACTCGCGGGAGAGGATGGCCGCCACCGAGGTGTTGGAGACGCGGTTCAGCTCGGCGCTGAACTTCTCCAGCGGGTTGTGGCGGATGTAGATGCCGGCGATTTCCTTCTCCCCCTGCATCAGCTCGGTCTCGCTCCACTCCTCCTGCCTGCGGTGAGGGTCGGGGATGACGATGGGCGACGCCTCCTCGCCGGTGAACAGGGAGCGCTGGCGCCGCTCGCGGTTCTTTTCCAGCGTCTGCGCCTGCTTGATGACGTCGGCCACGGAGTCGAAGAGGACGCGCCGCTTCTCGCCGAAACCGTCCAGGGTGCCGGCCTTGATCAGGCTCTCCAGGACCGCCTTGTTGACCTTGGTCAGGTCGATGCGCTGGATGAAGTCGGGGTAGTCGCGGAACGGGCCGCCCTGGTCCCGGGCGTGGAGGATGGCGGTCACCGCCGCCTGGCCGGCGTTCTTCAGGCCGATGAGGCCGAAGCGGATGGAGGTGGGCGACTCGACGCGGAAGTATTCGCGCGAGCGGTTGATGTCGGGCGGCAGGATGTCGATGCCCATCTTGCGGCTCTCGGAGATGTACTGGATGATCTTGGAGTCGGTGGTGGTCTTCTCCGATTCCGAGGAGAGGTGGGCGGACATGAAGTAGACCGGGAAGTGGGCCTTGAGGTAGGCGGTCTGGTAGGCCAGGTAGGCGTAGGCCGTGGAGTGCGACTTGTTGAACCCGTACTCGGCGAAGGTGGCCATCTGGCTGAACAGCTCCTCCACCTTCTTGCGGGCGAAGTTCCGGGCCACGGCCCGCTCCACGAACTTCTTCTCCTGGGCGGGCATCTTGTCGGCCTGCTTCTTGCCCATGATCTTGCGCATCTCGTCGGCCTCGCTCATGGAGAAACCGGCGATGCGCACCGAGATCTGCATCACCTGTTCCTGGAAGACGATAATGCCGTAGGTGTCGCGCAGGATCTCCTCGAGCTCCGGGAAGATGTAGGACACCGCCTCGCGGCCCAGCTTGCGGTTGACATAGACCTCGGCCATGCCCGACTGCAGCGGTCCGGGGCGGTAGAGGGCGTTGAGCACGATCAGATCCTCGATGCGCGCCGGCTTGGAGCGCTTGAGGTAGTCGCGCATGCCGGAGCTTTCGAACTGGAAAATGCCGTCGGTGTCGCCCTTCTGGAAGACCTTGAAGGTCCGGGCGTCCTGCAACGGGATGGCCTCCAGGTCGACCTCGCGGTTCTCCACCTCCTTCAGTTCGCGCAGGATGTTGCGGATGATGGTCAGGGTCTTCAGGCCCAGGATGTCCATCTTGAGCAGGCCGAGGTTCTCCACCTCGTCTTTTTCGAAGTGGGTGGTGACGTCGCCGCGCGCGGTGTACAGCGGCATGAACTCGGTCAGCTTGCGCGGGGCGATGACCACGCCGGCGGCGTGCATGCCGGTGTGGCGCACGTTGTTCTCCAGCCGCAGGGCGAAGTCGACCAGGCGGGCGGTGTCGGCGTTGTGCTTGATCTCGCGCTGCAGGTCGGGGTTCTCGGCAATCGATTTCTTCAGCTCGGCCTTGGGTCCCTCGGGGATCATCTTGGCCAGCTTGTCCACGTAGTGCAGGGGCATCTCCAGCACCCGGCCGATGTCGCGGATGGCCAGCTTGGCCTTCATGCGGCCGAAGGTGACGATCTGGGCCACGTTTTCGGAGCCGTACTTGCGGCGGATGTACTCGATCACCTCGTCGCGGCGCTCGCCGTCGAAGTCGATGTCGATGTCCGGCATGGAGATGCGCTCCGGGTTGAGGAAGCGCTCGAATATCAGGTCGTATTCCAGCGGGTCGATGGTGGTGATGCCCATGGCGAAGGCCACCAGTGAGCCGACCACCGAGCCGCGCCCCGGGCCGACCGGGATGCCCTGCTCGCGGGCGAAGCGGATGATGTCCCAGACGATCAGGAAGTACCCGGGGAAGCCCATCTCGCGGATCTTCTCGATCTCGTAGCGCAGGCGCTCCTCGTACACCTTCTCCGGGTACTTGAGGTGCTTGGCCTTGGCCAGGTACTGGTGCTGGATGCGCTCGAAGCCCTCCAGGCAGATCTTTTCGAAGTAGGAGTCGATCGACATCCGGACCGGCACCTGGAAGTCGGGCAGGAAGTATTTCTTCATGCGGAAGTCGAAGTTGCATCGGCCGGCGATGTCCAGCGGGTTGGCCAGGGCCTCGGGCCAGGCCCCGAACAGCGCGGCCATCTCGTCGGTCGATTTGAGGTACATCTCGTCGGTCTCTTTCTTCATCGCCCGTTCGGCGTTGGAGAGCACCTCGTTGGTCTGCAGGCAGATGAGGATCTCGCGTGCGTCGGCGTCGGCGCGCCCCAGGTAGTGGACGTCGTTGGAGGCCACCAGCGGGATGGAGAGGCGCCCGGCCAGTTCGGTCAGGAGCGGCAGCACCTGCTTTTGCTGGGGCAGGCCGTGGTCCTGGATCTCGATGAAGTAGTCGTCCCCGAACCGGTCGCGGTACCATCGCGCCGCCTCCTCGGCGCGGTCGGGCCGGCCGTGCAGCAGGTCGTAGGGCACCTCGCCGTGGATGCAGGAGGAGAGGATGATCAGCCCCTCGGCGTGGCGGGCCAGGATCTCCTTGTCGATGCGCGGCTTGCGGTAGAAGCCCTCCAGGAAGGAGGAGGTGATCAGCTCGCACAGGTTGCGGTAGCCCTGGTCGTTTTTCACCAGCGCCACCAGGTGGTGGTAGGCGGGGGCGCCGTTCTCGCGCTCCGGCTTCTCCAGGCGCGAGCCCGGGGCGACGTAGAGCTCCGCGCCGATGACCGGTTTGATCTCCGCCTTGCGCGCCTCCTTGTAGAAGTGCACTGCCCCCAGCATCGAGCCGTGGTCGGTCAGGGCCACCGCCGGCATGTTCAGCTCGCGGGCGCGGCGTACCAGGGCGTCGATCTTCAGGGTGGAGTCCAGCAAGCTGTACTCCGAGTGCAGGTGCAGGTGAATGAAGCTCTTCATGGAGGTGTTCCGCTCTCTGGCCGGTACTATACCATAGCCTCCGGACGGGGGCAACCGGAGGCCGGAGACCGTTTTCCAGAGGCGTTCTTGGGGATTTTTGCGGTCCCCGTCCCGGGCGGATTCCCCTTTCGCGGCGGTTCGGGTACAATGGGCCGAGGAGGTCCGCCATGCCCGAACTGGCTCCCGACGAACTCGTCGCCCTCGTGCGCTCGGTCTTTCCGCCCCGCGCCGGGGACCGGGCCCTGGCCCTGCTGCTGGACATCCCCCGCGACCCGGAGAGAGACCACCCGGCCTGGAGGGAGCGCCGCCGGCTCGTCGCCGAGTGGCACCAATCGCTGCGGGCGGGTCGCGCCGGCATTCCCCTGCAGGAGGTGACCCTGGTCGCCTACCCCGACGTCGGCTCCAACAACGCCGACCTGCCCGCCACCGCCGTCGCGCTGGAGGGTGAGCCGCCCGACCTCGCCGCCGGGCTGGAGCGGATCGGCAGGCCGGTGGCCTTCGAGGCGCTCTTCGCCTCCACCCAGCTCTTCCTGGCCCCGACCGAGTACTCGACCACCGCGCCGCTGAAGGTGGCGGCCCGGAGGCACGGCTTCCGGGCGGCCACCATGCCCGGCTTCACCCCGGCCATGGTGCCGGCGCTGCGAATCGACTACGGCGAAGTGGCGCGGCGCGTGGAGGAAGTGAAACGGCGGCTCGACGACGCCGTCGCCGCCGACGTGCGCTTCCGGCTGGACGGCCGGGAGGAGCACGCCATGCGCTTCGACCTGCGCCACCGCGCCGCCCACGCCAGCTCCGGGCGCTTCCCCGAGCCCGCCACGGCGGGCAACCTGCCCTCGGGCGAGGCCTACATCGTTCCCTACGAGGGCGAGGCCGGCGAGCCCAGCGGGACCGAGGGCGTGCTCCCGGTGGAGATCGAGGGCGAACTGGTCCTCTTCACGGTGACGGCCAACCGGGTGCGGGAGGTCCACGGCCGCGGCCACGCGGCGCGCCGGGAACGGGACCACCTGCGCCGGGAGCCGGCCTACGGCAACATGGCCGAACTGGGCTTCGGGGTGCTGGCCGATTTCGGCCTCGAGCCGTGCGGCGAGATCCTGCTCGATGAGAAGCTCGGCCTGCACGTGGCCTTCGGCCGCTCCGACCACTTCGGCGGCCAGGTCGGGCCGGCGGCCTTCTCCTCGCCGGCGGCGGTGATCCACCTCGACCGCATCTACATCCCGCAGTCCCAGCCGCGGGTGGAGGTGGCCGAGGTCGCGCTCGAATACCCGGGCGGCCGCCGCGAGACGGTCATGGCTGCGGGGCGCTACCTGATTTTCTGAGTTCCCGGAGCCGCGGTTTGTGTTCGCTCCGCCGATTGCGTACAATGGCCTTTGCGCACAATTCCGTTCCCTAAGGAGAGACCATGAGCATTGTCGTCACGGGCAAGAACCTGACTGTCGAGGACGTCTACCGGGTCGCGGTGGAGGAGGAGAAGGTCGAGCTGGATGCCGGGGCGCTGGAGCGGATCAAGGCCTGCCGGGCCTTCATCGAGAAGCGCATCGAGGCGCGCGAGATCATGTACGGGGTCAACACCGGCATCGGCGAGTTTTCCGAGGTGGTCCTGACCGACGAGCAGGTCGGCCAGTTCCAGAAGTACCTCATCTACAACCATGCCGCCGGCATCGGCGAGCCGGTGCCGATTCCCGAGGTGCGCGCCGCCATCCTGTCCCGCATCAACGTCCACGCCAATGGATACTCCGGCTGCCGTCCGGACATCACCCAGACCATGGTCGAGATGCTCAACCGCAAGTTGACGCCGGTCGTCTGCAACAAGGGCAGCGTGGGCGCCTGCGGCGACCTGTCGCCGATGAGCCAGATCGCCCTGCTGTTGATGGGCGAGGGCGAGGCCTTCTACGGGGGCGAGCGCCTGCCCGGGAACAAGGCCATGGAGAGGGCCGGCATCGCGGTGCCCGGGCTGAAGGCCCGCGACGGCCTGGCCGCCATCAACGGCTCCAACCTCATCACCGGCATGGGCTGCCTGCAGGTCTATGAGATCGAGCGCCTGCTCAAGCAGGCGGAGATCGCCGCGGCCATGAGCCTGGAGGCGCTGATGGCCAACATGAAGCCCTACGACGCCCGGCTGCACAAGCTGCGCGGTTTCCAGGGGGCGGTCACCTCGGCCGAGAACATCAAGCGGGTCATCGAGGGCTCCGACCTGCTGGGCAAGGTGAAGGTCAAGGTGCAGGACGCCTACAGCATGCGCTCCACTCCCCAGGTGCTGGGCGCCGCCCGCGACCAGTTGCGCTGGACCCGATCGCAGCTGGAGATCGAACTGAACGGCGTGGCCGACAACCCCATTTTCCTGGGCGACGACAAGGTGGTGCTGACCGGCGCCAACTTCCAGGGCTCCCCCATCTCGGTGCCGCTGGACATGCTGGGCGCCTGCCTGACCATGGTCTGCGTAATCTCCGAGCGGAGGCTCAACCGCCTGCTCAACCCGGCCCTCTCGGTGGGCCTGCCCGCCTTCCTGACCAAGGGGGCGGGCATGTTCTCCGGGCTCATGCTCAGCCAGTACACCGCCGACATGCAGATCGTGGAGCAGCGCATTCTCTCCATGCCGGCCTCCATCCAGTCCATCCCGGCCGCCGCCGACCAGGAGGACTTCGTCTCCATGGGCATGAACACCGCCCTCAAAAACAAGCAGATCATCGACAACGCCCACGGGGTGCTGGGCATCGAGTACATCGCCGCCGCCCAGGCCCTCGACTTCCGCGAGTTCACCCCCGGCCAGGGCACCCGCGCCGCCCGGGCCGCCGTCCGCACGTTCGTCGAGCACCTCGACGAGGACCGTCCGCTCTACAAGGACCACAATGCCATGAAGGCGGCGGTGAAGAACCGGGACGTGCTGAAGGCGGTCGAGGCGGCCATCGGCGAACTGAAAACCTACTGAGCGGGGCATTCCCCGGGCGGGAGCGGGCCGGCGGCCCCTCCCGCCCGGCCTTCCGCGCCGGCCGTCCGGGGGCAAGTCGCCCGTTCTCCGCCATCGACATCCGTTTCGTGCTACAATGTCCGCTTGCCGCGGGAGGGAAACCATGCCGTCGAGAGGAGAATTCTTTTTTTCCTGCCTGGCCCTGGCTCTGGCCGGGTGGGGAGCGCCGCGGGACTCGGCCCGCGCGGCGGAGACCGAGCCGAAGGAGAAGAACATGATGATTTCCTGCTGCGGATTGAACTGCGCCGGGTGCCCGGCCTACATCGCCACCCGGACGGACGACCAGGCCCTGCGCGAGAAGACGGCCCGCGAGTGGTCGCAGATGTACCAGGCCGAGATCAAGGCCGCCGACATCCACTGCGACGGCTGCACCAGCGATTCCGACCGCCTCTTCCACCACTGCACCGTCTGCGAGTTCCGCGCCTGCGCGCGCAGGCGGAAACTCCCCAACTGCGCCCACTGCCCGGAGTACGCCTGTGCCAAGCTGGCCGCCTTCCAGGCCCAGGTGCCCGAGGCCAAGGCGACCCTGGACGCCGTCCGCAAGACGCTGTGACGGCCGCCTCCCCGCTCTTCGGCGACCCGGGGCATTGCTCCGACGCGGCCAGCGATCTGCACATCCACACCCTGGTTTCGGACGGGGAGGAGGAGCCGCAGGCGATGCTGGTGGCGGCGCGGGAGCTGGGGCTCCGGCGCATCGCCTTCACCGATCACGACGCCGTGGGCGCCTACCGCCACTTCGCCCCCGACCTGTTCGCGGTCGCCCGCGCGCAGGGACTGGATCTCGTCTCCGGCATCGAGCTGGACTCCGAGTTCCGCGGCCGCGAGGTGCACGTGCTGGGCTACGGCTTCGACCTGGCCGATCGCAACTTGGCGGGCTACCTGGAGTCGACCCAGGCGCTGCGCCGCGAGAAGGTGGGGCTGCAGATCGAGAAGGTCAACCGCCGCCTGCGCCGCCCCGCGATCGACCCGGAGAAAGTCATGCTTCCGCAGCGAGACACCCTGATGAAGCCGCATCTGGTGCACATCCTGATGCGGCAGGGGCTGTTTGCCGACTACCCCACGGCGGCGCGCTGGCTGCGCGGCGCGGCGCGGGTGCCGATCGTCATCCCCAAGCTCTCCGCCGCGGCGGCCGTGCGCCTGGTCGTGGCCGCGGGCGGGCAAGCGGTGCTGGCCCACCCCGGCTTCCTGGTGCGCGAGGCGGGCGTCGACCTGGAAGCGCTGCTGGCCGACCTGCGCCCGGCCGGGCTGGCGGGAATGGAGATCGAGTACCCCTACCACCTCACCAGCCCCAGCTTCCCCGACCCGGCGAGCGAGCGCGAAATGGTGGACGAACTGCGCCGGGTGGCCGACCGGCACCGGCTCTTCGCCACCCGCGGTTCCGACGCCCACACCGTCGCGCAGCTCCAGGCCTTCCACCGCCGCGCCACCTGAGCCCCGCCGCCACCGCCAGCTTGCCAATCCCCGCAGCCGGCGATACAATGGTGGCCGTTCGCCGCCGACGCGAACCGGGAGGACGATCCATGACAGAAAAACAGTGGTCCAGCCCACCGCCGCTGGACGTCGACGCCGACCAGACGTACCGGGTGACCATCGCCACCAGGCGGGGCGACATCGGGCTGGAGCTCTACCCGCAGCACGCCCCGCTCACGGTCAACAACTTCGTGTTCCTGGCCCGCCAGGGGTTCTACGACGGGGTGACCTTCCACCGCGTCATCGCCGACTTCATGATCCAGGGCGGCGACCCCACCGGGACCGGCCGCGGCGGCCCGGGCTACCGCTTCGCCGACGAGACGGCCGGCAACCCGCTGCGCCACGACGCCGGGGTGATCTCCATGGCCAACGCCGGCCCCGACACCAACGGCTCGCAGTTCTTCATCACCCACTCGCCGCAGCCGCACCTCGACGGCCGCCACACCGTGTTCGGCAAGGTGGTCGCCGGGATAGAGGTGGTGCACGCCATCCGCCAGGGCGACCCCATGGTGAAGGTCGTCGTCGGCGAAGGGGACCCCGCGTCGTGATCCGCGGCCGCCGCCCGGGAGACCGGCAGCCATGAAGCGGCGCTGGCTCCTGCTGCTGGTTCCGGCCATCCTTGCCGCGGGCGCCGCTCTCCTGCTGCTGCGCCCCGCCGCCTCCCGGCTCCGGCGTTTGTCGCTGGCGGCCGTGGAATCCACCCCGGACCGGGAACTGAAACCCTACCGCCTGGACGGCCGCCGCGGGCGAGGCGACCGGTACGTGGTGTCGCAGTCGGAGGGCCTGACCCTGAAGGGAGCACCGTTGCGGCTTCACGGTGAGCGCCGCGACATCGACCTGCGGCCGAAACTGACCGGCCCGTACCGCTGGCGGATGGAGGCGTTGGTCCTGCCCGACCGGGGGCGCGGCATCGGCATCGAGGTGTGGCGCGACCGCGTGCGCCCGGGGGGGCAGCGCCAGGGCGAGCGCCTGGCGGCGCGGCGCCTGACCGGGAACGAGATCGTCACCCTGGGGGGGGAAGTGCGCCTGGCGGGGGATGATGTCCTTCGCATCCGCCTGGAGGGGAACGGGGCGGTGGGGGTCGGCGAACCGGTGTTGTACCGGCCCGTGCCGCCCGGCCAACGCCGCCTGGTGTTCGTGGTCTGCGCCGACACCCTGCGCCGCGACCGCCTGCCGCTCTACGGCTACTCCCGCGACACGGCGCCACGCCTGCAGCGCTTCGCCCGCGACGCGGTCGTCTTCGAGCGCGCCTACACCCCGGTCCCCTGGACCCTGCCGGCGCACGCCTCCCTGTTCACGTCGCTCTTCGAGTTCCGTCACGGGGTGACCCGCGAGCGGCGGCTGCCCGCGGCCGTCGACACCCTGATCGAGGACCTGGCCCCGGACTTCGCCTGCCGCTGCCTCAACGGCGGCGGGTATCTCAACGCGCGCTGGGGGCTCTTCCGCGGCTTCGATTACTACAAGAGCTATGCCCGCCTGGGGCCGACCCCGCAGTCGGCCGAGACGCTGTTCGCGCGCCTCCGCGAGGACCTGGCTTCCCACGATTTTCCGGCCGCCTTCTATTTCCTGCACACCTACCAGACCCACTCCCCCTATCGGCCGCCGCCGGCGGCGCTGCGACGCTTCAACCCGAACCCGCCGGTGACCGAGCTGGCCTCGCCGCGGATTCCCCTGCCGCCGGCCTCGGCGGAGCGCCTGCGCGGCCAGATGACCGACCTGTACGACGCCTGCGTGCGCGCCGTGGACGACGGTTTCGGCGCATTCCTCGATGGCCTGCAGCGGGCCGGGCTCTATCGGCAGTCGCTGATCGTCTTCCTCTCCGACCACGGCGAGGAGTTCTATGACCACGGCGGCTGGAGCCACGGCAGCCAACTCTACGACGAGGCGGTGCGAATTCCCCTGGTCGTCAAGTTCCCCGGCAACCGCTTCGCCGGCCGGCGCAGCCACGATCTGGTCTCGCTGGTCGACGTGCTGCCGACCGTCCTGGACGCCCACGGCCTGTCGGCGCGGCGCACCGCGGGTCCGGCCGACGGCGCGTCGCTGCTGGCCGGGCTGCGCGGGCAGCCGCCGGCGCGGCGCTTCCTGCCGGCGACCGTGCTCCAGGCGGTCGCCTCCCCGAGGGGCGACGTCTACCGGCTGGGGGCGATCGAGAAGCAGCACAAGGTCATCTGCAGCGTCCCCGTGCCGCCTCCGGGCGACGCCCCCGCGAACTGGACCGGAAGCTCCTACGAGGTGTACGATACCGAGCGCGACCGGGGAGAGAGGGTGAACCGGGCGGCGGCCGAGCCCTGGCGGGCGGATGCCTACAAGGGGTTGTTCATCTCGATCATGAAGAGCTGGTCGCTGCTGCTGCGTGGCCACGGCCGGGCCCAGGCGGCCGGCAAGGAACTGCTGCGCGAGTTGCAGGCGCTGGGATATCTCTGAGGCGGAGTGGCCCGGCGGCCGGTCGGCCGCCGGGCCGGCCGGGATCAGATCAGGCCGCGTTTCTTCAGCAGCGGCTTCTCGCTGGGCTCGTGGCCGCGGAAGCGCTTGTACAGGGTCATGGCGTCTTCCGTGCCCAGCTTCTCCAGGATGTTCGTGCGGAACGAGGCGGCGGTCTTGCGGTCGAAGAGCGACGTTTCCTGGAAGGCTTGGAAGGCGTCGGTGTCGAGCACGGCCGCCCAGATGTAACTGTAGTAGCCGGCCGGATACCCGCTCATGATGTGGGTGAAGGCGGGGGAGCGCCAGCGCGGCATGATCGAGGGGATCAGGCCAAGCTTGTCCATCAGGTTCTTTTCGAAATCCATCACGTTGACGTTGCGGGCGTCCGCCAGGGAGTGCCAGCGCATGTCCAGGATGGCGGAGGCCAGATACTCGATGGTTTCGAACCCCTGGTTGAAGAGGCTGCTCTGCCTGAGCTTCTCCACCAGCCCGGCCGGGATGACCTCGCCGGTTCGGTAGTGGGTGGCGTAGAGCCTGAGCAGCTCCGGCTCCAGGGCCCAGTTCTCCATGATCTGCGAGGGCAGCTCCACCGCGTCCTGGGGCGGGTAGTAGCTGCGGTAGCGTCCGTCGGCAAAGAGTGTGTTCAGGGAGTGGCCGAATTCGTGGAAGAAGGTGGAGACCTCGTCGATGGAGAGCAGCGAGGGAGCGGAAGCGGTGGGCTTGGTGAAGTTGCAGACCAGGGTGGAGAGGGGCAGGACCCGCTGGCCGTCCGGGTACCAGGTGCTGCGGAAGCCGCCCGACCAGGCCCCGCCGCGCTTGGAGTCGCGGGGGAAGAAGTCCATGTAGAGCAGGCCCAGGGTGCGGCCGTCGGCTTCTTTCACCTCGTAGACCTCCACCTCGGGGTGGTAGACGGGGACGTCCTTGCGGGGGGAGAAAGCCAGCCCGTAGAGTTTTTGGCAGAGGGTGAAGATGCCCTTTTTGACGTTTTCCAGCGAGAAGTAGGGGCGCAGGACGGTGTCGTCCAGGGCGTACTTCTCCTGGCGCACCTTCTCGGCGTAGTGCCACCAGTCCCAGGAGGCGAGCGCGAAACCGCCCTGCTCGCGGTCGACGATGGCCTGCATGTCGGCCGCCTCGGCCCGGGCCCGCTCCAGGGCCGGTTTCCAGAGGCGCATCAGGAAGGCATCGACGGCGCCGGGGGTTTTGGCCATGCGGTCGTCCAGGTAGAAGTCGGCCGGGGTGGCGAAGCCGAGCAGCCGGGCGCGTTCGCCGCGCAGCACCATGATCTTCTGCAGCAGCGCCTTGTTGTCGCGCTCGTTGTCGCGGTTGTTGCGCATGAGGTAGGCGGTGTAGAGCGTTTCGCGCAGGTCGCGCCGGGCGGAGTATTGCAGGAAGGGCGTCCAGGAGGGGCGCTGGGTGGTGAAGACCCACTTTCCGGCCAGGCCCATCTCGTTGGCCGTCTCCTGGCCCAGGGCGACGATGTTCTCCGGCAGGCCGGCCAGGTCCTCCTTCTTGTCGATGACCAGGTAGGAGCCGTTGGTCTCGGCCAGCACGTTTTCACCGTACTGCAGGGTCAGCAGCGACAATTCGCGGTTGATCTCGCGCATGCGCCCCTTCTGCGCCTCGTCCAGCCGGGCGCCGCCGCGCACGAACCCGCGGTACCTGTTCTCCAGCAGGTAGCGCTGGGCCGGGGTCAGTTTCAGCTTGTCGCGCTGGTCGTAGACCGCCTTCACCCGGGCGAAGAGCCTGGCGTTGAGGTCGATGTCGTCCTGGTGGGCGGAGAGGAGCGGCGCGATCTCCTTGGCCAGCGCCTCCATCTCCGGGCTGGTGATCGTCTCCAGGTTGCTGTAGAAGACGATGGTCGGCCGTTCCAGGAACTGGCCGGAGCGGTCGAGCGCCTCCAGGGTATTGGCGAAGGTGGCCGGCCGGGGGTCGTTGGCGATGGCGTCAATTTCCGCTTTCTGCAGGCGGATGCCCTCCTGCACGGCCGGCAGATAGTGGCCGATGCGGATGCGGTCGAAGGGCGGCGTGTCGAACGGGGTCCGGTAGGGGGAGAAGAACGGGTTGTCCGGCTTCGCGGCGGCCGGTTGCTGGGCCGTCAGTTGCAGCCCCAGCAGGGCCGGCAGCAGGAACGGGACGAACTGCAGCAGAAAGGCTTTCTGGGACACGGGGACCCTCCTTGCGGTCTTGCCTCGACCGGTTTTTTGAACCCAAGTATATCATACGCCCGGCGGCGGCGCAGGGTTGCCGGCGGCTTTACTTTCCCCTCGCTCCGGGCTACCATGGGAGCCGGCACCAGGAGGTCGGTCATGGGCATTCGAATGGCAGGCAAGTGGCTGGTGGCGGCTCTGCTGGCGGGCGGTCTTTTCGCCGCCGGCGTGCAGCCCCTGCGGGCCGGAGACGACGGGCAGCGGGAGAAGAAGAAAAGGCCGCGGGTCGGGGCGCCCCGTCCCGGCGAGAGGCCACCCCCGGGGTTCGTGCACCGTCACCCGCGCTTCGGGGTCGTGGCCCGGCTGCCCCCCAATCAGCGGCAGTTCTGGGTCGGCCAGCGCCGCTACTTCTACGATGGTGGACGGTTCTACTGGAGCAGCGGCAGCGAATTCATGCTGATCGGCGGCCCGCCGGGGTTCTTCCTGCCGGAGCTGCCGGAGGGCTTCCGCGAGATCCCGTTCCGGGGCGGCCGCTACGCCTGTACCCTCGGCACATTCTACAAACGCGACCCGGTGCGCCGCGGCTGGGTGGTGGTCGAGCCTCCCGTCGGCCTGCCCGTGGCCGAGTTACCGGCCGGCACCGAGACGGTTCGCTTCGCGGGAGTCAACTACTTCCTCTACTACGGGACCTTTTTCCGGTTCGACCCGCTGCGCAAGGTCCATGTCGTCGCCATGCCGCCGCCGGGGATCCTGGTCTCCTCCATCCCCTACGACTACGAGGTGGAGACGCGTGATGGCCGCGGGCTGATCTTCTCCCGCGGCGTCCGCTATGAGCCGGTGCAGACGGGGGACCTGCTGGAGTATCGCGTCGTCCGTTGAAAAGGACCACGGGCCGGGCCGGTGCGGGGCAACCGCACCGGCCCGCCGGTTCTCACTCGTTCGTTTTTTTCTTCACGACGATCGTTTCGCGCAGCCCGGGAGAGATCGACCGCGCTTTCTTTGACAGCTCGGTGAACGCCTTCAGGGCCTTGTCCCAGTCCGCGGCGGACGCCCCGGCCGGCTTCTCCAGAGTCAGGGAAAATCCGGCCGTGGCCAGTTCAGCCGCCAGGGCGATCCCCTGTGGCAGGGCCTCCCGGCATCGCCCGACAGCCTCCTGCAGCGACGCCAGCTGCTGATCGTCGAGCGGTTTCGTCCCGGAAAGCGTCCGCTTCTGGACATGCGTCCAGTCGCTTTCGGCGATCATCATCAGCCCCTTCTTGTCGGAAGCCCTGGTCGTCCACACGATCTCCTTTTTCTCGGGGTCGGTGGCAACGACGACCTTCATCGTGGTCGAGACCGGGGCCGCGGGGGGTGGGGCGCCGGGCGCCGCAGGCGCGGCAGGGGCGGGGGGCGGCGGGGGAGGGGGCGGTGGGACGTCTCCGTCATCGCTCTCCGTGATGATCAGATGGCCGTCATCGTTCTCGGTCACCTTCACCGCTTTCCGGATGATCACTCTTTTTTCCCCGGCTTCACACGAAACGTCGGCTTCCGTCTCCACTCCGGAAATGAGCGCCTCCAGGTCGGTGGGCAGGTCGATGGCCTCCGCCTTACGCGTCCCGGATTGCAGCACGATCACCTGCTGGCCGTTCTTGCGGTAGACCCGTGCCGTCCACTCTTTTCCCTCCGGCTGGACGGCTTCCGCGGACGGCCCCTCGGGGGCGGCGATCACGATCACGCTCTTCTCTTTTCCCTTCTTGTCTCCCGTCGTCTTCACGACGACCGGCCGGCACTTTTTGCTGGCGGTTGGCTTGCCGTCGTCGTCGATGACGATGGTGAAGGTCTTGCCGTCGTCCGACACGAACTGGATCCGCCGGGATTCGCTGCGGACCGTTTTCTTCTCCTTTTCCTTTTTCTTTTCCGTGGCCGGAGCCGGCGTTGCCGGCTCGGTTGCCGACGCCGGGGCGACCGTCGGCGTCCCGTCCGTTCCTCGATCGCGGGCGAACGGGTCGGCGGTGCCGACGAACAGCAGGGCCAGGAACATGATCAGAGCCACGATCCATCGGGTTTTCATTGCAGTCTCCTTTTTTTGTGAGGGCGGGTCGGCGAGAATGCCGGCCAACCGCTGTTTGAAATGCGATGCCCCGGCCATGGCCAGCGCCGCCATGGCGGCGGGATCGGCTTCGGCCATGCCGCGGCGGATCTCCAGCAGGTGCCCGGCGTAGGCGGAGGGCCGGACCCCGAGGCGGATCACCATCTCGTCGCAGGCCTTCTCCTGCAGCAGGATCAGGCGGCGGTAGGCGATCCACCCGAGCGGCTGGAGCCAGTAGACGGCGCGCGCCAGCCGCGCCAGCAGGCGAAGCAGAAAATCGCGTCGCCGGATGTGCGCCAGCTCGTGGAACAGGGCCGACTGGCGTTGCGGCCAGGGCCAGGAGCGGGAGGCGGACGGCAGGATGACCACCGGGTGGAGCACTCCCCAGGTGATCGGGACCCGCGCGTGGGGGGAACCGACCAAGCGGACCTGCCGGCCCATGCCGGTGGAGCGGCGGAAACGCTCGCCGATGAGGTCCCATGAGGGGCCGGGCAGCGGCTCCGCGCTCCGTTCCAGGCGCCGCGCCCCGGCCAGCCCGGAGACGATCCCCAGCAGCAGCAGCGCCATGCCGGCCAGCCAGACCGCCGCCGCCAGCGATCCCCACGGAAACGGAGCGGTTGCTGGCGGCGGGGACGCCGTCACCACGGCCTCCGCGGCGGCCCACGGGGGCGGCGGGAGAGGCGTGGGCCCTGCGGCGACGGCCGGGGGCTGGGGCGACGGTCCCGGCAGCAGCGACAATCCCCACGCCGGCAGCAACAGCTGCAGGAACGGAAGCAGGAGCAAGCTGAGCAGGGAAATCGCCAGCAGGAAGTGCTGCTGCGCCGGCGGCTGGCGGCGGAGCAGGAAGAGCAGGGCCAGCGTGGCCAGCAGCAGGAGGGAGCTCTTCAGCATCAGGGCGGTGAGTGCCGGCCAGGCGATGGTGGCGAGCCAGGCGTCCATGGTCATCTCCCGGCGCGGCGCGCCTGGCGGATCCGCTCCAGCAGCCGCTCGCTGTCCTCGTCGCTCAGCGGGCCCTCGGACAGGTCCAGCAGGGCGGCGACGGCCTTTTCGGTGGAACCGGAGAAGAACACCTGCAGCATGTGCCGAAGCGCGGTCTGCCGGGCCGCCTCCCGTCCCAGAGTCGGGCGGAAAACGTAGCGCGGCCCCTCCTGGGTGTGGCGCAGGTGGCCTTTGTCCTCCAGGATGCGCAGCATGGCCCTCACCGCCGAATAGCCGGGCGGAGACGGCAACCGCTCCAGCACCTGGACGGCCGTCGCCTCGCCCAGGCTGTAGACGATGTCCATGATCTGCCGCTCGCGCCGGCTCAGGTTCTTCTGGCTCTTCATGCCGTGCCTCCCGTTTGCGGATGTCGATTCACCGCCATCGGTATGCTAAATAATTAGCATGCTAATATTTTAGCATCCGATTGGCCGTTGTCAAGCCCCCGGCCCACTTTTTTCCCTCCGTTGATCAGACGGCCGTCGCCGGCCCGGGGATGCAGGAAAACCCGTTTTCGAGTACAATAGCCAGAATGGAAAAGAGAGCCAATCTGCCGGAGGCGACTTGACGATGGAAAAGCCGTGGCTGCGCCACTACAGCAAGAATGTCCCGCACCATGTCGGGCCGCGTCCCGCCTCCCTGCCGGAGTTGCTGCCGTCGGCCGCTTCCCGCTTCCCGCAGCGCCGCGCCGTGGTCTTCGCCGTGGCCGCGGCCGGCCGGCTGTTTCACACCGAGATGACCTATGCCCAGCTGCAGGAGAAGGTCGAGCGGTTCGCCGTCGCCCTGCAACAATGCGGCGTGGCCAAAGGCGACCGGGTGGCGCTCTTCCTGCCGAACTGCCCGCAGTTCGTCATCGCCTACCTGGCGGCCATGCAGGTCGGCGCCATCGCCGTGGCCTTCAATCCCCTCTACTCGGCGCGCGAGGCCCAGGAGCAGTTCAACGACTGCGGCGCGCGCATCGCCGTCGTGCTCGACCGCTTCTATCCCCTGGTCAAGCAGGTGCAACCGCGCACGGCCCTCACCCGGGTGATCGTCTCGCGGGTCAAGGAGTATTTCCCGCCCCCGCTGCGGCTGCTCTACACGATCAGCCACGAGCGGTGCCAGCCGAAGTGGAAACTGGCGGAGGGGGACCTCTGGTTCCAGCCGCTGCTGAAACCCGGGCCCGGAACCTTCCGCCCCGTGCCCGCGGCCCACGGCGAGACGGCGGTGCTCCTCTACACCGGAGGCACCACCGGCGTCTCCAAAGGGGTCGAACTGACCCACCGCAACCTGCTGGTCAACGCGGAGCAGAACCGGGCCTGGGCGGAACTCGGCGCCGGTACGGAAGTCACCCTGGCGGCCGTGCCCCTGTTCCACGCCTTCGGCCTCACCTGCTGCCTCCACCTCGGCGTGCTCACCGCCTCCACCTTGGTGCTGGTGCCCAATCCCACCGACGTCGCCGGCCTGGTCCGCACCATCGAGCGCTTCCAGCCGACCGTGTTCCCGGTGGTTCCGACGATGCTGGTCTCCATCGCCAACTTCCCCGGCATCGAGACCCGCCGCCTGCGCTCGGTGCGCGTCTGCCCCTGCGCCGGCTCGCCCCTGGCGCCGGCGGTGCAGCGCACCTTCATCGAGCGCACCGGGGTCCGCCCGGTCGAAGGCTACGGCCTGACCGAGGCGGCGCCGGTGACCCACGGCAACCCGCCGTTCGGCGAGGACCGCCACGGCACCATCGGCTTGCCCTACCCCGACACCCTGGCACGGGTGGTGGACGTCGAGACCGGCGAGCACGACATGCCCTTCGCCGGCGAGTGGACCCAGCCGGGCGAGATCATCGTCAAGGGCCCGCAGGTGATGAAGGGCTACTGGAACCGGCCCGCCGAGACCGCGGCCCAGCTGCGCAATGGCTGGCTGCACACCGGCGACATCGGCCAGATGCACCGCGACGGCTACTTCCGCATCGTCGACCGGCTGAAGGACGTCATCATCCGGGGCGGAATGAAGATTTTTCCGGCCGAGGTGGAGGCGGTGCTGCTCGAGCACCCGCAGGTTCTCGAGGCGCTGGTGATCGGCGTGCCCGACGACGTCCGCGGCGAACTGGTCAAGGCCTTCGTGGTGCCGCGTCCCGGGGTTGAGATCGACGAGCAGGAGGTGCTGGCCTTCTGCCGCCAAAACCTGGCCAAGTTCAAGGTGCCGGCGGCGGTGGAGGTGCGGGCCGGGTTCCACAAGTCGGCCGTCGGCAAGCCGTTGCGCCGCGCCCTGCGCGAGGAGCTGCAGCCGGTCTCCCCATGAGCGAGGCAGCCGCCCCCGCCGCCGGCGACACCGCCCTGGTCACCGGCGCCTGCGCCCTGGTCTCCGGTGCCACCGGCTTTCTCGGTGGCCACCTGGCGCGCCGCCTGCTGGGCGAGGGCTTCCGCGTGCGCGTGCTGGTTCGTCCGGACCGCGACGCGGGGCCCCTGGCGGCGGCCGGCTGCGAGATCGCCCGCGGCGCCCTGGAGGATGAATCGTCTCTGCTCCGGGCCGCCGCCGGCCAGCGTTTCGTCTTCCACACCGCCGGCCGGGTCAGCGACTGGGGCCGGCGCGCCGACTTCTTCCGGGACAACGTGCAGGGGACGGCCCACCTGATCGCCGCCTGCCGCTCCGCCGGCGTGGAACGCCTGCTGCACGTCTCCTCGCTGACCGTGCTGGGGCTCCCGCGAACGGGCGCGGCGGTGGACGAGGAGACGCCCTGCGCCGCGCCTCCCGACCCCTACAGCCGCAGCAAGATCGCCGCCGAGGAGCTGGTGCGCGCCGCCCATGGCCGGGGCGGGCTGGGGGTCACCATCGTCCGCCCGGGGGCCATCTGGGGGCCCGGCGACGTGACCATCGTGCCGCGGCTGGCGGACCTGCTGCGGCGTGGCTGGCTGGTGACTGTCGGCCGCGGCGACAACCGCATCGTCCTTTCCCACGTCGACAACCTGTGCGACGGCCTGCTGCTCGCCGCCCGATCGCCGGCGGCGGCCGGCCGCCTCTACCACCTGACCGACGGCGAGGAGATCACCGCCCGCGAGGCAATCGCCGCCCTGGCGGCCGCCCTGGGAGTCGATCCGCCGCGCCGGGCCCTGCCCTTCGGGTTCGTCTACGGCGCCGCCTGGCTGACCGAAACCCTGGCCCGGCTGGCCGGTTGCCGCCGGCCGCCGGCGTTCACCCGTTACGGCGTCCGCCTGGTGGCCTGCGACATGCGCGCCGGCATCGGCCGGGCGCGCACCGAGCTGGGGTACCGACCCGCGGTGACCTTCGCCGCGGGCGTGCGCGGCCTCGGGCTGGAAGGAGCGGGACGGTGAGCGCCGGCGTGGCCGGGGTGCGCATCGAGAGCCTCGGCGTCTACCTGCCCGAGACGGTCCTGACCATGGAGGAGCTGCTGCGCTCCTGCCGCCGCCGGCCGCGCTGGGATCTGGAGCGGATCACCGGCATCCGCGAGCGGCGGGTGGCGGTGGGCGAGTATGCCCTCGACCTGGCGGTGCAGGCGGCGCGCCGCGCCCTGCGGATGTCGCGCCACGCCCCCGCCGACCTCGACCTGATCGTCTGCGCCTCCATCTCCCGGCACCACCGCCCGGACGAGTTCCATTTGGAGCCGGCCACGGCGGCGCTCGTCGGCCGGGCCGTCGGGGCCTGCCACGCGCGCACCTTCGACGTGGTCAACGCCTGCGCCGGCATGCTGACCGGCATCCGCATCGTCGCCGGCTTGATCCGCAGCGGGGCGGCGCGCCGCGGCATGGTCGTCGCCGGCGAGCACAACATGCCGGTGGCGGAAACCGCCGCCCGCGAACTGCGTCACTCCTTCAGCGGACAGATCGCCGCGTTGACCCTGGGCGACGGCGGCGCGGCGGTCATCCTCGACGGCGGAGCCGGCGCCGGTTGCGGATTTCGCGCCCTGCAGCTGGTCACCGGGGCCAAGCACAACCGCTACTGCTATTCTCGACCCTCGCGGCGGGGCCGCGGCGGCATCCTGGTGACCCGGGCGCGCGCCCTGCAGCACAAGGGCCGCCAGCACTTCCCGGCCTACTTCAAGGATGCCCTCGACGCCTGCGGCTGGAGCCTGGCCGACCTCCAGCACATCATCCCGCACCAGGTGTCGGTGCGGGCCATCGAGAGCGGCGTGCGGGCGGTGGCCCGCTATCTCGGCTGCTCCGTGCCGGCGGTCACCCGCTGCAGCGCCGACCTCTACGCCAACACCTCCACCACCAGCCACTTCCTGGCCCTGCATCGCTTCATCCAGGACGGCACCATCCGCTCCGGGGACAACGCCCTGCTGGTGTCGGGCGCGTCGGGCATCGTCATCGCCCACGCCGCCTACACCTTCGACGACCTGCCCGACCGCTACCGCACCGCGGTCGGCGTCGGAGGCTGACGTGCGCCTCTGCCGCATCGCCAGCGTGGGCGTGAGCCTTCCGGGACGGCATCCCTGGCGGCGCGGCTCGCTGGCGCGGGCGGTCGAAGCCGGGCGGGATTGCCTGCGCCGCTCGCGCCTCCGCCGCGGCGACGTCGGCGTGCTGGCGTATGCCGGCGTCACCCGCGATTTCCACCTGTGCGAGCCGGCGTTCGCCGCCTACGTGCAGCGCCGGCTGGGCATCAACGCCGAGTTCCAGGGGCGCCCCACCTTCTCGTTCGACCTGCTGAACGGCGGCTGCGGCATGCTCGATGCCGCGCAGGTCGTCGGCACTCTCCTGCAGCAGGGCGAAGGGCGGGCGGGGCTGGTGATCGCCGCCGAGGGCAACCGCGACTGGCTGGCCCGCGGCGACCGCGCCGGCCCCGACTCCGGCGCCGCCCTGCTGCTCGATCTGGCGCCGCACCCCGGCGTGGGCTTCGGTTCGTTCGCCTTCCGCACCCACCCGGAGCACGCCGAGCTGTGCACGACCGTGGTCAGCCTGGCGGAGCCGCGCGGCCGGCTGCGGCTGCAGCGGGCCGCCGGGCTGGAGGACCGCTGGCTGGAACTGGCCGGGGAGGTCGTGGACGAGGTGCTGGCGGAAGAGGGCGTGGACCGCGACGGGATCGAGCGGGTCGTGGCGGCCCCGGCGACGTCCGCCTTCCTGGCCCGTTTGGCCGACGCCATCGCCGTTCCGCGAGAGCGGATCGCCGCCGCCGCGCCGTGGCCCGACACCCTGTCCACCTCCCTCTTCCTCGCCTGGCAGCGATCCCTGGCCGCCCGGCCCCCGGCGGCCGGCTCCACGGCCCTGCTGCTGGCCTGCGGATCGGGGCTGACGGTGGCGGCGGCGACCTACCGGTTCTGAACCCG
>CAYZNT010000035.1:0-35941 GCA_964479735.1 uncultured Clostridia bacterium
CGTGGCGCGGGCCATGGCGCGCGAGCTGGGCGTCGATATCCGGCGGGTGCGCGGCAGCGGCCCGGGCGGCCGGGTGACGCGGGACGACGTGCGCCGCCACCGCGACAGCGACGGGTTGCCGACGTCGGCCCCGGCCGCGGCCGACGATGCCGAGGCGCGCCCCCTGAGCCAGATGCGAAAGGCGATCGCCCGGAACATGTCGATCTCCAAGCAGACGGCGGCGCACATGACCGTCTTCGAGGAGGTGGAGGTCTCCGCCCTGGTGCAGTTGCGCCGCGCGCAGCGCGAACGGCTCGCCTCACGCGGCGTTCGCCTGACCTACCTGCCGTTCTTCCTGCGCGCCGCCGCCCTGGCCCTGCGGCTCCACCCCACCCTCAACTCGCAACTCGATCTCGACAACGGCCAGCTGCTGGTCAAGAAACGGATTCACATCGGCATCGCCGTGGACACTCCGGAGGGGCTGGTGGTGCCGGTGGTGCGCGACGCCGACAAGCTGACCATCGTCGAGCTGGCCGAGGTCACGGCCGCCCTGGCCGAGAAGGCCCGACAGCGCGGATTGACCCTTGACGACCTGCGGGGCGGCACCTTCACCCTGACCAACTACGGCTCGATCGCCGGCACCTACGGCGTGCCGGTCATCCACTACCCGCAGGCGGCCATCCTCGGCGTCGGCCGCATCATGGACGCCCCGGTGGTCCGGGATGGAGCGGTAATGCCCGGCCGGCTGCTGCCGCTCTCCCTGTCGGTCGACCACCGCATCGTCGACGGCGGCGAGGCCGCCCGCTTCATGCTCGACGTGACCGGTGCCCTGGCCGACCCGGCGGCGATGCTGTTGGGCTGACGCCCGCGGAGGGAGCATGGACTACGATCTGATCGTCATCGGCGCCGGCCCGGCCGGCTACGTGGCCGCCATCCGCGCCGGGCAGCGCGGGCTGAAGACGGCGCTGGTGGAGAAGAAGAAGCTGGGCGGCATGTGCCTCAACTGGGGCTGCATCCCCACCAAGGCCCTGCTGGAGAGCGCGCGCCGCTTCCACGAGTTGAAGGAGATCGGCCGCTTCGGCATCGAGGGGGTGGACCCGGCCGCGCTGCGCTTCAGCTGGAAGGCGGCGCGGCAGCGGGCCGACGGCGTGGTGAGGCGGCTGACCCATGGCATCGGCCACCTGCTCAAAAAGAACGGCATCGAGGTCGTCTCCGGCGAGGCGCGGCTGGAAGGCGGGGGCGAAGTGAGCGTGGCCAACCGCCGCCTGCGGGGGCGTCACCTCCTCATCGCCACCGGATCGCGGCCGGCGGAGACCGGGCTGCCGCTGCCGGCGGAGATGGTGCTGCCGCTGGAGGAAGCCTTGGCCGCCGACGATCTGCCGCCGAGGCTGGCCGTCGCCGGCTCCGGAGCCAACGCCGTCGAGCTGGCCCAGCTGCTGGCCTACAGCGGTCGTTCCGTCTCGCTTCTGGCGCCCGGGGACCGCCTGCTCCCGGCTTTCGACCCCACGGTGGAGGCGCTCCTGGGGGCGCACCTGAAAAAGGATGGGGTGGAGATCCTGCTGAACAGCGGGGTGGATGGCGTCGCCGACGGCGGGCTGCTGGCCGGCGGGCGCCCGGTCGCCGCCGACCGGGTCATCCCCTGCCCGCCGCGGCGGGCGGTGCTGCCCCCGGCCGTCATGGAGTTCGCGACCGAGAACGGATTCATCCGTGTCGACGGCCAGATGCGAACCTCCGTGGAGGGGATCTGGGCCGCCGGAGACGTCAACGGGCTGAGCGACCTGGCCCATGCCGCCTCGGCCCAGGGGCTGGCGGTGGCCGACACCATCGCCGGCGTGCCTCGCCTCTTCGACCCGGCCCGGGTGCCCCTCAACCTCTACACCAGCCCGGAGGTGGCCCAGCTCGGCCTGACCGAGGGCCAGGCCAAGGCGAGCGGCCTCGAGGTCAGGGTCAGCGAGTTCCCGCTGGCGGCCAACGGAAAGGCCCTGGCCGAGGGCCACTCCGAGGGGATCGTCCGCCTGGTCTCCGAGACCCGCTACGGCGAGGTGCTGGGGGTGCAGATCATCGCCGCCCACGCCACCGACCTGATCGCCGAGGCGGCGGTGCTGATGCAGCTGGAAGGGACGGTCTACGACCTGGCCGCCACCCTGCACGCCCACCCCACCGTTTCGGAAATCTTCTTCGAGTCCGGGATGGAGGGCGTGGACCGGGCCATCCACAAGTAGGAGCCCGTGGCCGGCGCCTGGCGCGACTACGACCTTCCCGACCGGGAATTGCTGCACGGGGATCCGCCCCTCTACCGGGTTGTCGCCTGGAGCCCTTCCCGCCCCTGCCTGGTGCTGGGATACGGCAACGATGCCGGTCGCGCGCTCGACCTGGAGGCCGCGCGGGAAGACGGTCTGCCGGTCTACCGCCGGCCGACGGGCGGCGAGGCGGTGCTGCTCACCCCGGCCATGGCCGCCGTCTCCCTGCGGATCCCCGGCCAGGCTCCGCCTCGCCGCCTCTTCGCCGCCTGCGCCGCGCGCATCGTGGCCGCCCTGGCCGGACTCGGGCTGCCCGGCGCCCAGGTGCGGGGCGCCTCCGATGTCTGCCTGGGAGACCTCAAGGTCAGCGGGTCCGCGATCTACCGCGGCCGCGGCCGCACCCTGTTTCATGCCGTGGTCAACGTGGCCGAGGACCCCCGGCTGCTGGCCCGCTACCTGCGCCACCCCGAGCGCGAGCCGGCCTACCGCCGCGGCCGCCCGCACGCCGATTTCGTCACCTCGTTGGCGGCGGCCGGCTGCGCCTGCCCGCCCGGCGAGGTGGCGGAGGCGTTGGGCGAGGCGTTCCGGACGCCCCCGGACATCGGCGAAGCGGCCGGGTGAGGGCGGTCCGCGCCCCCTTCACGCGCCTCTATGGCAATCGTTCAAGGCACCGCCGACGCTTTTCCCCCCGGCAACGAGCGACGCTCGCGCCTTGACACGTGAGGGTCGTGGAGGTAGACTCCCGGGCGGGGAGACCTGCGAAAAGGGGGCCAAGCGGATGACGGATTCTCCAGCAAGAGCGTGGATCCTGGCAATTCTCGGGTTGATGCTGGCGGTTCCCGCCTATTCCCGGGTTTCGCTGCGCCTGAACGCCGGGTTGACAGGCTTCTCGGGAAGCAACTGGAACACCTTGGCCCGCAGCCAAAATGGCCTGAGCGGATTCTACCCGGCCGATCCCGACCCGGAGTCGGGTTCAAACGGCGTCGCCTGGACGGTCGACAACCGCCTTCCGCTGCTGGGCACGGCCCCGGGGGTGGAAGCCGAGGTCGTGCTGGAGCTCAACCGGCGTCTGGCCATCGGCCTGCAGAGCGGTTTCTTCCGGATTTCCCGGCGGGGCTACGCGCGCGCGGTTTCGGACACGGCGGGCTTGACTGAAACCAGTTACCGGGTCAGCGCTTCACAGCTGCCGCTATCCCTCAGCCTCCATTACCGCGCCGACCTGGGCCGCTCCTCGCGGCTGGTGGTCCGAGCGGGCCCGGCCTGGTTTTTCGGGCGGTTCGCCTACCGGTCCGAGGCATCGAGCCGCAGCGGCTCTTATCTCTACTGGGAGGACGCCACCTCCTTCACCAGCCGCCGCGGGAGCCTTGGCCTGCAAGGCGAGATTGCACTGGAAAGACCCTTGACCCGGAGCGTGGCCCTGTACGCCAGCCTCTCCAGCCGCCTGGCCGGGGCCCGCGCCTTGCGCGGTGACTGGTCGTCGGTGGGCCGGAGCTACCTCCAGGGCGGTGGCCCGTGGAGCCGCTCCCTGCACGATGTCGGCCTGTGGGTGTTCGACGGCCACGGCTTCGGCAAGGCCGCCCAGTTCATGCTGTTCAGCCCGGACTCCCCCAACCCGCTCCATTACCCCGGGGTGGAGCCCTGCAGGTTCGACTGGAGCGGAGTTTCCGCCGCCCTGGGCCTGCGCTGGACGTGGTGAGCGCCGGCGACACAGCCCGTCGCGCAGCCAACCGCAAGCCCTCGCCCGCCCCGCGACGAGTTTTGATGGGCACTGGAATCAATGCGAAATCTGAGGTTGTTGACTCCAATTCACGATAGTCATAGAATCGAGAAACTATCGCGAAAGGAGAAAGCATGAGCGGGATATTCCATGAGAACAAAAAAGAGCTTTTCATCAGCATCAGCTCATGGACAATTGCGTTCATTCTCATTTCGTCAGTCTTGATTCAATTGAATTACAGAAGCCGTGACCCTGATTCTGCCTTGTATTCCGATATGACCGCAAAAATGGCAGAACGTCCCTTGAAGGAGTTTATCGCCCCGCAGTGGTGGGGGCTGTGGAACAATCAGGGGCCTTTCCATGAACACCCTGTCGGTTTTTTTATTTTTCCCGTCTTGCTGACCAAAATCGGACTTCCAGCCGACCAGTCGGTTTACATCGTCAATGCGGTCTTTCAGTTACTCACGCTTTTTTTACTGGCAAAAATCGCAGAGCCGTTCTGCTCTGCCATTGAGGCACGTGCGCTCCTGTGGATCGCCCAATTGCTTCCCATTGCTTTCGCATACCGGATCAGAGGAAATCACGAGCAAGCCGTCTTGTTTTTTCTATTGCTAGCTCTTTTCGGATTGGAACGAGTCACGAGGAATTTCCTGTGGACGCTCTGCCTATTCATCTCGTTGCTCGCAACCATGTTGATCAAGGGGTTGTTCGTTCTGTTTGCGATCGCGATCTGCCTGTTCTGGGCACTGTTCAGGAGTGGAAACAGGAAGATCAAGGGAAGAATAGTCCGGATCCTGTCGATTCTCATCAGTTTGTTTTTGCTGGCCATCTGCGTACACCTCTACGAACAGTTATACGTCGCGTCCACAGGCGATTCTTTCCTGCAGGGATATCTGGGAAAATGGATCGGGTATGGTATGAACCGGGGCGAGAATTTCTTTTCAAGCAGATTGATCAATGTCGTCTGGTATATGGGCAGACTGGTATGGTTTTCATTCCCATGGAGCATCGTATTCTTCGTACTGATTTGGATGAAACGGAGATCGCTCTATCGCTGGTATATTTCGCTGGGAGAAACCAGAGAACATCATTTCATCGAGGGAGTGGCGCTTTCACTGGGAATGGCTGCAATTTATGTGATTGTACTCAGCACAATGAATCGGACAGTCGACCGCTACATTTTCCCCATCCATTACATGATCGGGACCGTTGGAATCATCGCCTCGATCCGGAGATGGCCGAGATGGCAAAGGGCTGTCGCAAAACTTGATCGCCGGGTAGCATACTGGCCTGCAGCCGTGTGGTTTGCCGGTTGTGCATTGAGCCTGCTTGGAAACCTAATGCGGCTTCCCTATATCAAGGTGTGGACGAAATAGGCGGAAGACTACCCAGAGTATCCGGAAACGTCCCGCCCGGTTCGGAGAAAGAACTGGGATTGCTTTGATTCTCACTCAAAGATACAATCGCATCGATGCCCCCACCCAGTTCCATCCACGATTCCATCGATGGACTGATCCGAATGCTACGCGAGCTTCCCGACCTGGCCCGCCAGGCCCTGTTCCGGCCCCGGTGCCGCATCTGCGGGGCGGCCTTGCTGGGGCGAGAAGAGGCGGTCGTCTGCGGCGACTGCCTGGCGGCGGTGAAACCGGAGCAGCGCCCCGCCTGCCCGCGCTGCGGGCTCTTTCGGGACTCCGCCGGAATCTGCGGCAACTGCCGCCTCGACCCGCCCCCCTGGGAGAGCCACCGCTCGTTTGCCGCCTACCAGGGCGTCCTGCGCCAGCTGATCGTGCTGTACAAGTACGGCGAGATCGAGGCGCTGAAAGCTCCGCTGGGCGATTGCCTGCTCCGGCGGCTGGAACTGGAGGCGGCCGGTCCCTTCGACCTGGTCGTGCCGGTGCCCCCCGACCCGGGGCGGCGCCGCGAGTTCCACCCGCCCGCCGAGCTGGCCCGGAAACTGGCGCGCTCCCTGGGCCTGCCGCTCGCCGCCGCCCTGCTTCACAAAACCCGCTCCACCCCCGCCCAGGCCGGGCTGAGCCGGGACGGGCGGCTGCGCAACCTTCGCCGCGCCTTCCGCCTGGGCCGCGCCGGCGGGTTGAAGGGGCGGCGGGTGCTGCTGGTGGACGACGTGTTCACCACCGGCGCCACCCTGCGCGCCTGCGCCGCCCAGCTGTCGAAGGCCGGCGCCGAGGTGACGGCGTTCACCGTGGCCCAGTCCGTCTGGCAGGCCGACGCCACGCTGGCCCCGGCGGAGGAGCCCGCGCCGGCGGCAGGCGTGCCCGCGGCACCCCCTGCGCAGAGTCCGCCCGCGGGCGAAATACCGCCCGTTCCGGGTTGACTTTTTTTCTCCCCCGGTTATATAGTGGACCCGATCCCAGGAGGACAACCATGATCAAGCAAAATGCCTACAGGCGACTGGTCGCCGGGTTCCTGACCGTGGCGTTCTGCAGCCTGCTGCACCTCGCCTCCGCCCCGCTGAACGCGGCCCCGGCCACCGTGTCCCGGGCCGATGCCAGCGACACGCCGCGGGCCATCGAGGAAGAGTCGGACGGCGGCACCAAGGCCAAAAAGAAGAGCTCCCTGCCGATCATCCTCGGCGTGGTGGGCGTGGGCGCGATCGTGGCGGCGGTGTTGTTGATGGGCAAGAAGGACTCCAAGGACTCCTACGACATCACCGGATCCTGGAATTTCGATTTCACCGCCACCAATACGTCCAAGACCTGGAGCTGGCGCATGACCTTCTCCGGGAGCAAGTCGAGCGGGAACTGGGTCAACCCCTTCACCAGCGTGTTTCCCAACACAGCCACCGGCACCTACACGGTTGACGGCAAGACGGTCTCCATCATCATCAACCTCTTCGACCCCCGGGACCTTCTCCTCAACGGGCAATTCGAGAACAAGGACCGCATGAGCGGCACCGCCACGCTGGTGGACCTGCTCATCGGCGGCGTGTCGGTCACCCGCGCCACCTGGGTGGCCAACCGCGCCGGCGCCTCCAGCTCCGCCCCGGGCAGCGAGGCGGGTGTCACCCGGGCGAACCAGTAACCACCGACCGGAGCGAACACGGGGAGCCCGGGACCGGGGTGAAGGGATCCCGGGCTTCCCAGTTTCGGTTGTAACTCCCCACCAAGAGCCCGGGGGCCTAGAATTTCCGCCCGTCGCCCCCCACGTAGACCACCTCCCGCTGCAGTTCGATGCCATGGAGCTCCCGTACCCGGAGGCGGATCTCGGCCTCTCCCGCCTGCAGGTCGGCGAACGTGGCTTCGCCGCGGTTGAGCAGGAAGTTGGCGTGGGCTTCCGACACCTGGATGCCACCCCAGCGCCGCCCCTTCAGGTTGCAGGCCTCCACCAGCCGGCCCGCCGACTCCTTGCGACCGTTGATTTCCGGGTTCTTGAAAAAGCAGCCGGCGGAGGCCTCCTGGTAGGAGGGGTGGCGTTCGCTGCGCAAGGCGGCGTGGGCGGCGATGCGCCGCGCCACCTCCCGCCCGTCTCCGGGCTCGACGGCCAGGCCCACCGCCAGGATGGCCTCGCCGCCCAGCTTGAGCCGCGAGGTGCGGTAGGCGAAACCGAAGCGGGCGGGGCCGACCCGACGCTCGCGGCCCGCTTCGTCGAGCAGCACCGCGCGGCGCACCCGGTCGCCCACCTGGAGGCCCATGGCGCCGGCATTGACCGCCACCGCCCCGCCGATGGAACCCGGGATGCCGGCCAGGAACTCGAGCCCGGCCGCCTGGCGGGCCACGCACCAGGAAAGCAGGGCGGCGTTGCGCGCCCCGGCCTCGGCCCAGACCAGCCCCGGGCCTGCGGCACGGATGCGGCCGGCCCGGTTGACCACGACCAGGGCTTCGGTGATGGGCGCGGCGAAGACGGTATTGGATCCGCCTCCCAGCATGACCACCGGCAACCCGAGCCCGGCGGCGGCGCGAAGCGCCAGCCGCAGAGCCCCTCGGTCGGAGATGACGGCCAGCAGCCGCACCCGGCCGCCGATGCGGAAGGTGAGGAAGGGACGCACGTCGGCGTCGCGCAGCGCCTCCAGCCCGGCGGCGGCCAGCTGGCGGGCCAGCTCGGCGAACGCCGCGCCCCGGTCCGCCATGCCCTCGCCCATCAGAAGCGCAGCCGCGGCAGAAGGGTCAGCTGGCGCGGGTCGAGCACCTGAAGCGGCCAGGCGCGTTCCACCACCTGGTCACCGGAGCGCACCTGCAGCTTCACCGTCAGCAGCCCCGGTTCCGCGACCACCGGCCACGCCAGCAGCGGCAGCTGGCGGGGGCCGATCACCCGCTCCAGCTTCACCGCCCCGCTGGCATCCTCCACCCGGACCCGGGTCTCCGGTCGGTCGAGGTTGAAGAACCGGAACTCCAGCCGCAAGGTCGTCCCGGGCAGCACCAGGCGGCCGGGCTGGAACTCGGCCTCGACGTCGACGCGGTTGCCGACCTGCATCAGGCGGAAACCGCCTTCGGCCAGTGTTTCCAGGTAGTAGACCTTGCCGGCGCAGGCGACCGGAGAACCCGAGGCCATGTCGGCCGGAAGCTCGAACGGCTGGCGCTGGCGGGCGCGCGGCCGCAGATAGAGCAGGCTCCTGTCGAACAGCGGCAGGACGGCGTTCTCCTCCAGCAAGACGGGGGGGTGGCGGCGCACCGAGTTCTGCGGCTGCCACCAGGCCACCGAGCCGCGGGCATTGAGGAACCAGACGTTCTGGTCCCCGGGCGCGGCCACGATGAGCTTTCCCAGCCGCCCGGGGCGGGCCTCCAGATTCACTCCCAGCCGGCGCCGCCAGTCGACGCGACCGGATGGCCACGCCACCTTGACCAGCTCGCGGGAGGTGGAGCCGACGTACAGGCTCCGGCCGGCGATCAGGAACGGCGACGCGGCCCGGAAGGCCAGGGAGACCTTCCGCTCCCGGCCGTCGCGGCCGATGATCCGCAGCGCCTGGTCCTCCAGCGCCAGCAGGTCGTCGCCGCTGAATTGCGCGTCGAGCAGGCCGGAGACCGGCCCCTGCCAGAGCAGCCGCTCGCGCTCGGAGTCGTACAGCATCAGCCTCCCCTGGCCGACGCCGGCCAGCAGGCCCGGCCGGCAGGCCACCACCCGCTCCCACCCGGGAAGGCGAACGCTCTTGCGCAGCCGCATGGTGACCGGGTCGATGAGCGACCAGAGGTCCTCGCCGCCGCACACCAGTTCCCCCTCCTGCAGCAACGGAGGCTGGCGAAACGGCGCATTCGTCTCCAGGCGAGCGTCGGCCAGCCCCTGGCGCGGGTCGAAGCGGCTCACGCTCCCCGCCGGGGACACCAGCAGCACGGCCGCCGGTGTGGCCAGCAGCCACGGAGCCCCGGCGGCGTCGCGCACCTCCAGGACCGGCCGGCACTCCAGGTCGCGGGTGACCTCCGGCAGCAGGGCGGGACGCGCCGGCCGGCAGGCCGGTGCCAGCAGCACGGCGAACAGCCAGGGAACGATTCGCAAGGCGGTGGACATCGCGGCCATTATAGCGGATGGAGCCCCGGGGGGCAATCGCCTGCGCCTCCCCGGCCCGGCCTTGCCCCGGAGGCGGCGGCATGGTAGAACGGTGGCCGGGAGCGCATCGAAACATGAAAAGCTATCGCAAGGAGCTCTGGTTCGAGGTTCCGGCGCGGCGTGGCTTCGTCAACATCACCCCGCAGCTGGAAACCTGCCTGGCCGAGAGCGGCATCCGGGAAGGCCTGCTGCTGGCCAACGCCATGCACATCACCGCCTCGGTCTTCGTCAACGACGACGAAAGCGGCCTGCACCACGATTTCGAGGCGTGGCTGGAGGGGCTGGCCCCGCACGCGCCCCCCTCGCGCTACCAGCACAACCGCAGCGGCGAGGACAACGGCGACGCCCACCTCAAGCGCCAGCTGATGGGACGCGAGGCGGTGATCGCCGTCACTGCCGGGCGCCTCGATTTCGGCCCCTGGGAGCAGGCCTTCTACGGGGAATTCGACGGTCGGCGGCGCAAGCGGGTGCTGGTCAAGATCATCGGCGAGTGAACGGCCGGGCGCGCCCGGTTGACTTCACCGCCCGGTCCGCCTAAGATGGACCCGTGCCGACCGGGAAGAAAAGAAAGGCCGGGCCCGCGGGCGCGGCCCAGAAGGGGAGCCGCCTCCCGTCCGCGACGCACGCGAATCCGTCCGCCCGCAAGCCTGCCGCCGGGAAGCCGCCCCGCGGGAAACCCCTCCCGGAGCCCGCGCCCGGCTCCACCCCGCGGCCTCGCGTCCGGGCGCCTGGAGCGGAGTTCTTCTTCCATGCCTCGCCCCTGCCCATGGCCCTGTCGCACATCGAAGACGGCCTCTACGAGGAGGTCAACCCGGCCTTCCTGCGCAAGACGGGCTACGCCCGCCGGCAGGTGGTCGGCCGCTCGGCGCTGGAACTCGGCCTGTGGGCCGATCCCGGCGAGCGGCGGGAGCTCATCGCCGCCTTCCGGCGCACGGGCCGTTTCCCGGACTCCATCCGCGTCCACATTCGCCTCCGGGACGGCCGGGTGGTGCCCTGCCTGCTGAGCGCCACGGTCGTCCGGTGGCGGGGGCGGCGCCTTCTGCTCACCGTCATCCGTGACATCGAGGAGCTGGGAAAGGCCGAGGAGCGGCTGCGCCATTCGGAAGAGCGGTTCCGCGTCGCCTTCATGACCTCGCCGGACGCGATGGCCATCCACCGTCTCCACGACGGCGTCTACATCGAGGTCAACCCCGGATTCACCCGCCTCTCCGGCTACACCGAGGCGGATGTCATCGGCCGCTCCACCATCGACATCGGCACCTACGGCGACCCCGGCGACCGCCAGCGGATCCGCGACGGGCTGCGAACACACGGCCGGGTGGACGAACTGAAAATCCGCTTCCGGCTGAAGGACGGCCAGGTGAGAGTCGGCCTGTTGTCGGCCGCCGTCATCCAGCTGCAGGGGGAGCCCCACATCCTGTCGATCACCCGCGACATCGACGAGGCGGAGAAGGCCGCGGATCGGCTGCGCGAGAGCGAGGAACGCTTCCGCGAGATGATCGAGCACCTGCCGCAGGCGGTCGTGGAAACCGACCCGGCGGGGCGAATCACCTTCTTCAACCGGGCCGCTCAGGCCATGTGCGGGTATGGCCCCGAAGACCTCGTCCGCGGCCTGACCTCCCGCGACCTGGTCCATCCCGACGACCACCTCCGGCTGCAGGCCAACGTGGCCCTGAACCTGCAGGAGAAGGGGACCCCGGGGAGCGAGTACAAGGCCCTGCACCGGGACGGGCACGCCTTCCCGGTCCTCTCCTTCACCAGCCCGATCCGGCGCGACGGCCGCCTCGTCGGGCTGCGCGGCGTCATCGTCGACCTCAGCAAGCAGCGCCGGGCGGAGGCGGCGCTGCACGAGAGCGAAGACCGCTCGCGGGTGCTGCTCGACACCATGAAGCAGGGCGTGCTGGAACTGGATCTCGACGGCCGGGTGGTCTACAGCAATCCGGCCGCGGCCGCTATCCTGGAGAGCTCGAGCGCGGAACTGTCCGGGCGCTTCATCGGGGAAATGTCCACCCAGGCCGAGGGTCGGGAACAGACCCGGCGGCTGCTCGAGCGGTTGCGCCACGAGCAGCCCGCGCCGACGCCGCTCGAACTCCGTCGCCGGCTCCGCGACGGCGGCCAGGCGCACATCATCGTCGAGTGGCAGTTCAAGCGCGACGGCGGCGGACGGATCATCGGGTTCATCGTGCTCATCAACGACGTGACCGAGAAGGCGCGCCTCGAGGAGCGGCTGCGCCAGGCGCAGAAGATCGAGGCCACCGGCCAGCTGGCCGGCGGCGTGGCCCACGACTTCAACAACCTGCTCACCCCGATCATCGGCTACAGCGAACTGCTGCTGCT
Organism: uncultured Clostridia bacterium; assembly: GCA_964479735.1. Lineage (GTDB taxonomy): Bacteria > Acidobacteriota > Aminicenantia > UBA2199 > UBA2199 > CAYZNT01. The sequence goes on from CAYZNT010000035.1 coordinate 11,773, forward strand.
GGCGACGCCGGCCGCCGACCCGCGCCACGGCCAGCTGGCCGAGGTGCTGCAGGCGGCCGAGCGCGCCCGCAAGCTGGTGCAGCAGCTGCTGGCCTTCGGCCGCAAGCAGATGGTCGAGATGAAGGTGCTGGACCTCAACCGGCTGCTGGACGAGTTCCAGCGCCTGCTGCTCCCGGCCATGCGCGAGGACATCGAGCTGCAGATCCAGCCGGCGGCGTCGCTGGGCCGCGTGCGCGGCGACCCGTCGCAGATCGAAGTGGCGCTGATGAACCTGGCCGTCAACGCCCGCGACGCCATGCCCGACGGCGGCCGCATCGTCATCGCCACCTCCGACGCCCTGCTCGACGAGGAGTTCTGCCGCCAGCGCCCCCCGACCCGCCCCGGCGCCTACGTCATGGTCTCGGTCAGCGACAACGGCGCCGGCATGAGCGAGGAGGTGCAGCGGCACCTGTTCGAGCCGTTCTTCACCACCAAGGCGCTGGGCCGCGGCACCGGCCTGGGACTGGCCACCGTCTACGGCATCACCAAGCAGCACAACGGCTTCATCTGGGTCACCAGCGAACCCGGCCGCGGCAGCACGTTCTCGATCTACCTGCCGCGCGTGGACGAACCGCTCGACGCCGAGCGCCCCGCCGCCGCCCCGGCGCCGGCCAGCGCCGGCGGCGAAACCATCCTGCTCATGGAGGACAACGGCACCGTGCGCGAGCTGGTGCGCACCATCCTGCAGCGCGCCGGCTACCACGTGCTGGCCCCGGCGACCCTGGAGGAGTGCCGACGCCTCTTCGCCGCCGAGAGCGCCCGCGTCGACCTGCTGCTGTCGGACGTGGTCATGCCGGAACTGAACGGCCCCCAGCTGTTCCGCGAACTGGCCGCCCAAAAACCCGGACTGAAGGTGCTCTTCATGTCGGGCTACACCGACGAGATCGTCTCCCGCCACGGCATACCGGAACAGGACTTCGCCTTCATCCAGAAACCCATCACCTACCACACCCTGACCACCCGGGTGAGAACGGTGCTGGACGCCGGAACCGGGCGCCCTCCAGCCGGCGGGTCTCCGCCCGCCGGCTGACGGTCCGGCATGGTCACCGTTGCCGCCTCCCTCCGGCTGCCGACGGCCCTGCTGCTGGACGACGCCTACCTGGAGCACGCCACCGGCGCCGGCCACCCCGAATCCGCCCATCGCCTGGGAGCCATTGCCCGCGGCCTCCGCCTCTCCCCCTGCCACTCCCGGTTGCTGCGGCTCTCCGCGCGCCGCGCCGAGCCTGCGGACGTGGCCCTGGCCCACGACCCCGCCTACATCGCCCTGGTGGAGCGGGAGTGCCTCTCCGGGCAGCGCACTCTCTCCACCGGGGACACGGCCATCGGCCGTGACTCCTTCCGCGTGGCGCTGCAGGCGGTGGGGGGGGTGCTCGAGGCGGTCGATGCCGTCATGGGCGGCCGGGCGGCCAACGCCTTCTGCGCCGTGCGCCCGCCGGGTCACCACGCCTCGACCCGGCGCGGCATGGGCTTCTGCCTGTTCAACAACGTGGCCGTGGCCGCGCGCCACGCCCTCCGCCGTCACGGCGCCGGGCGCGTGCTGATCGTCGATTTCGACGTCCATCACGGCAACGGTACCCAGGAGATTTTCTGGCGCGACGGGTCCGTGCTGTTCATGAGCACGCACCAGTGGCCGCTGTATCCCGGCAGCGGGCGCGCCAGCGAGCAGGGCGAGGGCCCGGGCCGCGGCCTGATCGTCAACCGGCCGCTGCCCGCGGGGAGCGGCAACGCCGAGGTCCTGGGCGCCCTCCGCGGCGCGCTGCAGCCGCTGGCCGCCGACTTCCGCCCCGACCTGGTCCTGGTGTCGGCCGGCTTCGACTGCCGCGCCGGCGATCCGCTGGGTGGCCTGCTCGTCGACGACGACGGGTTCCGCGAACTGAGCCGCCTCCTGCTGGACATCGCCGCCGTCTCCGCCGGCGGCCGGCTGGTGTCGGTTCTCGAGGGCGGCTACGACCTGGCCGGGCTGGCCAGCGCCGTGCGCACCCACGTGGAAGCGCTGGCCGAAGTCGGCTAACCCTTGCTTTCCGCTCCCGGTCCCCGTATCATGAGGGCAAATTCGGGAATGAGGGCATGAAAAAGAAACCAACGCCTCGACCGGCATCGGGGATCCGGAAAGTACGGCCCGCCGCTTCGACCGTTCCCGGCGAGCTCGTCATCGCCAGGGAGCAGCTGCGCCACTCCGAAGAGCGGTTCCGCGTGGCCTTCCACACCAGCCCCGACTCGATCAACATCAACCGCCTCGCCGACGGTTTCTACGTCGACATCAACGAGGGCTTCACCCGCCTGACCGGCTACACGCGCGAAGACGTGATCGGCCGCTCCTCCATCGAGATCAACCTCTGGCACGATCCCGCCGACCGCCAGCGGCTGGTCGAAGGCCTGCGCCAGCACGGCCGGGTGGACAACCTGAAGGCCTGCTTCCGCATGAAGGACGGCGCCGTGCGGGTCGGCCTCATGTCGGCCGCCGTCATCCAGCTGCAGGGAGAGCCGCACATCCTGTCGATCACCCGGGACATCGACGACCAGGAGCGGGCCCTGGAGCGGGTGCGCGAGAGCGAGGAGCGGTTCCGCGAACTGTCCCAGCTGCTGCCGCAGACCATCTTCGAGACCGACCGGGAGGGCCGGCTGACATTCCTCAACCTCAACGCTTTCACCGCCTTCGGATTCCACGAGGAGGATTTCCGTCGCGGCCTGCTCGCCCTGGACATGATCGACGCCGCCGACCGGGGTCGCGCCGGCGAGCGCATGGCCGCCATCATGGCGGGCACCGCCGGCACCGGGGCGGAGTACACCATGCGTCGCCGCGACGGGAGCACCTTCCCGGCCATCATCCACTCCAGCCCGATCCTGCGGGACGGGCAGGTGGCCGGACTGCGCGGCATCGTCGTCGACATCTCCGAGCTGCGCCGCACCGAGTCCGCCCTGCGCAAGAGCGAATCGCTGCTGCGAAGCATCCTGCGCACCGCTCCGGCCGGCATCGGCGTTGTCGTCGACCGGGTCTTCACCTGGGTGTCCGGCCACTTGTGCGAGATGATCGGCTACGAGCCGGCCGAGCTTCTCGGCCGCAGCGCCCGCATGCTCTATCCCGACGACGACGAGTTCTCCCGCGTCGGCCGGTCGAAGTACGAGATGATCGCGAAGCGCGGCATCGGCACGGTGGAGACGCGCTGGCGGCACCGGAACGGCCACCTGCTGCACGTCCTGCTCTCCTCCACGCCGCTGGAGGGAACCGACCTGCAGTCGGGAGTTGTGTTCACGGCCATCGACATCAGCGAGAAGGCGCGCCTCGAGGAGCGGTTGCGCCAGGTGCAGAAGATCGAGGCCATCGGCCAGCTGGCCGGCGGCGTGGCCCACGACTTCAACAACCTGCTCACCCCGATCATCGGCTACAGCGAACTGCTGCTGCTGGCGACGCCGGCCGCCGACCCGCGCCACGGCCAGCTGGCCGAGGTGCTGCAGGCGGCCGAGCGCGCCCGCAAGCTGGTGCAGCAGCTGCTGGCCTTCGGCCGCAAGCAGATGGTCGAGATGAAGGTGCTGGACCTCAACCGGCTGCTGGACGAGTTCCAGCGCCTGCTGCTCCCGGCCATGCGCGAGGACATCGAGCTGCAGATCCAGCCGGCGGCGTCGCTGGGCCGCGTGCGCGGCGACCCGTCGCAGATCGAAGTGGCGCTGATGAACCTGGCCGTCAACGCCCGCGACGCCATGCCCGACGGCGGCCGCATCGTCATCGCCACCTCCGACGCCCTGCTCGACGAGGAGTTCTGCCGCCAGCGCCCCCCGACCCGCCCCGGCGCCTACGTCATGGTCTCGGTCAGCGACAACGGCGCCGGCATGAGCGAGGAGGTGCAGCGGCACCTGTTCGAGCCGTTCTTCACCACCAAGGCGCTGGGCCGCGGCACCGGCCTGGGACTGGCCACCGTCTACGGCATCACCAAGCAGCACAACGGCTTCATCTGGGTCACCAGCGAACCCGGCCGCGGCAGCACGTTCTCGATCTACCTGCCGCGCGTGGACGAACCGCTCGACGCCGAGCGCCCCGCCGCCGCCCCGGCGCCGGCCAGCGCCGGCGGCGAAACCATCCTGCTCATGGAGGACAACGGCACCGTGCGCGAGCTGGTGCGCACCATCCTGCAGCGCGCCGGCTACCACGTGCTGGCCCCGGCGACCCTGGAGGAGTGCCGACGCCTCTTCGCCGCCGAGAGCGCCCGCGTCGACCTGCTGCTGTCGGACGTGGTCATGCCGGAACTGAACGGCCCCCAGCTGTTCCGCGAACTGGCCGCCCAAAAACCCGGACTGAAGGTGCTCTTCATGTCGGGCTACACCGACGAGATCGTCTCCCGCCACGGCATACCGGAACAGGACTTCGCCTTCATCCAGAAACCCATCACCTACCACACCCTGACCACCCGGGTGAGAACGGTGCTGGACGCCTCGTGAGCTCCGCGGACCCGCGACCGGCCTTCCCCCGTCACCAGACGCCCAGTTCCTGAAGCTGCCGGACCACGGAGCCGGCCCAGTCGCGGTTGGCCGCCGGGCTGGCCGGGCTGGGGTGGAGAATGTGGCCGATTTTCACCGGCACCCCGGCCAGGGCGCGCCGAGCGCTGGCCTCGGCGAAGCGGCCGACGCCGACGAGCCACTCCGCCGACAGCGTCTCCACCAGCGCCCTCAGGTGCCGGTCGCAGTCGAGGAACAGGGCGGCCGCCGGTCCCGGCCGCAGCTTGTCCGGGGTGAGGTTGCCCCCCCGTTCGTCCAGCAGCAGCAGCGGGCAGTAATTGGCGACGAAATGGTCGCGAAAGAAGGCCCCGGCCGTACCGAACCGGTCTCGGAAAAGCCCCCACAGCCGCTGTCCCGAGACCTCGCCGCGGCGGACGGCAAACCCGGCGACCGGACGCCGGGGATGCTCGCGCTCCGGCCGGCCGATGTCCGCCTCGATCTCCAGCCAGGAGCGCACCATGCCCGCGTCGCCGAAAGGAACCCCCGTCTGGGCCATGCCCCACGGCCCGGGATTCATGCCCAGAAAGACCACCCGCCGGGGCCCGGTCGCGAACCGCTCCACATAGCGGCGATAGGCCGGCCAGGCATACGCCAGGGGGTCGTACGCCCAAACGGCCGGCGCTGGCGTCGGCAGGGCATCCAGGCTGCGCCGCAGCTCGGCGGCGGCGGCCAGCAGGCGCCCGGGGATGGTCTGCGGATCGGTGCGCCCCATGGATCCCCACCCTACCGCGACCGCCGCTCCCTGTCAAGCCGGGAGCCGTCGGCTCCGATTGACACTTCCCCATGGCTTGTGCTACTGTTTTTGCGAGGGGGCTGGGGTGCGCGGCGGTTCCGTGCGCCGGCCCGACAGGCATGAACGGCGACAGACGCAATCCCGGACAGAATGGCCTGCCGGATGGCAGTTCCGCAGGCGGGGCCGAGGCCCCGGGCCTCCTGCAGCGGGCCGCCCTGCTCTACCAGCAGGGCAACTACCCGGAAGCCCTGAAACTGGTCACCTTTTACCAGGCCCGCCACGGCCAGGACGTCGAGAGCGACCTGCTGCTGTTCAAGGTGCGCAAGAAAATCGACAAGCCGGCGGCGCCCCCCTCCCCGGCGCCCCCACCCCGAGCACCGACCCGCGTCGCCGCCGTCGACCCGCAGGAGCTCAACCGCGAGCAGGTGCTGGGAAAGATCCGCAAGCATGTCGGCCTGGGCAGTCACGGCCGCGCCGCATACTACGTGCAGATGTTCGAGGCCCGCTTCGGCAGCGACCCTGACGTGGACCGTTTCCGGCTCCAGCTGGAGCGCCAGGCGGGAACAGCCGAGCCCCCCGCCGAGCCGGAAGCCGCCGAGGCCGACCCGGAAGGCGTGCTGGTTCTCGAATCGCTGCTGCCCGGCACCGCCGAGCCGGCCGGCGGCGACATCGACGCCAACGCCTTCACGGACCTGTTTTCACTCGACGAGTCCGACCTGCACCCGGATGCACAGCCCGCCGCGTCGCACGTCAAGCCGGCGGCCCCGCCCCGCCCGGCGCGCGCTCAGGCGGCGGCCGGGATGGAGTGGCCGGACGAGGCCCCGGCCAGTTCACCGCCCCCTCCTCCGCCCCCGGCACCCGCGACCGCGCCGCTTTCGACCGCGGCGGACGACGACATGTTCGACCTGGCCGCCCCCGAGCTGCCGGGCATCCCCCCGGACCTACAACTGCAGGTCGACATCGACGAAGAGGCATTCCAGCTCCAGGTGACCCCGCTGCTGAGCGAAGCGCCCCAGCTGCCGGAGAAGGAGGATGTCATCGCCCTGGGCCCCGACACCCTCGCCATCGAAACCGGGTCCGAAGGCGAAGCCGTTCCGGTCGAAGCGGAACCGCTGCGGACCGATCCCGACGTGCGGGGACTGCTGGAGTGGCCGGAGGAATCCTCCCCGGCCGCCGCTCCTGCCTCCGGTGAGGCTGCCCAGGCCCTCCCATCGAACGAATTCGGCGGCGGGGCCATGCTGGAGTGGCCGGAGGAAGCCGCCGGGCCCCTTCCCACCCCGGCACCGGCGGCGCCGGCGACTCCCGTTCCGCCCGCGAGCAAGCCGGGACTCGAAGGGCTTCCTCTCTACTATCCGCCCGCCCAGCCTGAGGCCGGGTTCAAGGTGACCGGGGTCGCCCCGGCCGCGCAGGGGACCCTGTACCAGCCGGCCGCCCCCGACGCCGGTCAACCGGCCGTTCTCCCCCCGACCCAGCCCTTCCAGACCCGCGAGGCGCCCCCCCGGAGAAGAGCCAGGCTGTGGCCGTTCCTGGGTCTGGCCGTCGTGGCCGCAGGCGCCGGAACTTACTTCTTCCTCTCCTCGCGCAGCCGGCCCGCCGCCCCGGAGCCACCGGCCCGGGTGCCGGCGGCGGCTCCCGTGTCAACGGCGCCGGCCGTCGGGGCCCGCGAGCGCCGGCACAAGGCCCTGCTGGCTGGCGCCCGCCAGGACATGGCCGCCAGCCGCTGGGCGGAGGCGCAGAAGAAGCTGTTGCAGGCCAAGGACATCCGGGTCAGCACCGAGGTGCTGGAACTGGAACGACAGTGGAAGGAACGGAAGGAGGCGGCCGCCAGGCCCGTCGCCGTGACTCCCGTTGCCCCGCCTCCGGTTCCGGTCGACTCCGCCCAGCTCGATGAGCAGACCTTCCAGCGCGCCCAGGAGCTGAAGTCGACCGAGGGCTACCGCGAGTACCTGAGCCAGTTCCCCTGGGGCGCGCACCGGCAGGAAGCGACCCGGGCGCTCTCCGCCCTGGAGACCCAGGCCCGGATCGACCTGCTGCAGCAGCTGGAGCAGCGCGCCACCCGGGAGCAGCGGGTCCGACTGCCCGTTGAGTTCCGCGACCTGGAACCGGCCTCGGCCCAGGCGGCCCTGGCGCGCGCGCCGGCCGCCAGCGGCGCCCGGCTGGAGCCTCTGACGATCGACGGAGACATCGTGCTGGCGGACTTCACCACCGGCCTGATGTGGCACCTGTGGGACAACCCCATGGACTTCGACAAGTCACAGATGTGGAGCATCCGCCGCTGGGCCGGCTTCGCCAACTGGCGAATGCCGACCATCGAGGAGGCCGCCTCGCTGGCGGTCATCCTCCGCGGCGATGCCCGAAGCCTCATGCCCTCGTCGATCGAAGTCTGGACCGGCGACCGCGACGCCAAGGCCCGGCACAGCCGTTGGGTCCTGCGCCTCCTTGACCTGGCCACGCGGACCGTGCCCCGCGAAGAGCCCATGCACCTGTGCGCGGTGCGCAGCATGCGCCGGTAGCGATCTCCCCCCCGGCGGTTATCGAACCAGCACGCTCGCGTACCCCACGACTTCGTCCATGTCGCCGGACACGGCACCGGAGTGGGCGTACTCCACCAGTTCGGCCCGTCGCGCCCCCGCCGCCACTGCCGCCGCCAGCATGAGCGTGGCGGGGGCCACTCCGCACATCGAGATGCGCCTCGACACCACCGTGTTCCACAAACCGGCGGCGTCCAGCCGCAGGATGCAGTCGATCGCCAGGGTGTCCAGTTCGCGGGCGCGCCGGGCCGGGATGAAGTGGCTCAGGTCGCTGGACGCCACCATCAGGGTGCCGGGAAACTCGCCCAGCACCGCGGCCAACTCCGTTCCGGCGGCCAGCAGCCGCTCGGGGTCGTGCTCCGCGACGATCACCGGCACGATGCGCACGTCGGGGCGCAGGAAGCGCAGAAACGGCACCTGGAGTTCCAGCGAATGCTCGGAGCCCCCCGAATCGGGATCGACGGCGAAGTGGCCCGACCCGGCCGTGAGGCGCTGCCGCAGCTCGACGTCCACCGGCACTGAACCGATCGGCGTTTCCCACTCCTCGTGGCCGTCGACGGCCAGCGGTCGACGGGTCCCGCGGTGGTCGGTGCCCAGGATGACCACCCGTTCCGGAAGGGCCACCCTCGCATAGCCCCTGCCGGCGCAGGCTCCGGAGTAGACGTAGCCGGCGTGCGGGGCGACCAGGCCGATGGCCGGTTGCCGGTCGGCGCCGGCCGGCACCAGCCGGCGCAGTTCCTCCTCCAGCGCCCGGCGCTCCCCCGGGTACCACGAGCCGGCGAATGCCGCCCGCCGTCGCGTCATGCCCCCTCCTCGTCGTCGCGGAACGCCAGGCACCGGTTCCGCACCACCACCTCGCCCGCCTTGACCACCGTGTGCACGGGGCGCGAACCGGGGTGGTAGGCCAGGTATTCGTAGTCGGGGATGTCGAGCAGCAGCAGGTCGAGGGCCTTGCCGGGCGCCAGGGAGCCGCAGCGCGCCTCGCGACCGACGGCGTAGGCGGCGTTGATGGTCACCGCATTCAGCGCCTCCTCGATGGTCAAACCCAGCTGGAACACCCCCAGCCAGAAGACGAACAGCATCGACGAGATCATCGAGCTGCCGGGATTGAAATCGCTGCCCAGGGCGACGATGCCGCCTCGCTCGAGGATGCGGCGCGCCGGTGCCCAGCGGTTGAGGCGCAGGAAGAAGGAAACGCCCGGCAGCAGCACGCAGGCGGTGCCCGATGGCGCCAGGACGTCCAGCTCCGCCTCGGTGACGGCGATCAGGTGCTCGGCCGAGCGCGCCCCGAGGTCGGCGGCCAGGCGGGCCGCCCCGTTGGAGGAGAACTCGTCGGCGTGCATCTTCAGGCTGAAACCGAGACCGGCCATGGCCCGCAGGTAGGTGTCGGCTTCGGGCAGCGAGAAATATCCCTCTTCGCAGAAGATGTCGGCGAACTCGGCCAGTCCCAGCCGGCGAACCTCCGGCGCCACCTCCCGGGCCAGGAAGCCGAGGTAGTCGCTGCCGCGCCCGGCGTATTCCACGGGGACCTCGTGGGCGCCCATGAAGGTCGGCACGATCTGCAGCGGGTGCAGCGCCTCCAGCGCCGCGAGCGCCCCCAGCTGCTTGAGCTCGCTGGCGCGATCCAGCCCGTAGCCGCTCTTGGCCTCCACGGTGGTGGTGCCCCCGAGCAGCATCTCGTCCATGCGCCGCTCGCACAGGGCCACCAGTTCGCTTTCTCCGGCCGCCCGCGTCTGGGCGACCGAGCGGCGGATGCCGCCGCCGGCGGCGGCGATCTCCTGGTAGGAAACGCCCTGAAGTTTCTTCTGGAACTCGTCCTGGCGGGTGCCGGCGAACGGCAGGTGGGTGTGCGGGTCGACGAGCCCCGGGAGGGCGACCATGCCGGCGGCGTCGATTTCGGTGGCCCCTTCGGCCAGGCGGACGCGCCGCTCGCAATCCGCAGCCGGGCCGATGAACACGATCGATTCCCCGGCCCCGGCCAGGCAGACGTCGCGGGCCACCCGCAGTTGGTTGGCCTGCGCGCCGCGCGCCACCCGGTCGCCGGCCGGGTTGACCAGCTGGCCGATGCCGCGCACCAGGAAATCGGCCTGGATCATGACTTGCGGCTGCCCGGCTGGCGGCGCAGGAAGGCCGGCGAGTCGAACGGATCCTCGAAGTCCTCCGGGCCGTGGCTCATGCTCGGCAGCTGGCTGTCGTTGACGTAGCGGCTGAGATCGACGCTGCCGCCGGCCGGGCGGGCCGGCTTGAAGAAGTCCTGGGGCGTCGGCTGGCGCTGCGGCGGCGCGGGCCGGTGCGCCGGCTCCGGCGTCGCCGCCAGCGGCTGCGCCGGCGTCCGCGCCCGCGCCGCCGCCGTCACGGCTGCGCCTTCCTTGAAACCGGTGGCGATGACCGTCACCCGCAGCATCTCGCCCATCGATTCGTCCTCGATCACGCCGTATTTGATGTTGGCCTCGGGGTCGGCCTGGCCGGTGATCATTTCGGAAATCTTCTCCACCTCGGGCAGGGTCAACCCGGCCGAAGCGGTGATATTGTAGAGCACCCCGGTGGCCCCGGCGATGGAAACGTTGTCCAGCAGCGGCGAGTTGAGGGCCTTGCGGCAGGCCTCTTCGGCGCGGTTGTCGCCGCGCGCCTCGCCCGTGCCCATCAAGGCGACTCCCTTGCCGATCATGATCGACTTGACGTCGGCGAAGTCCACGTTCTGGTAGCCGATGCTGTTGATGATGTCGGAAATGCCGCGCACCGCCTGCAGCAGCACCTCGTCGGCCTTCTTGAAGGCGTTCTTGTAGGTGATGTTGGGGTCGCCCAGCTCCAGCAGCTTCTGGTTGGGGATGATGATGATGGCGTCGACGCTCTCCTTCAGCTTCCGGATGCCGTCATCGGCCACCTTCATGCGCCGTTCGCGTTCGAACTGGAACGGCTTGGTCACCACCCCGACGGTCAGGATGCCCATCGTCGACGCGTGGTTGGCGATGATGTGCGAGGCGCCGGTGCCGGTGCCTCCCCCCATGCCGGCGGTGATGAACACCATGTGGGCGCCGCTGAGGTGGTCGATGATGGCGTCGGTGTCCTCCAGGGCGGCCTGCTCGCCGATGTCGGGATTCGATCCGGCGCCCAGCCCGTGGGTGATCTTCTCGCCGATCTGAAGGCGGACGGCCGGCTCCATGATCTTGGCCAGCACCTGCATGTCGGTGTTGACGGCGATGAAGTCCACCCCCTGCAGGTTCTCCTCGATCATGCGGTTGATGGCGTTGTTCCCGGCCCCGCCGATGCCCACCACCTTGAGCACGGCGCCCGTGCGCGGCTCGCCCGCGAACATGATTTTGATGTCGTCGGCCATTCGTTCCTCCTACATCCCGAAGAAGTCGAGGACCTTCTTCCAGGCGCTCTTGGGTTTATTGCGGATCATGCCCTTGTCCTTCATGTCGGCGAAGCCGTACTTGATCAGCCCCACCGCGGTGGCGAAATCGGGGGTTCCGACCTTGTCGATCAGGCCGCCCACGCCCGCCGGGTTGCCGATGCGCACCGGCACCGAGAAGATGGAGTCGGCCACCTCGTGCAGTCCGGCCAGCAGCGCCGTGCCGCCGCTGATGACCACCCCGGCGTTGATCGAGTTGAGCAGCCCCTCCTTCTCGATGTCGGCGCGGACCAGCTCGAAGATCTCCACGGCCCGCGTCTTGAGGATGTCCATCAGCAGCGAGACCGCGATCAGCCGCGGCCGGGAGCCGGAGACCGTCGGCACCTCGATCGTCTCGTTCTGCAGATCGGCGCTCAGGGCGCAGCCATAGCGCCGCTTGATCTTCTCGGCCTTGTCGATGGCGGTGCGGATGCCCAGCGACAGGTCATAGGTGAAGCGGTCGCCCCCGTAAGGCAGCGTGGCGGTGTAGCTCAGGTATCCCTTTTCGTACACCGCGATGTCGGTGGTGCCGCCGCCGATGTCCAGCGACAGCACGCCCAGCTCCTTCTCGTCCGGCGTCAGCACGGCCTCGGCCGAGGCGATGTGCGACAGCACCGTGTCGAGGACCATCACCCGCGCCTTCTTCAGGCACAGCAGCAGGTTCTTCTTGGCGGTCAGCGATCCGGTGATGATGTGGATGCCGACGTCCAGGCTGGAGCCGACCATGCCGATGGGGTTTTTGATGCCGTCCTGGGCGTCCACCATGAACTCCTGCGGCAGCACGTGCAGGATGGTGCGGTCGTGGGGCAGCATGATGGCCGAGGCCTGGGTGACGGCGCGATCCACGTCCTCGCGGGTGATCTCGCGGTTGCGGCCGGTGATGTTGACGCTCCCCTTGCCGTTGATGCCCTGGATGTGCTTTCCGGAGACGTTCACGTAGGCCGACTCGATCTCCACCCCCGCGGTCAGCTCGGCGTCCTTGATCGAGCGGCGGATGTCGTCCACCGTCCGTTCCATGTTGACGATGGCCCCCTTCTTCAGGCCGCCGGACTCGACGATGCCGTATCCGATGATCTCGATGTTCTCCTTGTCCTCTTCCGTCTTGATCTGGCCGATGAGCGTGCAGATCTTCTTGGTGCCGATGTCGATGCCCACCAGGTATTCACTTTTCATGGCTGAGGTCCTCCGGGACGAGCGGTTCGAAGTAGATGCGGTCGTTCATGCGCAGGTCCGCGTAGCGGATCTCCTGGCCGTCCAGGTGAAGGCGCCGCTTGAGCTGCAGGTAGGTCTCGATCTTGGAGCGGTAATCGCTCTCGCCGGGATAGAACGTCTCGCCCGTCCCGGCCAGCTTGAGGGCGAGGCCGTAGGGCTCTTCCCAGGCGACGTGCTCGATGCGCGACCGCAGCGGCTGCAGCTCGCCGAGCCGGGCCAGCAGGCGCGGCAGATCGCCGGCAGCCGTGCGGCGCACCGGGATGAGGCCGGGCTCGGCCGCGGCCGTCTCGTGCAGCGTCACCCCGGCCGCGTCCAGCACCTGCCAGCGCCCCCCGTTCTCCCAGGCGAACTCCGGTTGGCTGAGTTCGAAAGAGGCCGACACCGTGTCGGGCAGGATGCGCGACAGCGACACGTTGCGCACCTCGGGAATGGCCCGCAGCGCGTCATGCAGGGCGGACAGGTCGAGGGTCAGGATGTTGCCGCGATGGGCCCGCAGGATGCGCTGCGCTCGGGCCGCCTGGTAGCGCGGCGGGTTGTGCAGGCGGAAGGTGCGCACCGACAGCCGGTCCCAGGAGACCAGGAAACGGGCCAGCCGGAACGACCCGAAGGCCAGGCCGACCAGCAGGCTCAGCGCCACCGCCAGGTGGGCCGTGCGCATCTGGATGGTGTGGATCTTCCGCTCGCGGGCGATGGACAGGTTGTTGGTCTTGCGGAAGAAGTCCGCTTCCAGCCGCAGCCCGCTGCCGCTGCTCACGTCGCCTCCCGCTCGCGACCGGCCGCGTAGCGGTGCGCCAGGGCGGTCAGGTTGCCGGCCGACAGGAACAGCAGGGCGTCGCCCGGCCGGGCCTCGGCGTCGAGCAGCCGCTCGATCTCCTCGAAGGTGTCGGCATAGGTGACGCCGGGATGGCCGGCGCGGCGCATCTCCTCGGCCAGCGCGGCCCCGGAGACGCCGGGGATCTCCGCCTGGTTGGCGGTGTAGAGGCGGGCCACGATCACCCGGTCGGCGGGCGCGAAGCAGCGCGCGAACTGCTTCATGAGCAGCTGCAATCGGGTATAGCGGTGCGGCTGGAAGACGGCGATCAGCCGGCCGCGCAGACCCGGACGCACGGCGGCCAGGGCGGCGCGGATCTCGGCCGGGTGGTGGGCATAGTCGTCGATCACCAGCAGCGGACCGCGGAACAGCACCTGCAGGCGCCGTTCCGGCAGGGAGAAGTCGGCCAGCGCCGCCGCGATGGCCTCGAAGCCGAGGCCGAGCTCCAACGCGGCCCCGGTCGCCGCCAGGGCGTTGGCGACGTTGTGACGCCCGCCGACGGGAAGCTCCACCCGCCCCAGCCGCTCCCCGCGGACCTGCAGGTCGAACCCGGCGCGCAGGCTGCCCAGGCGGACGGCCGCGGCGCTCACGTCGGCCGGGCGGCGCAGGCCGAAGGAGGTCACCTTCTTGCGCAGCCGGGGCCGGATGCGCGCGCAGCGCGGGCAATCGGCGTTGAGCACCACGCCGCCATAGAACGGCACCTTGTCGCCGAAATCGAAGAATGCGCGCTCCAGGCGCCGCATGCTGCCGTAGTACTCCAGGTGGTCGTTCTCGATGTTGGTGATCACGGCCAGCGACGGCAGCAGCCGCAGAAAGCTGCCGTCGGACTCGTCCGCCTCGGCCACCAGGAAGCGCGAGGAGCCGAGCTTGGCGCCGGAACCCGCGGCCTTCAGCTTGCCCCCGACCACGAAGGTGGGATCCCAGCCGGCGCGGGAGAGGATGTGCGCGATCATCGAGGTGGTGGTGGTCTTGCCGTGGGTCCCGGCGACGACCACCGAGTATTTCATGCGCATCAACTCGGCCAGCATCTCGGCGCGCGGGATGACCGGGATCTGCCGGGCCAGGGCGGCCGCCACCTCGGGGTTGCGCTCGTCGACGGCGGACGAGAAGACCAGCACCTCGGCGGCCCGGATGTTGTCGGCGTGGTGGCCCACCGCCACCGCCACGCCCAGGTCGCGCAGCCGTTGCACGGTGTCGCCGGCGCTCAGGTCCGAGCCCGAAACGGTGAATCCCATGTTGTGCAACACCTCGGCGATGCCGGACATCCCGGCGCCGCCGATGCCGACGAAGTGGATGCGGGTGACGCGGCTGTATTCGATCATGCCTGGAACACCATCTTGCGATGTCGCGAAACGTTCAGAATGAGCCCGGTCACCAGAAGGCTGCCGAGCAGCGACGTGCCGCCGCTGGAAATGAACGGCAACGGGATCCCCTTGGTGGGAACGATGCCCAGGGTCACCGAGATGTTGAACAGCGCCTGCACCACCAGCATGAAGGTCAGCCCGAAGACCAGCAGGTAGGTGTGGCCGTTGTCCGACTCGCGGGCGATGGCCACGCCGCGGAAAAAGAAGACGAGGAACAATGCCAGCACCGCGGCGGCGCCGAACAGGCCGAGCTCCTCGGCGATGATGGCGTAGATGAAATCGGTATAGGCGTAGGGCAGGAAGAACAGCTTCTGGGTGGAATTGCCGATGCCCTGGCCGAACAGCCCGCCGGCGCCGACGGCGTACACCGACTGCAGCGCCTGGAAGCCGAAGGTGGAGGCGTAGGCCTCCGGATGGAGGAAGGAGGTGAGCCGCTTCATGCGCATCGGGTCCGCGCGCATCAGCAGCATCAGCAGCGGCAGCCCGGCGGCAGCGGCGACGAGCAGGTAGCGCAGGCGCAGCCCGGCCACGATCAGCATGGCGAGGGTGACCGCCAGGATCAGCAGGAAGGTGCCGAAGTCCGGTTCCTTCAGGATCAGCACCTCGACCCCCAGCACCGGCAGCAGCATCAGCCCCAGGGTGCGCGGGTTGTGAATGTCCTCGCTGCGGCGGTTGAGCATCATGGCCAGGTACAGCACCACCGCGATCTTGGCGAACTCGGAGGGCTGCACCGACTGGCCGCCGATGCGCAGCCAGCGGTAGGTGTGGTTGATCGGGGCGAAGAAGAACACCAGGCACAATCCGACCAGGCAGGCCGCCAGCAGCCCCATCACCAGCCGGTGGTTGAGGTAGAGCGGTTGGCGCATGAACGCCACCGCCAGCATCAGCCCCAGCGACAGGGCCAGCCACAGCGCCTGCTTCTTGAGGAAATGGAAGGCGTCTCCGTAATTCTCCTTGGCCATGATCATGGTGCTGCTGTAGATCATCAGCAGGCCGACGCCGCAGAGCAGCAGGGCGGTCAGCAGCAGCGTCTTGTCGATCCCGGCCGGTTTAACCATGGTGCGGTCTCTCCCCGAACCGCCTCACCGCCTGGCGGAAGACGTCGCCGCGGTGCTCGAAGTCGCGGAACATGTCGAACGAGGCGCAGGCCGGCGCCAGCAGCACGGTGCCGCCGCCGGAAGCCAGGGCGTCATAGCCGCGGGCCACCGCCTCCTCGAGGCCGGGCACGAACTCGCATCGGTCGGCCAGCCCCGGCAGTTGGGCGGCGATGGTGGCGGCCGCCTTGCCGACCAGCAGCACCCGCACCGCCCGGTCCCGCAGCGGCGCCTCGAGCAAACTGAAGTCGCCGCCCTTGTCCTTGCCGCCCAGGATGACCACCAGCCGGTGGCGGAAGCCCAGCACCGACTTGAGCGCCGCGTCCACGTTGGTCGCCTTGGAGTCGTTGATGAATTCGACGTCGCCGACCATGCCCACCCGCTCCATGCGGTGGGCGAGGCCGGTGAAGGAGGCCAGGGCGTCTTCGATGGCCTCGACGCCGACGTCCAGGGCGTGGCAGGAGAGGGCGGCCGCCAGGATGTTCTCCAGGTTGTGCACCCCGCGCAGCGGGTTGCGCTGCAGCGAGAACGAGGCCCGCCGGCCGAGATCCAGCACCACCCGTCCGTCGTCCAGCCAGGCGCCGCCGGGCTGGGCCGCCTGCCGGGAAAACCAGAGGGCGCGGCCGCGCCCGAGCTGGCCTCGGGAGACCGCCAGCACCGGGTCGTCGGCGTTCAGCACCATGAAGTCCCCCGCGTCCTGGTTGCGGAACAGGTTCATCTTGGCGGCCACGTAGGCATCCATCCCCGGGTAGCGGTCGAGATGGTCGGGGGTGATGTTGAGCAGGGCGGCCACCCGCGGCCGGAAGGTCTCGATCTCCTCGAGCTGGAACGACGAAAGCTCGAGCACCACCACCGCCCCGGCCGGAATGTGCCCGACCTCGGCGATGAGCGGCCGGCCGATGTTGCCGGCCAATACGGAATCACGGCCGTCGTGGCGCAGGACGTGGTGGATGAGGGAGACGGTGGTCGACTTGCCATTGGTGCCGGTGACCGCCACCACGTCGTTGGCGACGCGCCGCATGGCGAACTCGATCTCGGACCGGATGGTTGCGCCGGCGCGCCGCAGCGGGGCGAAGCGCTCGTGACGGCCATCGACGCCGGGCGACAGGATGATCTCGTCCATCGCTCCCAGCTCGGCGAAATGGCCGGGCCCGACGCGGAACTGCACGCCGCGCCGGGCGAAGGCGTCGCGGCGCGCTTCGTCCGCGACCGGCGCGTCGTTGAAGAGGAACAGGTCCCCGGGTTGCGGCTCCGCCAGGAGGTACTCGAGCAGCGCCTGGCCGGTGCGGCCGAACCCGAACACGGCGGTCTTGCGGCTCATGCCAGCATCTCCTGCAATGCCGTCTCCAGGGCCACCCCGCGAGAGGCCTTGAACACCACCGCCGTGCCCGGCGCCAGCCGCCCGCGCAGGAACGCGCCGGCCTCGGGGGCGGTGGCGAACTCGTGCACGGCCGCCGGGTCGAAACCGGCGGCCCGGGCGCCGGCGGCGATGGCCGCGGCGCGTCCCCCGACCGTGACCAGCAGGTTGAAACGGAGCCCGGCCAGGAAGCGGCCGGCCGCCTCGTGGTAGGCGGTCTCGTCGTCGCCCAGCTCGAGCATGTCGCCCAGCACGGCGACCTTGGGCGCGGCAAACTCCTCGTCCACCCACTGCAGCGTCTTCTCCAGCGCCCGCGGGTTGGAGTTGTAGGTCTCGTCGATGACCACGAAGCCCTTTTCCCGGCGGATGGCGCCCCGATTGCCCAGCGGCTTCACCAGCGGCAGCGCCTGCTGGATCTCGTCGTGCTTCATGCCCAGGTGCTGGGCCACGAGGATGGCCGCGAACAGGTTCTCGACCTGGGTGCGGTTGACCAGGGGGGTGAGGAACTCGCGGGTCACCCCCCAGAAGCCGATCCGCATGCGACAGCCGTCGGCGACGCGGCGGATTTCCTCCAGCACGACATCGTTGCCGTCGGCGTGGCGCCCGAAGAACACCATGCGTCCGGGCCGTACGGCGACCGCCTGGCGGAGGAGCGGATCATCGCCGTTGACGAAGGCGCAACCGTCGGCCGCCAGGTGGTTGAGGATCTCGGCCTTGGCCGCCGCCACGTTGGCGACCGTCTTCAGGTATTCCAGGTGCACCGGCAGGGCATTGAGCAGCAGCACCACGTCCGGGCGCAGGATGCCCGCCAGGCGGTCGATCTCGCCGAGGCCGGGGTCGCTCATGGCCAGTTCGAACACCGCCGACTGCTCGTCGCCGCGCATGCGCAGCAGGGAGAAGGGCAGGCCGATCCAGTTGTTCCAGTTCAGCGGCGAGCGGAACGCCCGGCCGCGCGTCGCCAGCAGCTGGAAGATGAACTCCTTGGTGGTGGTCTTGCCGGCCGACCCCGTGACGCCGACGTAGCGGACCCCCGGTTGGCTGGCGCGCACGTGGGCCGCCAGCCGTTGCGCCGCCTGCAGCGGGTCATCCACCTCGACCAGCGGCAGCTCGGTGCCGGGCGGGCAGGCGCCGGCGCGCACCACCGCCGCCGCGCCCGCCAGGCCGGCCAGCTGCGGCAGGTAGCGGTGGCCGTCGTCGCGCGCCGACTTCAGGGCGAAGAACAGCGCGTGGGGCTTCATGTCGCGCGAGTCAAAGAAATAGTCGGAGAAGGCCATGCGCCGGCGACCGCGGCGGACGCGGCCGGCGACCGCGGCGGCGATTTCGTGCAGGTCAAGCTCCGGCATGGCCCTTCCCCAGCAGTTCCCTCACCACCGCGAAATCGCTGAACGGGACGGTGCGATCGCGGAAGATTTGGTACTCTTCGTGTCCCTTGCCGGCCAGCACCACGATGTCGCCGGGCGCAGCCAGGCGAAGGGCCAGGGCGATGGCCCGGGTGCGGTCGACTTCGCGGTGCAGCCCAGCGAAGGCGGGGTCCACCCCGGCGGCGACCTCGTCGATGATCGCCTCGGGCTCCTCCTGCCGGGGGTTGTCGGAGGTCAGCACGACCACGTCGGCCAGTTCGGCGGCCACCCGGCCCATGCGCGGCCGCTTGCTGCGGTCGCGCGAGCCGCCGCAGCCGAACATCACGATCAGCCGGCCGGAGCCGACCTCGCGCAGGGTCTCCAGCACGTTGCGCAGCGCGTCGTCGGTGTGGGCGTAGTCGACCAGCACCAGGAAGTCCCCGCTGTAGGCCACCTCCAGCCGGCCGCGCACGGTGCGGAAATTTCTCAGGGCGGCCCCGATCTCCTCCGGCGCCACCCCCTGCACCAGCGCCGCACCCGCGGCGGCCATGATGTTCATCAGGTTGAAGCGGCCCACCAGCGGCGACTCCACGTCCAGGCGGCCGCGCGGCGTCTGCAGCTGCGCCGAGATGCCGGCCAGGGAGAAGCGGAACTTCAGGGGCCGGATGTCGTGGGCGGGGCCGAAGCCGAAGGTGAGGTAGCGGCCGGACAACTCGGAAATCACGCGCGGGCTCTGCTCGCAGTCGCCGTTGATCACCGCCCAGCCGTTCGCCCCCAGTCCCCGGAACAGGGTCAGCTTGGCCTCCAGGTAGTCTTCCATGGTGCCGTGGTAATCGAGGTGGTCGCCGGAGAAGGAGGTGAACACGGCCTGCTGGAAGCGGACGTCGTCCACCCGCGCCAGGGTCAGCGAGGCCGACGACACCTCCATGACCGCCTGCCGGCACCCGGCCCTCTCGGCCTCGGCCAGGAAGGCGAACAGCTGGGGCGCTTCCGGGGTGGTCAACGGGGTCTGGTGCCAGACGTCGCCGTATCCCATGCCCACCGTGCCGACGACCGCAGTCGGCCCGCGGCGGTTGAGAAAGGCCTGGGCCAGGGCGGCGGTCGTCGACTTGCCCTTGGTGCCGGTCACCCCGATGATGTCCATGCGCAGGCTGGGATTGTCATGGAAGCGGGCGGCGATGCGGCTGAGGGCGCGACGGTCGCTGCTCACCTGCGCCCAGGTCACGCCGGCGCCGGTGGCGGACGGCGGCTGCACGGAAACCACCGCCACCGCGCCCCGGCGGATGGCGTCGGCGACGAATTCACCGCCATCGCGGGCGAACCCGCGCACGGCCACGAACAAGTCGCCCGGGGCCACCTGGCGCGAGTCGAAGCGCACCGCGCCGACCTCCACCCCGGGGTCGCCGTGCACCGCCACCAGCAGGTCGTCGCTCAGCAGGTCGGCGAGCTTCTTCACAGGCGGACCTCGTTGCCGTCGTTCAACTTGGGCAGCAGGCGCAGGTAGATGATGATCTTCTCCACGATGGCCCGGAAGAGCGGCGCCGCCACGTCGCCCCCGTAGTACTGCCCCTCGGGAGAATCGATCATGACGTAGACGGTCACCAGCGGCGAGTCCGCCGGGAAGAGCCCGCCGAACGAGGAGATGTACTCCCGTTCCGTTTTCTCCGGGCGGATCTTCTTCGTCGTGCCGGTCTTGCCGGCGACGTCTAGGCCGGGGACGGCCGCCTGCTGCCCCGTGCCGCGCTGCACCACGCCACGCAGGATGGCCGTCAGCCGTTGCAGGGTGGCCGGCGACAACACCCGGAGCCGGTCCGCCGGAACGGCGTCCGGCCCCTCCGGGAGGACGAGGCGCGGCGTCATCAGGAAGCCGTGCGAGGCGACCACCTGGAAGGCGCGGGCCATCTGCAAGGGGGTCACGGAAATCTCGTAGCCGAACGACAGGAAGGCCAGCGACACGTCGCTCCAGCGCGCCGGCGGGTTGAGGATGCCCTTTTCCTCGGCCGGCAGTTCGATGCCGGTGCGGCTGCCGAAGCCGAAGCGGCGGATGGCATCGTAGAGGCGCCGCGGGCCGAGGCGCATGCCGATGCGCGCCGCGCCGATGTTGCTGGAATGGATGATGACGTCTTCGAACGACAGGGCGCTGAACGGGTGCACGTCGGTGATGGTCCGGTCACGCACCTGCAGGATGCCGTTTCCGCAGTTGAACACCTGCTGCGGGTAGCAGACGTTGTTCTCCAGGGCGGCCGCCGCCAGCACCACCTTGAAGGTCGAGCCGGGATCGTACAGGAAGGAGACCGCCCGGTTGCGCAGGGCGGCGGGCGTGGCGCGGGCGATCTCTTCCGGGGCGTAGTCGGGATAGCTGGCCAGGGCCAGCACCGAGGCGTCGCGGCTGTCCAGCACCACCACCGCCCCGCCGCGGGCCTGGTGCCGGGCCACCGTCTCCTGCAGCGCCCGCTCCACGAAGAACTGCAGGGCGGCGTCGATGGTCAGCCGGATGCTGCGGCCCGCCTGGGAATGGCGCAGGGTCTTGTACTGGAAGATCTTCTTGCGCGCGTCGATGAGCACTTCGACTTCGCCGCCGGCGCCGCGGATGGTCCCGTCCATCCGGTATTCGACGCCGCCCAGCGCCTGCTCGTCGATGCCGAGGCCGCCGAGCACGTGGCAGGCCGTGCGCTTCTGCGGGTAGACGCGGCGGTACTCGTCGATGAAGTCCAGCACGCCCCGGCCCGGCTCGCGGTCGGCCAACGGCCGCAGCCCGGCGTACTCCCCGTCGGCCAGCTGGCGCTTGAGCCAGATGAAGCGCTCGCCGCGGCGAATGCGGCGGCGGATGTTGTATTTCTGCTTGGCCGTCAGCTCCAGGGTGGCGCACGCTTGGCGGAAGACCTCCATGGAGGCGACGCTGTTCTTGTTGGAAAGAAACGCCGACTTGGCATCCACCGAGATGGCCAGAATCTCGCCGTTGCGGTCGTAGATGGTGCCGCGCTTGGAGTGCAGCTGTAACCTGCGCTGCGTCTGCGCCTTGATCTTGGCGATGTACTTGCCGTAGTCGAGCAGCTGCGTCTTGAACAGGGCGCCGACGATGATGGCGCCCCAGCCGAGCAATGCCCCGGCCAGCACCAGGGTGCGCTTCTTCTCCCCGTAGCTAACGGCCATGCCCGCCCTCGAACACCTTGATGATCTGGCTGCTTTCCGGGTACTGGTAGCCGAGGCGGCCGATGGCCACCGCCTCCACCCGCTGCAGGTTGAGCAGGCTGGCGCGCTCCGCGCTCAGCTTGTCGATCTCCTCGCGAAGGGCCGTCTCGCGGGCCAGCAGTTCCTGCATCTCGTAGCCGTAATCGATGTTTTTCAGGTTCAGGCTGGAATAGAAGAAAAGGAGCAGGAAGACGGCCAGCACGGCCAGCAGCGCCAGCAGCGGCGCGCCCAGTGGACGGCGGTTGTTCATGCCAGCACCCCCGCCCGCAGGCGCGCCGACCGCGACGGCGGGTTGGCCTGCACCTCGTCGGCGGTCGGCCGGCCGGGGAACGGCCGGAGCAGCTCCATGCGCCCTTCGCGCTGCAGCTGGCGGAATCCGGTCTTGACCAGGCGATCCTCCAGCGAATGATAGGTGAGGAACACGACCCGAGCCCCGGACTGCAGCCGCTGCGGCAGGCTGGCGATCCACTCGGCCAGCCCGGCCAGCTCGCGGTTGAGGTGAATGCGCAGCGCCTGGAACACCCGGGCGGCAGGGTGCAGCGACCCGGGACGCGGCCGCCAGCGGGTGACCTGCTCGACCAGCCGGCGCAGCTCCCCGGTGGTGCGCAGCGGCGCGGCCAGGCGACGTTCGATGATCCGCTTGGCCAGCCGCCGCGCCTCGGGCACCTCGCCGTAGCGGGAGAAGATGTCGGCCAGTTCGTCTTCTCTCGCCGTGCGCAGCAGCTCGGCGGCGGTGGTGCCGGCGGCGGTGTCCTTGCGCATGTCGAGGTCGCCGTCCAGGGAGTGTGAAAAGCCGCGGCCGGCATCCTTCAGCTGGGCCATCGACAACCCGGGATCCACGAGCACGCCGGCCACGGCCCGCCTCTCCAGGTCCAGGGTGGCGAAAAGCTCGACGAAGTTTCCCCGGTGGAAGGTGACCCGGTCCGCAAACGGGGCCAGCGCCGCCTGCGCCTGCGCCAGGCTGCCCGGATCGACGTCGATGGCCAGCACCCGGGCGTGCGGTAGGCGCTCGAGCAGCCGGCGGCTGTGGCCACCGCAGCCGACGGTGCAGTCCACGATCACCTCCCCGGAAGCCGCGGCCAGGATGTCCACGACTTCACGGCTCATGACGGGAAAGTGGGCTGGATTCATGGATCAGGCGGGCGATCTTCTGCAGCTGCTCGTTGGAGAACGAGCCGCCCATGAAGCGGGTCTCGAAGCTCTCGCGGTTCCACAGCAGGAGGTGGCTGGCGGAGCCGAGCACGAGGACGTTGCCGTGAAGCTGGGACTTCTCGCGCAACGCCGGCGGGATCAGGATGCGGCCCTTGGGATCCAGCTCGCTCTCGCTGCCCCAGTAGGCGAGGCGGTTGACGAACTCGTCCAGGTCCGGATCGCGGACGGGAATCCGTTCGATCTGGCGTTCGATTTCCTCCCACACCGGCAGCGGATAGAGCAGGACGTGGTCCCCGTTGACCGAGGTGATGTATACTTGGCGGTTGAACTGAGACTCGAGAATGGACAGGTAGGGAGCCGGGATCTTGATCCGGCTGCGATCGTCCGGGGTGACGACGAAGGAACCCCGAAAACGCTGCATTGTCCCACTTTGTCCCATTTCGTCCCATCTTAATATATAGATATCTGGTTTGTCAATGATTTCGGGGAAATTTTTTTTTGTCTCAATGGGCTTGACACACCAGATGTAGCGCCCTATAATCTCCCGGCAACTACATTTACTGCTCCCGGTTTTTCCGGGAGAGGCGGTTTTCGGGCCGCCTGGGAAAGGAGAATTCATGGAAAACTTCTCGGAAAACGCAATGAAGATTCTGCGCGCCCGCTATTTCAAGAAGGACCTGGACGGCAAACTGAAGGAGGAGCGCCCGTCGGAACTGTTCGGCCGCGTCGCCCGCTTCATCGCCTCGGCCGAAGGGGAGGCGGAGCGAAGCCGGTGGGAGGAGCGCTTCTTCGCCGCCATGATGGCCCGCGATTTCATGCCCAATTCCCCCACCCTGACCGGCGCGGGACGCGACATGTGCCTCTCCGCCTGTTTCGTCCTGCCGGTGGAAGACTCGCTCGACGCCATCTTCGAGACGGTCAAGAACGCGGCCCTGGTGCACAAGGAGGGCGGAGGCACCGGCTTCGACTTCTCGCGGCTGCGCCCGGCCGGGGCCTTCGTGCGCAAGACCCAGGGCATCGCCTCCGGCCCGGTCTCCTTCCTGAAGGTGATCGACGCCGGCACCGAGGCCGTCAAGCAGGGCGGCACGCGCCGCGGCGCCAACATGGGCGTGCTGCGCGTCGACCACCCCGACATCCGCTCCTTCATCACCATGAAACAGGACGGGGTGACGGCCCAGAACTTCAACATCTCGGTGGCGATCACCGACGCCTTCATCGAGGCCGTGCGCCAGGACGGAAGCTACGACCTCATCAACCCCATGGACGGCACCGTCAGCGCCTCGGTGCGCGCCCGCGAGGTCTTCGACCTGATCGTCGATTCGGCCTGGCAGAACGGGGACCCGGGGCTGATCTTCATCGACCGCGTCAACCGCCTCAACCCCACCGCCGCCCAGGGGCCGATCCGCGCCACCAACCCCTGCGGCGAGCAGCCGCTCCACGACTACGAGGCCTGCAACCT
>CAYZNT010000036.1:0-34281 GCA_964479735.1 uncultured Clostridia bacterium
CCAGCAGGGGCTCCAGGTGCTCCGAGAAATAGTCGCGCAGGAACGCGTAGACGTCGGGGTGCGACAGGTGCAGGCCGCCGGCCTCGTGGCGAACCGCCGCGCTGGACAGGGTGAACGAGCCGCGGTCGCTCCCGTAATGGAACACCAGGTCCACCTCCTCCAGCGACACCATCAGGCCGAGCATGGTGGCGGAGAGGTCGCCCAGCGGCGGGCAGTCCCAGTGCCCCTTCTCCAGGCGGGCGTGCACATCGGTGCCGCGCCCCGGTTCGCTGTCCAGGGCGAATTCCCCGTGGCAGGCGCCGGCGGTGGCTTCCAGCAGCGGCAGCCCCAGTCCCACTTTCTTGAACCCCTTGCCGGTGTAGAACGGGTCCCGGGCCCGTCGGACGGTCTCGGCATCCATGCCGCGCCCGTCGTCGCTCACGGTCAGCGCGATCTGATCGGCGGTCGCCGAGTCGCGCAGGGTCACCGTCACCGTGCGGGCGCCGGCAGCGACCGCGTTCTGCACCAGGTCGACGATGTGGAAGCAGATGTCGCGCACCACGGCTCAGCTCTCCGGGCGTACGACGCGGAAACGGCCCTCCTGGGCCGCCCGGTACACGCCGGCCAGGGTCGGCGCCACGGAGTCGTAGACGGTGTAGGCGCGGCCGATGTCGGCCAGGAAGTGGGCGTCGGAGTTGGTGATCAGGCGCCGCCCGCGAAGGGACGGGAAGCGGGCCACGGCGTCCTCCCCGGAAATGCAATAGGAGACTTCCAGCGGGCAGCCCTCCAGCTCGGGGGGCAGGACGCCGAGGTTGGCCAGCAGACTGAAGTGGGCGCTCTCCACGTGCGCCGGGACGACGTATCCGCCGGCGCTGCGCACGCGTTCGGCCAGCTCCCCCAGGCCGAGATCGAGCCCGTTCACCAGCAGGCGCGACTCCATGCGCACCACGTTCTCCTCGCCATCGACCACCACCTGGTCGCCGAAATAGTCGGGGTTGTTGTCCACCGGCGGCAGCAGGGGGTAGACCTCTCCGAAGAAGGCCTCGGCGGCCTGAGGATGGGTGAACAGGCAGAGCACGTGGACGTCCTCGCGGGACTGCGCCTCCATGCCGCACACCACCGTCAGCCCCCGCCGCCGGCCGACCTCGGCGGCATACAGGGAGTTTGCCACGCTGTTGTGGTCGGTGACGGCGATCAGGTCCAGCTTCCGCTCCAGGGCCCGTTCCACGATGGCCCGGGGAGACATCTCCAGCGACCCGCACGGCGAGAGCGAAGAGTGGATGTGCAGGTCGGCGGCGATCTTCATGGGCACCCCATCTTACGGAAAGGCCCGCAGGGTGTCAAGACCGGCGGGAATGGTTTCAGCGCCCCAGCAGCGACTGGCAGAACGACCGGATGCCCTCCGGGTGGAACGGGCCGGCCACGCGCGTCGGCAGCAGGCGAAAATGGCCGTCCTGCAACTGGGCGAGGAGGTTTCGCGCCTCACGGCCGGCCGCTCCTGCGTCGCCGCCGGCGTGGAGCAGGCGCACCAGCCGCTCGCGCACCTGGAGCAGGCCGGGGTCGATGAACAGCGCCCGCCGGTACTCCCGGGCGGCCTCGCGCGCCAGGTTGCCGGACTCGAAATAGCGGCCCAGCAGGTAGTGCATCTCGGGGAAAACCGGCAGCCGGCGGGCCATCCGATCGGCCTGCTGCAGGAGTTCCCGGCCGAGGTTGCGATTGGCCAGCTGCACCAGCTTCAGCACCATGGCGGCGCGGTTGTCGGGCTCCAGGAACAGGACCTCGTCCACCAGCACCTGGGCGCGCTCGTAATCCCCCAGGTCGGTCATCAGCTCCGCCTCCTCCAGCAGAACCCGGGCCTTGTCCACGGGGGCCGGGGGTGCCGTCGCCGGGGTGGCCGGAGGCGGGACGGGCACGGCCGTGGCCACCGGCAGCTTGGCGGCTCCGGCGGTGCCGGCGGCGCCGCCGGGCGACGTCGGCTTGCGGTAGATGAAGGAGTTGGCCGACATCAGGCACTCGAAATCCGACGAAATGTCCCACAGCGTCTCGGCCGGCCCCAGGAAGAGGAACCCGCCCGGGCGGAGGCGGCGGTGTAGGTCGGCGATGATGCGACGCGTGGTATCGCGGCTGAAGTAGATCAGCACGTTGCGGAAGAAGATGATGTCCAGGTCCGACGGCTCCGGCTGGCCCGGCAGGTCGACGAGGTTGAGGTAACGGAACTCGGTTTGCTCGCGAAGCGCCGCCCGGACCTGCTGGCGGCCCAGGACGGGCTCGAAGTATCGCGGCAGGAGATCTCCGGGCACCTTGTCCAGGGTGCGTCCGCCGTACATCGCCCGCCGGGCGACGTAGAGCACGTCTTCGTTGATGTCGGTGCCCAGGACGTGGAAGCGGAAACCGTCCAGTTCGGGAGACTCCCGCAGGGCGATGAGAATGCTGTAGACCTCCTCCCCCGACGAGCAGCCCGCCGACCAGGCGCGGACGATCTTCTCGCGCTTGCCCTGGAGCGCCGGCGCGGCCACGCGCCGCAGCAGATCGAACTGCTCCGGCACCCGGAAGAAGTACGTCTCGTTGACGGTGATCAGGTTGATCAGCCGCTTCATCTCTGCGGTCCCGCCGTCGGCACCCAGCTTCTCCAGGTATCCGGCGAAGGAGGGCTCGCCGATCTCCTCCATGCGCAGTTCCAGGTCCTGGCGCAGCTCCCGGCGCTTGACCTCGTCGAAGGCGATGCCGCTGGCCGCCTCGACCAGGCGGACCAGGCGCTCCTCCAGCAGCGGCGAGAAATCGTCGGCGAACGAACCGGCCGGAGCGCCTGGGCTCATGCGCCGTCGACCACCCGGTTCTTGCCGCTGCGCTTGGCCAGGTACAGGCTGGAATCGGCGACCTTGATCAGTTCCAGCTCGCTGACCGGCGTCGGCATCTCCTTCAGCGCGGGCTGCAGGGAGGCGATGCCGATGGAGACGGTCACCTGCAGCGGTTCGCCGATGACCGTCTTGAAGGGGTGCTTCTCGACGCGGGCGCGGATGCGTTCGGCCACGATGCGCGAGTTCTCGCGGCTGGTCTCGGGCAGGACCAGGAAGAACTCCTCGCCGCCGTAGCGCCCCGGCACGTCGATGTTGCGGATGCTGTTGCGGATGATGCCGGCCATAGACTTCAGGACCAGGTCGCCGCTGAGGTGGCCGTAGGAGTCGTTGATGTGCTTGAAGTTGTCGATGTCCATCATCAGGACGCTGAACTCGGCGCTGTAACGCATCGCCTTGTTGAACTCCTGGCGGAAGACCTCCATGACGTGGCGCCGGTTGTAGAGCTGGGTCAGGCCGTCCAGGATGCTCAGGCTCTTGATGCGGTTGTACATGGAGATGGCGCTGATGGCCGAGCAGATGTGGTCGCCCAGCTTCGTCAACAATTGCTTGCCGGCGGCCGGCAGCCGCGCCATGTCGGGGTGGTAGACGTTCAGGATGCCGAGGTTCTCCTCCTTGGCCCGCAGCGGCAGGCTGAAGATGCATTCGGAGGAGAACGGCAGCTCGGCCGGGGCGCCGGGGGCGGCGGCCTCCTGGACCTCGACGTCGATATGGAAACCGGCGATATCCTCGTTGGCCATCACCCCCAGCTCCTCGAGGATGTGGTACTCGAACAGTTCCAGGGTGCGCGGGGAGAGGGCCCTCGCCAGCTTCAGGGAGAGCAGCACCTGTTTGTCGCCGCTGAACACGGCGAATCCGATGGCCACGCTGTCGATCGCCTTTTCCAGGACCGACAGCAGCAGGCCGAGGGTTTCGGGAAGCGACGTCATCGACACCGATGCGCGGTTGATCTCGTTGACCAGCGTCATCTCGAACAGCCGGCCGTCCAGCAGCTGGTTCAGCTTCTCCAGCACCTGCTGGGCGTCCACGGTCCGCCCCCGGAGGCCGCGGCTGCCGGGCTCGGGGCTCCGGCCGGCGTACTTGGCGAGCAGCTCTCCGACGGCGCCGGTCAGCTCTTCGGCCTTGAATTCCTTGAGCAGGTAGAGGTCGGCCCCGGTCTGGTAGCCCCAGAAGACCGATCCGCTGGAGTCGCGCGAGGTGAGGATGATGACCGGCGTCTCGGCCAGGGCCGGGTCGCTCTTGAGCAGCCGGCACACCTGATACCCGTCCATCTTGGGCATCTCGATGTCGGAGACGATGAGGTCGGGCAAATGTTCGAAGGCCATGGCGACGGCCTGCAGGCCGTCTTCGGCCACGATCACCTCGTAGCCGCCGGCGACCAGGATCTCCTGCACCATGGCGCGCATGGTCGCGCTGTCGTCGGCGATCAGGATGCGTTTCTTCGCGGCGCGTCGGCTGGCCATGGCTACTCCCCCAGCAGGCGCACGAGCTCTTCAGCGATGCGCCCGAGCGGCAGCACCGCCGAGGCGGCCCCGGTCTCCACGGCCGCGCGGGGCATGCCGTAGATGAGCGAGGAGGCCTGGTCCTGGGCGATCGTCGGCGCGCCGCGGTCGCGCATCGCCTTCAGGCCCACCGCGCCGTCGTCTCCCATGCCGGTCAGGATGACGCCGACGGCGCGCGCCCCGTAGCTTTCGGCGGCCGACTGCAGCAGGTGGTTGACCGACGGCCGGTGCTCGCCCCACGGCGGCAGGTCGGCGCGCAGCTGGACGCTCCCGTCGGCCGCGACCCGCATCTGCGTGTCGTCGGGAGCCAGGTAGACCGTGCCGGCGCGCAGCGGATCGCCGTTCACGGCCACGCGCACGCGCAGGCGGACCCGCCCGGCCAGCCAGTCTGCGAAGGAGTCGATGAAGCCGCGGGTGATGTGCTGGACGATGGCGATGGGGGCCGGGAAACGCGCGGGGAGAGGCGCCAGCACCTTCTCCAGCGCCGGCGGCCCCCCGGTCGACGAACCGATGGCCACCAGCCGGAAGTCGCCGCGGCCGGCCTCCGCCGCGGGGGGCTCGGCGGCGGCCGAAGGCGCCGGGACGGTCCCCGGTGGCGGCGTGTGGCTGCGGCCCTGCATCTTGCCGCGGATGTGGGAGATGACGGGGATGCGGGCCAGCATGCGGATCTTGCCGGTCAGGCGGGCGGCCAGTTCCTGGAAGTTGGCGACGGTGACGTCCGGCTTGCTCCAGACGTCGAGCGCGCCCAGGGAGAGGGCGCGGAAGCTGGAGTACTTCTCGCTCTTGTCGATGGCGCTGGAGAAGATCAGGATCGGTGTCGGCGTGTAGGCCATGATCTGCTCGGTGGCGGCGAAACCGTCCATGTTGGGCATCTGGATGTCCATGGTGATCAGGTCGGGGCGCAGCCGGGCCGCCTGCTCCACCGCCTCGTGCCCGTCGCGCGCCTCGCCGACGACGTCGATGCCAGGGTCCTGGGTGAGCACATCGCGCAGGATGCCGCGCACCAGGTCGGAGTCGTCCACGATCAGTACCCGGATCCGGTCTTCCTTGGCCATGGGCTCTCCTATCCGATGAAGCTGCGGACCACGCGCAGGAACTCGCGGTCGTCGAAGTCCTGCTTCTGCAGCCAGGCGCTGGCTCCGACCTGGATGCCGCGCACGCGGTCGGCCTCCCGGTCGCGGGTGCTGAGGACGATCACCGGCACCTCGGCGTAGTCGCGGATCTTGCGCAGGTTCTCGATCATCTCGAAGCCGTTCATCTCCGGCATCTCGATGTCGGCCAGGATGAGGTCGAAGCGGTCGGAGATGGCCTTGTTGTAGCCGTCCAGGCCGTTGATGGCCGTGGTCACCTCGTAGCCGGCCGTCTCCAGCACGTTCTTCTCCATCTCCCGCACCAACAGCGAGTCGTCCACCACCAGCACCTTGCGCTTCACGCGCGCCAGCGCCGCGTGGTCCGCCGCCCGCGCCGCCGGCGCGCGGCGCGAGAAGGCGGCCGAGGAGGCCACGTCACCGAGGTCGAGCACGGTGAGCAGCTCGCCGCGCTCGCCGATCAGCACGCCGGAGACGAAACGGCGCTTGCCGAGGAAGGGCCCCAGGTCCTTGACGATCACCTCGCTCTCGTGGCGGATCTCGTCCACCAGGATGCCGATGCGGCGGTCGCCGGCCTTGGGCAGGATCATGAACATGCGTGCCTCTTCCGGCAGCGCCCCGTCGCCGCCCAGCGCCTGGGCCAGCCGGGCCACGGTATAGATCTCGCCCTCGTGGACCACGGTGGCGTAGTCGTGCTTCAGGCGCACGGCGCCGGCTTCCAGGTGCACGATCTGGCGGATCAGGCTGCTGGGCAGGGCATAGGTCACCCCGGACTCTCCCACGAACATCACCTGGGTGGTGAAGATGGCGATCGGGAACTCCACCGTGAAGGTCGTGCCCGAGCCCGGTCGGGTCTCGATCGCCAGCGATCCGCCCAGGGCGTTGACGGTGCGCCGGACGATGTCCATGCCGATGCCGCGGCCGCTGGAGTCGGACACCTCGCGGGCGGTGGAGAACCCCGGTTCGAAGATGAAGTCGTATGCCTCGGAGTCGCTCAGGGCCGCGGCCCGCTCGGGGTCGATCAGCCCGCGTCGGATGGCCGTCTGCAGGATGGACTCGCGGTCCAGGCCGCGGCCGTCGTCCTGGATGCGGATCTCGACCCGGTTGCCGCGCTTGTTGGCCTCGACGACGATGGTGCCGGCGGCGTCCTTGCCGGCCTGCTGGCGCTCCGCCGGCGACTCGATGCCGTGGTCGCAGGCGTTGCGCAGGAGGTGGACCAGCGGCTCGCTGATCTTCTCGATGATCGTCTTGTCGAGCTGAGAGTCGCCGCCGCGGACGAACAGGCGGATCTTCTTGCCGCTGCGGTGGGCGTAGTCGCGGACGTAGCGCGGATAGACGGAAAAAACGGTCTGGATGGGCGTCAGCTTGATGTCCAGCAGGCTGTCGTAGATGCCGCGCAGCGTGTTCTCGAAATCGGTCAGGTTGGCCTGGAAGCCGCGCTCGAAGTCGATCACGTTGCGGGCCAGCAGGTCGAGCATGCCCTCGATGTGACTGGCCTCCTCCGAGTCGCCGAAACGCCCCTTCAGCGGCAGCCACTCGCGCCGGAACCCCTCGGCGATCTGCTGCAGCCCCTTGAAGGTCCGCAGCACGTTGGCGAAGAAATAGCGCTTGGCCAGCAGGTCGGTCACCTGGTTGATGATGATGCCCACCTTTTCGCCGTCCACCCGCAGAAACTGGCGCTCCGGCGCCCGTCCGACCTCCGCCCGGGCGGGCGGGGGAGACTCCGGGGCGGCCTCGGCCACCGCGGCCGGGGAGGGCTCGGGGGCGGCTTCAACCGGGGCCGGCATGGCCGCGGGCTCGGCCGTTTCCTCGCGCCCGGGGCGCGGCTGCCGGCGGCGATCCGGCACCGGCTGGCTGGTCTGCACCGAACGGCGCAGCGCGGCCAGGTCGAGGCTGAATTGGCGCCGGCCGCTGTCAACGGCCTCCGGAGGCGCGGCGGCCGTTCGGGTCACCAGGGCGGCCTGGAGCCGTTCCAGGGTCGCCTCCACCGGCGGCGGGGGGGCGCCGGCCTGGGCGGCGCGCACCAACTCGCCCAGCCGGTCGATGGCCCCGAACAGGGCCTCCACCACGTCCGGGGCGACCTCTTCCTGGCGGCCGTGCAGCCGGGCGAAGACGTCCTCCATGCGGTGGGCCAGCTCGCTGACGTCCTTCAGCCCCACCATGCGCGAGCTGCCCTTGATGGTGTGCATGTCGCGCTGGATGCTCAGCAGGGCGTCGGCGTCGCGGGGGTTCTGCTCCAGCTGCACCAGCGAGTTCTGGACGCGCCCCAGCTTCTCCCCCGCTTCGAGGAAAAACTGCTCCAGGAACTTGGCGACGTCCAGGGCCATGTCAGTGCACGATGCGGTTCCACTCCCGGGCGTTGACGTCCAGGCCGAGCACGCCGACGTTCGCCCCGTCCTCGTTGAATATGCCGATGGAGACGGTGAAGCAGTCCTCGCCGGTGAACAGCGACTTGTATACCTCGGAGATATAGGGGTGGCGCGCGTTGAGGGCGTTCAGGAACCAGGGGCGCTTGGAGAAGTCGGCGCCGGCCTGCAGCTGCTCCGGGTTCTCGACGCCCTGCTTGCCGATGCCGAAGGAGAACATCTTGCCGTCGTGATCCACGACGTAGATCAGCTCGATGTAGGGGTTCTCGTCGACGATGCGCGACAGCGCCTGCTGCTGCTGTCGTCGTTCCATGCTCCAGATCTCGGCCCGGCCGGCGAAGGTCTTGCTCTGGAAGCCGAGGCTCAGCGACGAGTCGATGATGGTCTGCTGGGTCAGCAGCTGCAGGGAGAGGGCCAGGGTGTTCAGCTTCTCCAGCTCCTTGGAGGAGCGCTTCAGCTCCTGGGCCTGCTGCCGGGTGACCTGCGAGATGTCCTTCAGGGTGAGCACGATCTGGTCGCTGGCGCTGCGCTGCTGCTGGGTGGCGATCGAGATCTCGCCGATGCTCTGCGAGGTGGCCGCCGTGGCATGGACGATCCGTTCCAGGTGGCGGATGATGGCCTGCGCCGTCTCGTTGACGTTGGAGGTCATCTTGGTGCCCTCCTCGATGGCCATGACCGTGCCGTCGATGGCGTTGTGGAACTGCTCGATGATGGCGCGGATCGACTCGGTGTTGTCGCGCGAGATCTCGGCCAGGCGGCGCACCTCCGCCGCCACCACCCCGAAGCGCTTGCCGAACTCGCCGGCGGCCACCGACTCGATGGCCGCGTTGAGGGCCAGCAGATGGGTCTCGTTGGAGATGTCGGAGATGATGTCCAGCACCTTGCCGATCTGCTTGGAGTGCTGGCCGAGCGCATGCGTCTTCTCGGAGATCTGGTGCATCTTGCCGTCGATGCTCTCGATGGAGCGGATGACGCTGTTGATGAGGGCGGAGCCCTCCTTGGACGCCTGGTCGGAGTTCTCGGCCAGCTTGGCCACCTTGTTGGAGTTGTCGGCGATCTGGGCGGCGGTGCGCGCCAGCTCCTCCATGGTGGCGGTGATCTCGGCGATGGAGCTGGCCTGCTCCGACGAGCCGCTGGCCTGGGCGTTTCCCACCTCCATCAGCGCCCGCACCGACTTGACCAGGTCGAAGGAGATGCGCTGGTTCTGCATGGTCCCGCTCTTGATCTTGTCGATGGCCTCGCGCAGGGTGAGGAACAGCCGCTGGTACTCGGGCAGTTGGGCGTCGGCCTCGGCGGAGGAAACCGGCGGCACCGAGAAGTCGCTGTCCCGCAGGGTGCGCAGGGCGCTGTAGAAGCGCGGGTGGAAGTCGAGCTGCGAGTCGAGCAGCCGGGTGGTGGCGCGGACCGTGTCGCGCCGGGCGCGCGCGGTCCGCTCCAGCCGCCACAGCGTCCAGCCCAGGGCGGCGCCGCCGAGGATCGTCCCCGGCAGCAGCGGCCAGGTCAACCCGGCCAGCGCCGCCAGTCCGGCCAGCGCCGGCAGGGCGAAGGCCAGGCCGGCGCCCACGGCCGGCCCGCGCCACTCGTTTCCGTCCGCCCGCTTCATCAGGTCGCGTACATCGGTAAACAGGCTCATGGTTGCCTCGCGTCGGTCAGGAATGGGTCGCTCAACACCCCGTAGACTCGCCCGCTCACAATGGCGAACCCGTCCACCAGCGAGGAGCGGCAGCAGCCGCGCAGGAACGGGTTGGCCGGCACGATCGGCTCGGGGAAAACGCTCGTCGTCTCGATCTCGCTGGCGGGCAGGATGCGCCCGCTGGTCAGCACCACCGCCATGCGCGCCGGCCCCGGGTCCAGCAGCCAGCGCGGGTCGCCCTGGATCGTGGAACCGTGGGTGGCCTCCGGGTCGCGCAGCGGGGGGACCTCGTCGCGCGGCAGCACCCGGGCCACCCGGCGCATGTCCAGGGCCAGGCGGTAGCGGGAGTAGCGCAGCAGCAGCAGATTCATGCCGGTGCCTGGTGGGTGGTGATGATCTTGGCCACGTCGATCATGGCCACCGCGTCCCGCTCCGTCACGAACTCGCCGGAGATGAACTCGCCCTCGCGCACCCGGGCGGTGTCGGCCTTGACCCGGGCACGGTCGACGTCGAAGGCATCGATGACGTCGTCGACCAGGAAGCCGACCTTGACGTGCTGGTGGCGGCAGACGACCAGCTTGCGGGCGGTTTCGTCTCCCGGGCTCGGCACCCGCAGCACCCGTTTCAGGTCGACCACCGGCAGCACCTCGCCGGAGTAGTTGGCCACGCCCAGCACGAACTCCGGCGTGTCGGGCATGGGAAAGATCTCCGGCGGCTTGACGATGCGCAGCACGGCCTCCAGCGGGATGGTGTAGCGGCCGTCGTTCAGGCAAACGAGCAGGCAGGGAATCAGGGTGGGTTCGGCAGCGGCCTCCGGCAGTCCGTCACGGGTCATGGATCACCCCTCGCGTTTCATGGCGGAGCCTCAGAGCGGGAACGGCTCGAACCGGTCGCGCCGGGCCTTGCACACCGGGCACGTGTCCGGCGGGCCGTCGCGGGCGCAGAGATAGCCGCACACCCGGCAGCGCCACACCGGGTAGGTGGTGCGCCGGCCCGGCCCCGGCGCCGCCGGGGCGGCGGGAGGGCGCCGCTCTTCCATTGGCGGGCGGCGCTCCGGCACCGGGGCGGCGCTGCCCCGCCCGGCGGCGATCTCCGCGTTTACGTAGAGGGCGCAGTAACAGGCGCCGAACTCGTTCACGTCGGCGTCCCGGTAATCGCACGGGCAGACGATGTCGAGATCCTCGTCGCGGTTCCCGGAGGCCAGCCGGCAGGGGCAGGACGGGTAGCCGTAGCGCCCCTCGTTGACCAGCAGCCCGCGCGCCAGCGCCAGGGTGAAGGCCGGGTCGGGGTTGAGGTGGTAGCCGCCCGCTTCCGCCTCCCGCCGCAGTTTATCGGCCAGCCGCTCCGCCTCGGCCCGGGGGATATCCTCGGCCGCCTTCATCTCCCCAGCTCCGCGCGGATTTTGCCTTCGTCGTAGCCCAGCACCGCCCGCTCGTTGCGGAAGACCAGCGTCGGGTAGGAGCCGCGCGGGTTCCAGCGGCCCATCTCGGCGCGCGCCTTCTCCCGCTCCCCGTCGGGCAGCAGGTCCACGTGGACGAAGCGGTAGGCCGCCCCCAGCTTCTCCAGCAGGGCCTTGGCCATGCCGCACCAGACGCACGTGCTCAGGGCATAGACCACGATGTCGCCGTGGTCCCTGCCGTCCACTCTTCCGCTCGCATCCATCCGCGCTCCTTCCGGTGTTGCGGCCGTATTATAGGCATTCGCGGAAAGAAAAGTCAAACCGGAGCGGTGCCGGGCCGATTCACGAATTGCCTCCGCACCCGGCCCCCAACCGGCAATGCGGCGCGGGCGCCGGCAGGCCCTCTCCCTCCTCCGACGGCAGGAAGCCGAGCCGCTCGCGCCAGTTGCGCCGCCGCTCCGCCGCGCCCAGGCCGTCCAGGCCGATGGTCCGCAGCGCCGACACGGCCAGCAGGGCGGCCAGCTCGCGCTCGCCGGCGCCGGCGCGCGCCTGCAGCTCGTCCAGCGCGGCATAGCCGTCGTTGCGCCGCTCCACCAGCCGCGCCGCCCCCTTGGGGCCGAGGCCGTTCACGAAGAGCAGCCCGAGGCGCACCGCGCCGCCCTCCGGTTGGCAGCGGACGCCGCTGCGGTTGACATCCGGCGGAAGCACCGGCACCCCCCAGCGCTTGGCCTCCTCCACGTAGACCGGCAGCGGGTGGTAGCCGCCGCCGGAGTTGAAGAGGCGGCAGAAGAACTCCACCGGGCGGTGCGTCTTGCACCAGGCCGACAGGAAGGCGGTGCGGGCGTAGGCCGCGCTGTGCGCGTGGCAGAAGGCGTAGAGCGAGAAGTCGAGCGCCAGGTGCCAGAACATCTCCAGCTCGGCGCCCCCCCAGCCGGCGGCCCGGCCCAGGGCCAGGAACTCGGCGCGGCGCGCCTCGCCCTTTTTCTTCTTCAGCTCGCGGCGCACCTTCTCGGCCATCTCCAGGCTCCACCCGGTCAGGCGGTGCAGCAGCACGCTGATCTGCTCCTCGTAGATCAGCGCCCCGCGCGTGCCCGGGAACAGCTCCGCCAGCAGCGGGTGGCGCGGCGCCCGCCGTTCCTGGTAGGCCTGCTTCATGCCGGAGCGCGCCGGCCCGGGGCGGATGATGGCCAGGGCCACCGCCAGCTCGCCGAGGTTCGCCGGTTGGCAGCGCCGGAGGTTGTCGCGCGCCAGCGGGCTCTCGATCTGGAAGCAGCCGAGGGTGCGCGCCCCGGCAATGGTGCGCCAGGTGTCGGGATCGGCGGCGTCGGGCTCGCCGGCCAGGGCGGCCGGCGCCACCACCTCGAAGCCGCGCACCCCCAGCAGGTCGAGCTTGAAGATCTTCAGCCGCTCCACGCCGTCCTTGTCCCAGGGCAGCTGCGGGAAGCCGTCGGGCGAGCGCTCCAGCGGGAAGGAGTCGGCGGCGCGGCGGGAGCCGAAAACCACCCCGCCGACGTGCAGGGAAAGCTCCTTGAAGACCCCCTCCAGCGCCGCGGCCGCCTCGTAGACCGGCGCCAGCGGCCCGCGGCCGCGGCCTCGCAGCTCGGCCGGGCGGGCGAACAGGGGCAGGTGGCGGGTCAGGGCGTGGGCCTCCTCCGGGCCGTGGCCGGCGGCGCGCGCCGTCTCGTAGAGCGCCGAGCGGGCGCCGAAGAACTTGTGGCTGGAGAGGAAGGCGACCCGCTCCGGCCAGCGCCGGAAGAGCCACCCGAACACCTCGGCGCGGCGCGACGAGTCGATGTCGATGTCGATGTCCGGCAGGTCGTCGCGCAGGCCGTTGACGAAGCGCTCGAAGAGCAGCCCGTGCGCCAGCGGGTCGACGCGCGACAGGCCGAGCCGGTAGAGCACGGCGGAGGAGGCGCCCGAGCCGCGCAGGTGGAAGTGGATGGCCTGCTCCCGGCAGAAGGCGGCGATCTCGGCGGCGATGCGGAACCAGGGGGCGAAGCCGAGGCGGCGGATCACCTGCAGCTCGCGGTTGACCCGCTGCCGCTCCTTCCAGTCCGCGCCGGCGGCGCGCAGGCTCCGGCCCACCTCGGCGGCCAGTTCCTCGTCCTCGCCCCCCGGCGGCTCCTCCAGGCGGTCGAAGAAGAAGGCGGCGCGCTCCGCCAGGGCGAAGGTGCTCTTCAGCGCCTCCCCCCCCGCCTCCCCGAAGCGGCGGCGCACGGCGGCGCCGGGCAGCAGCCCGCCCAGCGACAGGTCGAGGCGCAGCGCCTCCCCCAGCGGCAGGTGGCGGAAGACGGCCATGGCCGAACGGCACGACGCCTCCTCCCCCACCCAGCGCACCGGGTTGGCCCAGGCCAGCGGCAGCTTCTCGCCTCTCGCCCACTCCACCAGCCGGCGCCCCGTGCCCCACTCCAGCCCCAGCCAGCAGTTCCCCGGCGGCGCCTTGCCCCGCATGCGCCCGAGCCACGCCGAATCGGGCGAAGCGGGCAGCAGCACCACCGCCACCTCCTTCAGCGCCGGCACGGCGCGCCGCGCCAGCACCCGCACCACCTCCCGGTATCCCCCCGGAGAGAGCGGGAAAAGCAGCAGCGCCCCCTTCTCGGGGAACCTCACCTCCACCCCGAAGAGCGGCTTCAGCCCCCGCCTCCCCGCCTCTACCGCGCAGCGGTCCCAGGCCGCGGTGGAGAGCGGGTCGCACACCGCCAGCGCCGGGGCCCCGGCTTTCTGAAGGATGTCCCCCAGCCTCCCCGGGTCCACGGTCCCCTCCCCCTGCGAAAAGACGGTGTGGACGCGGAGCGGGACGTAGGCGGGCATGGGAGTGCGGACCGGCGGTGGCTACCACATCGGCTCGATCGGCTCCTCGCCGCCGGGAAGCGGCGCCAGGCCGGCGAAAGGGCGCAGGCGCGCGCGCACCTTCTTGATGTAGAGGGCGGCCAGGTAATGGCGCAGGGCGCGGCGCACCACCTCGGCGCGGGAGAGGCCGGTCTCGCGCGCCAGGCGCTCCAGTTCGCGCTCCAGGTCGGTATCGAAGGTCCCGAAATTCGATTGTTCGTTCATGATCTCGCTCCTTGGCTGCGACAACCCCGTATTCCCCATATTCCCGTATTCCCGTAGGGACAGGTTTGAAACCTGTCCCTACACCTGCTGCCTGTCCCTACGCCTGTCCCTGCACCTGCCTGCCCCTACACCCGCGCCCGCCCTGTTCCTGCCCCTGCGCCGGCCCGATCGTATTCGTCATCAGGCCAATCTGTCCGGGTACCGGCTTCCCAGCGCGCGGGATTCTGCCGGATGTACTCAGTCACCGCCGCATATTCATGGCTATTGCGGATGATGCGATCAAAGAACGACCGCTGCCAGCGGAAAAATCCTTCGGGGTTCACCTTGTTAATCGCCCGCGCGGAAAATGTCTTGAAACCGCGGATGATCTCCGACAGGGGATGCCTCGCAGGGGCAGGTTCCAAACCTGTTCCTGTACATGCGCCAACCATTTCGATGATGCCATGGATGTGATCGGGCATCCTGTCCCTACACCCGCGCCCTCGCCCGTCCCTACGTCTGTGTCTGCGTCTGTCCCTGTGCCTGTTCCTGTACCCGCCCTTTCCCTCGTGCAGATCGTGACAAAATAGAGGCCCGCACGCGAATAGTCGCGCCCATACAAGCGATTGCGTTTGCGTTCCCTCATGAATTTTCCATGCTGGCTAAAATGAACCCCTGAAGCTCCGCCGGTCGGGGTTGAACCCGTTTGCCGGGCATCTGGCGAGTCGGCTCACGGACCATTCGTCAATCGATGCGAATCCCTGTGCCACAACATCCGTGTAGGGACAGGTTTGAAACCTGTCCCTCCGCCCACCAACCTATCCCTCCGCCCACCAAACCTGCCCCCGCACCACCTCTATCCCTCACACCCTATTTCGTCAGCGAGGCGGTCTTGAGCACCAGCCCCTGGCGCTCCGCCGGGTAGAGCTCCTCCAGCAGGCGCTCGCGGCCGGTGTAGATGGCCGAGAAGCCGAAGCGCTCCTTCACCCGGCCCACGCCGCGGGTGAGCTCCTCGCCCCGTTTCGAGACGAAGGGTAGCAGGTCGCGGGCGCGGGTGAGGTCCTCCACCTTGACGCCCACCAGGCGCAGGGGGAGGTCGCGGCGCCGGCGCAACCCGTCGAGCAGGGGGCGCGCCGTCTGCCACAGTTCGAGGTAGGAGTAGGTGGGCAGGCGCAGCGGGGCGCGCCGGCACACCGTGCTGAAGTCGCTGAAGCGCGTCTTCACCTCGACGCGCCCCGCGTACCAGCCCTCGTCGAGCAGGTGGATGGCGAGGCGGTCGACCAGGTAGGCCAGGTGGGCGGCGAGCAGTTCCGGGTCGGCGATGTCCTCGCGGAAGGTGGTCTCGCGGCTGAAGGAGCGGCCGGCGGGCTCGCGGTGCCGGCCCATCTCTTCGCGCTGCGCCGCCAGCACGCGCCGCCACAGCGTGGGGTGGCGCCGCTGCAGGTCGCGCACCCGGCGCACGCCCAGGCCGCGCAGCACGAACTGCGTCTGCGGGCCGATGCCCGGCACCTGCTCCACCGCCAGGTTGGCGATGAACTCCTCCTCGTCGTGCAGCCAGCAGAGGCCGCCCGGCTTGGCGGCGGCAGTGGCCAGCTTGGCGCCGAGCATGGAGCGGCCCAGGCCGGCCGAGACGCGCAGGCCGATCTCGCGCTCCGCCGCGCGCTTCACCCGCTCGGCCAGGGTGTAGACCGACGGCCCCAGGTAGCGGCTGCCCGCCAGCGAGACGTAGCCCTCGTCCACCGACGTCTCCTCCACCAGCGGCGAGAAGCGGCGCAGGCAGGCGAAGAAGCGCTGCGACAGCTGCTGGTAGAGGTGGTGGCGGCCGCGCAGGAAGACCCCCTGCGGGCAGCGGGCGGCGGCGGTGCGCAGGGCCATGCCGGAGTGGACGCCGAAGCGGCGCGCCTCGTAGGAGGCGGTGCAGACCACGCCGCGCTCGTGGGCCAGGCCGCCGACGATGACCGGCCGGCCCCGCAGCGAGGGATCGAGGGCCACCTCGACCGCCGCGAAGAAGGCGTCGATGTCCAGGTGCAGGACGGCGGGCGGCTTCACCGGTACTTGCGCAGCACGCCCACCACCCGGCCGACCAGCTGGAAACGGCCGTGGATGGGCGAGAACTCGGGATTCTCGGGGGCCAGGAAGAAACCGTCCGGCCCCCGCTGCAGCCGCTTCAGGGTGATGGCGCCCTCCCCTTCCAGCCGCGCCACCACCATCTGGCCGACGTCGGCCTGCTCGCCGCGGCGGATGAGCACCAGGTCGCCGTCCTGGATGTAGGCGTCCCTCATGCTCTCCCCCTGCACGCGGAAGGCCACCAGGTCGCCGCCGCGGTCGGCCATCCACTCGGGCAGCTCCACCGCCTCGCCCAGCGGCTCGAACATCTCCAGCGCCGGGCCGGCCGGCACCACGCCCACCAGCGGCACGCCGCCCGGGCCGCCGGCCAGCTCCCAGCCGCCGCCGCGCCGCCGCAGGTAGCCCTTCGCCTCCAGCCGCCCCAGGTAGGCCTGCACGGTGGCCGGCGAGGCCAGGCCGGCCAGGCGCGCCAGCTCGCGCACGCTGGGAAAGTAGCCGCCCTCCCGCACCCGGGAAGCCAGCCGGTCCAGGAACCGCTTCTGTTTTCTCGTCAGCATGTGTTCGTCTTTTGTTCGCCTTTTATATAATAATGCAGGATCCGCCTCTTGTCAACAGCCTGGCGGAAAACCCGGAAAATCGGCGCGGCGGCCTGATATCCATCGGCATTTTGTCCATGCTCCTGGCGCTGGGCGCGGCCGCCTCGCCCCGGCACTATAGACCATGTCCATTTCCCGGCGCCTGCGACGACGGAGACATGGTGTATGAACAGGTTTGAAACCTGTCCCTGCGCGGTGCCGAATCGGGGCATGCCTATGGCCGGGGGGGCGGTCACCGCGCCCCAACCGCCCCCTATCGCGCGCGGCGGATTTCGCGTACAATCGGGCGGAAGAAGGGAGGTGGGGCATGAAGAAGCTGATTGTCCTGGCGCTGGTCGTCGTGGCCGGCTGGTTCGCCTACCAGAAATTCGTCGGCGGCGGTCTCAGCGGCGAAGAGCAGCAGGTGCAGGCCCTGGCCGACGAGTTCGCCACGGCCGAGAAGGGCCTGGCCCAGGCGGAGCGCGCCGCCGGGGTGAGCGGGGTGGACACCACCGGCAGCGCCGGCGAGAGCGTGGAGCAGGTCCGCGCCATCCAGGGGAAGCTGCAGGCGCTCCGGGAAAACCTGAAAGAAGAGAGCGCTCTGAAGATGGCCGACGAGCTCGACGGCAAGCTGCAGGCCTTCCTCGACAAGAACGGCTGAAGGGCGCAACCCCTCGGGGAACCGGCCCCGGGGGGCAGCGGGAATCGTGACGGCCTCCGAACCGACCGATCAGAGCAGCTTTTTTGTCTCCTCGGCGGCGAAGCGGACGAAGGCCGGGCAGACCTCCTCGTGCACTCGGTCGCCGTTCGCCTGCACCTGGGCCGGGTCCGCGAAATCATAGCCGGTCAGGGCGCGGCAGTCGTGGGCGCCGAACCGCTTCCCGAATTCGTCGAGCAGCCGGTTCACGCGGGTATAGGCGGGATCGCGCGGGTCGGCGGCCCGGTCGCGGCCATGCGTCAGGTTGATGGCCAGGATGGCACCCGACAGGGCCCCGCAGATCATCTGCCGGCGGGCCACGCCGCCGCCGAAACCGGT
This sequence comes from uncultured Clostridia bacterium, assembly GCA_964479735.1. Lineage (GTDB taxonomy): Bacteria > Acidobacteriota > Aminicenantia > UBA2199 > UBA2199 > CAYZNT01. The sequence continues at coordinate 17,534 of CAYZNT010000036.1, forward strand.
GGCCAGCCGCGGCAGCAGGGGCGACCCCGGCACGCCGGCGGCTGCCGCCAGGGCCAGCAGCACCGCCTCGGCGCAATTGTAGCCGTTGTGGAACAGGGCGACCGCCTGGTCGCCGACGCTCTGCGTGCAGGTTTCTTCCATGGTCCCTCCGGTTCAGCTGCCCAGCACGACCTGCTCGATGCGCCGCACCTGGTCCCGATACAGGGCGGTGACGTGGCTGCCGTAGTCGGCCAGCAGCTGGATGATGTTGCGCGGCCGCTCGCCGGAGTCGGCGCCGTTGATGCGGTCGCCGGCGTCGCCCAGGCCGGGCAGGATGTAGGCCTTGCGGTTGAGCGCCGGGTCCATCCACAGGGTATAGATCTCGGCCTCGGGCAGGGCGCGGGCGATGCGCAGCGCCCCCTTGAGCGTCGACACCACGTTGAAGAAGCGGATCGCCCGCGGCCGCACGCCGCGCCGCCGCAGGTAGTCGACCACCGTGACCAGCGAGCCGCCGGTGGCGTTCATCGGGTCGGCGAAAAACAGGTCACGGCCGTCGAGCTGCTCCGGGTCAAAAAAGGAGCGCTGCAGGTCGAGGCGGTAGATCATGTCGCTCTCCTGGCGGCTGTCGTCGCGGCTGATGCGGAAGAGGGCGAAGGGCGTCAGGTAGCCGTGGCTGGAGTATTCCTGGATCTCCTTGGAGACGATCAGCGACGGCAGCAGCGCCGCCCGCAGCATGACGCACATGACGGAGTTCTCGATCCGGGGGTCGATCTGGGGAATGCGGTGCACCGCGTAGTTCGTCACCGGCACCGAGACCGGCGTGCGCACGGTGATCGGATAGCGGCGCGGCCGGCCGGCGCCGATGAAGGCCAGCTGGAAGAGCAGCTCGTAGGCGCGCTGGACGTAGTAGACGAATTCCGGCCGGGCGGTGCGCTCGTCGCGCAGCTTGGCCACCAGCCGCGACGCCTCGCCGTGCAGGAACTCGGGCGTCTCCAGGCAGTAGACGTGGATGCGCTTCTCGCGCGCCAGCACCTGCTGCAGCCGCTCCCCCAACTCGTCGAACAGCCCGTGCAGGCGGCGCTGCACCGTCCGCTGCCGCGCCGGAGGCCGGCCGGGCTCCAGCTGCGGGAAGAGGGTTAGCGCCCCCTCGTAGAGCGATTCCACCGCGGCGATGGACCTCAGGTCCCCGGCACCCAGGTAGCCGTCCAGGTCGCGGGCATGCAGTTGCACCTGCTTCATGGTTCACCTCGTGTCGGCCGGCGCCAGTATACCCCATCGGACCCGGATTGCAAACCGCGGGCGGGGACGGGGGGCGCCGGCGCGGAAGGCGACCGGGTGTGCTATAATGGCGCTTACGAGGGAGAACCGGAATGGTCCGTCTGCTGTCAATGCCCATGTTCCTCAGCGCCGCGGCGAGCCTGCTGCTGGCCCTCTTCTTCGCCGCCTATTTCCTGCGCGCCCGCCACCTCTTCGGCGAGAGCCCCCGTTCCACGCTGCTCTACGCCGCGACCGCGGCCGCCATTTCCCTTTTCCTGATCACCTTCGGGGTGATGGTCTCCGCCGACGCCAACCTGGCGCTCCTCGATTTCTCCGCCCGCCTGACGGTCATCGCCGCCACCCTCTCTGTCTCCCTGCTCATCGCCTTCATCCGCGAATTCTTCCATGCCGCCCCCCTCTTCTCCCACCGGCTGCTGCGTTACGGCAACGCCGCTTTCATCCTGCTGGCCCTGGTCAGCAACCCGCTGTTCCTGAAAAAGGCCCGCCTGCCCGTTTCCAGCCACTACGTCGCCCTGCAGCACGGCCCGGGGTACCACCTCTGGGGCACCTACATGCTGCTGCAGATGCTCTACGCCATCGTGCTGCTGGCGATCGTCTTCCACCGGGTGCGCCGCCACGACCGCGTCGACCGGGGCGCCGCCAAGGCGCTCATCGCCTCCTGCCTCCTGTTCCTGGCCACGGGCGCGCTGGACCTGCTGACCTCCGTGCAGATGATTGACCTGCCGCCGCTCACCTGGCTGGGCGCCCTGCTGGTGGTGGCGGCCATCGCCTGGGTCCTGTTCGTCCGCCTCGACTGGCTGTTCCGCGACAAGACCCGGCTCTACGAGCTGGTCATCCATGACCACCAGACCCAGGTCTACACGCGCGGCTTCTTCGAGGCCCGGCTGCAGGAGACGCTGCGCACCCTGCCCCGCCAGCCGCGCGAGCTGTTCGTGGTCAAGATGGACATCGACGGCTTCCGGGCCATCAACCACGAGTACGGCCGCGGCTGCGGCGACAAGGTGCTTCGCACCGTCACCGCCATCGCCCGCCGCCTGCTGCGCCCCGGCGACGTCCTGGCCCGCCTGAGCGGCGACGAGTTCGCCTTCCTCGTCGACCGGGTGGGCAACCAGCAGCACCTGCTGGCCATCGTCCAGCGCCTGCGCGACGCCATCGGCAAGCACCTGTTCCGCGAGGGCGAGCGCACCTTCACCGCCACCTGCTCGTTCGGAGTGGCCGGGTTCGGCGGGGACGCGGAGTCGGTCGACGAGGTGTGCGAGCTCATCATGAAAAAGGCCGACGAGGCGCTCGACGGGGCCAAGCAGAGCGGCAAGGGCGCGATCACCCTCTCGTTCATCGAGTAGGACATGGCCGGGCGCGCGATGGAGGGCCGGTGAGCCAGGGCGGGGAGCAGGTCGTCATCGAGATGTGCCCGGGCAGGCGGGCCGAGGCGGTCATGCTGCGCTTCCCCGAGCTGTCTTCCTCCAGGCCGCTCATCGCCCGCGGGCTGGAGATCCTGAGGAAGAACGCGCCGCGCTTCGTCCGCTACCTGTCGCAGCAGCGCACCCTGGCCCACATGGGCAGCTACTCCATCCGGCTGCGCGCCCCGGCCGGCATGACCCGCGCGGAGGCGCTGCGGCAGTTCGCCGCCTGGATCCGCGGCAAGCGCAACCGGCGCATCGTCTACGTGGCGGCCGAATTGCTGCTGCTGGTGCCGGCCACGCTGACGGCGCTGCTGCCCGGCCCCAACGTCATCGGCTACTTGCTGGTCGTCCTCCTCTACTTCCACTCCCGGGCCCTTCTGCACCTGCTGCGCATCCACGTCGGGCAGCTGCCGGTGACCATCGAGCCGGTCGAATCGCCGACGCCCGGGGCGTGCGCCGATGCCTGAGGAGCGCCCCCGCGCCGCCCGCTTCGCCCTGCGCGCCTTCCGTTCGCGCAATTACCGTCTCTGGTTCGGCGGCCAGGGCATCTCGCTCATCGGCTCCTGGATGCAGTCGCTGGCCATCTCCTGGCTGGTCTACCGGCTTACCCGCTCGCCCCTGCTGCTGGGGCTGGTGAACTTCGCCGCCCAGATGCCGCTGATCCTGCTCACCCCGTTCACCGGGGTGCTGGCCGACCGGCTGAACCGCTACCGGCTGATGATCGCCATCCAGGTGACGGAGATGGCCCTGGCGCTGGCGCTGTTCGGCCTGGTGGTCAGCGATCTGCTGTCGATCCCCAGCCTCATCGCCCTCGGCGTCATTCAGGGCGCGGTGCTCTCCCTCGACTCGCCCGCCCGCCACGCCTTCGTCACGCAACTGGTGGAGAGCCGCGATGACCTGCCCAACGCCATCGCCCTCAACTCCGCCATGTTCAACTCCGCCCGCCTGATCGGCCCGTCGCTGGCCGGAATACTGGTGGCGGCCGCCGGCGAGGCGGCCTGTTTCCTGGTCAACGCCGCCTCGTTCCTGGCGGTGATCGCCGCCCTGCTGGCGATGCGCATCACGCCGCAGCCCCCCGCCGCCGGCCGCCGCGGCTTCATGGCCGAGTTCCGCGAGGGGGTGGAATACGTCACCCACAACCGCGCCATCCGCCTGCTGATGTCGCACTTCGCCTGGGTGGCCCTGGTCGGCATGTCGTTCGGCGTGCTCCTCCCCGTCCTGGCCAAGGAGACGCTGCACGGCGGGGCCCACACGCTCGGCTTCCTGATGGGCGCCGGCGGCATCGGCGCCCTGGGCGGCGCGCTGGGGCTGGCCGCCAAGCGCGACAGCGCCGGGCTGATGAAGCTGACCGCCCTGGCGGCGGCGCTCTTCGGCACCGGGCTGATCGGCCTGGCCGGAGTGCGTCACCTGCTGCCGGCCCTGCTGCTGATGACGGCCGTCGGCCTGGGCATGACGGCCCAGATGACCACCGCCAACACCTTCATCCAGCTGACCGTTCCCGATGACAAGCGGGCCCGGGTCCTCTCCTTCTACCTGCTGGCCTTCTTCGGAACCATTCCGGTCGGAAGCCTGCTGATCGGCGGGCTGGCCCAGGCCCTCGGCGCCTCGCGGGCGCTGGCCCTCTCCGGGACGCTCAGCCTCTGCGGGACCCTGCTGTTCGCCTACCGCTACGCCGGCGGCACGCGGCGCGAGTTCGTGGCCCGGGTGGTGCACGGCTTGCGGGGGGGGACCGGGAAAGGTCCTGATTCCGCCCCCGGACCATGAGGCGGGGGCGGAGAGTTTTTCGCGCCAGCTCCGGGAATCAGCCTCGACTCGACCGCCGACCGGCGGCCGTTCCGGTTGACATGCAAAAAAAAAGGGGCAGGCGGCAGCCTGCCCCCGGGGGTTCCGTTCGCTGGATTACATCCCGAGCTTCTTGCGCTCCGCGCCGACCAGGCCGTTGAACTCGGTCTCGATGCGCACCCGTTCCTTCTCGAGCGCAGCCACCTCTTCGGCGGTCTTCTCGTCCGGCGGCTTGGGCTTGTTGGACTTGAGGGTCTGGATCTGGGCGGCGATCTTGTCGAGCTTGTCCTGCTCGTAGGCGGGCATCTCCATGTCGCCGTACTTCGTCGCCAGCTGCTGCTCCAGGCGCTCGTAGTCCCGCTGCAGCTTCTCGATCTCGCGGGTGTTGTCGACCGGCTTGGGCTGGTTCTTCACCTTGGCGTTGACGGCGGCGGCCTTGGCGTTGTAGCCGTACTTCTCGTACAGCTGGTACTTGGCCACCTTGTTGACGGCGTCGCGGCGGGAGGAGTTGTTCTCCTTGCCGTAGAGCAGCCCGGCCTGGACGTAGTAGGAAATGGCCGTGTCGAGCAGCTTGCGGTCCCGGTTCGACTTCTCCTGGTAGATCTTGCCCAGGCGCTCGGCGGTGATGCCCTTCCGGGCGCGGCCGAAGGAGTCGCTCAGGTCGCGGATGGCGGCGTCGACGCGGCCGAGGGCCATCAGCGCCCGCACGTAGGCCTCGAACACCAGCGGGTCGCTCTGCTTGTCGGCCTCGCTGAAGCCGTTGTAGATGGAGACCACCTCGTCGTACTTCTTGGCCGTGTAGGCGACGCCGATTTTCTGCACCGGGGTGGCGGCCTTGGCCGGCTTGGCCGGGGCGCCACCGCTCAGGGCGGACTTGAGGGCCTGGGCCTGCTGGGCGATGTCGTTCATGCCGCCGTCGCGGGCGATGGCGATCGCCTTGTCGGCGTGGCGCAGGGCCGCCGCCTGGTTGAAGCGCGGTCCCTGAACGCCATAGGCGTTGGCCAGGATGAGGGAGGCGCCGGCTTCCAGCTTCTTGTCCATGCCGCCGAACGACAGGAACTTCTCGCCGTTGCGGATGGCCTCGCCGTAGTTTTTGCCCGAGTAGTGGTCGAACGCCAGCCAGTAGTAGGCGTACTTGGTGAACATGTTCTGGTTGGTGTCGGGGTACTTGCGGATGTACTGGTCGAACGCCTGGATGCGGGCCTCGCCGGCCTTTTTCTGCAAGGCCATGGTGTAGTCGGGGCCGGCCTCCTCGTACTGGGCGCGGAGCGCGGGGAAAAGGAAGAGCAGCAGAATGGCTGCCACGATGATCGGCTTGCTCATGGAATCCCTCCAAGTCGGCATGACAGAGCTCATCATATATCATAAACCCGCCCAAAAGACAAGCGGTTGGAGGCTTATTCTCCCCGGGCGGGTTCCCGGTCGCGGAAGACGCTGTAGCCGAGTTTCTCCAGCAGGCTTGATCCCCGGCGCACAACGAGCGGGTCGGGGTGGAGCTCCACCAGCGCCGCATCGGGCAGGGTGGCCGACCCGCGCAGCGTGGTCGCCAAGCGCTGCTGACGGTCGTGCAGGCGCTGGCCGTGCGCCCAGCCGCGCTGGAGGGAAATGGGCAGGCTGGCCAGGACGGCCAGCAGCAGGCCGGCGAGGGCGGCCAGCGGCAGGCGCCGCTGCGACCCGCTCCGGGACAGGCCGGCCAGCAGGGCGTACAGGGCCGCCAGCAGCAGCAGGCTGAAGGTGGTGTAGCGGGGCGCCAGGGCCGCCTCCGTCCCGGCCCAGGCGCGGCCGGCGGCGATGGCCCCCAGGCAAAGCAGGGCGAAGGCGGCGACGCAGACCCAGAATCGGTTCACGCGCCAGGCGCGGCGACGGGTCAGCAGGAAGGCCACCAGCAGCATCAGCAGGCACAGCAGCGCCCCGGCGAGCAGCGCGGCCGACCTGCGGGCGATGAGGGCGTTGCCCAGCAGGGCCAGCATGAAGCGCGTCAGCGCCGGGGGGTGGGCGGCGGCCCAGGCCACGGCGCCGCTGCCGGCCGGAAGGCCGGCGAAATAGGCCGCCCAGGCGGCGCCGGCGGCGGTCAGCCACAGCGGCAGGTAGATAGGCCGGCGGCGGCGGTCACCAAGACCCAGCAGCAGGGCCCCGGCCGGCCAAACCAGCAGCCCGGCCAGCATGGAGAAGGAGGCGACCCCGGCGGCCGCCACGGCGGCGGCGAACGCCAGCACCGGCCGGCGGGCGGTGTCCAGCCGTTCCAGCCGGTCGAGGGCCAGCAGCGCCGCCAGAACCGGCAGGATGTAGGCGATCTGCACCCCGAAAAGCATCGTCTCCCACTGCTTCAGGTTGAACACCAGCCACGGCAGCGGCAGCAGCCATGCCGGTGCGCCGGAAGAGAGCCGCCCCGCCAGCAGCAGCAGCACGAGCAGCAGCATAAGCTGGATGAGGAGCATCTCGGCGCGCGTGTCCCAGCGGGTCAGGCGGGCGAGGCCCAGCATGACCAGGCGCGGGAAGAGGATGCGGTGCTCGTTGTGGGGCGCGGCCAGCGCGGCCCAGTCGAGCGCGCCCCGGCCGCTCTGCTCGAGCAGCGGCGGCAGGATGTCCCACTGGTCGCCCCAGGGGACGTCGACGGCGAGGTGGAGGACGAAAAAAAGGGAGATGGCCACCGGCAGCAACAGCAGGGGCCAGACGATCCCGCGCGCTCGCACCGCCGGCCGCCTACGCCTTGCGGCACACCACGAACAGCGAGGAACCGAAGGGCATCGGCAGCCCGGCCGCGAACAGCCGGTTGTCCAGGCGGTGGCCGGCCAGCAGCAGGCGGTTGCACCAGGCCGGCAGCGGCCGCAGGTCGGACTCGGCCGGGCCGGTGTGACGGCGGTGGAGCAGTTTGCGCAGCAGGATGACCAGGAAGAGCAGCGGCAACCGGTACCCGGCCCGCTGCGGGCGGAAGCCGACCCGGCGCAGTTGGGCGATCGTCTCCCCGCGGCGGTAGCGCCGCGCCCCGGAGACGGCCACGTCGTGCTCGCGGCGCAGCAGCCTGAACGCGGGCAGGTTGAGGATCAGCCAGCCGCCGGGGCGCAGCGCGTGGTGGAACTCGGCCAGGACCTCGCCCTCGTCCCGGATGCCCGAGGTGCAGATCACGTCCAGGGAGACGATCACGTCGTAGGCGTCCGTCTCGCCGCGCCACTCGTTCAGGTCGGCGACCCGGACCCGCTCCAGGCCGCGGCTGCGGCTCAGTTCGATCGCCTGGGCGGAGTAGTCGACCCCCTCTCCCCGCCCCTGGTCCCGAAGCAGCTCGAGCATCCGTCCGGACCCGCAGCCGGCGTCGAGAATGCGCCGCCCCGGCCCTCCCGGGGCGCGCTGCACGAAGTGGCGGACCAGCTCGTGCATGCCCCGGTACCACCAGTAGTCATTCTCGAAGTCGAACATCTTGGTGTATTCATTCTCATCCATCGGGGCTCCCGGCATCGAAGCGGCGGCGGATGGTGTACTGCGGCTTGCGGCTCTGCGACAGGAAGATGCGGCCCACGTACTCCCCGATCATGCCCAGCGACAGCAACTGGATGCCGGCGAAGAGCAGCACCACGATCAGCAGCGTCGGATACCCGACCGGCAGGTCGGGCCGGGAGAGCTTCTCGGCGACCGTCCACACCCCCAGGCCGAGGCCGAACAGGGCGCTGACCGCCCCCAGCACCACCGCGATGCGCAGGGGCAGGATGGAGAAGTTGGTGAACATGTTGAGCCACAACTGAACCAGCTTGGCCAGGGTATACCCGGAACGGCCGGCCTGGCGCGGATGGTGCTCGACCGCCACGCGGCCGATCCGGCTGGTGGTGCGCAGGATCAGTCCGTCGATGTAGGGATAGGGCAGCTCGTACTTGATGATCTCCTTCACCAGGAAACGGTTGAGCGCCTTGAAGGAAGAGAGGTAGAGCCCGCGCGGCTTTCGCAGCATGACGTTGGCCACCCGGTCGTTGAAGCGGCTGCCCAGGTTGCGCCACCAGGCGTGGCGCTTGGCAAGGTAGTAGGAATAGACCACGTCGCAGTCGTTGGCCAGGGCGTGGTCGACGAGCTTGCGCACCTCGGAGACCGGGTTCTGGAAGTCGTCGTCCATGATCACCGCCCAGTCGCCGCGCACCTGGTTCAAGCCGGCCATGACCGCATTGTGCTCGCCGACGTTCCGGGCCAGCGAAAAGAAGCGCACCGTGTCCGGGTGGCGGCGATGCAGGCCGGCGCAGACGGCCTCGGAGTCGTCGGGGGAATCGTCGTTGACCAGCACGACCTCCAGCCGGAACAGGGGCCCGAGATCGGCGATGAGCCGCTCCACCAACGGGCCGATGGAGTCGCGGCCGCGGTAGACCGGGATGACCACCGACAGGAAGAGTCGCTCAGTCGCGGAAGGCATGGATCAACTCGATCACCCGGTCCTGGTCGGGTTCCTCCAGCTCCGGGTAGAGGGGAATGCTCAGCACCTCGGCGGCGAAGGCCTCGGCCGCCGCCAGCCGCAACCGCCGCCCGGGGAAGGCGGGCTGGCGGTGCACCGGCAGCGGGTAGTGGATGAGCGCCTGCACCTCGTGCTCGCGCAGGTACTCGAGCAGCCGGTCCCGGAGGGGATGGCGGATGGCGAAGAGGTGGTACACCGCCTCTCCGTACGCCTGCTCCTTCATCCAGGCCACGTCGATCATCCTCTCGCGGTAGCGCGCCGCCAGCAGCCGGCGGCGCCGGTTCCAGCGCTCGAGGTGGGTCAGCTTCGTCCGCAGCAGCGCCGCCTGCATCTCGTCGAGACGGCTGTTGATGCCGAACTCGGCGTGGCGGTAGCGGTCGCTCTGCCCGTAGTTGCGCAGGCGCAGCAGCCGCCGGAAGGTCTCCTCGTCACGGGTGGTCACGGCCCCGCCGTCGCCGTAGGCGCCCAGGTTCTTGGTCGGGTAGAAGGAGAAGGCGCCGCAGTCGCCCAGCGAGCCGGTGCGCCGCTTGCGGTAGGTGGCGCCCACCGACTGGGCGCAGTCCTCGACCACCTTCAGCCCGTGCGCCTGCGCCAGTTCGCGCACCGCGCCCATGTCGGCGCTTTGGCCGTAGAGGTGCACCGGCACGATGGCCCGGGTGCGGGCGGTGATCCGGCGCCCGGCGTCGTCGACGTCGAGCAGCCCGCTGTCGGGCAGGATGTCGGCGGCCACCGGCTTGGCCCCCGCCTGCAGGACGCCGGTGACGGTCGGGAACGCCGTCAGCGCCGGCACGATCACCTCGTCGCCGCGGCCGATTCCCAAGGCCATCAGGGCGAGGGCGATCGCCTCCGTGCCGTTGGCCACCCCGACCGCGTGGGGCACGCCGACGTAGGCGGCGAATTCGTTCTCGAAGGCCTCGAGTTCACGGCCGAGGATGAACCAGCCGCTGTCCAGCACGCGCTGGATGGCGGCATCGACCTCCTCCTTGATGGACCGGTACTGGGGGGCGAAATTGTCGAAGCGGATCATGGGCGGGCCGCCAGCCGGGCGAACTCGGCGTAATCGCGGATGTAGTCGGCCTCGTCGAAGGGCGCCGACGCCAGCGCCAGCAGGATGCAGTTGTGCTCGAATTCGCGCATCTCGTGCCAGAGCATGGGGCCGAGATAAACGCCGCGCTCCGGGCGGTCGAGGCGGACCGTCCAGCGCCGGCGGCCGTCATCCAGGTCCAGTCGCATGGAGCCGTTCAGGCAGAAGAGCGCCTGCTGGAGCCGGTGGTGGGCGTGCTTGCCGCGGCGGGAATCGCGGAAGCTGAGATGGTAGATATAGTAGACGCGGCGGATGTCGAACGGCACGTGGCGGCCGGCCTCGGCCACCGAGATGACGCCGTCCTTGGCGTCGACGATGCGCGGCAACTCGAGCCAGCGGAAGAGATCGTCGCGGGGCGTGGCGGACGTGTCGGCCATACCGTCTTATTACCGGAAAGCGCCCGCCTTGTCAATCGGGGCGCGGCTCACAGGTACCGCTCGGCCATTTCGACGATGACCACGTCCGGGCGCTCGATCGCCACCCGCAGCGGGTCGAAGCGGCTGCGGTTGCCGGTGACGAAAACGGCGCGCCGGAAATGCTCGGCCAGGAACGGGGCCAGCCGGTCGGCGAACGAGTCACAGAACACCAGGGCGCTGGGCCTGCCGGCCCCGGGAGTCTCCCACACCGCCACCCGGACGGCCGCGGACTCCATCCACGCCCTCACCCGCCGCGCCCGCGGCGACCGCCGCGGCACGGGGTGCGGCCGCGCCTCGCGCAGGCAGTCGGACAGGGAGAGCATGCCGGCCAGGTCGCCGCCCTCCTGGAGTCGGTAGACGACGTCCGCCTCCGGGAGCGCCGCCGGGGCGAACCCCAACGGGCCCCGGGCCAGGCGGGCCACGATCTCCCGGGAGGCGATCCAGGCACCGTAGTCGTTCCAGTGGGAGTCGGTGCGATCGTAGACGGGATGACGCACGGCCGCCACCCGCAGGGCCGGTCGCAAGTCGAGGAGTGCCGCATCGGGCTCCCGGCGGAACTCGCCGGTCAACTGGTCCAGCCGCGAGAGTGGCCCGGCGCGGCGGATGCGGCCGGGCATGAACTCCGGGTAGAGCGACTCCTTGCTGGGGGCGACGACGGTCAGGCAGGCGATGCCGCGGCGGGCCAGCTCCCGCTGGCGACGGCGCAGCGGCTCCGCCGCCGCCTGCAGCTCCCCGCCCGACAGCGGCATCAGGTTCCGGAAGTAGCGCAGCGGCCGGTCGGAGCCCCCCTCCTCGGCCAGGAAGAGCCAGCCCCGGCGGCCGGCGAGCACGGCCGGCAGCGGCGAAACGCCGAGCAGTTTCAGGTGCAGCAGGTTGTGGCCGCGGATGAGGGAGCGGCGCAGCCCGAAGCGATCGGCGAACCAGGCGTCGCAGGCGGCCGGCAGGCGGGGCACCCCGCCCCACGACCAGACCGGCGCGGGCGCCGGAAGGCGCTTCTCGGAGCCGGGCGGCTCCGGCACGAGGCGCATCAGGCTCTGCAGCCAGGGGGCCAGCAGGGCCAGGATGAAGAGCGCCGTCAACGGCCGGAAGCCACCGCGGCGGCCGCGGCCGGTGTCAGAAGCGGGAGTAGAGGAATGGGGCATGGGTCGTCCCGGCAAGGGCCATCAGCGAAGCCACGAGCAGAGCCGCGGGATAGAGTTCGGCGAGCAGGAAACCGGCGCCGCCCAGCCTCCGGCACAGCCAGCGGCCGGCTCGAGCCGGCAGCGGCGTCGCCGCCAGGGCGCCGGCGGCCAGCGCCAGCCAGGTCCGGGCATCGAGGTAGAGCCCGGGGTAGTGGACCACGCCGCCGCCGCTCCCCTGCCCGAAGAGCGCCCGGGTGAGCGAGGAGGCGGCGAAGGGGTCGGGGGCGCGAAACCAGGCCCAGCCGACGAGAAGCACCAGCAGGGTGACGGCGTGGCCCGGCAGCGCCGGCAGGCGCCGCAGCGGTCGGCGCAGCAGGTGCTCGACGGCCATCCACGAACCGAGCCAGCCGCCCCAGAGCACGAAGTTCCAGCCGGCGCCGTGCCACAGCCCGGCCAGCAGCATGGTGGCCAGGACGGCGCCCACGTAGGCCAGCGATTCGGCCGGAACCCCGGCCAGGCGCGGGCGGCGGATGCGGCGCGACAGGGCGTAGGCGATGGGCAGGAAGAGAAAGTCGCGCAGCCAGGTCGACAGGGTGATGTGCCAGCGGCGCCAGAACTCCCCCAGGGTGCGGGCGGCGTAGGGGTAGGCGAAATTTTCCGCCAGGCGGAACCCGAACATGGCCCCCAGGCCGATGGCCATGTCGCTGTAGGCGGAGAAATCGGTGTAGATCTGCAGCGCGAAGGTGACGACGGCCAGCCAGGCCAGGCCGGCGTCGAGATGGAAGAGCGGCAGGGCGAAGAGGCGGTCGCTCAGCGCCGCCAGGGGAACGGCCAGCAGCAGTTTCTTGGCCAGGCCGAAGACGAAGCGGCGCGCCCCGGCATCCAGCCCGGCCTCCCCCGCCAGCTGGCGGTCGGCCAGTTGCGGGGCGAACTCCTTCCAACGGGTGATCGGGCCGGCCCCGACGTGGGCGAAGAAGGAGAGGTAGAGGCCGGGTTGCGGCGTCGGCCCCGATGGCCCGGCCGGGCGGCGGCTGACCTCCAGCAGGAAGGCGATGGCCATGAACGTGTAGAAGGAGATCCCGGCCGGCGCGGTCAGGGCGGGGACCGGAAGGAGAGGAAGGCCGAAGGAGGCGGCGCTGTTGTTCCAGGAGTCGGCCAGGAAGGCACCATACTTGAACAGGAACAGCGGCGCCAGGCTGCCCACCACCCCGAGCGACAGCCAGCGGCGTCGCCCGGGTTCGGCACTGGCCTCCAGGCGCCGGGAAACCAGGCGGCAGAAAAAGATCAGCGCCAGCAGCAGCAGGGCACCCCCCGGGGAGGCCCAGGCATAGGCGAGCAGGCTGACCCCCAGCAGGAAGCCGTTGCGCCGGCGCAGCGGCAGCAGAGCGTGCAGGGCGAGCACGGCCGGCAGGAACAGGAAGAGAAAGGTCGGCGTATGGAAGGCCATGCGGCCCCTTCATACCATCGCCGTCCCTGGGAGTCAACCGTCGACCGCTCCCGACCTTCGCGAAACGGGCCGGGGCTGACCCCTACCCATTCGCGGCGGTCTGGATTATAATGGCTCCCCCAGGAGGAACATGCACCCGGTCATCGAATGGAAGGAGGGCGTGGTGGTCATGCTCGACCAGCGGCTTCTGCCGGAGCGGGAGGTGTACGTCGAGCACCGTGACCACCGCCAGGTGGCGGCCAGCATCCGCGGCATGCTCATCCGCGGCGCCCCGGCCATCGGCGTGGCCGCGGCGATGGGCATCGCCCTCGGGGTGGCCAACCTGGCCTCGGAGCCGGGCGCCCTTCCCGGAGACCGGCAGTGGCTGAACGCCCGTTACGACGAGATCGAGGCCGAGCTGCTGTCCACCCGTCCCACGGCGGTCAACCTCTTCTGGGCGGGCGCGCGCATGCGCCGCGTCTTCGCTTCCTGCCCCGACTACCCCTCTGCGCGCCGGAAGCTGCTGGAGGAGGCGCTGGCCGTCGACGCCGAGGACGTCTCCATCAACCGGCGCATCGGCGCCCACGGGGCGCTCCTGTTGAAGGCGGGCGACTCGGTGCTCACCCACTGCAACGCCGGAGCCCTGGCCACCGCCGGCTACGGCACCGCCCTGGGGGTGGTCCGGGCGGCGGTGGCGGAGGGAAAACCGGTGCGGGTCATCGCCGGCGAGACCCGGCCCTGGCTGCAGGGGGCGCGGCTCACCGTGTGGGAGCTGCAACGGGACGGCATTCCCGTCACCCTGATCACCGACAGCATGGCCGGAGCGATCATGAAGGAGGGGGCGGCGCAGGCGGTGATCGTCGGCGCCGACCGCATCGCCGCCAATGGAGACACGGCCAACAAGATCGGCACCTACTCCCTGGCGGTGCTGGCGCGCCACCACGACATCCCCTTCTACGTCGCCGCCCCCCTTTCCACCATCGACCGGGCCGCCGCCGACGGCGCCGCCATCCCGATCGAGGAACGCAGCCACGATGAGGTGCTGCAGTTCCGCGGCCAGCGCACCGCCCCGCCCGGCACCCCGGCGCGCCACCCCGCCTTCGACGTCACCCCGGCGGGATTGATCACGGGCATCGTCACCGAGGAGGGCGTGCTGCGGCCGCCCTTTGGACCGGCCATTGCCGGCCTTCCCCAGCGGCCATGAACGGCAAACGGCTATCCTGGCTGCTGTGGCTTCCGGCGCTGGCTTCCGCCGTCGCGTCCGACGCCTATACGCTCATCTACCGCGAGTCGCGCGGAGAGCGGGTCGAGCTTCACGCCTATGTCGTTCGTGCCCTGGGGGATGGATTCCGGGTGGAGTTGACGAGGCGCACGCCGGAAGGCCTGGTCCACGATCTCTTCCTCTGCGACCGCCAGATGCACACCCTCTCCTGGGAGTACGCCAGCATCGCCAGCGATTCACGCTGGCGGGCGGTGCGCACCGGCCACACCATCGTCCTGACCGGCATGCACCGGGGCGAAGAAGTGAACCGCACCTACCGGATCGACGCCGCCCCCTGGAAGCAGGCCTTCTCGATCGATTTCGCCGATTTCGCGGCGGCCGGGGGCAAGCACCGGTTCTGGTCGATCGGCACCAGCGGGCCCGGGGAGATGAAAGCGGCCAAGTTCGTCGCCCGGGTCCATGGCATGGAAAAGGTGCGCGTGGCCGGGCAGGAGGTCGAGGCGTTGCGCCTTCGCGTCGCCCTCCAGGGCGTGCGCTCCGTCTTCTGGCACGGCGACTACTGGTTTCGTCGCGGCGACTGGCGCTACCTGCTCTACCGGGGCAAATCGGGCCTCTTCTCCGGCGACACGGTCAAGGAGCTGGTCAGTGAGACGCCCCTCTCCGCCCCGGCGGAGCCGGGTGTCTGAATCCTAGTCGGCCAGACGGAAAGCGGCGTCACTCCAGTCGGACACGGTCCCGTCGCTGGAGACGACGCGCACCCGGTAGCCGGCCCCGGCAGGCGCCGTTCCGCCCTGGTGCTGGCCCACCGTCCAGCTGAAGGGACCCGCCGTGGCGCCCAACCCGGTCGCGATCGCCCCCACCTTGGTGCTTCCGTCGAACAACACCAGCCGCACCAGGCCGGAATAATCCGCCGCGCTCCAGGTGACCTCCCGCACCGAGCCGATCGCCCAGCTCTCCCCGCCGTTGGGCGAGGTCAGCCTCAGCGCCTGCGACTCCAGAACGAACGTCGAGTCGCTCCAGTCGGAAAGCACCCCGTCGTTGGAGACGATGCGCACCCGGTAGTTCGCCCCCGCCGGCGTTGTGCCGCCCGAGTGCCGGCCCACGGTCCAGCTGTAGGTCCCCGCTCCCGCGCTCAGGCCGCCCGTGATCTGCCCCACCTTGGTGTTGCCGTCGTACAGCACCAACCGCACCAGGCCCGCGTAACTTGTCGCCTGCCAAGTCACGGGATGGACGTTGCCGATGAGCCACCGCTCACCGCCATGGGGCGAAAGCAGCCTCAGCGCCGGCGGCGCCGCAACGGCGAAACCCGCGTCGCTCCAGTCGTCGAGGGTCCCGTCGTTGGAGACGATGCGCACCCGGTAGTTCGCCCCGGCCGGCGCCGTGCCGCCCTGGTGCTGGCCCACGGTCCAGCTGTAGGTGCCCGCCCCCGCGCCCAGGCCGCCCGCGATCTGCCCCACCTTGGCGTTGCCGTCGTACAGCACGAGACGCACCAGGCCGGTGTAGGCCGTGGCCGTCCAGGTGATGGCGTGGCTCGAGCCGGTGATCCAGCTCTCCCCCCCGTTGGGCGAAACCAGCTCGATCTCTCCGGCCATCCGGGCTTCTCCTGAATCGGGATCGACCTGCAGCGCGGCGCAGTCCACCGCTTCGAAATCGGAGCCGGTCACGGCGTCCAGTTCGTGCAGCATGTCGTTGTCCCAGCGCTCGTCGGGGGCCCCCGATATGTACCAGGGCGAGCCGTTGTCCGCCAGGATGATGCCATACTTTTTCATGGCCCGCAGGATGACCTGGACGGGCGAGGAGAAGCCGGAGACGTCGTAGTCGGCTCGGAGCCGGAACCGTTGTCCCATGGGCGGGTACTGGCTCCCGGTCAGGCTCGACGCATAGTGCCGGGCCGGCCAGACGCAGGCCCTCCGCGTTTGCGGCGCGGTGAAGCGCAGCGCATGGGTGATCTCGCCGGATGCCACCTCGTCGTAGCGGACCAGCCCGGGCAGCACCGGCAGCCCGGCGGCGTCGGCCGATGTCCAGCCGTCCGGACGCAAGGTGTTGGCGGAGAGGTCGTATACCGCACCGGAGTCGGCTTGCCAGGAGCCGTCGGCCATCGGAAACGCCCGGTACAACTCGTACAGGCGGCAATGGTCGCGATCCAGCACCAGCACGTGGCGGTCGCCGTCGGCATCCGCTCCCCCCTCGATCGGCGCATCGGGCGGGATCGGGTAGGGGCCCGGGTCGCTCTCGTCGGCCCACAGGAATTCGATGTCGACCTTCGCCTGGGTGCCGGGCACGGTGATGAACGGAATTCCGATCGGGCCACCGTTCCAGGTTCCGGAACCGAAATCGGCGTGGACGGAAACCGCCGCGCCGATGGTGGCGACGAGCTGGTCGGATCCATCCGCCCGGGGCAGATTGTCCACCGGGGTGTTCCAGATGTTATTGCCGGGAAAGATCGCGCAGCCCGCGATGTCTTCGGCGACCTGCCCCGGGGCGGAGGCCTGGGCCAGCAGAAGCAGGAAGAGAAGCGTGATCCTCATTCCACCAGGGCGAAGAAGGCATCGCTCCAGTCGGAGAGCGTCCCGTCGTTGGAGACGATGCGCACCCGGTAGCTCGCCCC
>CAYZNT010000037.1:0-29513 GCA_964479735.1 uncultured Clostridia bacterium
CCTGACCCCACTTCCCTGCCAATTCCAATTGGCCACCGACCTCCGGTTCGAACCGATCACTTCGCCAAGCGGACGACTTCGGTCACGACGGAGACGACCAGCTCCGGCTGCCTGAAGGGGATCATGTGATCGCTCTTCTCGGCGATGATCAGTTTGGCGCCCTTCATCGATGCCGCCAGCTGTTCGTGGGACGCCCGCCACGCCTTCCACTCTTCCGAATTGGAGAGAAAATCGAGCCCGGCGGTCATGACCCTCACCGGCAGGCCCTGCGGAACGACGGCCGTGCGCACGACGGCGACCTTCTCGGCCAGGTTTCCGGCCGGAGCCCCGATCATGCGGACCGTGGCCCGCTGCAGCTTGCTGAGCGTCTCCGGCCTGGAAACGTCGAAGGGGAGCTTTCCCATCATGGGGTGGTTGTTGCAGTATTCGATGCCGAACCGATCGACGAACCCGACCGTGAACGGATCGACGAAGACCAGGCCGCGGACCGCTTCCGGGTGCTCGGCGGCCTCGAAGCGGATCAAGAAACCTCCATAGGAGTGCCCGACGAGAATGAGGTCCCGATCGAAGCCGAGAATCCGGAGCCCTCTCCATAGAGCGGCGGTCTCCTCGCGGATGTCGTATCTCGTCTCCGGCAGATCGCTCTCCCCGAATCCGGCGCGGTCATAGGCGATAACGGTCGCGCCGGTCTCCCGGGCCAAACGAGGGGCCACATCTTTCCACTCGGTGGAATCGAGGACGCCGCCGGATTCAAGGAGGATCACCGGCCCCCGGCCCGGGATGACACGGAAGAAGAGGTTGTAGCCCCCGACGTCGATCCGTTTTTCGACGGCCCGGGCAGGCAGCTGCGAAGCCGTTTCCATCACCGGCGTCACCAGGACAAGGAACAACCCGACGCTTTTCAGGGCATACACCGACATGTTCTCCTCCCGCCGGTCATCCGGCCAGCCACGATTTCCCAGGCGACCCGTCCACAACCATCCGGCCCCACCTCTGGTGACACGATTCTCTCACTGGAGATACTGTTTTTCAATCGCCCTGCCCCCCGGAAAGGGCGGAGACGCGGGCGCCCTATTCCGCCCCCCTCCAGCGCGTCGATGTCCCCGCCCACGATCAGAAAAGGCGGAGGGGACGGCACTCGTTTTCCTGTTTCATTCAAGCCTTTGTGGCCGGGGGGCTTCCGCGCGGATGGAGGCCAGCCGTTCGGCCCTCTTTCGCAGGTTGAGCAGGAGCTTGCGGAACATCGGGAAGTCTCCGAACTCCATGAGCAGGATCCCGGCCAGGCCAAGGAGGGTGCGGGGATCGTGGCGGCACCGCAGGCGGCTCACCACCCGGGTATGGGTTTCGTCGATGGACTCGATCACCCAGGACCACGTGCTGTCCGGCTTGGTCCAGAGCAGGCTCCGGCCGGGCTCGAAAGCCGCCACCCGAAAGGCGGTCCGTTCGTCGATCTGGCCGGACATCGGGACCCAATCACCGATGGCGATCTGCTGCAGCTCGGGAATGACGCGCCCGGCGCTCGGTTTGCCCCGATTGTCGAGCCAGTCGTAGCTGTACCACCCGGCGCGGCCGAAGCCGATCTGCACGAGCCACGGCCAGATGTCCTCGGGACGGGAGTGGATCGTGATCGCACGCGTCGCCGTGAACGACGAGACGAACCGATCCCCATCCCCGGGCATGCTCCGCCTCCGCTCCTGCGGCGTTGAGCCCCAACCCAGGTGCCAGGGACGGTAGACCGAGATGAAAAGCGCCCCAGCGGCGAACCCGACGGCACCGACCAAAACCCACGCGTTCACGAGGAACCCTCCCCTGCGCGACAGCGGCCGCCGGGCACCCGGCACGGCGGATGCCGCCGCCGCGCGCGCAGACGCAGCAGTCGTTATTGAAGCAGAGTCGGGGGAATCCGTCAATCCGGGCCAGGGAGAGTCGGGAGCGGATACTGGAAGGTTGAATCCGCGATTCACGGCCAGGAGCCGGACAGTTTGTCGCCAGAAAATCCGCAGCCCATTAATCACGGAATTGGATGTGCCGTTCCAGTTCCCGGGCGATCACGCATGCGGATTCAAAAATTGAATTTCTTCCCCTTTCAAATGTATAATCGGAGGCTTGGAGCAGGCTGGGGGCCTCCAGCCACGGCCCCTGGCTGACAACAGGACGCTTCGGGGAGGAACCGATGCGCTGGGAGTACCGGACGGAAACGATCAGTCGGAGGATCGGAAAAATGGAGCCCACGCCATGGAACGGCCAGGTCGATCTGAACTTCCTGGGCGCCCAGGGCTGGGAGCTGGTGTCGGCCATTCCCCAATCGAGCCAAGCCGGCAGAGATCATGCCGGGTTCACCACCGATATCACCTTCATTTTCAAGCGGCCCATGCTTGATGCCCAGTGACCCGAAGCCGGTCACGGCTCTTTCCAACCAGGAGGACAAATGGGAAATGCGCAGAAACTGGATACCGACGCAGTTGCCAGGGCGCTGGGAGAACGCGGTTCCACCGGTCCCTGCCCATACTGCGGCTCCAGCCAGTGGGCGGTCGTCGAGGAAACGATGCACGTCCCTCAGTGGATGGGTTCGCCATCCACCGAAGGCGCTCCGGTCGCGGCCATTGTCTGCAAGCGGTGCGGAAACCTGCGCCTGCACGCCCTGTCGGTTTTGAAGCCATGAGGGCACGGGGTGGCAATGAAAAAAATTGAATTCTCCATGCACCATCCAGGAAGTACTGCATGGAGGATGCCCGGCCTGCGCCATCCCGATTCCCGGGCGATCACACATGCGGATTCAAAGATCCAATTACCTTCCCCTTTTCGGTAGAAGCTAAACCGGGCCTCCTGCCGGCTGATTGACCAGTTCCTTGGCCGGGTCGTCCCCGCCGGTGAAGGTGCGCAGGTTCTCGGGGATGTGGCCGTAGTCGCCGAATGCATCCAGCTTCATCGTGCCGTCGGAGGGGATACGGACGATGGTCAGGCTGCAGTTGGAGATGCCCATCTGCAGCCAGGACATGGGATCCGCCTTCAACACCCTGGTGACCAGGTAGCGGATGACGTTGCCGTGGCAGACCACGATGTCGTGCCGGTCGGCGGCGTCGGGCGACGGGACGAAACGCTCCTGGAAGAAACGCTCGATGTTCCTCACGCAGGCCGCCATGGCATCTGCCGTTTCCCCGGCCATGACGTCCTTCCTCCAGGTCGGAGGCGTGCACTCTGAAATCAGGGGATCCTGCTTCAGCTCCAGCCCGGGAAACTCGCGGCTGATGACCCGGGCGGTCTGTCGGGCGCGGGTCATGGTGCTGCTGGTCAGGGAGGAGAACGCGACCGGCATCGCCCGCAGCCGCGCGGCGATCAGCCTGGCCTGGGCGATGCCGAGCGGCACCAGTTCCCTGCCGGTGAACTCGTCCCGCTCGTCGAGGTGGTCGTACTGACCGTGGCGGACCAGGTAGATGGTCCGGGTTCCCCTTTTCCCCGGATCGGCCGCTCGGCTTCCCCCGGGCGCGGATAGCAGGATCACGACGACCGGCAGAACGGCAAGAAACAGGATGCGTTTTGGTCTGGTCATGGTGGCGGAGTGCACGATCTCCTTCGGTTGATTCTATGGGATTGCGTCCGAAACGGCAAGTGGGACA
The DNA here is from genome assembly GCA_964479735.1 of uncultured Clostridia bacterium. Lineage (GTDB taxonomy): Bacteria > Acidobacteriota > Aminicenantia > UBA2199 > UBA2199 > CAYZNT01. Next base: position 3,618 of record CAYZNT010000037.1, read on the forward strand.
GGATCGGGAAGCCGGGCATCGGGAAGGCACCGGCGATGAAGCGCGCACCGCCGCGGCCGGGCCCCCTTCTGCCCGTTACTCCACCGTGCAGGAGCGCTCTTCGAGCTGCCGGGCCGCCTCGTCCCGGCCGGAGCGGCCGACGTCGAGGAAACGGCAGATGCGGCCGTCGACGAGCTCGTAGATGTGGTCGGCCTGCAGGGCCACCTCGCGGTCGTGGGTGACCATCACCAGGCTGATGTGGCTCTCGCGGTTCAGCTCCCCCATGAGCCCCAGCACCGCCCGGCCGCTCTCGCGGTCCAGGTTGCCGGTGGGCTCGTCGGCGAAGATGAGCTTGGGCCGGTTGACCAGCGCCCGGGCGATGGCCACGCGCTGCTGCTGGCCTCCGGAGAGCTCGTAGACCGCCTTTTCCCGGTACGGCCCCATGCCGATGCGCTCCAGGATGCGCATGGCCTCGCGCTCCGTCTCCGGGGAGGGACGGCCGCCGCGGATCCAGCAGGGCAGCAGCACGTTCTCGAAAGCGCTGAACTCGGGCAGCAGGTAATGGAACTGGAAGATGAAGCCGATGTGCTGGTTGCGGAAGGAGGCCAGCTCGTTGACGTCGGCGGCGGTGATGAGCTGGCCGTCAAAATCGATCTCCCCCGAGGTCGGCGGATCGAGAAGCCCCAGGCAGTTGAGCAGCGTGCTCTTGCCGGAGCCGGAGGGCCCGATCAGGGCGGTGAAGTGGCCGCGGGCGATCTCGATGTTGATGTCGAACAGCACCGGCGTCTCGACCTTGCCGAAGTAGGTCTTGCCCAGGCGGCGGGTGCGCAGCACGGCCTCAGCCATTGCGGATCACCTCGATGGGCGACAGCTGGGCCGCCCGCCGGGCCGGCACGGTGGAGGCCAGCACCGAGGCCAGGATGGCCAGCACGAAGGGCGTCAGCAGCGTGCGCAGGCTGATCTCCAGGCCGAAGGCCGCCCCGGTGCCGGCCACGAAGCCGTAGCCCAGCAGCAACCCCAGCGCCACCCCCAGCAGCGAGCCGATGCCGCCCAGCAGCAGTCCCTGGATGACGAAGATGCGCGACGCCGATCGGTTGGTCACCCCCATGGCCTTGAGGATGCCCAGCTGGCGCTGCTTCTGCACGGCGGCGATGCCCAGCACGCTGGCGATGCCCAGCGAGATGCTGACGATGACGAAGAACTGGATGGTGACCGAGGACGTGCTCTGCGAGCGCAGGCCGGTGAGCAGCTGGCGGTTCTTCTGCTGCCACGACTCCACCTTCACCCGGTTGTAGCGCTGGCCGTAGTCGCGGGCCATGGACTCGGCGGCGAACACGTCGCGCACCTGGGCCTCGATGGCCGAAACCCCCTCCATGGCGAAGAAGCTGCGCACCACGTCCAGCGGCGCCACCACCAGCTCGTTGCCGGCCGCCGCGCCCAGGTCGAAGATGGCGCCCAGGCGCAGGAAAAGCTGGCCGTTGCGGTCGTTGCGCAGGACGAACTTGTCGCCCACGGCCAGGGAGAGCCGGTCGGCGAGGCTTTTCCCCATCAGGGCGGCGTCGGAGACCAGCTCGGGCGCGCCGGCCACGGTCTTCTGGCGGATCTGGTAAATGTCCATGCCGTCCGGATCGGTCACTCCCTTGACGACCACCGCCACCACCGAGGCGCCCCGCTCGATGAACCCCGGCCCGTTGACCGCCGGCGCCGCGCGCCGCACCCGCGGATCCTGCCGCAGGTCGTTGACGTACTGCTGCCAGGAGTGGATCTCGGTCCACTCCTGGTAGAGGACGCGGCCGAAGTCGCCCTCCCTGCCGGGCGGAGCCGACCGGGAGGGCGCGGCCAGCCGGTCGGCCGGCAGGACCAGCAGGTGCGGCGCCGAGCCGACGGTGATGTCGATGAGGCTCTTTTGCAGACCGGAGATCAGCGCCGACAGGAAGAACTGCACCGCCACCCCGGCGGCGATGCCCAGCAGAATCAGCAGGGTCTGGCCGCGGCCCCGGAGCAGGAAGCGCCGGGCGATCATCCACTCGAAGCGGTTGCGGGCCGGGGTCATTGCGGCCTGGCCAGGCGGGTGCCTTCGCCCAGGTTGGTGACGCTCACCCACTTTTCGCCGATGGGGGTGAAGGTCACCGCGACCTTGCGCAGCGTGCGGCCGTCGACGAGCAGCGCGAAGTGGCCGCCGGCTTCGCGCACCACGTACTCGGCCGGCAGGGCCAGCACGCCGACGTTGACTCCCGGCCGGCGCTTGCCGACGATCTCGACCGAGCCGGTCATGCCGTGCTTGATGAACGGCTGGTCATCGACCACCTGCAGCCGCAACGTGCAGGTACCCTTGGCGAAATCGATCACCGAGCAGACCAGGCTGATGTCGGCCCTGACCGGTTCGGCCGGGAAAGCGTCGAACACCACCCGGCCGGGCAGGCCGACCTCCAGGAAGCCCAGCTCCTTCTGGTCGACGCTGGCCTCCAGCAGCCACGGCTTCTTCTCCAGCACGGTGACCACGCGGCCTCCGGCGGGCACCGTCTCTCCCCGCTCGACGTCCAGCGCCACCACCGTGCAGTCGTAGGGCGCCAGGAAGCGCCGCTCGGCGACCGCGCGCCGGGCCAGTTCCACCTGGGCGCCGAGAATGCCCAGCTGGTTGATCAGCTCGGCGGCGGCTCCGCTGCGCTGGTAGGAGTCGACCTGCAGCTTGACCTGGTTGTGGCGCGCCAGGGCAGAGTCCAGGCGCGTCCTGGCTTTCTCCCACTCGACCCGGGAGATGGCACCGGCGGCCAGCAGCGTGTCGCTGCGGCGAAAGCTGTTCTGCGCTTCGGCCAGCGCCGCGGCGGCGTCGTTGAGCTGCTCGTGGAGCCTCGGATAGCCCTCTTCCCTGGCGTTCACCAGCTTCAGCCGGGCGCTCTCGTAGTTGTTCCGGGCGATGGCCAGGTTCTGCTTCTCCCTGAAGTCATCCAGCTGCACCAGCAGGTCGCCGCGCCGGGCCAACCGGCCTTCTCTCACCGGGATGGCCGTCACGTCGCCCTCCGCCTTGGCGGTCATGGAATAGGGCTCGGGGAAACTGACCGTGCACGAGGCCAGGATCGAGTAGTCGATGTCCTTGCGAGTCAGCGTGTAGGTGGCTCTGTCCGGCTTTCGCATCCACAGCGCCGCCATCGCGGTGACGGCCAGCGCGGCCGCCACGAGGACCATGGTGGTTTTCTTTTTCATCGTTCCGCCTCCAGGCGGCAACCGGGGCGGATTATACCCCGAACCGGCGGCGATATCCACATCCAGCCGGGGGGGCGGCCTGGGACCCCGGCGCATCTCCCAAAAAGAAGGCCGGAGCATCGGGGAAAAGCGGGAGGTTGACAGCACCGGCCCGCTTCTCTACAATCCGGGAATGGCCGAGAGCCGCCGTTTTCCCCGTCGGCGCCCCCTCCCGGGCGCGGCCGGCTTGATCCTTGCCGCCGCCCTGCTGGGCTCCTGCCGCACCGGAGACACCTTTCAGTTGACCGGGGGCGTGTTGGCCACCTTCGCCGTCGGCGAGGAGCGCTTCACCCTCTTCGCGACCAATCCGGAGACCTGCGAGCAGATCATCGCCCTGCGTGACGGGCGTTCCGGCGCCTCCATCCCGAACGGCCGGGTGCTGCGGGGTTCCGTCTCCTACAACGTTCCCTGGTCGTGGCACATCGATCCCGATGACGTGTCCATGGCCGAAGTCACCATCGAGCTGTGCGACGCGCGGCCGTCCTACCTCGAGGCGCACCTCGACGACTGGCTCGAGAGAGTCGTCCGGTTCTGCCCCTGGTCGGCCCGGCTGGTCTCGGTCGCCGATCATCGTTAATTGTCAGTTCGTCCTCGCATTCGTTTTAATGGCGGCGATCTCCGCCGTTTTCATCCCCCGGAGGGAGAATTCGCGGGATCTCCGAAAATTAATAAATTGATCCTCCGTCCCTCAGTCGCGGTACTCGACCCGCAGGGTGATGTTCTCCAGGTTCACCACGCAATACTCCGTGGTAGGCGGCCGGGTGGTCGCCCCCTCCTCGCAGCCCACCACCATGAGGCCGTAGTTGGCGCCGGGGTTCTGCCGCCACTGGTTGAGGAGGGCGAGGATGAACGCGCCATCGTTCGTGTTGATCTTCTGCGGGTTGTAGGCCTGGGTGTCGAAGAGCGAGAGGGGGTCGCCGTTGAAGGGGCCGGTGAGAACGTACCAGCGGGTGTCGAAGCAGGAGCCTGCCGTGTGGCCGCCGCCGGCGCCGTGGGTGCTGGTGAGCTGGCAGGAGACCGGGGTCTTGCCCGCCGGCAGGGAGCCGAGGTCGAAGAAGACCCAGGAGCGGTAGAGGTGGAAAATGTGGTACTTGATGTCGCTCCAGATGCCGAACTTGTGGGTGTACCCGTAGCGCGCCTTGCCCGGCCCGGGATTGGGGAACTCCTGGGGGTCGGATGTGAAGGCCTCCTCATCCTCGGTCCAGTAAAACTCCTTGTCCGCGTTCATGGTCTGGGCGCTGACGGTGACGTACTGGATCTGCGGATCGGCGGGGTAGACGTGGAACCGGCCGGATTTGTTCTGTACCGCCTTGTGGGTGATCTGGTTGTTGGTCTGGATGGAGAAATGGAAGAGGCGGCTGCCGTTCTGGTGGGGCACGCTGGCGGGGATCGTCCAGGTGAAGGAGCCGTTGTTGGGGAGGTTCCGGCCGACGTGGATGACCTCCATCTGCTGCTCCCAGTGCAGGCCGATCTGCACCTTGTCGGTGACGGGCCCTTTGCAGCTCCAGGTGAAGTGCACCTGGTTGCCGACGTGGTAGGACTCCAGGTACGGCATGGTGAACTTGATCTCCGCATTGACCGCGCCGGCGGGATTGCCCCCGGCCCCGGGGCCGACCACGAGGCCGGAGCCGCCCTGGATGGTGAAGGGGGCGCTGTCGCCTGAGTAGGCGCCGTCCATCGCCTTGACGCGGATCTTGTAGTTGGCGCCGGCCGGGGCGGTGCCGCCGAAGAAGTCGCCCACCTTCCAGGCGTACTGCTTCTGCGTGACCGGCACGTTGACCACGATCTCGCCGATCTTGGCGACGTCGCGGAAGAGGATCAGGCGCACCAGGTTGGCGGCGGTCAGGTCGGTCGAGTGGGTCCAGCGGATGGTGTAGGCGGCACCACGGTCGAGGGTCTCGCCCCCGGCCGGAGCGGTGACGGTGGCGGTCGCCGCCGGCAGCAGCGCGGCGATCATGAGTACGGCGACGAGCAGAAATGTCTTTTTCAAGGTTCCTCCTCTCTGAAAGTCGGTTACGTCAAAGCGAATGCAGGGAACCTGCCAACCGCGGCCCGGCGTCCGGATTGATCCCGGAAACCATTTACAGGCAACGTTTTGCATTCATGCGCTGTTATTCAGAAAGACCGCCGGGAGAGAGCGGATAGCAACTTCGGACTCCGCGATATAAACCGCAGTTTATAGCGGGGCGCGCGGCGAGCGATTTCCTCCGGCCATCACTTACGCTTATAATGAAAAGATGGGCCGCTTTATAGCTGGGAGGAACGAATGAGCCTGGTCATCGCCTTTGCCATCTGTATCGCCATCGCCTCCGCCGCGGCCACCGTCTACGGCGCGCGCATCGCCCGCGAGCTCCGCCTCCGCGGCCTCAAGGCCAGCCCACGGCTGCTGCGCGGGATGCTGCTCAAGTATCTTGCCGACTACAAGCGGGTGACCGTCGCCGAGAGCGGCCACCCCGGCCCCCTCTACCAGCCCTGCCTGCGGGCCTTGCTGCTGGCCCTGGCCTCGGCCCTCTGCCTCATCGTTACGCTCGTGGCCACCGGCCGCGCCTGACGGACGGGGACATCGCCGCCGCCCAGTTCACCGACTCCTGGAGGCAGCCCTACGGCAGGCTGCGCTGACGGCCCCCAACCGGCGCATGCTCGCCGTCCGGCCGGCCCCCGGGTTGAAGACCGCCGCAGCGCGGAACGGTCCCCGAAAAGAGTTTTTCGCGTCAGGGGTTTTCCCGGCGGCGGGTGGCGAGGAAATGGGTGAGCTGGCGGTGGTTCCTGACCCCGAGCTTGCGGTAGAGGTTGTAGACGTGGCTCTTGACGGTGTGGATGGAGATGAACAGCGCGTCCTCCATCTGACGGTAGCTCTTGCCGTCCAGGACCAATTTCAGGATCTCCAGCTCGCGGGCCGACAGGCCGTGGCTGTGCTGCAGCGAGTCGAGCCGGCTGCCGTCGTTGCTCATCCGGCTCAAGGCGCCGGCCCAGGGGATATAGTAGAATTTCAGCCAGAAGACGGGCAGCAGATTGGCGTAAAGGATCAGCAGCTTGGAATCGATGAACTGCCAGAAGTCGAGGCCCGCGACCCCGAGCATGAACTTGGCGACCTGCATCAGGACGTGGACGAGAAAAAGCCAGGCCAGGGCCCTGGCGGCGCGCCGGCGGCCCGGGTCGGGGAATCGGCGGCTGTCCGCCAACAGCACACCCAGCCAGGCCGTTTGCAGTAGGAGCAGGGGCCAGAGGTAGAGGTTCCAGAAGTTCAACAAAGGGCTCTTGGGCATCAGGGGCGGGAAACGCATGCCCAGCAGGAAAAAGGCCATCAATCCGCCGGTGAAGACGACCAGGGCCGGCAAGAGCCAGCGCGGCAGCTTCCTTTCGCGCTGCCAGGCGATGATCTTGTATTGGTACACGTACCATCCCAGGAGCAGCAGCGTACGCAACGGCCAACTGAGCCCCTTGAGCAGGGTCTCGGAATTTTTCAACTGCTCCGGGCTCAGGTTGCTGAAAAAATAGATCATGAGGAATTGGTCGAATTCGAGCGCGTTGAAGATGAGCAGGAAAATCAGGAGCTGACGCAGGCCCGTATCGTGGAAACGCTGCGATTTCTGCTGGACGTACAGGATGGCCCAGACCCCGATCAGGAGGCTGATGACCATGACGATCACGTTCAGGTGCTTCATGTGGCATGCCCGAAGCCGGGCGACTGAGTATAAAGCAACCCCGCCGGCAAATCAATTCGCGGCCGCGCGGTCAGGAATTCGCATGATTTTCCAGAAATCAGCCGCATTCCCGATGGGCGGTCGGGCAATCCTCCCGTATCATCAGCGGCGTGGGGCGAAGTAAGCCCGTTGCCGATGCAAGGAGGTTGCCGTGCCTTTCAATGCGAAAAGCCGGGTCGCTCTCATGGCCCTGAGCGTGATCCTGCTCGTCCCGCCCGCCCTTCATGCCGCGGCCCCGGCCCTGCCGCTGCCGGTCCGCAGCGGCACGATCGCTTCGCAGGCACTGGGGGAGGACCGCGAGTTCTGGGTCTCTATTCCCGATGCGTATGATGGATCCGGCGGGAGATATCCCGTGCTGTACATGATGGACGGGGAGTTCAACTTCAACTCGGGCGAGATCGGCGGCCTGCGCCACGCCGCCAAGATGGGCGAGATCCCGGAATTCCTCATCGTGGGCATCCCGAACACCGATCGCGCCAAGGACAGTTTCCAGGAGGAGTTCGCCTACAGCGACGGCAGCAAGGCAGGGGGCAGGGCCGACCGCTTCCTGGATTTCATCCGCCGGGAGTTGATCCCGCACATCGACAAGAATTATCGCACCGGGAAGTTCCGGGTGCTCTACGGCACGTCCAACATGGGCTTCACGGCGGTCCACGCGCTGTTCCGCGACCCCGGGCTCGCCGACTGCTATGTCGCCGCCAGCGCCACGCTGAGCGTGCCCGGCTTCAGCGCCAAACGCGACCAGCTGATCCGCGGCTTCAAGGGCGGCGAGCGGAAGCTGGCGCTGGTGATGGGCGAGAACGACTACCCCACGGTGCTGAGCCAGAACGGGGAGCTGAAGGAGGCATGCGATGGGATCGCGCCGGCGGGGCTGTCCTGCCGGTTCATCGTGATCGAGAACGCCGGGCATGTCCCCGGCGACGCCCTGCTGCAAGGGTTGCGCCGCATCCTCGGGGGCTGGAAGACATCCGGTCCTCTCGCCGCTTCCATGCCGAAGGAACGATGATGAAAGTGGCGATCATCGGCAGCGGCGGGGTCGGCGGGTATTTCGGGGGAAAGCTCGCCGTTGCCGGGCATGACGTCATCTTCGTGGCCCGCGGGGCGCACCTCGCGGCCATCCGGGAAAAGGGGCTCCGGGTGGCCAGCATCTCGGGGGACCTGTTCATCGAGCGAGCGAACGCCACGAATGACATCCATCGCATCGGCCGCGCCGATCTCGTGATCCTGGGGGTGAAAGCCTGGCAGGTCCGGGAGATCGCCGGGCAGGTCGACGCCCTGGTCGGCGATCGCACGATCGTGCTGCCGCTGCAGAATGGCGTGGCGGCCGCCCGGGAGCTCGCGGAGGCGGTGGACGGAACATGCATCGTCGGCGGCCTGTGCCGGATCATCAGCCGGATCGAATCCCCCGGGGTGATCCGCCACTCCGGCCTGGAGCCGCACATCGCCTTCGGGGAGCTGGACGGGCGCAGAACCGAGAGGACGGAAGCGCTGCGGGAGATGTTCGCCTGCGCCGGGATCGCGGCGCGGGTGTCGGACGACATCCACGCGGACTTGTGGAAGAAGTTCATGGCCATCTGCGTGAGCGGCCTGCTGGCCGTCACCCGGTCCCCGTACGGGGTGGTCCGGGAACTGAAGGGAACGAGGGCGATGATGCGCGACCTGCTCCGGGAGGTCTACGAGGTCTCCTTCGGGGAAAGAATCCGCCTGGGCAGGGACGCCGTGGAGGAAACCGTCCGGCTCATCGATTCCTATCCCTATGAAGCGGTGTCCTCCCTGACCCGCGACGTCATGGAGGGGAGGCCTTCGGAGATCGAGTACCAGAACGGCGAGGTGGTGAGGCTGGGCGAGCGGCACCATATCCATGTCCCGGTCAACCGGTTCATCTATCGTTGCATCCTGCCCATGGAGCTGGCGGCGAGGGCGAAGGCCACGAAGGAAATCCATGGAGAATGAAAACAGGGAGGATCTCATGGAAACCCAACGGAATCGGCGGAATTTCCTGAAACACAGCGCCCAGTTCGGCGGGGCCTGCTGCGCCCTGCTGGCCTGGAGCCGGCGCCTGCCGGCACGGGAAGGCCGCGAAGAGAAGAAGGAGCAGAAGCCCAAGCCCATCGATTTCAGCAGGCTGTCCTATTGCGGCATCCCCTGCCAGCAGGGGTGCGAGCTCCACACGGCGACCGTCGAGAACGACGAGAAGGCGAAGAAGCTCATTTATGACCAGTGGAATTGGAAGAAAAAGTTCGGCATCGACTTCAGCGCGGAAAAGGTCTTCTGCCACACCTGCAAGCCCGGGGACAACCCCACGAAGCCCGGCATGGCCGGGTGCACCGTCCGCAACTGCGCGATGGCGAACGGCATGGAAGCGTGCATCCAATGCAAGAATCTGGGCGCATGCGGCAAGGAGCTGTGGACGTCCTGGCCGCAGGCCTACGATTTCGCGAAGACGCTGCAGGCGCGCTACCTGGCCGAACCCGGGGCGGTCCTGCGGGAGATCCGGGCCGCTCGGTGATGGGCTTGACGGTTCAAGGTGAACATAGAAAAATGCTACCGACAAGGAGTGCCACATGAATCGAAATGACTTTCTCAAAAGGTGCGGCGCGGGCATCTGCGGCTGCGGCGTGATGGGCCTGTTATCCCCCTTGACGGCCCGTGCCGATGAGACGGACGCGCCGGCGGCGGCCGCCGCAACCGATCCCGAGCTGCTGAAACAGCAGCTGGAGGGCGCCCGCGAGCGTTTCGTCAAGCTGCTGTCCGTCATGGACAAGCGTCTCGATGAAGCCACCCGGCGCGAGATCCTGCTGGGCCTGGGCCGCGAATGCGCCCAGCCCTACGTCCCGTTCTTCGAAAAGTACCGCGGCGACCTCCCGGGCTTCCTCGCCAGGATCAAGGCCGCCTGGCTCGAAAGGGCGGATCTGGACGAACAGACCGGCGTTCTGCATACGATCGGCAAGCCCGGCCCCTGCGCCTGCCCGCTGGTGAAGATCGGCCTGACCCCGGCCCAGTTCTGCTTGTGCTCCCTCGGCTGGAACCAGCTCGCTTTCTCGACCGTGCTGGGCAAGCCGGTCGCCATCGAAATCGAGGAGTCCGTCCTGCGCGGCGGCTCGCGCTGCAGCTTCCGCGTCGGCATCCGAGGGTAACCCGATGAATGGAAATATGGTCATGCAGAATGGAAAACGGATTGGAACCGGCTTGGCCTTTGTTCTTTTCCCGCTGATTTTTGTCTTTGCCTTCGCGGTTCACCCGGGACTTCTGCACCCGTACTTTCTCGGCCCCCAAGAGCTCATTCAGCGGGCCCATCAGAATGAATTGCTGCAATTCGGCCACCTGCTGGTCACCCTGGGCACCGTTCTGCTGATCGTCGCGGCCCTGCACCTGATGGCGCTGCTGGAAAAATCCGCGCCATGGGCGGGGACCATCGGCGGGATGCTGGCGATCGTGGGGGCGGTGATCCTGGCGGCGGACAAAGGCGCGTTGTGCCTGACGATGAGCGCCCTCGATGGGATTTCCGAGACGCAATTTTCGCAGATGCTTCCCGGCCTGCTGGCGATGTTCTCCAAGCAGGGGTGGCTGGTCATCCTTTGGGGCATCGTCCTGCTGCCGCTCGGCTTTGCCATCCAGGCGCTGGGGTTGATCAAGACCCGAGCTCTTCCCCGCTGGCAGGGCGTTTTGTTCTTGATCGGCGTAATGTTCGTGGGAACTCCCGACGGCGTGGAGATCGTCAACCTGAGCGCGTCCCTGCTGCTGGCGGCGGCTCTGATCCCCTATGGGATCGGGCTCATGAAGGAATCCTGATGAAAGCGATCGTTTGCGCCAGGTACGGACCGCCTGAGGTCCTGCAGCTCAAAGAGGTGCCCAAGCCCATTCCCAGGGACAACGAAATCCTGGTGCGGGTCTGCGCCACGCCCGTCAGCTTCGGCGACCTCCTGGTGCGGAACTTGAAGGCGATTTCGCCGGCGAAATTTCACATGCCCTTCCTGTTCTGGCTCATCGCCAAGGTTTATTTCGGCTTTTGCAGGCCGAGGATCGCCATCCTGGGGAGCGAGTTCGCCGGCGAGGTCGAGGCGGTGGGCGGGAAGGTTCAGCGTTTCAGGATTGGGGACGCAGTTTTCGGCTATCTCGGGCAGGCCATGGGCGCCTATGCCGAGTATTTCCGCATGCCCGAAAACGGGGTGGTGGCGCCCAAGCCGGCCAACATGACCTTTGCGCAGGCCGCCGCCCTCCCCTACGGGGCGCTCATGGCCCTCTCCCTGCTGGGAAAGCGGAACATCGGGCCGGGCCACAAGGTACTGGTCATCGGCGCTTCGGGCGGGATCGGCCCGGCGGTGCTCCAGCTCGCCAAGCACCATGGGGCGGAGGTGACCGGGGTGTGTGGCACCCCGAGGCTGGGCTATGTCAAATCCCTGGGCGCGGACAGGGTCATCGATTACACCAGGGAGGATTTCATGGACAGCGGCGAAACCTACGATTTCATCGTCGACATCCTGGGCAAGAGCTCGTGGGCCAGGGTCAGGCGCTTGTTGAAGCCGGGCGGGAGCTGCCTCCTGGTCAGCTTCAAGATGAAGCAGCTTTTCCAGATGCTGGCCACGTCATGGATCAGCGACCGGAGGCTCATCTGCGTGCTGTCGACCGAAAAAGCCGAGGACCTGGCCCTGATCAGGGAGCTGGCCGAGGCGGGCAAGCTCAGGACGGTCGTCGACAAGTGCTTTCCCCTGGACCGGGCGGCCGAGGCCCACCGCTACGTGGAGCAGGGCCGCAAGCAGGGAAGCGTGGTCATCCGTGCAGGCAATTCAGGAGTTGCGCATGCGAATCAATGCTAGAAGCGTCCTGCTGAGTGGACTGGCCGCCGGGATGGCGATCATCATCAGCGCGCTGACCATGGTTCCCGTCGTGGGGAACGAAATGGACCGGGCGCTTGCCGATCGCGGATTGCCGCCGCTGAGCCGTCCAGCCATGGCCTGGTTCGCCGCGGTATCGCTGGCGATGGGGATCTCTCTCGTGTGGCTGTACGCCGTGGCCAAGGCCCGTCTCGGGGCCGGGATGAGGACGGCGGCGATCGTCTCCTTGGTCGTCTGGTTCCTGGCTTATTTCTTGGCCAATGTGTCGAACGTCGTGTACGGCTTCATGCCCGTCCGGCTGACGGTGATCGGGACGGCGTGGGGCCTGGCCGAAGCGCTGCTGGGCGGTTGGATCGGATTTCGCTTGTATCGTGAAAAAAGAAATGAATAAGGTGTCTTTTTATGGCGAATTGGGAATAGGCTGATCTGTCGCTTGGCCGTTAGGCTCAGAGGGAGGATCCATGAAACGAAATCATCTTGTCATCCTGACTGTCTGCCTGGTGTTGGCTTCCGGTTCGCGACTCTTCCCGGAGAATGTCGGCAAGCGCATTGGCCGGTGGATGGATTCCCTCCATCGGGCCGGCCAGTTCAACGGCGCCATCCTGGTCAAAAAAAACTCGGGAATCATATATCAAAAGGCGTTCGGATTCGCCAACCGCGAATGGGGCACAAAGAACACGTTGGACTCCAAGTTCCTGATCGGATCGGTCAGCAAGGCCTATGCCGCATTGATGGTCTTGATCCTGGCGAACGAAGGAAAGATCGACCTGAACGCCACCATCAACGCCTATATCCCGTCGTATGATGGCCCGGGGAAGGACCGGGCCACCATCCACCAGATGCTGACCCACACGTCGGGGATCCCGGACCATGGGGCGATCCCCAACCTGTCCAAGAAACGGGTGCGCTGGATGTATGATTCGGACCAGTACCTGGAGCTGGTCCGGGAGACGGCGTTGACGTTCGAGCCCGGCAGCGGCTTTCAATACAGCGGCATCGCCTACAACCTGCTGGCGATCGTCTGCGAAAAGGTCGCCCGCAAGAGTTTTCGGGAGCTGTTGAAGGAAAAGATATTCCTTCCCCTCAAGATGAACGACTCCTCGCTGAACAGCAACCTGGACATCAACCCGAAGCGCGCGTACGGCTACGAATACCATCTTCTGGAAGGCTACAGGCTTCCTTCCTATCTCTCCATGGACCACTGCAAGGGCAGCGGCGGGATCCTGTCCACGGTCGGGGACATGGCCAGGTTCAACCATGAATGTTTCGATGCCCAGACGCTGACGTCCCAGGCGCTGTATGAAAAGATGTTCACCCCCCACGTCAAGGATTGGCAATATTACGGCTACGGCTGGTGGATCGACACCATCGACATGAACGGCGCGAAAAAGACGCTGATCAGCCACGGCGGCTCGACCGACGGCTACAAGGCCTACTCGACGAGGATCGTCGAGGACCGGGTCGACATCATCATCCTGGAGAACGACTATTTCCGGACCGACGTGGGGGTCAAATGGTGTTATGAGATCACCGACGAAATAATCGCCATGTTAGCCGGAAAGGAGATCGAGGAGCCAAAAAAGTCGATCGCCAGGGCGGTCGGGCTGGCGATCGGGCAGGCGGGAATCGACAACGCCCTGAACCGATTGGCGGAGTTGAAGAAGAACGGCGACTATCAAATCAAGGCGGCGGAATACTTTTATCTCGCCAGCGAGCTGGATCGGAAACACGGCCTGAAGCAAGAGTCGCTGAAAATACTCGGGCAGGCGGTCAAGGATTTTCCGGATGATTTCCGGCTGAACTATTGCTTCGCGAAGGCCCTGGCCGGCGTGAACGACGGCCGGGCCCTCGACTTCTACCGGAATTGCGTCCGCCTGTACGCGGGCGACGAAAAGAACAAGAAGTTTTCCGAGGAATACGGGAACGCCCTGAACGCCCTGGGCGGGCAGGACGGAGCAAAGGATGATGAACGCTGACCCGGCGGTTGCCGCAGGCCGCGCGTCCTGATCCTAGTGGGGGATTGCCGATGAAAGCGATCGTATGCACGAAATACGGGCCCCCGGAGGTCCTGCAGCTCATGGAGGTGCCCACGCCCGTCCCCAAGGACAACGAGATCCTGGTAAGGATAATCGCCGCCACGGTAGCCCGGGGGGACGTCCGGATGAGGAGCTTCACCGTCCCTTTCTGGCAATGGCTGCCGGCGCGGCTGTTCCTGGGGATCGGAAAGCCGAAACGAGCGATACTGGGCATGGAACTGGCCGGAGAAGTTGAAGCGGTCGGCCGGGCGGTGTCCCGCTTCAGGAAGGGCGACGCGGTGTTCGCCTTCGCCGGCTTCAGCTTCGGCGCCCATGCCGAATACATCTGCCTGCCCGGGGACGCCTCCCGCATCCAGGACGGGCTGGTGGCCCTGAAGCCTGCGAACATGACCTTCATCGAGGCCGCCGCGGCCACAGGCGGGGCATTGACCGCCTTGAGGCATATGCGCAACGGGCGCATCTGCCCCGGGCAGAAGGTTCTTGTCTACGGCGCTTCCGGCTCCCTGGGCACCTTCGCGGTGCAGCTGGCCAGGCATTTCGGGGCGGTGGTCACCGGGGTATGCGGCGCCGCCAACCTGGAGCTGGTCCGGTCCCTGGGAGCGGTCAGGGCGATCGACTACACCACGACCGATTTTGCCGCCGGCGGCGACACGTACGATTTCATCTTCGACGCCGTGGCCAAAACCTCGCGCCGTCGCGCCCGCAAGGCGCTGAAGCGAGGGGGCATCTTCATTTCGGCCCACGACGCGCGCGGCTCGGCCGCCATCAGGACCGAGGACCTGCTTTTCCTGAAGGAACTGATCGAGGCGGGAAAGATCAGGGCGGTCATCGACAGGACCTATCCGCTGGCGGAGATCGTCGAGGCCCACCGCTACGTCGACCAAGGGCACAAACGGGGGAGCGTGATCATCACCGTGAATGATTCAGGAGAAGGAAATGCCGGTCAACAATAAACGTGTTTTGTCGAGTGGATTGCTTGCCGGGATCGCCATCATCGCCAGCGCGCTGGCCATGGTTCCCGTCGTGGGGAACGAAATGGACAAGGCTCTTGCCGATCGCGGATTGCCTCCGTTGAGTAAACCGGCCATGGCCTACTTCGCCCTGTTTTCGCTGATCATGGGACTTTTTCTCGTATGGCTGTATGCCGTCGCCAGGACCCATTTCGGGCCCGGGAAAAAGACGGCGCTGATCGTCTCTTTCATCGTATGGTTCCTGGCTTGTTTCTTGGCCAATGTGTCCAAGGTCGTGTACGGTTTCCTGCCGATCCGGCTTGCCTCGATCGGAACGGCGTGGGGCTTGGTCGAAGTGGCGCTGGGCGGCCTGATTGGATCTCATTATTACCGGGGCAAGGGAAAGTGAATTCGAGTCGCCCGGGCTATCCGCGAAACGAAAGAGGGGAAGAGCCAATGAGAGCGGTCGTGAACACGAAATACGGGTCACCGGACGTCCTCGAGCTTCGGGAGGTGGAGAAACCGCTCCCCGGGGACAACGAGGTGCTGGTCCGGGTCCGCGCGGCGTCGGTGAACGCCTTCGACTGGCACATGCTGAGGGGCAAGCCCTTCGTCGCCCGCCTGGCCGGAGGGCTTCTCAGGCCCAGGCACACGATCCTCGGCGAGGACGTCGCGGGGACGGTCGAGGCGGCCGGGCGGGACGCGACCCGGTTCAAGCCGGGCGACGGGGTGTTCGGCGACATCGCCGCCTGCGGCTCGGGCGGCTTCGCCGAATTCGTTTGCGCCCGGGAGAGCCTGCTGGCCCCCAAGCCGGCCAACCTGACCTTTGCGGAGGCGGCGGCCGTGCCCATGGCCTCGGTGACCGCCCTCCAGGGGCTGCGCGACAAGGGGAAGATCGAAAAGGGGAAACGCGTACTGATCAACGGCGCCGGCGGCGGCGTGGGCACCTTCGCGGTGCAGCTGGCCAAACATTTCGGGGCCGAGGTGACTGCGGTCTGCAGCGCGCGGAATCTGGAGCTGGCGCGCTCCCTCGGCGCCGACCGTGTCATCGACTATGCGGCAGAGGACTTCACGCGCGGCTCGCAGCGCTACGACCTGATCCTCGGAGTGAACGGGGACACCCCGGTGACCGGCTACCGGCGCGCCCTGGCGCCCGGGGGAATTTATGTCATGACCGGCGGCTCCAACCGGCAGATCTTCCAGGCCCTGCTCCTGGGCCCCATGCTGTCGATTGGCGGCGGCAGGAAACTGACCGCGATGGTGGCCAGGGCGAACCGGGAGGACCTGATCTTCATCACGGGGCTCATCGAGGCCGGAAAGGTTAGAACCATCATCGATCGCCGATTCCCGCTGGAGGGGGTCGCCGACGCCATCCGCTACCTCGAGGAGGGACACGCCCGGGGCAAGGTGGTCATTACGGTGGAGCCGGGAACCGATCGTTGATTGCGCCCATCCGCCGGCGTGGCCGCGCCGGAAGGCGGAGGCACCCCGGATGGAGCGCCCCCGCCCCGGCCATCTACGCCTCCAGGACGTAGAAGACGTAGCCGTAGACTTCGGAGTGTTGCCGGAAAACGTTGATCTCGTTCTCGATGAACCCGATCATCTCCTGCAGCGGGGAATCGTCGGGATGAGCTTCCTGCAGCTCGCCCAGGCGCCGGCCCAGGGGAACGTAGTAGTCGGTCCACCACGACGAAGCGGGCAGCGTGAAGTGGCCGACGGTCCGGAAGCCGGCATTTTCGATGATCTCCAGGTTCTCTCCGATTCCCAGAACCGGCAGGCGTTCCGCGGCGAAAAAATCGAGGCAGGCCCGGGGGCGTTCCTTCCCCAGCCAGTTGAGGTCGGTCAGGGCCAGGAAACCCCGGGAAAGCAGGCCGCGGCAATGACGCACGCCAGCCTCGAACCCCATGTTGTAGATCGCCCCCTCGCACCAGATCAGGTCGAACGGGCCCTGTTCGGGCGTGATCGAGGCCATGTCCGCACAGAGGGTCTGGATGCGGTCGGCATGGCCCGCCGCCCGCGCCCTGGCGGCCAGGGCCTCGAGGAAGGGCGGGTGGTTGTCCACGGCCGTGATCCGGCCGGAGAGGAGGCGCGCCAGGCAAAGGGTCTGGGCGCCGTTTCCGCAGCCCAGGTCGAGAACGCGCTTCCCCGGGCGCTTCACCTCCGCGGGGATCATCTCCAGGGCCCGGGCGGTGGACCCGTCGTCGCCGGGGCCGAGCCGCGGCAGGGAGGGGTGGAATATCCGGTAGATCTGTTTCCGCATGTCCTGTTCGTTCATATCGATCGCTCCTTCGCGGATGGTTGGGGATGGAAGCACGTGCGCCCGTGCTCGATCGGGCGACGCGGACAAAGGAGAAATCAACGAACAAGGACCATGTGAACCGATGATACACCCGGGCTCGCCGGATATCAAGCGGGCCCACGGGAATTCCCCTGCCTTGCGCTTCCGGCCCCAGCTGCAACCCGCATTGCCTCGAATCAGTATCCAGCCCGAACCCCGAGGCGGGGTTTCTTCTCAACCTATCTCCTTCTGCATCCACACCACGTCGAAGTCGCAACCGCGCTTGCGGCCGATGCTCCGGAAGCGGCCGCACTCGGTGAACCCGTGCCGGGCGTGGAAGGCGATGCTCCCCGGGTTGCGAGAGGAGATGTCGGCCAGGATGACGCGGATGCCCCTCTTCCTCGCCTCATTCTCCAGCAACTCCAGGGCGGCGGCTCCGATTCCCTTCCCGGTCGCCTCCGGGGCGATGAAGTAGGTGATCTCCGCCGTCGCGCGAAAGGTCGGGAAGGGGTGGTAGGGCCGCAGGAAGCAGAATCCGACCAGAACCCCCGTGTCCTGGGCGCGCACGGCGTAGGCGGGATAGCCGCGGGTCATCTCCAGGAAGCGCCCGAAGAACTCGACCGGAAGCGCCTGCTCCGGGTAGGCGGCGAAACCGTTCTCGATGTAGTGGTTGAAGATCGCCATCAGGTCACGGCCGTGCTCCCCGGCCAGGGGCTCGAATGCGATGTTCATTCCAAACCTCCAGGGAAATGATACGGCCAGGGAGGAGAAAACGCCGAGAAATCGGCTGCCGCTTCATCGCCGCGCCGCGGTTTCCCGCTCGCCCCCGGATGCGCCTCCCCCACATTGCCCGCAACCCCCGGATTCTGCTATAAAGCAGGCATGGAAAAGGCCGGCAAGAGACGCATCGTGGTGCTGGGCGCCGGGGCCGTCGGCTCGGTGGTGGCCGCGGCGCTGGCCGCCAAGGGGGAGAGCGAGGTGCGGCTGGTCGGGCGCCGCGCCCAGGTCGAGGCCGTCCAGAGGAGGGGGCTGACCGTGCACGGGATGTTCCCCGGCCCGGTGCGCCTGGAGGCGAGCGAGAAGATCGACGTACCCCTGGACCACGCGCTGCTGGTGGTCACGGTCAAGGCCGGAGACCTGCAGGCCGCCCTGCGCCCGATCGCCCCGCAACTGCGCCCCACCACCTCCCTGCTGCTGCTGCAGAACGGCTGGGGAATCCGGGAGCTGGCGCTGGAGGCGCTGGCGGCGTCGGCCGTGCGCGGCGACCGGGTGTTCGTGGGCATCGTGGGGTTGGGCGCCACCCTGCTCGCACCCGGGGAGGCGCGCTGCTTCGGGGGCAACATCCGCTGCGACCCGGGGCTGGCCGATTCCCCCTTCTTCGCGCTTCTCCAGGGGCTGCCGCTCCGGGTGGAGAGGAGCCGGGACATCCGCCGCGACATGTGGACCAAGCTCCTCATCAACGCGGTGATCAACCCGCTCTCCGTCCTGCTTCAGGGCCACAACCGGCTCGTGGCCGAGACGCGCTTCGACCGGCTCAAGTCTCCCATCCTGTCCGAAGGGCGCGCCGTGGCCGCGGCCGAGGGAACCCCGGTCGCGGTGGACGCCGCCTTCGTGAACCGCTTCGTCGCCTCCGACAACATCAGCTCCATGCTCCAGGACGTTCGCCGCGGCCGGCCGACCGAAATCGATTTCATCAACGGCGCCATCGTGCGCCTGGGGGCCTCCCATGGAGTTCCCACCCCGGTCAACGCCTTCGTGGTCGACCTGGTCCACGCGCTGGAGGAGCGCCGGTGCGCCCGCGACGAGGCGGGATGAAGGGAACCGGGGAGACCGGGTCGCCCCCCCCGCTCCGCCCCCGGAACCGGCGCCCGCTCGCCTGGGCGCTGACCGGGCTGGCGGGCTTGCTGCTGCTCATCGTGGTGCTGAACCTCACCGACTCCCCGCCCGCTGCGCCGGCAGCAGAAGGCCCGCCTCCGGCCAACCTCGGGGCGGAGAACGGCTTCTTCCTGCTGTGGGGATTCGCCGAGCCGCCCGGGACCGACTTGCAGGCCGGGGGGTTCCGGGCGCAGGTGGCGGAGCTGGTTTCCGCCGAGCCCGGAAGCCGCCAGGCGCGAGCGCTCTTCCACGACTGGAACAAGCGGCTGAACGCCGGCTCCCGCCTGCACTGGCAGGGCACCACCCTCGCCTTCCCGCCCGACCCCGCCACGGATGTCAGCGGCCATTTCGCCGCCCGCCGCCTCGAGCTCGAGTCGCGGCTGGAGCACTTCGCAGAGCTGCAGGAGCGCTACCGGGGAATATTGGCCGCCGCCAGGCTGGACGACTTCACCCCGCTGGGCGGCGAGTTCCCGGCGCGTTCCCTGCTGCTGGCCACCCACGCCGCCCGCCTCTTCGCCGCGTCGTGCGCCCTGCAGGCGGTGGACGGCCGGTGGGAGGAGGCCGCCCGCGGGCTGCTGCAGGCCGCCGCCACCGGCTTCCGGATGATCTCGGGCGCGCGCACCCTGGGAGTCAACGCGCTCGGCAAGGCCATGGTCGAGCTGTCGTTGCGCACGCTGGCCTCGCTGCTCAACCGCGCGTCCTGTCCGCCCGCCGCCGTGCAACTCGTGCTGGAGGGACTGCCGCCCCGGCCGGCGGCGGACTTTGGGACGGCGGCGGTGCGCGCCTTCAGCGGGCTGCGCTTCGCGGCCGCCGTGGACCGCCTGAAGCGCGACCAGATCGTCGACCCCATGCTTCTCAAGGACTACTTCCGCGACCCGGCCGCCTTCTTCGTGGTGGAGCGCTTCGTGGCCATCTCGCAGCTGCGAGTCTACCAGGCCGTGCACGCCATGGCCTCCTTCTTGGTCAAGGCCAACGAGACCACGGCCGCCATGCGGGCGCTGTGGCAGGAGGTCGGGCGGCTGGAAGAGACCCCGCCCTGGCGCTGGGGGAAATCGCCGCTGCTGGGGCGCCGTTCGCCACCGGTCGCCACCGGCCCGCTCTGGTGGCTGCGCAACCCGGTCGGGCGGATGATGGTGCGCTCCGCCATGCCGTACAACTTCCCGGTGCTGCAGCATTACGTGCTCCAGAGCCACGAGCTGCGGGCCCGCTACGAGCTTGTCTGCCTGCTGGCCCGGGCGCGCGCCTCCACCCCCGCGTCCAGGGTTCCGGCGGCCATGCTGCTCAGGCTGCTGGCCTCCGCCCCCGAGCGCGACCCGTTCGGCGGAGGCCCCTACCGATACGCCGCGACCCGGCGACTCCTCTACAGCCTGGGTCCCGACCGGCTCGACGACGGCGGACGAGAGGGGGTGGAGACCTGGCGCGACTCGGATCTCGCCGTGCCCGTCTCCTTCGCGGCAGACCCCGCCGCGTCAGGGGATGGCGATGACGGTCGCTGAGTCCTTGCCTGCAGGTCCACGCCATGGTAGAAGGCAGGAGATGACGGGATGGCGGGAGAATGAAGGATGGATCGCATCCGGCTGATCAACCACGAGTTTCCCTTCGTGCGCCTGGGCTTCGCGCCGACCCCGCTCGCGCCGCTGCCGCGGATCTCGGAGCGCCTGGGGATCCGGGTTCTGATCAAGCGCGACGACCAGACCGGCCTCGCCTTCGGAGGCAACAAGACGCGCAAGCTCGAGTTCCTGGTGGCCGACGCCCTGGCCCGGGGATGCGACACGCTGGTCACCGGCGGGGCGCAGCAGTCGAACCATTGCCGGCAAACGGCGGCGGCCGCGGCCGCGTGCGGGCTGGCCTGCCACCTGGCGCTGGCCGGAGAGGAGCCGGCGCGGGCCGGCGGCAACCTGCTCCTCGACCGGCTGCTCGGCGCCATCCCCCACTACTGCGGCCCGCTGCGCAAGGGCGAGTCGATCCCCCTCATCGCCGAGGAGCTGCGGCGCCGGGGACACACCCCCTGCGTCATCCCCTACGGTGGCTCCAGCGGCCTGGGCGCCCTCGGTTTCGTGAAGGCGGCCCTGGAGCTCAAGGCCCAGCTCGACGAAACGGGCGAAGCGCCCTCGGCGATCGTCTTCGCCTCCAGCTCGGGCGGTACCCACGGCGGCCTGCTGCTGGGTGCGGTTCAGGCCGGGCTGCACGCCCGGTTGCTGGGCATCGAGATCGACAAGGGCGAGGCCGGTGAGGGCCCCTTCGCCGATCGCATCCTGGAGATCGCCGCGGAGGCCGCCGCGCTCCTGAAAGCCTCCCGAACCGTCATCCCGAGCGAGGTGGACCTGGCCCGCCAGTTCACCGGGGACGGCTACGGCGTCGTGGGCGATCCGGAGCGGAACGCCATCCGCCTCATGGCCGCCCAGGAGGGCATTCTGCTCGATCCCGTCTATACCGGGCGGGCCTTCGGCGCCCTGGTCGAGCTCGCCCGACTCGGCGAGCTGGGGCGGGGCCCGGTCGTCTTCTGGCACACCGGGGGGGGGCCGGCCCTGTTTCCCTACGCCGGCGACCTGGCCTGACGGAGGCGGCGCACCTCGCGCCCCCGGCCGGACCGACCCGGCGTTGCATTTTTTCAGCCGCCCGCTATAATGGCCGCGGCCGGAAACCGCCGGGGGTGAACATGAACGCAAAGCGGGCCATCGTCGCCTTGATCCTGGCCTTCGGGTCCGGGCCCTGCATCGCCCAGGCGCCCACCCTGCTGAAAGTGGAAATCGCCGGCGACCTGCCGGAATCGCCGACCGGCGTCTACCTGAGCCTGAACCATCTGCAGGCCGTCCTCGCCGACCCCGAGTTGCAGCAGGCCACCGCCGCCGTGAGGCTTTGCGACGCGGGCGGCCGGGTGGTGGCGGAGCTGGGCGCGCTGAAGAAGGGAAAGGTCAAATGGGCGGGCAAGGCGGTCGACGGCCAGCGCCTGCTGGTCCGCCTGGGGGCGGGCGATTTCCAGACCATCGCCGCCCGTCTCCAGCTGAAGACGGTGCACTCGGGGTTCCAGCTGCTCATCGCCGACCCGGCCGGCGGCGTCCTCAAGCGCCTGGAGCTGACTTTCCAGGAGTTCCCCGACCTGGCGATCACCTTCGCCCACCCCATGTCGGTGCAGCCGGGCCAGGCCCTGCAGTCCGGTCTCGTGCTGAAAGTCGAGAACCGCGGCGGGGCCTCGGTGCGGGACGTCGACGTCCTGGTCGTCCTGTCGCACGACGCGGAGGTGAAGCTGGCCGAGGCCGCGGCGGAAGACGGGTTCGTCGAGGACGCCCCGCTCCCGGGCGGACGGCTCGCCATCCCGGCCCTCGGCGCGGGCGCCTCCGTGGAGGTGCCGTTTTCCGAACCGCTGCGGATCCCGCTGGAGGCCGAGCCGGGGAAGTACTACCTGGCCGCGCTCGTGGACCCCGGCAACCGCATCGAGGAGGGCGACGAAGCCAACAACGTCGAGGCCAGCTTCATCATCCTGGCCGTGCCGACCGCGCGATCGTTCGAGGCCGACCTGGCCGGCACCGAGATCGTCTTCGACCCCGCCACCTACTCCTTCCGGATGGAGGGCCAGGGCACGATCCTTTCGGACGGCCAGGAGTGGAAGCGCTGCCGCATGAAGCCATACCTCTACCACTTCAAGTTCGTGGGCTGGCCGGACGCCCACTGGGAGGTGGACAGCCTGACCCTCAGCCTGCTGGAGATGGCCGACGGGAGCTACTGCAAGTCGGGCGGCAAGGGCCGGGAGCTTCCCGTCGAGGTCCGGTCCCGGGGCGGCTCGATGACCGCCCCCCCGTCCGTCATCCGGCTGAGGTTGAGCAAGCTCCAGCTCCGCTTCGACGTGGTGGAGAACCGGTTCAACATCCTGCTCTACGACCGCTCCATCGCCCACCCCGCCCTCTGGAAGCTGGCCCGGCCGGCGGCGCACATCTTCCAGTTCCGCCACCTCCTGTGGGGCGATTTCTTCTGGGAGGTCGACACCTTCCGCCGGCGCATCTCCCGCGTCCAGGGCGGCGAGTTCGGCCGCCCCGGGGGAACCCGCACCCCGCTCCCCATCCCGCTCCAGGTGGAGCAGGGGGACGGGGAGTGAGAGGCCGAAGGGGCCTCTTCAGCGTCCCCCCAACGACCAGATCCCGTCTCCCCGGGCGGAGAGGAACAGGAAGAGGAAACAGTAGAGCACGGCGAGCTCGCCCTGGTTGACGGCGGGGAAGAAGGCCGCCCCCAGCTGGAATTTCCAGTGGAACTGGAAATAGGCCACCGCCATCTGGCCGCTGGCGATGAAAGCCGCCCAGCGCGTCCGGTACCCGACCAGGATCAGGATGCCGCCGGCGAGTTCGATCAGCCCCCCGATCCAGAGCTGGGAGCCCAGGGGCGGAGTCGGGCCCTCGCGAAGGAGCCCGAATATCTTCTGGGCCCCGTGGAAGGCGAACATGGCCCCGGACACCATGCGCAACAGGGCATACGCCACGTTTTCGTACCTGTTCGTCCACGACTTCATGGTTGGCCTCCCGGAAAGGCTGTTCAGTCCCGGCCGATGACTCCGTCGCACCCCAGTTCCGGCTGCCCCCCGGCCCGGGCCGCCTCCCCGGCGAATTGTACTCCGCCGGACTTCCCCGTTTCAATCCGTTCCCGCTGGTCCGCGAAGAAATTTAAAATCGAATGAAAGGCCTTCCCGGCACGTATAACCTGAAAGCGGGCTCAGCCTGACGCGAACCGGCCGCCCCCCCGGCAGGAGAACCGCGGGAAAACAGGAGGCATCGGCATGATTCACGCAAAAAGGGCAATCGGCCTCTTTGTCCTTGTATTCTGTCTACGGGCTCCGGGTTTGCTACAGGCGCAGGAGTCCTCCGCTCCGCCCGAGCCCCGGGCCGTGCCCCGCCTGGAGGGCAGGATCGCCATCGACGGGAAGCTCGACGAGCGAACCTGGCTCCAGGCACTGGTGCTGGACCTGCCGTTCGAGACCACGCCGGGCGAGAACATCCCCGCGTTGGTGAGAACCTCGGTGCGCGTCTTCTACGACGGGGACAACATCTACTTTGGGCTGGAGTGCTTCGACCCCGAACCCGGCGAAATCCGTTCCCGCTACGCGGAGCGGGACCAGTTCGACGCCGACGACCTGATCAACATCAACCTGGACACCTTCAACGACGAGCGGCGCAACTACTTTTTCGGCTGCAATCCGCTCGGGGTGCAGCGGGACGGCCTGGAAACCGTCGGTGGCGACCTTTCCTGGGACGCCATCTGGGAGTCGGCCGGCCGCATCCATGAGCAGGGCTACACCATCGAGGTGGCCATCCCCTTCTCCTCCCTGCAATTCCAGCGAACCGAAGGGCCCCAAGTGTGGGGCCTGGACATTTCGCGCTGGTACCCGCGCTCGCAGCGCCACCGCCTGGGCCTGGTCCCGATCGGACGTAACAACAACTGTTACCAGTGCCAGTTCATGAAGATCAGGGGGTTCGCCGGCATCCGCCCCGGCAAGCGGATCGAGGCCGTCCCCACCCTGACCGGCATCAAGACCGATGCCCGCCGGGATATGCCCGACGGCCGCCTGGCCAACGTCACCCGCAAGCTGGACCCCGGCCTGACCGTGAAGTGGGGGGTCACCCCCAACCTCACCTTCAACGGCACGGTCAACCCCGACTTCTCCCAGGTGGAAGCCGATTCCTGGCAGCTGGACATCAACTATACGTTCGCCCTGTACTACCAGGAGAAGCGGCCCTTCTTCACCGAGGGGGCCGACTTCTTCAGCTCCCTCTTCAACGCGGTCTACACCCGCGCCCTGGGCGACCCCCGCTGGGGGCTGAAACTCTCGGGGAAAGAGGGGGGCCATACCGTCGGTGCCTACTTCGTCCAGGACGGTCTGACCAACCTCATTTTCCCGGGGAGCCAGGGGTCCGCCTCCACCTCCCTGGACCGGCTGTCGTCGGCCCTGGTCGTGCGCTACAAGCGCGACCTGGGGACCCAGTACACGCTCGGCGCCCTTTTCACCAACCGCAGCGGCGGGGACTACTTCAACCGGGTCCTTGGCGGCGACGGCGAGGCGCGCATCTCCAACCGCGACAAGATCTCCTTCCAATTCCTGGGCTCCTCCACCCGCTATCCCGACGAAGTCGCCACCGGCTTCGCCCAGCCTCTGGGCACGGTGAACGACCGGGCGTTCCGGCTGCGATACGAGCACCAGGCGCGGAACCTCAATTTCTATGCGGGATACGACGACGTCGGCGACCGCTTCCGGGCCGACCTGGGGTTCATGCCCAAGGTCGACTACCGGCAGCTGAGGGGAGGCATCAGCTACAGCTGGATCCGCAACCGCGGCTGGTGGTCGCAGATCCAGCTGGGGACCAGCTACCAGAGTTCCGCAGACCAGCAGGGCGGCTTTCTTTTTCGCATGAACAGTCTGAACCTCACCTTCAGCGGAGCCATGCAGTCCCATTTCATGCTCTACGCGTACCGCATCCGCGAGGGCTACCAGGGGCAGGCCTTCCCCCAGTGGGCCGCGGAGGCATTTCTCCAGATGCAGCCCATCGCCGCCCTGCAGCTGGCCTTCTACGGCAACCTGGGCGACCGCGTGGACTACGAAAACGTCCGCCCGGGCCGGCAATTCCAGGCCAACCCGGCGGCCACGCTCAATCTCGGCAAGCGCCTGGCTTTCCGCCTCGAGCACAACTACGTACGCATGGAGGTGGACGGCCGGAAGCTGTACACGGCCAACATCACCCAGGGGCAGGCGATCTTCCACTTGAACCTGCGGACCTTCTTCCGGGCCATCGTCCAGTACGTCGACTATCGCTACAACCCGGCCAACTACACCTTCCCCATTGATCCGGAGTTCCGGCGCCTGTTCAGCCAGCTGCTCTTCTCCTACCGACTGAACCCGCGCACCGTCTTCTTTCTGGGCTACAGCGACAACGCCCGCGGCAGCCAGGACTTCCGCCTCACCCGCTCCGACCGGACGGTATTCATGAAAGTCAGCTACTCCTGGCAGATGTAGGC
>CAYZNT010000038.1:0-15643 GCA_964479735.1 uncultured Clostridia bacterium
GATTTGACGGGATTCGTTGAAGGGAAGGTGGTAGCGGGGGGTGGATTTGAACCACCGACCTTTGGGTTATGAGCCCAATGAGCTACCTGGCTGCTCCACCCCGCGGCACCGGGAGGCATTATACCCCCGGGGAGGGGGTTTGTCAAGGACGGAGTTGAACCGGAGGCGGTTTTGTTACATAATATGCCGGATGACCCGGAAGAAAATGCGGTCCGCCAATCCATTACAGGAGTCGGGGATGAAATTCACGATAGCGCTGGTTTCCCTGGTGACGTTTCTCTTCGTGGGAGTGTCTGCCTCGCCGCAGTCCGTCGGCCAGATCGGGTTCGTCATGAAGAACGCCATGCCGGCGGTGGAGACCATCGCCGTGGTCGTGAGCCAGAACAGCAAGGAGCAGGCGGAGAGCGAGGCCCGGTCGGCGGTGGTGATCACCAAGAAGAAGTACATGGTCTACCCGGTGACCACCAAGGCGGACATCGCCAAGCAGGTGCAGAGCATCCTCTCGCTGGGTTCCGTGGCTGTGCTGGTGCTGACCGACGAGGCCGTGCTGAACGCCGACTCGGTCAAGTTCATCGCCCAGAAGATCGGCCTGAAGAAGATCCCGCTGGTGAGCAACCGCGCCGGGGACACCGCCGCGGGCGCCGTCATGGCGGTGATCAAGGCCGGCGAGAAGATCGAGAAGCACGTCAACAAGAAGCTGCTGCCGGTCTTCGACCTGACCCTGTCGCCCGAGTTCCTGAGCGACTGCGTGATCGACCAGGAGTAGTCCGCGGCGCCGGCCCCGCCCCCTTCCTGCAACTTCGCCCTCCCCGGGCGCGTCTTCAGTAGGGGCGCGCTCCGCGGACGAGGCGAGAGGTCTGCCCGCCCCCCGAACAGGAGGTCTCCATGAGCCACCCCGTGCGCAACCGTCCGGTCCGGATCGGACTGCTGCTGGGCGCCGGCCTGGCCGCCGCCCTCTTCGCCGGATCCGTCCAGCTGGCCTCCCGCTGGGCGGAGGAGCCGGCGTCTGCAGACGGGCGCATCCTGGACTGGGAGCGCAAGCTGCCGGTGACCAAGATCGGCGACGCCCTGATCGTCGGCTTCTGCAATGACGCCGACGACCTCTACATCCTCTTCTCCCCCGACTGGACCCTCGACGCCCGCCGCCCCCTCTCGGCCAGGCTGACCCTGCGCCTGGAGCCGGGCGGGGACAAGGCGCGCACGCTGGAGCTGGACTACAGCGGCACGGTCCCCAACCGGCCGGGAATGCAGCCGGGGGCCGGCGGACCGCCGCCGGACGCGGCTTCCGGGTCTCCGCCGCAGGGGGCTCCCGGATCGCCACCTGGGACCGCCCCCGGGGGGCGCACCCCCGACCGCCCGGGGGCCGCCCCGGCCAATGGGCCGGGCATGGAGGCGGGTGAGCAGCTGAAGCTGCGGGTGGGCTCCGGCGAATGGACGGCGCTGCCCACCGACGGTTCGCGCGGGCCGCGGGTGCAACGCGACGACTCCTGGGGGGCCTGCACCTACCGCTGGCGAATCCCCCTGCGCGCCGACGCCGGGGGCGGCCGGACGGGGCTCGCCCTGAAAGCCGGCGAGACGGTGACCGTGGGCATCCACTGGGCTCCGAAACACGGCGAGAAAGGCGAGCCGAGTCGGCCGCGGATGTACGACGGCGGCCTGGGCGGCGACGGGGACATGCCCGGCGGCGAGATGGCCGGCGCCCGGCACGGCGGCATGGGCGTAGGGATGGGCCCGCCCCCCGGCGCCCCGGAACGCGATGCGCTTCCCGGCAGGAAAAAAGTGCGCATCGTGCTGTCCCTGGCGGCGTCGCGCCAGTAGCCGTTTTGTAAAAAGAACGACATTACAGTATAGTCAAATACGACGGAGGCCAACGTGAAAATGCAATGGCTGAAATGGCTTTCACTTGCGGCGCTGCTGGTGTCGCCCGCCTGCGCCGGGCGGCGCCCGGTCAGCGACTTCGATTTCGCCAACCGCATGGCGCGCGAGGGCCTGTGGAGGGAGGCCGCCTTCCGCTACCAGCGGGCCCTGGCCGAGGGCCAGGACACGGCCGCCGTGCACAACAACCTGGCCATCGCCCTGGAGAACCTGGGGCGCTGGGAAGAGGCCGACGCCGCCTACCGGAAGGCGCTGACGCTTCGCCCGGACGACGGCCTGATCAAGGACAACTACGAGCAGTTCAAGAAATCACGGGGGAAAACATGAACGCCCGCATCCGGCCGCTTCTGCTGCTGGCGGCGCTGGCCAGCGGCGCCTGCTCGACGGCCTTCGAGAAGGTGCCGGTCCGCCTGCCGGAGCAGGACGTAACCCGCCTCGACCAGTACCCGAAGATCCTCTACGTCGACTTCCTGACCACCCTGAGCGGCATCGACGAGCCGGCCATCGCGCCGGTGCTGCGCGGCTACGTCACCCGCGACCTGGCGGCCGCCCTGGGCAAGCCCATCGAGCCGCTCGAGGTGCCGTACTGGGAGCCGGTGCGCCAGGTGCTGCAGCGGTTCCGCGCCGCCGACGGCCTGCTCTACGACAACAACCGCTTCTTCGCCGGCGTCTACCGCCGGCACCCGCGCGCGCTCTTCCTGGTGGGCAAGTTGAACCTCGACGTCAAGTCGGTCTCCACCATCGGCCAGGTGCGCGACGCCTCCGGCCGCAAGCGCAGCGACTTCATCGCCAAGCGCTTCTGGCAGATGGACCTGCAGGTGCAGCTGATCGACGCCGACACGCAGCGGACGCTGCTGAAGAGCCAGAGCAAGGAGAAGATGGACCAGGAGTCCGGCGACGACTTCCAGTTCACCGCCCTGCTCGACCGCTCGCTGACCCGGTTCAGCGCCGCCGTCCAGCGGCGCGAACGGCAGCAGCAGCGGACCATCCTCTACCGCTGAAGGGGGACGCCATGAAACGACTGCTGACGGTCTGGCTGCTGGCGGCGCTGGCGATGCCGCTGGCGGCCCAATACGGTTTCTACTACGGCAAAAACAAGGTGGTGTACACCCGCTTCGACTGGAAGTACATCGAAACGCCCCACTTCCGCATCTACCACTACGAGGGCACCCCGCAGATGGCGACCGAGATCGCCGCCGCCGCGGAAAAGGCCTACGCCAAGATCTCGACCTTCCTCAACCAGCAGATCGAGGAACGGACGCCCATCATCTACTACAGCAAGCAGACCGACCTGGAGCAGACCAACCTCTATCCCGGCCTGATCCCTCCGGGCGCCTTCGAGGGCTTCACCGAGCCGATCGGCCACCGGGTGGTGATATACGGCAACCGCCCGGCCGACGACCTGGAGCGGCTGGTCACCCACGAGCTGAGCCACTCCTTCCAGCACGCCATCCTCTACAAGAACCTCACCTCCAGCCTGGCCGACTTCCGCTCGCCGCCGCTGTGGCTCATGGAGGGGTTCGCCGAGTTCATGACCGACCACTGGGACCCCTTCAGCCTCATGACCATGGCCGACGCCGTGCTGAACGACCGCATCCCCGAGGCCCAGGACGACGGCGACATCCGCGGCGAGTACATGACCAACCGCACGCCCTACGATTTCGGCCACCTGATGCTCGAGTTCATCTACTCGCGCTTCGGCCGGCTGGGCATCCAGAACCTCTTCCGCGCGCAGAAGCACTCGTCGCTGCTGGCCAGGCGCAAATCGTTCCTGGAGGTGTTCAACTACTCGGCCAAGGCCTTCAACTACGACTTCAAGAAGTTCGTGCGCGGGCGCTTCCGCGACCTGCTCCTGCGCGAGAACCCCGAGGAGTACAGCTTCGCCATCGGCCCCGACTTCCCCTACGCCTACTCCTTCAGCCACCAGCTGTCGCCGTCGGGCGAGCTGCTGGCGGTGCTGACCGTCAACTACCGCAACATGAAGCTGGACATCGTGCTCATCTCCATGAAGGATGGCAAGGTGGTGCGCAACATCACCCCCGGCTTCACCTCGCAGTACGACGGTATCGACTACCGCTTCGTGCCCGCGGACGGACGCACCATCACCTGGGACCGCCAGGGGAAGCGCATCGCCTTCTTCGCCCGCAAGGAGCTGAAGACGAAGCTGGTGGTCATCGACGGGCTGGGCGGGGCCATTCTGCAGCAGGTGGACGTCGGCGCCATCCAGAAAGCCACCTCGCCGGTGTTCCACCCCCGGACCAGCCACGTCTACTTCACCGGCGTGGAGGGCATCCACGCCTACCTCTACCGCTGCGACCTGCAGAGCGGCGCGGTGGACCGCCTGACCTCCGGCCTCACCTACTTCAAGACCATCGACCTGTCCGCCGACGGCCAGCAGATCGCCTACGCCGCGCGCCTCGGCGGCCGCGACAAGCTGTTCCTGGCGCCGCTGCAGAGCCCGGAGCAGGCGCTGCAGCTCACCGACGGCGACTCCAACGAGTGCGCACCGTCCTTCTCGCTCGACAACCGCCGCGTCTACTACAGCTCCGACGAGCGGGGCCCGTTCAACGTCATGGCCATCGACCTGGACAGCCGCCAGCTCTTCCGCTACAGCGACGTTCGCACCGGCAACTTCTTCCCCGTCGAAGTCCCGGGGGAGGAGGGACAGCTGGTGATCTCCGCGTTCCACAAGGGCAGCTTCCAGCTGTTCCGGAAGTCGACCGCCCAATTCCTGGAACGCCGCCAGGCCAGCTTCAGCGAACCGGCCGCCTGGCAGGCCGCCCGGCCGGCGGCGGCAGCGGGTGCGCCCGCGCCGGCGTACCCCGAGTTCAGGTACAAGCCGTTCAAGAAGCTGCTGCTCGCCTCCCTGCCGCCGGTGGCCGTGTCGGTCTCCTCCAGCGGCAACCTCTTCGGCAACACCTACCTCAACGCCACCGACCTGATGGGCGACCACAACTTCTACCTGCTGCTCGCCTCCGAGTACTACTACCGCTCCTTCCACCTCTACTACATCAACCAGAAGCGGAGGCTGCAGTGGTTCACCCACCTGTACTCGGACGCCAGCGGCTACTTCGACCCCTACTACGACCTGAACTACTCCGTGCTCAAGCAGCAGGGCGGCGAGGCCGGCCTCATCCTGCCGCTCAGCCGCTCCTACCGCATCGAGTTCAGCCTGGCCCTCTACCGCCAGCGCCAGAACTACTACGAGTTCCCCGACGACGCGCCGGTGTGGGGCCAGTTCTTCAACGGCTGGGGCACGCCGCTGGAGTTCGCGGTGGTGGGCGAGACCACGCGCTTCGCCAACTACGGACCCAACATGGGCCACACCTTCCGCATCAGCGCCTCGAAGCACGTCAAGCTGCTCGGCGACTCGCAGTCCTCCTGGACCCTGCAGGGGGACGTGCGCAAGTACCTGCGCATCAACAGCGACATGCTGCTGGCCTTCCGCGGCTCCGGCTTCTGGTCGGGGGGCGCGAACCCGCTCGTTACCTGGAGCGGGGGCGACAACACCATCCGCTCCGCCGGCTGGCGCGAGCTCGTCGGCAACCGCGGCTTCCTGTTCAACGCCGAACTGCGCGTTCCCCTGGTCACCGCGGCGCTGACCCCCATCGGCATCGTCGGCCCCCTGCGCGGAACCTTCTTCTTCGATCTCGGCGGCTACTGGTTCAAGGACCAGGCCTTCCGGGTCTTCTCCCCGGGCAACGGCCTGCAGCTGCAGGACGCCCGCGCGTCGTACGGCTTCGGCCTCCAGTTCTTCCTCTTCGGCTGGCCGTTCCACGTGGAGTGGGTGCGGGCCACCGACTTCAAGACCAGCCGCTCCACCGGGGTCAATTTCTGGATCGGGTTCGACTTCTAGAAGTGGGAGCACCGGGTCTGCGGGAGCGGCGGACGGGCCGCCGCTCCCGGGCATGCCCTGCCCGAACCCCGCGGGCGATG
Source organism: uncultured Clostridia bacterium (assembly GCA_964479735.1). Classification (GTDB taxonomy): domain Bacteria; phylum Acidobacteriota; class Aminicenantia; order UBA2199; family UBA2199; genus CAYZNT01. The sequence continues at coordinate 5,812 of CAYZNT010000038.1, forward strand.
CCCCGCCTACGCCGGTTCCCAAATTGACTTTCGGCGGGGTTCGTGCGAAAATTTCCGGGAACAACCCATGCTGATCAACCACGCCTCCAAGCAGGTAACGGCAAAAATTGTCTATTATGGCCCCGGCCTGAGCGGCAAGACGACCAACCTGCAGTACATCTTCTCGGTGACCAACCCGCGGTCGCGCGGCGAGCTGATCAGCATGGAAACCGAGATCGAGCGCACCCTGTTCTTCGACCTGTTGCCGATCAACGTCGGGTTGATCAAAGGCTACCAGACCCGCTTCCAGCTCTACACCGTGCCCGGGCAGGTGTTTTACGACTCCACCCGCAAGCTGGTGCTGAAGGGAGCCGACGGCATCGTCTTCGTGGCCGATTCCCAGGAACTGATGGAGCAGACCAACCTGGAGAGCTTCGAGAACCTGCAGGAGAACCTGGCCCAGTACAAGAAGAAGCTGGATGACATGCCCCTGGTGCTGCAGTACAACAAGCGCGATTTGAAGACCATTTCGCCGCTGGAGAAGCTCAACGAGCTGCTCAACGGCCGCCAGCGCCCCTACTTCGAGGCCGTGGCCAAGTCGGGCCGGGGCGTGCTGGAGACCCTGCGCGAGATCTCCCAGCAGACGCTGGTGAAGATCCACGACGCCCTGGAGCAGGGCGAGAAGGCGCCTCCGGCCGAGCCGGTCCGCTTCGACACCGACTCCGGCCACGCCCCGGTCAGGCGCGAGCAGCTGCCGACGCGCAAGATCACGGTCGAAAAGATCGAGGAAGCCAGCCTGCACCAGGCGCCGCTGCAGGAGGAGCCCCGGCCCGCCCCCCCCGCGCCGCCCCCGGCGACGGCGCCCTCCGCCCCCGCCCGGGAGGCGCCGCCGCCCGAACCGAGGCCGGCGGGCCGGCCGGAGCGGAAGCCGGCGCCGGAGATCAAGGACGACTTCCTCAACCGCTTCGAGGACGCCAGCCGCCTGACCCGCATCGAACGGGTGACGGTCAGCGGCGATCACCTCGACCTGCAGCTGCGCGACGGCTCCGCCGGCCTCATCCGGGAGATGCGCATCGACCTGAAGCCGGAAACCAAGAAGATCACCCTCATTCTGGATGTCAAACGCTGAACGGCACCTCCTCCTGCCCCTGCTGGCGCTGCTGGCGACCGCCGCCTGCGCCCCGGCCCGCCGCCCGCAGACCGCGCCCGCCGCCGGACCGCAGCAGCGCGCCGAGACCTACTTCCAGACGGGGAAGAAAGCCCTGGAGAAGGGCGACATGGAGTCGGCGCGCTACTATTTCGACCAGGCGGTCGACCTGCTGCTGGACATCGAGTCCCCCGGCAACCGCGAGCTCGTCGAGCCCTTCATCGAACGCATCGCGGCCATCGAGCTGAACTTCATCCGCGACCGCAGCGACGCCGACGGCCAGGAGCGCAACGCCTTTCTCGACGAGGTGGTCGCCACCCCCCTCTTCTCCGCCTCGGAGCAGGACGTCCGCGAGCTGCAGGACCGCATCATCGCCAGGCCGGCCATCACCTTTTCCCTGCCCATGGTGGTCAACTCCCAGGTGGCGGCCTTTCTCAAGGCCTTCCAGACCATTCGCCACGACGGCATCCAGAAGGCCCTACACCGCTCGGTCGAGTACATCGACCGCTTCCGCGAGATCTTCCGCCGCCACGAGATCCCCGAGGACATCATCTACCTGCCGATCATCGAGAGCGGCTTCCGGGTCAACGCCCTTTCGCGCGCCCGCGCCCGCGGCATGTGGCAGTTCATGGCCTCCACCGCCCGCCTGTACGGCCTGCGGGTGGACTGGATCGTCGACGAGCGGCTCGATCCCTTCAAGAGCGCCGAGGCCGCCGCCCGCTTCCTGAAGCGGCTGTACGAGGACTACGGCGATTGGTACATCGCGCTGGCCTGCTACAACGGCGGCCCGCGCCGCGTGGTGCGGGCGATCAACCACAAGCAGACGAAGGACTTCTTCGAGATCAACCAGACGCGCATCATGCGCCGCGAGACCCGCAACTACGTTCCGGCCTTCCTGGCCAGCCTGCTGATCGCCAAGTCGCCGGTGGAGTACGGCTTCGAGCCGGGCGTGGCCGATCCGCTGTTCGCAGGCGCCCAGTCCGTCTCCGTGCCCACGCCGGTCTCCCTCCCGCAGGCCGCCGAGAAGCTGGGCATCTCCCTCGCCCAGCTGAAAGAGCTGAACCCGGAGCTGCTGCGCGACTTCACCCCGCCGGGGCAGGAGAGCTACGCCCTGCGCATCCCGGCCGGCGCCGACGCAACCCTCCTGCAGGGCCTGGAGCGCATCAACCCGCCCAAGTCCGCCCCCAATTCGCTCTACCGCGTTCGCCGCGGCGACACGCTCTCCTCCATCGCCCGCCGCTTCCGCATGTCGGTGGGCGCCCTGCAGCGACTCAACGGCCTGCGCGGCACGCTGATCCGCCCCGGCCGGGTGCTGATCGTCGGCCGGGAGGGCTTTTGATCAGCCGCATCCGCTCGGCGGTCCTGAACGGGCTGGAGGTCGTCGCCACCGAGGTCGAAGTCGGCTTCGCGCGCGGCATCCCCGGCATGGTCATCGTCGGCCTGCCCGACAACGCCGTCAAGGAGAGCAAGGAGCGGCTGCGCCTGGCCATGGGCCAGTCCAACCTGGAGTACCCGCCGTCGACCAAGATCGTCGTCAACCTGTCGCCGGCCGACGTGCGCAAGGAGGGATCGGGCCTCGACCTGCCGATGGCGGTGGGCATCCTGCGCAACCGCTACAAGCTGCAGAGCCCGCTGCTGGACGAGTGCCTGTTCCTCGGCGAGCTGAACCTGAACGGCGATCTGCGGCCGGTGCGCGGCGTGCTGAACGTGGCCCTGTTCGCCCGCGCCAGCGGCATCCGCGGCCTGGTGGTGCCGCAGGAGAACGGCGCCGAGGCGGCCTTCGTCAAGGGGTTGACCGTCTACGCCATGAGAAACCTGGCCGACGTGGCCGCCCTGGTCCGCGAGCCGTCCGCCTTCGCTCCTTGCGATCCACCCGCCGACCGGGATCACCCGCCGGCCGGCGAGGGCGATTTCGGCGAGGTCCGCGGGCAGTTCCTGGCCAAGCGGGTGCTCGAGATCGCCGCCGCCGGGGCGCACAACGTGCTGATGGTGGGCGCGCCGGGCTCGGGCAAATCGATGCTGGCCAAGGCGCTGCCGGGGATCCTGCCGGCCATGAGCGACGAGGAGGCGCTGGAAACATCGCTCATCTACAGCGCCGCCGGGCTGCTGTCGGCACGCGGCGGCCTGGTCGGTAGCCGGCCCTTCCGCTCTCCGCACCACACCATCTCCGACGTGGGCATCAGCGGCGGCGGCCGGGTGCCGGCCCCGGGGGAGATCTCGCTGGCCCACAACGGCGTGCTGTTCCTCGACGAGCTGCCCTACTTCCGCAAGTCGGCGCTGGAAGTGCTGCGCCAGCCGCTCGAGGACGGCCGCATCACCATCTCGCGCTCGCTGAAATCGTTCACCTACCCCGCCCGCTTCATGCTGGTGGCGGCCATGAACCCCTGCGAGGACGCCTTCCCGCAACCCGCCGGCGCCCGCCTGCCCTGCAGCGAGGTGCAGCGCCGCCAGTACTACGGCAAGCTGTCGCGGCCGCTGCTCGACCGCATCGACCTGCAGATCGAGGTGCACAAGGTGGACTTCGCCGACATCGCCGCCCACGGCGGGGGAGAGCCGTCGGCGCGCATCCGGACGCGCGTGGAACGGGCGCGCCGCGCCCAGCACCTGCGCTTCGCCGCCGGCCCGCGCCGGCTCTACGCCAACGGCCAGATGCGCAACGCCGACATCAAGCGCTGCTGCGCGCTGGACGATGCCGGCACGCAGCTGATGAAGACGGCCGTCGAGCGCCTCGACCTGAGCGCCCGCGGCTATTTCAAGACGCTCAAGGTGGCGCGCACCATCGCCGACCTGGCGGGGGCGGAGCAACTGGCCGCCGCCCACCTGCAGGAGGCCCTGCAGTACCGCACCCTCGACTTCTCGCGCCTGTGAGAGCACGACCATGAAGGAACAGATCCGCACCATCGCCCTGCCGTGCCTGGCCATGGCCCTGCTGGCGCTGGTGGCCGGGCTGGTGCGCAACGCCCGGCTGCCGGAGCCGCTGCCCCTCTTCCGCCTCTCTCCCGCCCAGCAACCGGAGGCCCTCCCCGACCCCCAGGCGGTCGCCCGCCAGGTGCCTCAGCTGGACGCCGACATGGTCCGCCAGCTCGCCGAAGACCCCGGGACGCTGCTCCTCGACGCCCGCAGCGCGGCCGAATTCTCGTTGGGCCACCTGCCCGGCGCCCTGTCGCTGCCGGTGGGCGACTTCGCCTCGGCCTGGCCGGCGCTCCGCGCCCGGCTGCAGGAAGCGGGCCGGGTGGTCGTCTACTGCAGCAACCCGGACTGCCACGACTCGCTGTTGGTGGCCGGGCGGCTGCTCGCCGCCGGGCAGAAGAACCTGCTGCTGTTCCGGGGCGGGATCGAAGAGTGGAGCTCACGGGGGTACGATGTGGAGGAATAGGATGGCCCGTTTCCTGGCCGCACCGGCGGTCCAGCTCCTGTGCCGCCTGCTGCTGGGAGGCGTTTTCGTCTGGGCCTCGCTCGACAAGATCGCCCATCCCGGCCGCTTCGCGGCCATCATCCAGGGCTACGGCATCCTGCCCGGCTGGGCGCTCAACCTCTTCGCCCTCACCCTGCCCTGGCTGGAGCTCGTGGCCGGGGCGCTGCTCGTTCTCGGCCTGTGGCGCCGCCCCGCCGCCCTCTGGCTCACCGCCCTGCTGCTGGTCTTCGTGGTGGCCATCGGCTACAACGTCTTCCAGGGCATCGCCCTCGACTGCGGCTGCTTCTCCACCGCCGGCAACAACCCCGAAAGCGGCCTTTGGCTCCTCGGCCGCGACCTGCTGCTGCTGCTGCCCGGCCTGGCCGTGCTCTTCTTCGACCGCCGCGCCGCCCAGGCGGCCGGCTGAGTCACCCCCGGCGCACCCCGCCGTTGCCCGGGATCAGAAGTCCGGGTCGGAGATCTTCTTCTCCTTGAACTCGCCGAATCTGGCCAGCTGTCCACGAATCTCCTCGGCCTTGCCCACCACCACCAGCACGTACTGGTCCGCGGGCATGAGCGCGGCGGCCAGGCGGTTCACCTCCGCGCGCGAGGCCCCGGCCACTCCGTCGAGCAGCTTCGCGTAGTAGTCGAAGCCGAGGCCGTAGACGGCGAGGGTGGCGTAGGCGTTGGCCTGCGCCGCCAGGCTCTCCAGCGACGGGGGAAACTGGCCGAGAATGTAGTTGCGGGCGCTGGTGATCTCGTCCTCGGCGAACCCCTCGCGGCGGGCCTTGTCGGCCATGGCCAGGGCAATCTCCAGCATCTCGCCGATCTTCTCGTTGCGGGTGTAGGACGAGATGGTGAAGATGCCGTTGTCGCGCCACGATTCGAAGGAGCTGCGCGCGCCGTAGGTCAGGCCGCGCTTGATGCGCAGCTCGGAGTTGAGCCAGGAGGTGAAGCGGCCGCCGAAGAGGGTGTTCATCACCTGGGAGACGGCGGAGCGCGGGTCGCCCATTTTCAGGCCCGGCACGCCGAGGACGAAGTAGGCCTGGCTGGCGTCGGGCTTGTCCACCAGCAGGCACTGGCGGGCCTGCGGTTGGGGCAGGGGCGGCAGCGGCCCGGGCGGCTCGCCCGGCTCCGCCCGCCAGCCGCCGAGGGTCGCGGGAAGCAGTTTCTTCAGGCGGGCGACGGAGACGTCGCCGCAGACAGCCAGGATGGCTCCCTGCGGGCGCAGCCGCCGGCGGTAGAATTCGCGCACGTCGGCCACTTCGACGCTCTGCAGCGCCGAGGGGGTCCCCAGGGCCATCCGTCCCAGCGGATGGGCGCCGGCGTAGGCCGGCTGGAAGTAGAAACGCACCGCCTGGGCGGGATTGTCCTTGACCGCCTTGAGCTCTTCCAGGCGGTTCTGCTTCTCCTTGGCGAACTCGCTCTCGCCGAAATCGGGACGGGCCAGGGCGTCGCCGGCCACCGCCAGCAGCTTCTCCAGGTTCTCCGCCAGGGTGGAGGCGGACATGGCCAAGTACTCCGGACGGGCGCTGAAATCGATCCGCGCGCCCAGAAAGTCGATCTCCTCGGCCACCGCCGACGCCGGCTTGCCTCCGGCGCCCTTCAGCAGCAGGGCGGCGCACAGGTCGGCGACGCCGCCCTTGGCCTCGTGGGCCGAGCCGGCCCCGGGAACCAGCAGGCGCAGCGAGACCAGCGGCAGGGACGGGTCGGAGACGACGGTGACGGTCAGGCCGTTGGCCAGGCGGAAGGAGTGGGGCGCGGGGAAGCGCAGGCCGGCCGCGAGCGGCAGGGCGGCCAGCAGGAGCAGCGGGAGCAGGGACAGCCGTTTCATTTCTCACCTCCTTCGGGGACCAGGACGCCGGTGGTGCGCTTGAGGGGCAGCAGGTAGCGGCCGCAGGCCTCCTGCACCGCCCGGGCGGAGACGGCGGAGATCTCGTCGACACGCGAGAACGCCCTCCGGAAATCGCCGTACAGCGACTCCGCCCGGATCAGCACGTTCGCCTGCCCGGCGATGGTCTGCAGCGGCTGGTAGTAGGAGGCGCGCAGGGCGTTCTTGGCCTTCTGCAGCTCCTTGTCCGTCACCCCCTCCCGGCGGATCCGCAGCAGCTCCGCATCGATGGCTTCCTCGATGCGGGCCGGGTCCGCCCCGGCCTGGGGCTTGGCGGAGATGTGGAACAGCTGGGGATCGATGGTCTGCGAGACGCCGCCCCAGACCTGCACCGCCAGCCTCGACTCGGAGACCAGCCGGCGGTAGAGGCGGCTGCTCTCGCCCTGCAGCAGGATGGCCTCGAGCAGCTCGAGGGCGGCGAAATCAGGGTGCCCCGCCCCCGGCGCATGGAAGGCGGAGACGTAGGTGGCGGTCTGGGCCTCGCGGCGCACCTCGACGCGGCGCGGGCCCAGCTGGGGCGGTTCGACGGTGGTCACCGCCGGCGGCGTCGGGGCGGAGGGGATGGGGCCGTAGTGCTTCTCGACCAGGGCCAGCAGGTCGGCCTTGCGGAAGTCGCCGACCACCACCAGCACGGCGTTGTTGGGGGCGTAGAAGGTGCGGTAGTAGGCCACGATCTCGTCGCGCTTCCAGCCCTGGATGTCGCTCATCCAGCCGATGACGTCCCAGTGGTAGGGGTGGGCCATGATGGCGGTGGCCCGCACCGTCTCGGCCAGCAGGGCGTCGTTGTCGTTCTCCACCGCCATGCGCCGCTCCGAGGCGACCACGCCGCGCTCCGCCTCCAGCACCTGGGGATCGAAGAGCAGCCCCTGCATGCGGTCGGCCTCCATTTTCACCATCGCCTCCAGGGCGCCGGACGGGAACCAGTCGCTGTAAACGGTCAGGTCGTCGCCGGTGTAGGCGTTGTTGGCGCCTCCCGCGAACTCCATCTGCCGGTCGAACTCGCCGGGGCCGTAGGCGGCCGTGCCGTTGAACATCATGTGCTCGATGAAGTGCGACACGCCGGTCAACCCCGGCCGCTCGTTGCGCGAGCCGACGCGGAACAGGGTGTAGTAGGCGATGTTGGGAATATCGTGGTCTTCCAGCAGCAGCACCTTCAGGCCGTTGGCCAGTTGGTGCACGGCCACGTCCTGGGGCCGGAAGGCGGCCGGCGCGGCGGACGCCAGCGCCAGCAGCAGCAGGAGCGAAAGAGTCGTTTTCATGTCGAATCCTCCGTGAACCGAAACCTATTATACGAAAGTCGCCGGCGGATGGCCAGCCGGGTTGAATTCCGCCCCGCGCTCCCCTACAATGAGCCCGGAGGCTCCCATGCTGGAACGGTTTTTCGGCTTGCGCACCGCCGGCACCACGGTCACCACCGAGTGCCTGGCCGGCGTGACCACCTTCATGACCATGGCCTACATCATCTTCGTCAACCCGCAGATCCTGGCCGCGGGCGGCGTGCCGCGCGATGCGGCCATGGTGGCCACCTGCATCGGCGCCGGGCTGGCCACCCTGCTGATGGGCCTGCTGGCCAACTACCCGCTGGCCCTCGCCCCCGGCATGGGGCTCAACGCCTTCCTGGCTTTCGGCGTGGTGCTGGGACTGAAGCAGCCCTGGCCGGTGGCCATGGGCCTGGTCTTCGTCGAGGGGCTGGTCATCACCGTGCTGGTGCTGACGCGGACGCGCGAGGCGGTGATGAACGCCATCCCGCTGCCGCTCAAGCACGCCATCGGCGTGGGCATCGGGCTGCTGATCGCCTTCATCGGCCTGCAGCAGGCCGGCCTGGTGGTGAAGAGCGACGCCACCCTGGTGACCTACGGCCCGTTCACCCCGGCGGCGCTGGTGGCCGTCGCCGGGCTGCTGTTCACCGCCTGGCTGCTCGCCCGTCGCGTGCGCGGCGCCATCCTGGTGGGCATGGTCGCGGCGGCGCTGCTGGCGATGGCCGTCGGCGTCGCCCGCCTCCCCGACCGGCTGCTGGCCTTGCCGGCGCCCGCCCAGTTCGCCACCCTCGGCGCGGCCCTGGCCCCCGACACCCTGGCCCAGGTGTTCCGCCTCGGCCTGGCCACCACCCTCTTCGCCTTCCTGATGACCGATTTCTTCGACACCATGGGCTCGGTGGTGGCGGTCGGCGCGCAGGGCGGCTTCCTGGACAAGCAGGGGCGCCTGCCGCGCCTGAACCGGGTGCTGCTGGCCGACTCGCTGGGCGCGGTTCTGGGTGGCGCCTGCGGCTGCTCGTCGGTCACCACCTACATCGAGAGCGCCACCGGGGTCGGGGCCGGCGGCCGCACCGGCTTGACGGCCGTGGTCGTGGCCGGCCTCTTCCTGCTGGCCGTCTTCTTCTGGCCGCTGGCCGGGGTGGTGCCGGCCTGCGCCACCGCCCCGGCCCTGGTCATCGTCGGCCTGCTGCTCATCGGCGGCATCCGCGACATCGACTGGCGCGACTGGCCCGAAGCCTTGCCGGCCTTCCTGACCGTGCTGACCATCCCGTTGACCTACAGCATCTCGCGCGGCATCGGCGCCGGCCTCATCTCCTACACCCTGCTGCAACTAGCCTGCGGACGCGGCAAGCGGCTGTCCCCGCTGCTCGTCGGCCTGAGCGCGCTGTTCGCCCTCGACTTCGCCCTGGGACTCTGAGCCGGGGCTTGACAAACGCCCCCCCCTTCTCTACCATCGGTCCATCCGGCCCTTGAAGGAGTTTCGCGATGAAGGGAACGACCACCGTCCTGCTGGCCCTGATGCTCGCTCCCGCCGCCATCGCCCAGCCGGCCCCGGCCAAAAAGTACGGGGTCAAGTCGGGCATCATCATCTTCGAGACCACCACCCGCATGGGCACGCTGGAAATGAAGGGCAAGTACGTGGTCTACTTCGACGACTGGGGCCGGCGCGAGCGCAAGGACCAGTACGACGGGGACCGGATCCGCGAGACCGTGTTCAACGACAGCCAGTGCCTCTACCGGATCTGCCCCTACGCGCCGCGCACGGCGCTGCGCAGCTGCTTGGCCCCGGCCGGCACCGAGCCCAGTTTCGACTGGGGCGAAGTGCCGGAGGCCGACAAGCAGGGCGGCCTCGCCCGCCGCTGCCCTTCCATGACCGTGGCCGGCCGGAACTGCGAGTCGTACGAGCTGGGCGCCAACGGCCACACCTCCCGCTATGCCTGCTGGAACGGCATCCTGCTCTACCGGGAGCTGCGCTCTCCCTCCGTGAAGACGGTCACCCAGGCGGTCAAGCTCGACGTCGGCATCGAGATCCCCGAGGAGAAGTTCCAGGTCCCGGACGGCTTCCGGGTCAGGTAGCCACGCCCCCGTAAGCCGCAGCGCCCGGGACACCGCACCCATGAACCGCGCTGTCCGGGACACCGCACCCATGAACCGCGCTGTCCGGG
>CAYZNT010000038.1:15743-28769 GCA_964479735.1 uncultured Clostridia bacterium
GCACCCATGAACCGCGCTGTCCGGGACACCGCACCCATGAACCGCGCTGTCCGGGACACCGCACCCATGAACCGCGCTGTCCGGGTTGCATTGCCCATTCCTTGCTGATAAAATAGGGGAGATGGTTCACCGCCCCCCGCACACCACCCGCTTGGGATCCCTGCGCGCCCGGAGGGGCAGGGTGTTTCCCGAAATCCCCTGACACAGGAGAGACCATGGACGAGAAGATCAAAGCCAAGATCATGGACGAGAAGAAGATGCAGCGCACCATCCTGCGCATGGCGGTGGAGATCCTGGAGCGCAACCGCGACGCCGACAAGCTGGTGCTGATCGGCATCCAGAGCCGCGGCGTGGTCGTGGCCCGGCGCATCCAGGAGCAGATCCGACAGGCCGAGGGCATCGAGCTGCCGCTGGGGGTGCTGGACATCACCCTGTTCCGCGACGACCTGCACATGCACGAGACCCAGCCGCCGGTGAAGAAGACCGAGATCGACTTCCCGGTCGAGGGCAAGGACATCGTGCTGATCGACGACGTGCTGTTCACCGGGCGCACCATCCGCGCCGCCCTGGACTCCATCTTCGACCTGGGCCGGCCGGCCACCGTGCAGCTGGCGGTGTTCATCGACCGCGGCCACCGCGAGCTGCCCATCGCCGCCGATTTCCGCGGCAAGGACCTGCCCACCTCGCGCCGCGAGCGGGTGCGGGTGCAGCTCCAGGAGATCGACGGCGTCGACCAGGTGCTGATCATGGAGCCCAAGGGATTCTGACATGGCCCGCGCACCGTTCAAGCAGAGCCACCTGCTGGGCATCGAGCACCTGAGCGTGGACGACATCGAGACCATCCTCGACACCGCCGAGGCGTTCATCGAGGTCTCCAGCCGCGACGTCAAGAAGGTGCCGGCGCTCAAGGGCAAGACCGTGGTCAACCTCTTCTTCGAGAACTCGACCCGCACGCGCAGCTCCTTCGAGATCGCCGCCAAGCGGCTGAGCGCCGACCTGATCAACTTCACCGCCTCGGCCTCCAGCCTGAAAAAGGGCGAGACCCTCAAGGACACCGTGCTCACCCTGGAGGCGATGAACCCGCACGTGATCGTCATCCGCCACTCCGCCTCCGGCTCCCCCCTCTACCTGACCACCTTCGCCCGCTCCGCCATCGTCAACGCCGGGGACGGCTTCCACGAGCACCCCACCCAGGCGCTCCTGGACGCGCTCACCATCCGCCAGCGCTTCGGCACCCTGCGCAAGCTGAAGATCGCCATCGTCGGCGACATCCTGCACTCCCGGGTGGCGCGCTCCAACGTGATCCTGCACCGCAAGCTGGGCAACGCCATCAGCCTGATCGGCCCGCCGTCGCTGGTGCCTCGGGAGTTCGAGAAGATGGGCGCCGCCGTCCACCACGACATGCGCGCCGGCGTCAAGAACGCCGACATCGTGATGATGCTGCGCGTGCAGGAGGAGCGCGGGGCCCGCAACTACTTCCCCTCCATCCGCGAGTACCGCAGCCGCTTCGCCATCACCCCGGAGCTCTTCGCGCTGGCCCGGGAGAACGCCATCCTGATGCACCCCGGGCCGATCAACCGCGACGTGGAGATCGACGGCTCGCTGGCCGATTCCGACAAGTCGGTCATCCTGCAGCAGGTGACCAACGGCATCGCCGTGCGCATGGCCGTGCTCTACCTTCTCAAGGGGGAACACCATGAAGCTCTTAATTAAGGGCGGCCGGCTCGTCGACCCGGCGGCCGGGGTCGACGCGCCCCGCGACATCCTGGTCGAGGACGGGCGCATCCGCGAGGTGGCCGCGCAGATCCGCAAGGCCCCCGGCGTCGAGACGCTTGACGCCCGCGGCCTGGCGGTCGCCCCCGGCTTCGTCGACATGCACGTGCACCTGCGCGAGCCGGGCGGCGAGAACAAGGAGACCATCGAGAGCGGCGCGCGGGCCGCGGCGCGCGGCGGCTTCACCTCGGTGGCCTGCATGGCCAACACCGAGCCGGTCAACGACCACCGCTCGGTGACCGAATCGATCATCGCCCGCGCCCGCCAGGCGGGCCTGGTCAACGTCTTCCCGGTGGCCGCCATCTCGCGCGGGATGCAGGGCGAGAACCTGGTGGAGATGGCCGACCTGGTCGAGGGCGGCGCGGTCGCCTTCTCCGACGACGGCCAGTGCGTGATGCGCGCCGACCTCATCCGCAAGGCCCTGGAATACGCCCGCATGCTCGACGTGCCCGTCATCGAGCACCCCGAGGACCACTCCATATCGGCCGACGGCCAGGTGAACGAGGGGTTCGTCTCCTACAAATACGGCCTGCGCGGCATCCTCAACGCCGCTGAGGAGGTGATCGTCGCCCGCGACATCATCCTCCAGGACCGCATCCGCTCCCGGCTCCACCTGACCCACCTCTCCACCGCCGGCTCCATCGACCTGGTGCGCAACGCCCGCCTGAAGAAGATCCCGGTGACCGTGGACGTCACCCCCCACCACCTGCTGCTGAACGAGGAGCGGGTGGAGCGCTACGAGACGGTCTACAAGGTGAAGCCGCCGCTGCGCACCGAAACCGACCGCCTGGCCCTGGTCCAGGGCCTGAAGGACGGCACGGTGGACTGCATCGCCTCGGACCACGCCCCTCACACCCGCGACGAGAAGGACCGCGAATTCGAGTACGCTCCCTTCGGGGTCATCGGCATGGAGACCGCCTTCGCGGTGGTCCACGACCGGCTGGTGCGCGCCAAGGTCATCTCCCTCCGGCGCCTGGTGGAGCTCTTCTCGACCGGCCCGGCGCGGGTGCTCGGCCTGAAGGAGCGCGGCCGGGTCAAGCCCGGGTTCTGGGCCGACCTGACCCTGTTCGACCCCGAGAAGCCCTTCCGCGTCGACCCCGCCGACTTCCGCTCCCGGTCGCAAAACTGCCCGTTCATCGGCTGGGAGGGGAAGGGGGCCATCGCCGCCACCATCGTGGCCGGGCGGGTGATCTACCGGCCGGAGGAGTGAGCCGAAGCGCGCCCGCCTAGAGGCGGAATTCCAGGCCGACCAGCAGCTGGGTGTTGAGGCGGTTGAAGGCGGTCGTGCCCCACTCGCCGCTCCAGTCGTCCCAGTACTCGTCGCCGCCCGCCTCGCCCTGGACGCGCAACCCGCAGCGCAGCAGCAGCCGGCGCGCGGGCAACACCGCGTGCTTGAAGCCGAGTTCGAAGGCGACCACGGTGAAGGTCTCCGCATCGCCCGGCTCGTGCAGGAAGTACCCCTCGGGCCAGTCTCGATTGGCCGAGTAGCGGATCCAGCCGCCGCCCACGCCGGCGTAGAGCGACAGCTGCCGCGGGTGGAGCAGGCGCCATTCGACCTCGGCCATCAGGGTGGTGAGGCCGATCCGCTGGCGGCCGGCGAACGGGAAACGGAACACCGCCGGCGCGTGGTCGAGGGACAGGTTGACGCGCAGGCGATCCTCGAAGCGGGCCGCGCACCAGCCGGCGCCCAGCAGCGGCGAGACGGACTCACCGGAAGTGAAGGAATACTCCAGGTGGCGGAACCAATTGACCGCCGCCCCCCCGTAGAGGTAAAAGCGGCGTTCCCCCGGCTGGCCGGCGCCACGAGCCGGCAGCGCCGCCAGCAGCAGCGCCGCGCCCAGGACCGCTTTCCTCAGTGCCCGCATGTGCTGCAGGAACCGCCGCTGCACGAGGAGCAGGAGCCGCCTCCGCCCGCGCTGGGGCGGAAGCCGTCGCTGCCCGCGCAGGCGAAGGCGGAGGCCTTGCGGCGCATCGGCTCGCGGCAGCCGTCGCAGGACGGCACCGCGGCGCGGGCGGGATCTCGGACCAGTTGCTCGCTCACCTGCCCGCAGCGCGGGCATTCGTATTCGTAGATGGGCACGGTGGGTCTCCCGGAGGGCTCAATTCTTGGCGGCCAGCTGCAGGAAATCGGGCTGCGGGTCGCGGACGATGATGCCGAGGCAGTGCGACTGGCCGGCGGCGATGCTCTTGCGGACCCAGACGATCTCGCCATGGCAATCGAGAATGTGGTCTCCGATGCGCAGATGGATGTCCACCATCCGGAACTTCGGGATCGCCGGCACCAGCATCTGCACCCCATGGCTGGAGATATCCACCAGAATGGCCGGTTTGCCGGCGATGCGCCCCAGCCCGCGCTTTCGGATCCGCTCGTCCGCCCGTCGCTCCATGGCCTCCTCTCCCGTCATTCATACGGCGCCGAAGCTCCGTACGTTATTAGTATGGCACAATCCCGGGAAAAAACACACCTCTTGTGGGCCGGACGGACGAGCGCTACAATGGGCCCATGAAACGGACCGCCCCTTTCCCGCTCGCCCTGGCGGCCGGCCTGCTGCTCCTGCCGGCCCTCTTCCCGGCCTCGGACGGCGGCTGGGACGCCGCCGCCCTGCTCCGGCAGCGCGCCGCCAAGGACCGGGAGTTCCGCACTTCGCCCACCTCGCCCATGGCCGGCGTGGTGCGGCTGACCGTTCCCGCCCCCGGGCCGAAGATCCTCTGCGCCCGCCTCGACGGCACGGTTGCCCTGCAGGACGGGCCGGGCGGATGCGGTTCGGCCCCGGCTGCCTGCCGGGTGCGGCTGTCGGGCGGGCGCTGGCTGCTCGACGTCGGAAGCGAGACCGCCGTGCAACCGGGAGCGCCCGTCACCCTCGGCCGCCACACCCTGGTCTGCTACCCGGCCCCCGACGCCCTGACGGTGCTGGTGTTCGACCCGAAGCGGCCGCAGCAACTGGCCTTCCGGGGCCTGCGCTACTTCCCGCCCGATCCCGCCTGGGTGGTTCGGGCGCGCCTGGAGCGCCTGGCCGAACCGAAGCCCGTGCGCATGCTGACCACCCGCAACCTGCAGAAGACCTTCTATCGCACCGCCCGGGTGCATTTCCGCATCGGCGACCGCGCCCTGCAGCTGGCCGCCTTCAAGTCGGCGCTGCAGGGCGAGGAGGCGTCCGCCCTCTTCATCCCCTTCAAGGACGACACCAACGGGAGCTCCACCTACGAGGTGGGACGCTTCCTGGAGATCCCCGAGCCGCCGGGCACCGAGTTCGACCTTGATTTCAATCTGGCCTTCAACCCGCTCTGCAACTACTCGCCGGCCTACAACTGCCCCCTGCCACCGCTCGAGAACATCCTGGAAGTCGGGATTCCCGCCGGCGAGCAGACCTATCCCGGCCACTGAGCCCCGCCATTCGCTGAGGACCGGGCCGGCCCATGGGCGGGGAAATCGCGGAAGCCATCGAAGGCAGGGGCGGCCGACTCACCCGGCCGCCCCCACCCTGATCCAAGGAGGTTGCGGAAGCTGTCGCTGATTCCCGGGCCTGGCGCCATTCCCGCGGCGCGGCTCGGGATCCCATCTTCCGACATATATTAGACGCCGGCAGCCGGAGGAAGGTTTCACCCCGCCGCCCGGGCCGCGCCCGGCTCACAGGCGGATGCCGTGCGAGATCTTCAGCAGGAAAACGTTCCCGGCCGGGGTGGCGAAGAGGTCGCCCAGGCCGGCGCCGAGGTGGAAATCGCCGGCCGCGCCGGCCGCGGTGCGCCCCTGCGACCAGACCAGGAACAGGACCGATCCCGGCCGGAACTCCCAGCGCACAACCAGGTTGGAGCGGAACTGCAGGAAGCGGAACCCGGGATCCGCGAACGTGAAGTCGGCCACGCCGTCGCCGTCCTCGTCCACCCCCAGCCCGCCGCCGGTCGGCGCCAGGGCGGCGCCCAGCAGGGGGGCCCGGTCGGCGAGGCGCGGGGCGCGGGGGGAGACCACGCGCCGGAAGTCGGCGTACCCGCCGTTGGACACGAACGGCTGGCCGTAGAACTGCACGGTCAGCTCCGGGGTCAGCGCCACGTTCAGGCGCAGGGTCAGGGTGAAGGTCTTCTGGTCGATCGCCGCCAGGACGTAGCGCGGCGTGCCGGCGACCTCCGCCGTGGCCACGTACTGCATGCGGTTGCGGGTGCGCTCCAGGCCGGGTCCCAGGGTGAACGACAGGGCGTTGCTCGGCCGCCAGGTCAGGTCGACCGACAGGAAACGGGACGAGCGGCAGTCTCCGTCGCCGGCGAAGAACGATCCGCTGAGGCCGCCGACCAGCCGGCGGCGCTCGTCGCCGCCCACGCTGTACCAGACGTTCCAGCCGCCGTCGGAGCGCAGCGACGGGCCGCCGCGAAGGGTCGAGGCGGAGAGCCCGGTTCCCTGGCGGTTGATCCCCAGGCCGAAGTACCAGGTGTTTTTCAGCTGGCCGTTGAGGTTGACGTTGCCGCCGCTGAAGATGCGCTCGCCGGCGAAGTTGACCCCCAGCCACTGGTTGACGCTGACGCTCAGCCGGCGGAAGACGGAGAAGGGCCGCTCGAAGCGGTACCCGGCCCACGACCACTGCATGGCCACGTCGGCCTGGCGCAGGAAGCCCATGTCGTTCAGCTCCAGGCCCGGCGAGCGCCAGGTCAGGCCGGCGGAGAAGCGCAGCCGGCCGTGGCCGCTGCGGCCGGCCTCCACCGTGCCGCCGTGGCCGGCGAGCGCGGTGCGGGTCGGGTCAAGGCGCAGGTGGGCGGCGTCGGGGCGCTGGAAATAGCGCAGCGCCGAGGTCTGGGTGCGCAGGATGGCCGGCGGCGAACCGCTGACACGGCTGAAGACCAGGTTGCCGGAGACATACCAGGTCTTGTCCCTCCAGGTGCGGAAGACGTCGAAACCGCCGCTCAGCGCCGACCGGTGCAGGAAGTCGAGCGGGGTTCCGGCCACGGCACGGCTCACCAGGGTCAGCATTCCCCCCACCACGGTGTCGCCGCCGCGGGCGTCGCGCTGCAGGCGCAAACCGAAGTAGTTGGTCCGGGGCTCGACGGTGAGGCGGCGGGGCGCCATCCCGTCCTCGATGGTCGCCCGGCCGGCGGCGGTCAGCGAGTCGAGCAGTCCCACCGACCAGCCCGAACGGGTCTTGCCGGTCAGTTTCAGGGCGCCCAGGATGGGCGTGCTCTCGGGCATGTCCAGGTACTCGCCGGGCGCCGTTTCCGGCCGATGCTGCGGAGGCCGCCCGATGCGCCGGGAATAGAAGAGGTTATCCATGGAGAAGTCGCCGTCGCCACCCATGATCTGGAAATTGACTATGCTCTTGCCCTCGACGAAGAAGGGCCGCTTCTCCTGGAAATAGGTCTCGAAAGCGGTCAGGTTGACCTGGGAGGGGTCGGCCTCCACCTGGCCGAAGTCGGGGTTGACGGTGAAATCCAGGGTCAGGTCCGAGCCGATGCCCACCTTGCCGTCGAGCCCGGCGCCGGCCCGGGAGCCGGGGTTGCCGGCGAAGGGGGCGCCGTCCCCGGCCGGAAGTCGCTCGGCCTGTCCCAGCGCGTAGGGCAGAAGTTCCACCGGTCGCCGCGCGTGGACCCCGCCCAGCCCCTCCAGGTCCGCGAAGCCGTGCACCCAGCCCGGGGCGGTGCGGGGGATGAGCGGCCACATCGAGCGTTCGTCCCTCCGGAACAGCTTGCGCATGACCAGCACGCCCCACGTGGAATTCCCGGAGGCGAAGCGGAGCTGCGAGAAGGGGATCTTCATCTCGGCGCTCCATCCCCCGTCGTCGATGGTGGTCTTCGCTTCCCACAGCGGGTCCCAGCTGGAATCCTCGCGTTCCCCGTCGCCCGACAGGATGGAGTCGCCGCGCGTGCCGGCGGCGGAGACGAAAAAGCAGAAGGCGGTGCGGTGGTCGTGGTAGGAGTCGAAGTCGATGGCCACCCAGTCGCCGTCGGGGGAGTCGCGCCTCGAGTTCCGGCGCACGATGCCGCCGGGCTCGCTGTCCAGGGCCCGGATGGCCACGTAGAGGTACTTTTCGTCGAACCGCACCTGGAAACGCGTGGGCTGTCCCGGCGCCGCGTCCTCGACCGGCTCGCGCTGCCGGAACCCCTCCTGCCAGGGGCCGTGGAGCCAGCAGGGATCGTCGAGCCGGCCGTCGATGGCCGGCGGGTGCGGGTTGACGGCCCGCGCCGCCACCACCGCCCGCGGCGGCTGCGCCCCGGCGGCCGCGGCCATGAAAACCGCCGCCAGCCAGGCGCACAGGAGCCCGGGTATCCATCTCCGACCCGTCCGGTCGAGGTTTCGTTCCATGCCCCATGAGACCGGCGCAAGAAGAGGAGGGTTACACCGGTTCGGCAGCGGGAGGGAAAGCGCGCCGGGGGGTCAGGAGGCCGCCCCGGGGGGAGCGATCTCGCCGGCGGCCACCACCCGGGGGCCGTCGTAGAAGACGGCGAACTGGCCCGGGGTGAGGGCGCGCACCGGGCGCAGGAAGCGGGCGCGCAGCGCGCCCGGCTCGGCGGCGGTGACCTCGGCCGGCGTCCCTTCGTGGCGGTAGCGGATGCGCACCGTCAGCTCCTCGCCGGGGTGCAGCTCGCGCCAGTAGACGGGATCGAGCGCCGCCACCCAACCGGCCTGCAGCTGCTCCCCGTCGCCCATCACCACCGTGTTGGCGGCGGCGTCGACCCGCAGCACGTACAGCCGCCGGCCGGCCGCCAGCCCGGTGCCCCGGCGCTGGCCGACGGTGTAGTGCAGGATGCCGCGGTGGCGGCCGATCACCCGGCCGGAGGCGTCGAGAATGTCGCCGGGGCGGTCGGCCTGGGGCAGGTGGCGGCGCAGGAAGGCGCCGAGGCCGGCGCCGCCCAGGAAGCAGGCGTCCTGGCTCTCGGCGACGTTGGCCAGCGGCAGCCCGGCGGCCAGGCGCCGCACCTCCGCCAGGGTGCAGGCGGCCAGGGGGAAGAGGACCCGCTCCAGCGCCGGCGGCTCCATGCCGGCCAGGAAGTAGAGCTGCGACTTGCTCCGCTCGCGGGGCTCGCTCAAAAACCAGCGGCCGTCCTGGCGCACCCGGTCGGCGTAGTGGCCGGTCGCCAGGAAGGCGGCGCCGGCGGCCAAGGCCCGCTCCCGCAGCAGGCCGAACTTGATCCAGCGGTTGCAGACCAGGCACGGGTTGGGGGTGCGTCCGGCCGCGTAGGCGGCCAGGAAGTAGTCCAGCACCCGGAGACGGAACGGACCGGACAGGTCGACGACCTCCAGCCCCACCCCCAGCGCGTCGGCCAGGCGCCCCACGGCCGCGGCGCGGGCGTCGTCGCCGCCCAGCCCCAGGCGCATGTGCAGGGCGAAGACCTCCCGCCCCTGTTCGCGCAGCAGGCGCACCGCGACGCTGGAGTCCTTGCCCCCGGAGAGAGCCACCGCCACGGGCCCGCGGCTCATGGGCCGAGCAGCTCCAGGAAGTGGCGGCGCGCGTCGGCGAAGGTCAGGGACAGGAACACCGGCTTCTTCAGGCTGCGTGGCGCCGGGCGATGCAGGTCGAGCAGGCGGGTGTAGGCCTTGAGCTTGACCAGGCGCTCGCGCTCCGTGCGGAAATGGCTTTCCACGAGATCGCAGAGGCGCCCCAGCATGGCCCGCCCCTCGCCGGGGGCGACGCCCCCGCCGGAGATTCGCCGGAAGAGGAACGGGTCGGCGCACGCCCCGCGCCCGATCATCACCCCGTCCACCTCCCGCAGCCGCTGCGCCGCCGTGGCGGCGTCGCGGATGTCCCCGTTGCCGATGAGCGGAATGCCCAACCCGTCGCGCAGCCCGGCGGCGAACTCCCAGCGCGCCGGGCGGGCATAGCTCTCGCCGCGCAGGCGGAAGTGGACGGCGGCTCCGTCGGCCCCCTCCGCGGCGATCACCGCCAGCACCTCGCGCACGTTGACCCGGTCGTAGCCCAGGCGCACCTTGACGGTCAGGGGCCGCGGACAGGCGCGGCGCACCGCGCGCACGACCGCCGCCACCTGCGCCGGCTCCCGCAGCAGGGCCGAGCCGCCGCCGCCGCGCACCACCTTCTGGGCCGGGCAGCCCATGTTGAGGTCGACCCCGGCAAACGGCGTCTCGCCGCACACCAGGCGTGCCGCCTCGGCCATGGCCTGCGGGTCGGCGCCGAACAGCTGCAGGAACTGCGGCGTGGCCGTCGGCAGGGGCACGATCATGGCCAGGGTGCGGCGGTTGCGCCGGCGAAGGCCCTCGGCCGCCACCAGCTCGCTCACCAGCAGCCCGCAGCCGCCCAGCTCGTCCACCAGCCGGCGGAAGACGGCGTCGGTCAGGCCGGCCATGGGCGCCAGCACGGTCGGCCAGCGCAGGGAGAGCGATCCGATTCGCAGCATGGCCGGATTATAACACGGGCCGGAGGCCGTGGTTCCTTGACATTTTCCGCCGCCCCCGGTATGATGGCCGCTTTCCCGGGGAGCGAACCATGACACTCGTCACCTTGCTGCGCGGCTTGGGCGGAATCGTCCTGATCCTGGGCATCGCCATCCTCTTTTCCAACAACCGCCGCCGGATCTCCTGGCGCCTGGTGCTGGGCGGCCTGGCCATCCAGCTGGTCTTCGCCGTCTTCATCCTCTACAGCGAAAAGCTGCGGGGATGGTTCGCGCCGCTGGGCTGGCCCAAGGACGTCATCTCCTGGCTGGGCGGGGCGATCGTGTCCCTGCTCAATTTCACCATCGAGGGCGCCCGTTTCGTCGTCGGCCGCCTGGCCTCCAACTCCGGTCCCGACTCCCTGGGCGTCTTTTTCGCCTTCCAGGTGCTGCCGACCATCATCTTCGTGGCCGCCTTGACCTCGGTCCTCTACTACCTCGGCATCCTGCAGGCGGTGGTGCGCGGCATGGCCTGGATCATGGCCCGGCTGCTGGGCACCTCGGGCGCCGAGTCGCTCTCCAACACCGCCAACATCTTCGTCGGCCAGACCGAGGCTCCCCTGCTGATCAAGCCCTACATCGGCAAGATGACCCAGTCCGAGCTGCTGACCATCATGGTCGGCGGCATGGCCACCATCGCCGGCGGGGTGATGGCCGCCTACATCCAGATGCTGGGGCAGGCGCTGGCCGACGCCCAGCAGATCCCGCTGGCCGAGGCCCAGCTGAAGTTCGCCGTGCAGCTGCTGGCCGCCTCCTGCATGGCCGCCCCGGCCGGCCTGGTCATCGCCAAGATCCTCTACCCGGAGACCGGCGAGCCCGAGACCCGGGGCACGGTGCGGCTGAAGGTGGAGAAGAACGCCTCCAACCTCATCGAGGCCGCGGCCACCGGCGCCGGCGACGGCATGCAGCTGGCGATCAACGTCGGCGCCATGCTCATCGCCTTCATCGCCGGCATCGCCCTTCTCAACTACCTGTTCCTGGGCCTCGGCGACCTGCTGCACGTCAACGCCTGGCTGCAGGCCCACTACGGGCAGCCGCTCTCGCTGCAGCTCATCTTCGGGGTGGTGCTGCGCTACCTGGCCATCGGCATCGGCGTGCCCGGCGCCGACGCCTTCCACTTCGGCTCCCTGCTCGGCACCAAGGTCGTGCTCAACGAGTTCGTCGCCTACATCGACCTGGTCGGCTTCGTCAAGAGCGGCGCCATGAGCCCCAAGGGGATGATGATGGCCACCTACGCGCTGTGCGGATTCGCCAACTTCTCCTCCATCGCCATCCTGATCGGCGGCATCAGCCCCATGGCCCCGAACCGCCGGAAGGACATCGCCGCGCTGGGGCTGAAGGCGGTGCTGGGCGGCTCGCTGGCCACCCTGCTCACCGCCACCCTGGCCGGCATCCTGATCGGCTGACCATCGCCTGTTCGATGACGCTCGAGCGCCTGTTCTACACCCTCCAGGAGGCCGAGCTGCGCACCGCCGCCCTCTACGAGCAGGTCGCCCGCGATTGGTCATCGAGCCGGCCGCTCGCCGACCTGTTTTCCGTGCTGGCGGCGGAGGAGAAGGCGCACGCCCGGCAGGTCGAGCTGCTGCAGAGCGTCTTCACCGAATCGGCGGACGCCTTCGCCGCCGTCTCCGGGGCCCAGGACGCGGCGGACGACTTCCTGGCGCTGATCCGGCGCACCGCCGCCGAATACCGGCGCTCCCCCCCGGGGCCCGACCCGCGCGACATGGTGGCCATGGCCCAGGCCCTGGAATCCCATCTGGCCGAGGTTCACCGGACGTCGCTGGTCCAGGTGGCGGACGAGAGGCTGAAAGCGCTTTTCGCCTCGCTCAACCTGGCCGACGAGAGCCACCGCCGGAAACTGGACGAGTTCGCCGCCGCGCTCTGAGCGGCCCCTCTCACTCCTCCAGCCCGCCGGCCCGGGCCACCCGCTGCCCCTCTCCCAGTGCGGCCAGCAGCTCGGCGACCGTCTTCCCGAGCGCCGGGTGGAGCGCCCGCGGGGCGATGTCGGCCAGCGGCGCCAGCACGAAGCGCCGCTGCGCCAGCCGCGGGTGGGGAATGGTCAGGGCGGGGGATGACAGCACCAGGCCGCCGGCCAGCAGGATGTCGACGTCGATCGGCCGGGGCCGCATGGGTTCGCCGGGGCTTCGCCCCTGCCGGCGCTCCTGTTCCTTGACGGCCGCCAGCAGCGCCTGCGGCTCCATGTCCGTCTCCAGGGCGGCGGCCAGGTTGAGGAAGTCCTCCGCGCCCGGCATCCCCTGGGGCTCCGTCTGGTAGAGCGGAGAGAGCGCCGTCACCCGCCCCAAGCCGCGCAGGAACTCCACCGCCCGGCGCAGATGGCGCCGCCGGTCGCCCAGGTTGGATCCCAGGCCGAGAAGGTAGAGGCGGGTCACGGGGCGGGCGGCGGGCGGCGCCCCCACCGGACGAAGCGGAAGAGCTTGCTGGCCACGACGATCGCCGGCTCCACCACCGTCACCGCCACCAGCACGTCGAGCCGGTTCAGGGCCGCGAAGACCAGCAGGCCGAAGTAGGTCAGCGCCCGCGCCTCGCTCGACTCGCCGGTGTAGGGGTTGTGGCGGTAGCTGTTCATCAGGTAGTAGAGGTTCACCTGCAGCAGGTAGAGCGACACCCCGAACAGCCCGGCCACCAGCCAGGCCAGCTTTCCCGACTGCCGGAAATAGGCGACGGTCACCGCCGCGAAGGTGAAGGTGTCGACGACGCGGTCGAGGATCAGGTCGAGGTGGGCGCCGTACCCGCTGCACATGTTCCTGGCCCGCGCCAGCATGCCGTCGGCGCCGTCCAGCACCGTCCCGATGAAGGCCAGGACCGCGGCGGCCAGCACCCAGGCGGGGGTGGCGGCGACGAAGGCGGCCGCCCCGGCCATGCTGAAGA
>CAYZNT010000039.1:0-27814 GCA_964479735.1 uncultured Clostridia bacterium
CGTTGCAACAACTGAAACCAGAGAGAAAGAAGCTCATCTGGTTGCAACGCTCAGGAGAGAGTTGAACATCAGCTTGTAGGTGCCCTCGCCCTGGGTGCGGAAGATCACGTCCGGGCCAATGAGGATGATGCGACCCTTGCCCCTTCGGAAATCGACCATCAGGGATCGGCGGGCCAGCTTGTCCTCGCCCTCCAGCCAACCGGAGATGAGCAGGTCGCGCGCCGGGAAGACCAGCGGTGTGCGCCGGTCGTGGTCGGCCTGGCGCGGAAGGCCGGTGGCGAAGGTGGGATGGTTGCGAAAGAAGACCGCGGCCGTGGGGGGCATGCCCAAGGTGAGCTCGGACGGTTTCACCTCCGCCCGCAGGTAGGAGCCGGGGCAGGTCACTCCGCTCCGCTCCTCCTCCATGATGTTGCTGAGGGGAAGCTTGAGCTTGTTGATCGCGTAGTCGCAGGATTCATCCATGAAAAGGAGCGTGCCGCCGGCGTCGAGCATCTCCTTTAAGGCCTTTTCGCCCTTGTCGCCGATGCCGCCCGCGTACTCCGGCGGCGGCGGCGAGTACCATTTCTCCCACTTCTTGGGCGGTTTGCCGCTCTCGATCTCCGACTCCGAGGCGCCGGTGAAGACGACCGCGTCGAACGGCTTGAGGAAGTCCTTCTTGGCCAGGTCGGCGGGGTGGACGGTGACGTAGGGCACCCGGTACTGGTCGAAGACCAGGCGCAGCCAGCCCTCGCCCATGTTGTGGCCCCAGTTCTGATAGAGGGCCACCCGGAGTGGCCGCAGCCGGCGCAGCGCCTTCCAGTCCACGCGGTCGCGCTCCGTGACCTGCAGCGGCTCGCTGCGGGAGATCTCCTGCAGCGCGGCCAGCGCCTCCTGCCGGCGCATCACGAAGGAGCCGGCCGCCAGGTCGCCCTGCGCCTCCATGGCGCGATAGACCGGAACCCCCTTCTGCAGCAGGGTGAAGGCCGCCAGGTAGGAGGCGTTGAGGCGCGGGTCGAGCACCAGGCAGTCGCCGGACAGGGCCGGGAGGGCGGCCGGCGCGAGCCCCTCGATGGTGACCGGGTCGAGCCCGGTTGGGGGCGGCTGGTCGAGCGCGACGGCGGCCACGCCCATGCCCGCGGTCAGGGTCCACCCGGCCATGTCGTAGGGCATTTCGGCCTCGGCCTTGACGCTCTTGCGCAGGTCGGGGTAGCGCTGGCTCTCGAAGATGTTCTTGACGAACGCACGATAGGGCTGGGCCATGGGCACCACGAACGAGCCCGGCTCGAAATGGCGGCCGCCGGCCTGGAGAGGCTCGCGCAGCCTGAACACCCGCACTCCGGACATCAGCAGCGCCTGCACCAGGCGGCGCGCGGTGAGCGGGTCGTGCTGGTGGGAGGGGACGATCCAGGCGCGCGGCGCCTCATTCGTACCGCGGGCGATCTGGTCGAGGCCGCACCGGTAGACGTCGGCCAGCAGCTGCCGGCGGTTGGCCGCGGCCAGGTCGAGAACCGACAACGTGGCCTGCAGGTCATAGTCCACGATGTCGTTCAGCCGCCACCACCCCCCCTTCCAGGGGTTGGGGCTGAAAATGCGCTCCTCGTTCAGCCGGCTCTCGTCGCTCTGCACCTCCTCCGGCTCGATGTAGACGGGGGAGGCCAGGCGCACCGAGGCCGCCTCGAAGAGCAGGCCGACCATGTTGTGGAACCAGCCGGTGTCGTCCAGGGCGCCGATCCACCAGCCGGTGAAGCCGCCGCGCGAGGCCACTCCGCTCAAGCCGCGCTGCTCCAGGTCGTAGGCGATGCGCGCTCCGAAGAGGTTGACGGCCCGCCACACCAGCGGGTGGATGCCGGGGGTGGGCGGGTCCTGGAAGGGCGGCACGTAGAAGCGGTCGCCGTCGGAGCCCATCTGGTGCTCGTCCAGCAGCACCTGCGGGAACCAGACGCGGTAGAGCTGGTGCAGCACCAGCCGCGTCTCGGCCAGCGCCCCCTTGAACCAGTCCCGGTTGTTGTCGTGGCCGGCGTAGGGGTGGTAGAGCCAGGGCACGCCGCTTCCCTCCCACGGGGTGCCGAGATACTTCCGGTACCACTCCACCTCCATCGCCTGGCCGTCGGGGTTGACGGAGGGCAGCAGCAGCAGCACCACCTGGTCCAGGATCCGGCGCACCTGCGGATCGTCGGCGGTGGCCAGGCGGTGGGCCAGCAGCAGCGTCATCTGCGAGGAGGCGATCTCGGTGGCGTGCTGGTTGCAGCCGATGAAGACCACCGCTTTGCCGGCGGCGCTCAGCTCGGCCGCCTCTTCCGGAGTGGCCTCGGCCTGGCTGAGGCGGCGGGCGATCTCGCGCCAGCGGTCCAGCGACTTCAGGTTTTCCGCCGAGGAGATGACGGCCATGAACATCTCCCGCTTGAGGGTGGTCGGGCCGAGCACGGCGACCTGCACCCGGTCGGTTTCGCGGGCCAGCAGGTCGAAGTAGGCGCGGATCTGGTCGTAGTGGGCCAGCTGGCGGTCGGCGCCGGGCGGAAAGCCGAGAAACTGCTCGGGGGTCTGCACGGCGGTCAGCGCGGAAGCGAGGAGCAGGCAGATGACGGCGAAAAGGAGCGTTCGTTTCATGGTCCCTCCCGGATGGAGAAATTATAGCGGCCCGGTTTCGCGATTGCAAACCGCGCCGCCGTTGACATGCCGCGGCGCCGCCGTTTATAATGGGCGCCTGTGCGCCGGAGTGGCGGAACAGGCAGACGCATCAGACTCAAAATCTGACGAGGATTATCCCTCGTAGGGGTTCGATTCCCCTCTCCGGCAGGTCACCCCCATGGCCATCGGCCTGCTCTTCGCCGTTTTCGCCCTGCTGACACTCAGCGGAGTCCTCTTCATCTCCCTCTTCTACCTGGTGGCGGTGCGCCAGCTGGTGCTGGCCGGGCGCCTGAAGCGGGTGCTGCCCCTCCCCTTCGTCAACCCCTGGAAGGTGCTCGCCGCCTACCGCTCCCTGCTGCGCGAGCAGAAACAGCCCACCGGGGCCTGGCTGGCCATGCACCTCCTGCTGGCGCTCACCCTGCTGGGGCTGCTGGCGGTCGCGGCGTTCCTGCTGGCCTTTCCGCTCATCCTGCCGCGCTGAACGAAATCCCGCTCACTCTCCCGGCCGCGCCGGCCGCCACTCCGCCGCCCAGCGGCTGAAGGGCTGGCCGTAGGCGGCGGCGAAGGCGGTGTCCAGGTCGGCGCCTTCCCCCAGGCCGGCCAGGAGCTGGCGCAGGCGGGCCAGGCCGCGCTCCTCCACCAGGTCGCTCACCGCCTGCAGGCTCTCCAGGTAGGCCACCACCGCGGCCCTGGCTTCGGCGGGAAAGCCGTTGTTCAGGGCCGACAGCGGGATCACCTGGCCCACCCCGGCCGGCTCGTCCCCGGAGAAGTACTGCGCCAGCCCCTCCTGCAGCCAGAAAGGGCACCGCGGCGCCAGGTCGTAGACCAGGGCGTGGGTGTACTCATGGAAGAGCACCCGGCGCAGCGCCTGCTCGTGGGTCTCGGCGCCGCGCACCGGCACACGGATCTTGCCGTCGAGCTGCCCGAACATGCCGCCCGCCCACTCCGGCGCGCGGGTGACGTCGGAGAAGTCCTTGGCCGTGTAGAGGATGACGGTGACGGGCTGGTCGGGGAAATGGCCGATCTCCTTGCCGATGTCGCCGTAGGCTTCCTTGAGGATGTCGAGCGCCATCCGCTTGATCTCGTCGTGCTCGCGGCCGTCGAACTGGACGGTGAAGTGCCAGGTCTTGGCGTCCTCATAGTTGGCCTGCAACCCGATCTCCCGGCCGATGCGCCCGGCCAGCTCGCGCAGCTCCGGGTCCTCGTCCAGGGCCAGGGCGGCCCGGGCCTCGGTCAGCGCCCGTTCCAGGTCGTTCAGCCGGTAGTAGGCCATGGCCAGCCACCGGCGAGCCTCGACGTTTTCGGGCTGGGCCGCGGCCGCCACCTCCAGCTCCGCCCTCGATTCGCTCCAGCGGTTCAGCCGGGCCAGGCAGATCGCCGCCCGCGCCCGGCAGGAGGGGTCGGTGGCCAGATCGAGGTAGGCCGCCCGCGCCTCCCGGAAGCGTCCGGAAGAGTAAAGGGCGTCGGCCGTTCCGCGCGCCGCCGGATCGACCGCGGATACGACCCTGGATGCATCCGCCGGCGGGCTGCCCGCCGCGACGACCGCGGCCTCCCCGGCCGCCGCCTTCACCCGGGCGCCGGCTCGCCCGTCCCGCGCGGACTCGTTCCGGGCGCTCTCCCGGATCGCCGGCTGGCCCGCCCCGGGGGGCGTTTTGTCTCCGGGACGCAGCAGGAAGAGAGCCGCGGCGGCCAACGGCAGCGCAGCCAGAATGAGCACCAGGCGTCGCCGGCGGCAGTGGCGCTCGAAGTTCGGGTTTTCCCAGGCATGCCCCATCGCCACCATTGTAACGGAAAAGGTCCCTCCGGCAAATGGCCCGCGCTCAGCCGATCACCCTCCGCCGGTAGGCGCGCAAGGAGACCGTGAGCACCACGGCGCTGATGGCGCCCAGGGAGAGCAGCTCGCGCCAGAAGAAAGCCACGCCGTTGCCCTTGAGGAAGACCTGCCGGATGATGCTCATCATGTAATAGGTGGGGTTGAGGGCCACCAGGGGGCGGATGACGGCGGGGATGTTCTCCACCGGGGTGAAGAACCCGGAGAGAAGCAGGAAGGTGATCATGGAGAACCAGGAGAAGAACAGGGCCTCCTGCTGCGTCGAGGCCAGGGTGGAGATCAGCAGGCCGTAGGCCAGCAGCGTCGCCATGTAGAGCAGCACGGCGGCCAGCAGGTCGAGGAGCGATCCGCGCAGGCCCACCCCGAAGACCAGGCGCAGGATGAGCAGTCCCACGCTCACGCTGAGCAGCCCCACCAGCCCGACCGGCAGGGCCTTGCCGACAAAGATCTCCAGCGGGCGCAGGGGGGAGATGAGCAACGTGTCCATGGTCTGCTGTTCGCGCTCCCGCACCAGGGCCATGGAGCTGAGAAACACCAGCACCGTGGTGAGCAGGATCGCCACCATGCCCGGCCCCATGGTGCGGATGCTGCGCAGATCGGGGTTGTAGCGGATGAGCGGCCGGCCGGCCAGCGGCAGGGTGACCCCGCGCCTCCCCATGTCGGCCAGGATGTGGTTCTGGACCACACCGTTGAAGTAGCCCGCGGCGATCAGGGCGGTGTTGGAGTCGACCCCGTCCATCAGCACCTGGATCTCCGGATAGTTGAGTCGGTTCGGAGCCCCGGCCGGATCGCGCAACAGCAGGATGGCCTTGGCTTCGCCGCGGCGAAGCCGCTCCAGGTAGTCGTCCGGCCGCCCCTGCACCCGGATCACCCGGAACTGGGGGGTGGCCCGGATTCGGGCCACGATGTCGGCGGCCGCCCGGCCGGCCGATAGGTTGACGACCTCCACCGGCAGGTTGCGGATGTCGGTGATCAGCACATGCCCCAGGACCACGATCTGGATGGCCGGCATGATGAAGATCAACGGCAGCATGCGCGGCTGGCGGAGCGTCTCCAGCAGTTCCTTCTTGACCAGGTACAGGATCCGCCTCATCGGGCCACCTCGCGCTGGGCGCTGAAGCGGCGCATCGCCGCCGCGATCATGACCAGGCTGTAGAGCAGCATCATCGCGCCCTCGAAGAAGAAATAGTGCAGCGAGGCCCCCTTGAGGATGACCCCGCGGATGATGCGCAGGTAGTAGGTGGCCGGCACCAGGTAGGAGAGGGCGCGCAGGGCCGCGGGCAGGGAATCGAGCGGAAAAATGAAGCCCGAGAGCATGATCGAGGGCAGCATGGTGATCAACAGGGTGGCGATCATGGCCACCCGCTGGTCGGGAGCGGAGGTGGAGATGAGAATGCCGAAGGAGAGGCCGCTGAGCAGGTAGAGCAGCGAGAAGAGCGCCAGCACCAGCAGAGAACCGCGGAAGGGAATCCCGAACCAGAAGCGGGCGAAGAAGAGGATCAGCAGTCCGACCAGGAAGGAGATAAGGACGTAGGGCAGGGTCTTGCCGATGATGATCTCCCCCGACTTCAGCGGCGAGATGAAGAGCAGGTCGAGCGAGCCGCTTTCGCGCTCGCGGGCCACCGAGATGGAGGTCAACAGGGCCGAGATCATCATCAGCAGCACGGCGATCAGCCCCGGGATGAAGAAGAAATGGCTCTTCACCTCGGGGTTGAAGAACATCTTGGTGGAGATCTTGACCAGGTTCTCCAGGCCGGCGCGGGCCAGCAGGAAGCGCTGCACCGCCTGTTCGCCGTACTGGTAGACCAGGTTGGCGGTGTTGGTGTCGGAGCCGTCGATGATCAGCCCCACCTCGGCGGTCCGCCCGCTCTCCAGATCGCGGGCGAAGCCGGGCGGAATGACCAGCAGCAGCTTCACCTTGCCCTCCTGCAGCAGGCGCTCGCCCTGCTCCATCGGCTGGGCCTTTCCGGCCCGCGGCAGCAGGCGCTGCAGCACGAAAATGCCCGAGGCCGAAAACTGGCGGGCCAGTTCGCGCGCCGCCTCTCCGCCGCCCAGGTCGACCAGCGCCGCGTCGATGCGTTCCAGGTCGTAGGAGATGGAATACCCGTAGATGAAGATCATGAAGACCGGCATGATGAAGACCACGGCCAGGGATCGCGGATCGCGCAGCACGTGGCGAAACTCCTTGATCATCACCGCCTTAACGCGTCTCATGCCTGACAATCGCCTCCTTGAACAGGGTCTCCACGGTGTCGGCCCCGAAGCGGGACATCAGTCCGCGCGGTTCTCCCTCCAGGATGAGCTGGCCCCGGTTGATGACCAGCAGCCGGTCGGCGTACTCCGCCTCGTCGAGGTTGTGGGTGGTGACCATGACGGTTCGCCCCTCCTTCTTGATCCGGTAGATCCCCGTCCAGAACTCGCGGCGCACCTCCGGGTCGACGCCCGAGGTGGGCTCGTCCAGCAGGATGATCTCCGGCTCGGTCATCAGGCAGACGAAGAGGGCGATCTTCTGGCGCATCCCGGGCGGCACGTCCTGCACCCGGAGGCGCAGCATGGCCGGGTCCAGTTCGCGGGCGGCCCGCTGCAGGTGGCCGCGAATGGCCGGGCGCCCCAGCCCGGAGACGCCGGCGAAGAACTCGATGTTCTCCAGTCCGGTCAGCAGGGGGTACAGCGAGAACTTCTGCGACATGTAGCCGGTGCGGCGCTTGATTCCGTCGCGCTCCCGGGCCGCGTCCAGCCCGTTCACCCGGATCGATCCGGCGCTGGGAGCCAGCAGGCCGATGATCATCTTGATGGTGGTGGTCTTGCCGGCGCCGTTGGGGCCCAGGAAGCCGGTGATTTCGCCCCGGCGAACGTCGAAATCGAGGCGGTCGACGGCGGTGAAGTCACCGAACCGCTTGGTCAGGCCGCGAACGGAGACGGCGATATCGGCAGAGGCGGTTTCAGTCGGCGCGGCGTTCATGGTAGATATAGATGTCCTCCAGCGACGGCCGCTCCTCCGCCACCTCTTCGGCGGGAATCCGGGCCAGCAGGTCTCTTCCTTCCTCCTGCAGCACCTTCAGCCAGCGGCCGCGCAGGTAGACGTTGCGGGCCAGCTCCGGGTCGCGCTGCAGGGCCTCCAGGGCGTCGAGCGGGCTGCCGGCGGGGCGTACCCGGAACAGGCGGGCCGGGAAGGAGGCCCTCAGCTCGGCGATGCCCGCCTCCAGGAGCACCCGGCCGGCCTTGAGGAAGACCACCCGGTCGCCCTTTTCGGCCTCGTCCAGGTAGGGGGTGGCCACCAGGATGGTGCGCCCCTCGGCCTTGAGCTCCTCCAGGATGGCGAAAAACTCGAGCCGCGACAGCGGGTCGACGCCGGTGGTCGGCTCGTCCAGGATGATCAACTGGGGCGAGGCCAGCAGGATGGCGGAGAGCGCCAGCTTCTGCTTCATGCCGCCCGACAGGTCGCGGGCGCGGCGGGAGCGGAACGCCAACATCCCGGTCTTGGCCAGCAGCCGCTTCTTCAGCTCTTCCTGGCGCGACCGGGCCACGCCGTGGACAGCGGCGAAAAAGTCGAGGTTCTCCTCCACGCTCAGGTCGGGGTAGAGAGAGAAGCGCTCCGGCATGTAGCCGGTGATGGACGTCATCCGCTCCACACGTCTGCCGATCGCCTCTCCAGCCAGGAAGACCTCGCCGTTGTCCCGGCGCGACAGCCCCACCAGGATCTTGAACAGGGTGGATTTGCCGGCGCCGTCCGCCCCGGCCACAATGGTCATGGAGGCCGGATTCACCGTAAAGGAGACGCCGGTCAACGCCGGCACGGCGGCATAGGCCTTGTGCAGGTTCTCCACCCGGAGCAGCGGCTCGGCGGCGTTCATGGCGCTCACTCGGCGGCGAACTCCAGGGTCACCGGCATGCCCACCTTGAAGCGATCGCGCTCCGACTCGATGCGCACCCTCACCTGGAAGAGCAGCGCCTGGCGCTCCTTCTCGCCCAGGATGTACTTGGGCGAGAACTCGGCCTTGCGGCCGAAGAAGGAGATGGTCCCAGTGAAGCGGCGGTTGTCCAGCCCGTCCACGCGGATGGTGGCCGGGCCTCCCAGTTTCAGCTTCCCCAGCTCGCGCTCCTCCAGGAAGGCCTCCACGTAGAGGCTGCCGGTGTCCAGGATCTCCAGCAGGGCACCCCCCGGCAGCACCTGCTCGCCCGCGGAGACGAAGCGCTCCATGACCACCCCGTCGACCGGCGAGGTCAGTTCCAGGTCCTTGAGGGTGATGCGCAGCGACTGCCGCTGGTTGGCGATCTTGCCGCGCTGGATCGAGAGGGCCTGCAGGGCCTTCTCCAGGTCGAACATCTCGGTGCGCGCCTGCTGCAGCTGCAGCCGGGTCTTCTCCAGCTGCTCGCCGGAGACCGAGTGGTCGCGGTGGAGCCGCTCGAAGCGGTCGGCCTGCCGCTGCCAGTAGGCGAGCGTGGAAGCCAGCAGGGAGCGCTTTTCGCCCAGCCGCTGCTGGCTGTTGTCGAGCTCGGCCTCGGCCAGGTCCAGCGCCTGCAGCCCGTTGTCGACCCGTTCCCGGTCGATCTGCAGCAGCGGGTCGCCCCGGCGGATCCGCCGGCCCTCCTCGGCCTGCAGGCGGGTCACGGTGCCGGCGGCGACGGCCCGGACGGTGAGGACGTCGCCCTGCACCAGCCCCGGCGCGCGCAGGCCGCCGGACCGGCGCTGGCAGCCGGAAGAGGAGAGTGCGGCCGCCAGAAGCAGGGAAAAAACAACTGTGGTGATCCGGATTTTCATGATCAGTCTCCCATGATGCCGACCAGGGTGCGGACGTTCACCTTGATCAGCTCCAACTGGACCCGCAGATCCTCGCGCTGGGAGCGGTAGCGCTCCCAGGCCACCATGGCGTCCAGGTAATCGACGTTGTCGCTCTGGCTTTCGGCATACAGCTTTTCCTTCAACACGGCGTTGGCCTCGGCGGCGGCGACCAGTTGGGCGGTTGCCTCCAGCTTGGCCTCGGCGGCGCGGCGCGCCGCCTCCAGCTGCTGCAGCCCCTTCTCGGTCTCCCGGCGCAGGTCGCGGCGCAGGTTTGCGATCCGCTCGGTTTGCAGGTCCGCCAGTTGGCGCTCGCGCCCCGCCCGGTTCCAGTTGAAGACCGGCACCGTGACCGAAAGGCCGGCCTGCAGGTAGAGGCTCCAGTCGCGGGCGAAGACGTTCACCCCCGGCCGGCTCCAGTGGAGCTCCGCAAATCCCGCCACCTGGGGCAGGGCGGAGGCGCCGGCCATGCGCTTCTGGGCCGCGGCCATCCGCTCCCGATGGGCGAGGGCCAGCAGCAGCGGGTTGGAGGCCTCGAAACGGGCCCGGGTCTCGGCCGGAGCAAGATCGCCTTCTCGGTAGCCCGGTTCCAGTTCCTCGATGCCGTAGCCGCAGAGGGTGCGGAAAGCGGCCTGCTCCGACTCGATCTGGCTTTGCAGGTCGGAGAGCGCCAGGCGGATCTCGTCCCGCTTCAGCTGCGTCTCCAGGACGTCGGAGCGGCGCACCAGCTCCTCGCGGAAGTACTTCTCCAGCTTGGCCAGGTGCCGCTCCAGCGAGTCGCGCAGCAGCTGCAGGGAGCGGAGCCTGCTCTGCAGCAGCTGCAGGGTGAAGTAGGAGACCTTGATCCTTCCGGCCAGCTCGACCCGGCGCCACTCCAGGGTGAACTCCTCGGCCTGGCGGCGGAAGGCCTGCAGCCTCTCGGCATTGCGCAGCAGGCCCCCGGTGTAGAGCGGCTGGACGATACCCAGTTTCAGGTCCCAGCTGTCACGCAGGGCCGCCATCTGGATCGGGCCGTTGCGGATCTCCATCCGGTCGGTGGCGGTGCGGAAAGCGGCGTTGAAGGTGGCCTGGAAGAGCCGCAGGCGGTCGGCGGTCTCCCGCTCCAGTTCCGCCCCGCGGACCTCCAGCTGCTGGTTGGCCACCGAGGCCGCCAGGCGCAGGCCGTTTTCCACCGCCTGTTTCATGGTCACCTGGGCCGCCAGGACCTGGGCGGAGGCCAGAATGAGAAGAAAGCGCATTGGTTTCATGGCAGAATCCCCTTTTTCAGCAGCGCGGTGACGCTCTCGATGCGCCCGACGACGAACTCCTCCTCGCTGCCCGCCGAAAGGCCGCTCATCACCTCCACCAGCGGGCGGGCGATGAACGCCAGCACCGACAGGGAGATGATGTTCAGCATCATGTGCATCGGGTCGAGCGGACGGATGCGCCCCTCCTCCGCCCAGCGCCGCATGTTGGCGAACATGGCGTTGCGCGTCGGCGCCAACGGCAGTTTCGGCACCACCTCGGCGAACATGGCGCGGATGTTGTCGGGATCGTGGATCAGGTCATAGCCGATCAGCCGGACATAGAGCGGGTGGTCGGCGAAGAAGCGGATATAGGTGCGGGGAAATTCCTCGGCGAAGCGCTCCGGTGTCAGGTCGGGGCCGACGATGGCCGCCAGCCGTGGCAGCAGGGTCGACAGGACCTTGATCAGCACCTCCTTGTAGAGGCCGCGCTTGTTGCGGAAGTAGTAGAAGAGCATGGCCTTGTTGACGCCGGCCCGGGAGGCGATCTGTTCGACGCGCGCCCCGGCGAAGCCGACCGAGGCGAATTCGACGATCGCAGCCTGCAAAATGCTCTCCCTCGTCCCTTCGTCGCGAGTCATTGAACCGCGCACATTAACCAACCAGTTGGATTAACCATGTGGTTAATATAGCGTAACAAAATCTTCCTGTCAACTATTAGTTCAAATACTCCGGGGAGAGCGTTGGGAAAGCGGCGAGCAGGGAGGTCTCCAGGGCAAGGAATCGCTCCAACCCCTCGAAGGGGATGGAGAGGCGATCCCCCTCCTGGTTGACCGCTTCCGGAAGCGGCGCGGCCGCCGCGGCGACGCCGCCGAACTCCGTCCGCTCGGCGAACACTTCGGCGCTCCGCCAGTTGAAGCGGCGCGCGAAGAGCTTCACCGCGCCGACGTAGAAGATGCGCTCCATGGCAGCCGGCGGCGGCCCGAAGCGGTCGCGCAGCTCCTCCTGCAGCGAAGCCAGATCGGCGGCCTCGCGGGCGTTGAGGATGCGGCGGTAGACGCGGATGCGCTGCGATGTCTCTTCGATCCAGGCGGGGTCGATGGCATACGCGAAGTGGACCTTCAGCTCAAGCTCCGCCTCGACCGGCTCCAGCCCCTTCATGTCGGCGATGGTCTGGCGCAGCAGCTCCTGGTAGTACTCGAAGCCCAGCGCCTCGACGTGGCCGTGCTGACGGTTGCCCAGCAGCGAGCCGGCGCCGCGCAGCATCAAATCGAACTCGGCCAGCTTGTAGCCGGCGCCGAGCTCGCTGAACTCCTCGATCGCCTGCAGCCGCTGCCGCGCCTTCTCCGTCAGCACGGCGCGCTCCGCCTGCACCAGGAAGTAGGCGTAGGCCTGGCGCGACGAGCGGCCGATGCGCCCCCGCAGCTGGTAGAGCTGCGGCAGACCGAAGCGGTCGGCGTCGACAACGATCAGGGTGTTGACCGCCGGGATGTCGATGCCGTTCTCGATGATGGTGGTCGACAGCAGCACCCGCTGGCGCTGGGCGATGAAATCGAGCAGCGCGCGCTCGATCGCCTCGGTGCGCATCTCGGCATGGATGACCCCGATCTCCACGTTCTTCAGCCAGCCGGCGATCAGGTCGCGGAACTCGAAGATGCGCGCGATGTTGTTGTAGATGATGAAGACCAGCCCGCCCCGCTCCAGCTCGTGGAGCACGGCCGAGACCACCACCTCGCGCGAGAAGAGGCCGACGTGGTTTTTCACCGCCAGCCGCCCGATCGGCGGGGTGCGGATGACCGAGATGTCCTGCAGCCCGGACATGGCCATGGAAAGGGTGCGCGGGATGGGGGTGGCCGAGAGGGTCAGCACGTCGACCTCCTCCCTCCCTTTCTTGAGCCGCTCCTTCTGGAAGACGCCGAATCTCTGCTCCTCGTCGATGACGTATAGCCCCAGGTCGCGGAACTGCACGGGACGAGAGAGCAGGGCGTGGGTCCCGATCAGGATGTCCACCCGGCCGGCGGCCAGCTCTCCGCGCACCTGCCGCGCCTCCGCCGCGTCCACCAGCCGCGACAGCATGGCCACCCGCAGCGGCAGCCCGGCCAGGCGCCGGCTGAAGGTCTGGTAGTGCTGCAGCGCCAGGATGGTGGTCGGACAGAGCACGGCCACCTGGCGGCCGTTGGCGGCCACCCGCACCGCCGCCCGCAGGGCCACCTCGGTCTTGCCGAACGAGACGTCGCCGCAAATCAGGCGATCCATCGGCCATTCCGCCTCCAGGTCGCCCAGGGTCCGGTCGATGGCCTGGCGCTGATCATCGGTCAGTTCCCAGGTGAAACCGCGCCCCAGGGGCTCTTCCACCTCGATGACCGCGGCGTAGGCGGTGCCGCTGATCGAGCGCCGCCGGGCATACAGCTCCAGCAGTTCCCGGGCGAAGGTGACGATGTGACGCCGGGCGCGCTCCTGCTTCAGCTTCCAGCTTCGGCCGCCCAGCCGGTCGAGCTGCGGCGCCTGCCCGCCCAGGGCGGTGTAGCGCTTCAGCGCCTCGAGCTCGTATACCGGCACGTAGAGGATCTCGCCGCCCAGGTATTCGAGGCGCAGGAACTCGCCGGCGGCGTCTCCCAGCTGCAGCGCCTGGAAGCCGGAAAAGCGGCCGATGCCGTGGAGGCGATGGACCACCAGGTCGCCGGAGCGGATGTCGTTCACCCACTCCTCCCCTCCGCCCGTCGTCCGGCCGGCCGGCTCGCGCAGGCGGAAACGGCGCGAGGTAAGGAAGAGCGATTTCGTTTCCGGGCACTCGAACGATTCGGGCAGGGCGAAGGGCGCCGCCGTGAACCCCGGCAGGTAGGCGCGCAGGTTGTCGGCCAGACGCGGGTCGTGGCTGTGGACGAAGAGAGAATAGCCGTTGCCGACGCGGCCGCGCAGGAAATCGATGTCGTCCAGATCGAGCGAGAAGAGAGTCTGGCCGAGAGGGCGCAGCGGCGCCTTCGCCCGGGGATCGCGGGCCAGGGAGTTGAGCGAGACCAGGGGCAGTCGGTCGATGGGGAACGAGAAGATCTTTTCCGGCGGCGGCCGGCGACGGCCGGCGGCGCCGGCCGCCCGGCGAACGGCCGCCAGGTCGAGGAGCAGCCGGCGGAAATCCGCCTGCAGGCGGTCGAACTCGGTCGCCAGCAGGAAGCGGCAGTTGAGCAGGTCGGCCAGTTGGACGGTGCCCCGGGAGCCGGAGGCCTCTCCCCACTCCAGCCGGTTGGGCGGCACCCGCAGCGCGTCCACGGCCGCCGCCGAGCGCTGCGACTCGGGATCGAAGAGACGGATGGAGGCCACCCGGGAACCGGCCAGCTCGATGCGAGCCGGCAGCGCCGCCGCCACCGGGAAGAGATCGACCACGTTGCCGCGCCACGAGCAGTCGCCGCGCTCCTCGACCACGTCGCGCGGCTGGTACCCGAGCGCCTGCAGCCGGGCGATCAGTTCGGCCCGCGCCAGGGTGGCGCCGCAGCGGATTTCGACGGCCGGGTCGCGGCGGGCAAAGTCGATCTCCAGGGGCAGCGAGAGTGCGGCCACGGTGGAGAGGACGATGCAGCGCGTTCCCGCCGCCAGGTCGGCCTGCAGGCGGATCCGGTCTTCGATGCGCGCCACGGTCGGCTGGTCGTTGACGTAGGGGTCGGTCCACGGCAGCAGGTGGGTGTGAATGGCCGGCTCGCCGCAACCCAGGAAACCCAGCCACCCCTCCAGTCGCTGCCGGCGCTCCTCCAGGTCGTCGCCCTCGCCGACCAGCCACACCAGGTGCCCCGGCTGGGTGGCGAAGAGCGCGGCCGCCACCAGTTCGTGGCACTCCGGCGCCAGCGGTGCGACGTCGAGGCGCGGCGGCAGCGAAGCCAGCTGTTCCAGCAGGGAGGGAGGGAGGACCCGATCGACCATCGCCCCTGATTATAGCACGCCGGCACCCGGCGGCCGCGATTGACAGCCCGGCCCCAGCCGGGTAAGATGACCCCATGACCCGGCTGTCGCCCCGCCGCCTGCTCCTCGCCCCGCCGCTGGCCGGCGGGCCAACCGGGCCCTCCGCCTGGCCCCTGGCCCTGGCGGTGCTGCTCCTGCTGGCGCTGGCCATGGCCGGCCACCTGGCCATGGAACGGCGGCGCCGCGAACGCATCCGCCGCCATTTCCGCCGGTTCAACCCGCCCGGGCCGAAGCCGGGAAGCGAGCTGCGCGGCGGCGAGCGGCTGGCCGTGCCGGCGGCCCTGCACGCCTCCGTGACCCTGACCGACGGGGAATGGTTCGGGCTGCACGGCCGGATCACCGACATCTCGGCCACCGGCCTGGGCATCAAGCCCGATTTCCCCCTGAAACGGGTGCCCCTGGACGTCGTGCTGAACAACGTGCTGGTGAACACCCCGCTCAACCACTTCGTCATCCGCCAGGCGCGCACGGTGCGCATCGAGCACCAGGTGCAGAAGCGGCTGCTCGGCCTGCAGCTGCTGGCCGTCGACGACGACCAGCGCCGCGAACTGCAGCGCTTCCAGGAGCACCTGCACGCCTTCCTCCGCCATGAGCGCACCGCATCCACGGGTTGACTTCCCCCTCAAGGAGTTCTTTGTCGGCCTGTTCCGCGACAAGGTGTACACCGTCGGCGGCACGGTGCGCGACGCGCTCCTCTACGGGAGCGCGCAACCGGCGCGCGAGATCGACCTGCTGGTCGTGGACCACACCTACGAGGAGGTGGAAGGCCGGCTGGCCCCGCACGGCAAGACCAACACCGTCGGGCGCTCCTTCGCCGTGGTGAAATTCAGCCGTGACGGCCACCACTTCGACGTCTCGGTGCCGCGCCGAGACCGCCGCCTGAGCGCCGAGACGCATGGCCACCGCAACTTCGCCGTCGACTCCGGACCCCACGTGCCGATCGCCGACGATCTGGGGCGTCGCGACTTCACCTGCAACTCGGTGGCGTTGCGCCTCCTGGACGGCGAGGTGATCGACCCCCACGGCGGCATCGACGCCATCCGCGACCGCCGCCTGGCCATGACCGGGCCGGAGAGCTTCGCCGACGACCCGCTGCGCGTGCTGCGCGCCGCCCGCTTCGCCTCCGTCCACGGCCTGGCCGTGGACCCCGCCATCTACGGGGTGGCCAAGGGGGTCCGCCTGGACGAGCTCAGCGTCGAGCGGATCGCCGAGGAGCTCTTCCGTCTGCTGCTCGAGTCACCGCGTCCGGGGCGCGGCATCGCCGAGTACCTGCGGCTGGGAGTGCTGGAGAAACTTTTCCCCGAACTGTACGCGTTGTCCCTGACCATCCAGGACGCCGAGTTCCACCCGGAGCGGGACGAGCAGGGCCACCACACGGTGCTGGCCCACACCCGCATCGCCCTGGACGTGGCCCAGGCGCTGGCCGGCAAGCGCTCCCTCGACGAGGAGCGGCACCTGGCCCTGCTGCTGGCGGTCCTGCTGCACGACTGCGGCAAGCCGGCGACCACCCGCTGGGAGTTCAAGAACGGCCGCATGACGGTCACCTCGCCGCTGCACGACGCGCGCGGGGCGGACCTGGCCGTCGCCCTGCTGCAGCGGCTGCGGGTGGAGACGCGCCGCCACTTCCCGCTGCAGCAGGTCGTGGGCCGGCTGGTGCGCAACCACCACCGCCTCTTCGAGCTCTGGCGCCGCCGCGACGAGATCAACTTCCGGGCCGTGGCCCGGCTGGTGCGCGACATGGAGGGCGAGGAGCGGCTGCTGCTGCTGCTCGACGTGGCCGACCGCCGCACGCGCGAGCCGCACCCGCTCCCCGTTCCCGCCACCGACGAGATCGAGGAGTGGTTCCTGGCCCGGCAGCAGGAGTACCGCGTCAGCCAGGAGACCATCCGGCCGCTGATGCAGGGCCGCGACCTGCTGGCGCTGGGCGCGCCCCCCGGGCCGGAGATGGGCCGGCTGCTGAAGCAGCTGTACGAGCTGCAGCTGGACGGCGAGTTCCGCACCCGCGCCGAGGGCCTGGAGCGGGCGCGCCACCTGCTGGGGGTTCCTTGAAACTGGCCTTGCGCAGCGGTTTCCTGGAGAGGCCGGCGCCGCTGGTGATGGGCATTCTCAACGTCACCCCGGACTCTTTCTCCGACGGCGGCCGCTTCCAGCGCCCCGCCGAAGCGGTGGATCGGGCGCGGCAGATGGCCGCCGCCGGGGCGGACATCATCGACGTCGGCGGCGAGAGCACCCGGCCCGGCGCCCGGCGCGTGGAGCGCGACGAGGAGCTGGACCGCGTGCTGCCGGTGATCGCGGCCATCAAGGCGGAGTGCGACGTGCTGGTCTCGGTCGACACCTACAAGGAAGAGGTGGCCCGGGCGGCGATCGAGGAGGCGGGCGCCGACATCGTCAACGACATCTCGGCCCTGGCCTTCGCCCCGGCCATGGCCGACACCGCCGCCCGCCTGCAGGTGCCGGTGGTCTTGATGCACATCCTGGGCACTCCGGAGACCATGCAGCAGGACCCCCGCTACAACGACGTGGTCAGCGAGGTGGGCATATACTTCGAGCAGCGCATCGAGTACGCCATCGGCCGCGGCATTCGCCGCGACAAACTGATCCTCGATCCGGGATTCGGATTCGGCAAGCGGCTGCAGGACAACCTCGCCTTGCTGCGCCGGCTGGGCGAGTTCCGCCGCTTCGACCTGCCGTTGCTGGCCGGGCTTTCGCGCAAGTCGTTTTTGGGTGCGCTCGGCGGCGAGAGCGACCCGGCCTCCCGGGACCCGGAGTCGGTCGCCGCCGCCGTGTACGCCGCGCTGCAGGGGGCGGCCATCCTGCGCGTGCACGAGGTGGCCGGCACGGTGCGGGCGCTGAAACTGCTGCGCCGGCTCCAGCCGGAACCGCCCACCGCCTGAGGCCATCCGCGACTGGGAAACGCATCGCCGTCACGCTATAATGGACGCAGCACAGGAGGTCCCATGAAACGGTCCGCCACAGTCAATCGCCGTTCGTTCTTCCGCACCGGCCTGGCCGGCCTCGCCGGCATGGCCGCCCTGCCGCAGCGCCTGCCCGGGCAGGCAGCGCCCGCCGTCTCCGCCCCGGTTAAGTTGCCGCTGCGCACCCTGGGCCGCACCGGGCTGCGGGTGACCCCGGTCTCGATGGGGGTGATGAACGCCGACAACCCGGCACTGGTGCGTGCCGCCCTCGACGCCGGCATCGTCCACCTCGATACCGCCCACGGCTACCAGCGTGGCCGCAACGAGGAGATGGTCGGCCAGGAGATCAAGGGAAGGCGGCGCGACTCGTTCGTCGTCGCCACCAAGGTCCCGGCCGCTCCGATGGACCGGTCCACCGGCCTCTTCGGGCCCGAAACCGTGGCGGCCGACCTGCAGGCCAAGCTGGAAATCAGCCTGCGGCGCCTCGGCCTGGAATATGTCGACATCTTCTACCTCCACAACGTATGGCGACGCGAGGCCGTGCTCTTCGAGCCGGTGCTGAAGGTCATGCAGGAGATCAAGAAAAGCGGCAAGGCGCGCTTCCTCGGCGTCTCCACCCACCGCAACGAGCCGGAGACGATCCGTGCCACCGCCGAGGCCGGGATCTACGACGTGGTGCTGACCGCCTACAATTTCCGGCAGGAGCACCGCGCCGAGGTCGGCCAGGCGATCGCCGCCGCCGCCCGCGCGGGCCTCGGCGTCGTGGCCATGAAGACCCAGGCCGGCGTCTACTGGGACCGGGAGAAGAGCGAGCCGATCAACATGAGGGCCGCCCTGAAGTGGGCGCTGCAGAACCCCGACGTGCACACCGCCATCCCCGGCTTCACCACCTTCGACCAGATGCAGGAGGACCTGGCGGTGATGGCCGACCTCGCCCTGAGCGAGCAGGAGAAGCGAGACCTGGAGCACACGCCCGCGCTCCAGGCCGGTCTCTACTGCCAGGGCTGCCAGGCCTGCCTGCCGCAATGCCCGCACGGCCTCCCCATCCCCGACCTGATGCGCTCCTACATGTACGCCTACGGCTACCGCAACCTGGCCGCCGCCCGCGACCTGCTGGTGGAGCTGCCGCTAGCCGACTCGCCCTGCGGAGACTGCGGCGCGTGCCGGGTCCGCTGCCGGCTCGGTTTCGACGTCGGCGAAAAGGTCCGCGACATCGCCCGCCTGCGCTCCCTGCCGGGCGAATTCCTTGCCTGAGGGCCGGCCGTGGGACGGCACCTCCCGCTGCTGACGGCCTGCCTGCTGGCGATCGTTTCCCTCGCCGCTTTCGCTTCGGACCCCTTCCCCGCCGTATCCGGCTGGAGCGCCGGCGAGACCGCCCATTACGCTCCCGACAATCTCTTCGAGTATATCAACGGGGCGGCGGAGAGCTTTCTGGCCTGCGATTTCCGCAGTCTGGCCGTGCGGATCTACGAGAACGGGCAGCAGGCTCAGCTCACCGCCGAAATCTACCGACACGCCGACCCCCTGGCGGCCTTCGCCATCTACAGCGCCGAGCGCCCGCTGGAGGGCGATTACCTGCCGATCGGAGCCGAAGGATACTACGAACAGGGGGTGCTGAACTTCCTCAGCGGCAACGTCTACGTCAAGCTGAGCTCCTTCGACCTGGGGGCGGCGGACCGTTCCACCCTGCTGGCCTTCGCGACCGCCATCCAGCAGCGCCTGGGCCCCTCCTCCCTGCCCCCCGAGCTGGGGCTGCTCCCGGTTTCGGACCGCAAGCCCCACAGCGAGCGCTTCATCCTCAAGGACTTCCTGGGCCAGCCGTTCCTCGGCTCGGCGCTTCTCGCCGACTACGGGGAGGGTCAGGCCGCCTTCCGGATCTTCATCCTCCTGAACCCCGACGAGGCCGCCGCGGCAACCCGACTGGCCCGCTGGCTCGCCCTCTATCCCCCGGCGAGCGCCCCGAGCGAAACGAGCGAGCCGCTCATCCACGATCCCCACAACGGCCCCATCCGCATGCTGAAGCACGGCCGCTTCCTGGCCGGGGCCATCGGCATCAGCGACGGAGAGTGGTCCGCCCGCCGCATCGAGCTGCGGAAGCGCCTGGCCGGAACCGCCGGCCCGCATTGACAGGGATCCGGGCGCGCGGTATAGTCTGGGTTCCCCGTTTGGGCAGGAGTCCATGAAAAAAACGACCTTCGATCCCGTCCGCAATCTGGAACAGACCCGAAAGCGGGTCGGCTGGACGCCGCGCCGCCGCACCTCGCCCCAGGCCTACGCCCGGCTCGGCTTCATGAGCGGCCTGGAGATCCACCAGCAGCTGAAGACCGAGCAGAAGCTCTTCTGCCACTGCCCGGCCGGGATCTACCAGGATTTCTCGGAATACGACGCCGAGGTGGTTCGCCACATGCGGCCCACCCTGAGTGAGCTGGGGGAGTACGACGGCACGGCGCTGATGGAGTTCAGGACCCGCAAGACCATCATCTACCGCATCCGCAACGCCACCACCTGCACCTACGAGGTCGACGACACGCCGCCCTTCCCGGTCAACCGCCAGGCGCTGGCCATCGCCATGGAGATCGCCCTGCTGGAGCGCACCAACATCGTGGGCGAGCTGCACATCACCCGCAAGCAGTACCTGGACGGCTCCATCCCCACCGGCTTCCAGCGCACGGCCATCGTCGGCATCGAGGGTGAAATCCCGCTGCGCCGCAAGACCGTGCGCATCATCCAGCTGAGCATCGAGGAGGATGCCTGCCGCGAGGTCTCCGACGTCGGCCACGTGCGCACCTACACCACCGACCGGCTGGGCATGCCGCTGATCGAGACGGTCACCTACCCCGACATGAAGACCCCCGACGAGGTGGCCGAGGCCGGCCACTACATCCGCTTCCTCTGCCGCTCCACCGGCAAGGTGCGCACCGGCATCGGCGCCACCCGCCAGGACGTCAACGTATCGGTGCAGGGGGGCACCCGCGTGGAGATCAAGGGCGTGGCCCGCATCGCGCGCATTCCCGAGCTGACCCACAATGAGGCCTTCCGCCAGAAGGCGCTGCTGGAGATCCGCGCCGACCTGGCCGCCCGGGTGCCGGACGCCAAGGCGTGGGGGATGGGCCACCGCGAGCTGGAGCACGACCTGCTGTCGGTCGACTACCCGCCGCTGAAGGAGGCCCAGGAGCGGGGCCACCGGCTGGTGGCCGTCAACCTGCCCGAGTTCCGGGGGCTGCTCTCCTTCTTCACCCAGCCGGGCCAGACCTTCGCCGACGAATACGGCGGCCGGCTGAAGGTGATCGCCTGCCTGGAGAAGCCCAACCTGCTCCACTCCGAAATGCCGCAGCCGGTGCTGGGCGAAGCCGACTGGATCGTGGTGCGGCGGCTGCTCAAGGCCGGCGAAAACGACGCCCAGATCCTCTTCTGGGCACCGGAGGCGGACGTGGCCACGGCGCTCGAGGTCATCGCCGAACGCTCCCGGCTGGCCTTCGCCGGCGTGCCCAACGAGACCCGCCAGCCGCTGCCCGACGGCACGACCCACTTCGAACGGGTGCTGCCGGGACCCGACCGAATGTATCCCGACACCGACTCGGCGCCCATCCCCATCGGCGACGACTGGATCGAACAGATCCGCGCCGGGCTTCCACCGCCGGTGCGCCAGCGGCAGCAGCAGTTGGCGCGCTGGGGCGTGCCGGCCGACGCCCACCACTTTTTGCTGCGTCACAACCTGATGCCGGAGGTGGAGCGCATCATCGCCGACCTCGGCGTCGCGCCACGCTTCGCCGCCCTGCTCTTCGGCCACCGCCTCAAGCACCTGATGGGCCGCCAGCGCCACCACGCCTTCCCCTTTCCCCGCGTCTACGAGATGTGCCGCTACGTGCGCGACAACCGCCTGCCCTGGGACACCTGCCTGAGCATGCTGCCGATCGTCTTCCTCCACCCCAACATGGAGTTTCCCTCGGTGCTGATCACCCTGCGGGTGCAGAACCTCAACCGCGAGGCGATCCTGGCCCACGTGCCGGTACTTCTGGACAAGTTCAAGGGAATCAGCACCTCGAGGAAAAAGGACGCCGCCGTGCACTGGGTGATGGGCCAGCTGCGTGGCCTGGCCACCGCCAATCTGGGGCTGGCCGACCTCTGCAAGACCGTGCGCAAGGAGGCCGCCCGTGATTGACCTCTACAAGGGCTACAAGGGCCGCGCCCTGGAAGCGCTCAAGCGCTTCAGCGTGCGCGTCTGGAGCGAGGCGCACATCCAGACCTCGCGCGGGGACTTCAAGGGCATCATCCTGCCGCGCTCGGAGAACGACGACGACCGCCACGTGGTGCTGAAGCTGGCGTCCGGCTACAACACCGGCATCGACGTCGACACCATCCGCACCATGAAGGAGGTCGGCTACAAGGAGGCGCACTACAAGATCCCGGAGAAGCAGTTC
Organism: uncultured Clostridia bacterium; assembly: GCA_964479735.1. GTDB lineage: Bacteria > Acidobacteriota > Aminicenantia > UBA2199 > UBA2199 > CAYZNT01. The sequence goes on from CAYZNT010000039.1 coordinate 21,729, forward strand.
CCGGTCTCCCGGGAAAAGAAGAACGTCAAGCTGTTCGGCACCGGTGGCACCATCGCCTCTCGCCTCGACTACCGCACCGGCGCGGTCATCCCTGCCTTTTCGCCCGGCGAGCTGTACGGCGCCGTGCCCGAGCTGGCCGACATCTGCAACCTCACCACCGAGAAGCTCTTCGCCGTCTTCTCCGAAAACATGGGACCGGAGCAGTACAAGACCCTGGCCAAGGCCATCGGCGAGGAGATCCGCAGGGGCATAGATGGCATCGTCATCGGCCACGGCACCGACACCATGCACCACACGGCCGGCATCCTCTCCTTCATGGTGCAGAACCCGCCCGTGCCCATCGTCATGGTCGGCTCGCAACGCTCCTCGGACCGCCCCTCCTCGGACGCCGCCCTCAACCTGATCCACTCCACCAAGACGGCGGCGGAGTCGAACATCGCCGAAGTGATGGTCTGCATGTTCGGCCCCACCTCGGACGAGTTCGGCCTGCTGCACCGCGGCACCCGCGTGCGCAAGATGCACTCCTCCTATCGCTCCACCTTCCGCACCATCGGCGACATCCCGCTGGCCACCGTGGACCGGAACCGGATCACTCCCCTGCGCCCGGACTACAACCGCCGCCGCTCCGACCGCAACGTGACCATCCTGCCCTACTTCGAGGAGAAGGTCTCCATCGTCTACTACTACCCCAACATGCAGCCGGACATCATCGACGGCCTGGTGGACAACGGCTACCGCGGCATCGTCATCGCCGGAACCGGCCTGGGCCACGTCAACAAGCCGCTCTACCCGGCCATCGAGCGGGCGGCCAAGAAGGGCGTGGCCATCTACATGACCGTGCAGACCCTGTGGGGCTACGTCCACATGTTCGTCTACGACACCGGCCGCGACCTGATGGCCAAGGGCATCATCCCGGCGGCCAACATGCTCCCCGAGGTGGCCTACGTGAAGCTGGCCTGGGCCCTGGGCCAGAGCGAGGACCCGGAAAAGGTGAAGCAGCTCATGCTCACCCCGGTCAACGGTGAGATCACCGAGCGCGAGCCCTACAACGGCTACCTTATCTACCAGGGCGGCCTTCCGGAAGTCGAAGAGTTCATCCGCAAGTACCACAAGTAAGGGATGAGGGATGAGGGACGGTTCTTGACATTTTGGCATTTTGATTTATGATCAGTGCATGAGGCAAGCGCGGAGAACGTACGTCGGCGCGTTCCACCATGGGATGAACCGCGGGCATGAGGGCCGAAAGATATTCCTTGACGATCGGGACGAAGCGGTATTCCTGGAGATGTTGAGTCGGGCGCAGAAGGCCACACGTATCCGCCTGCTGGCTTATTGCATCATGGGCAATCATTATCATGTCGTGCTGCAGAACACGACCGGGCACATGCCGATGTTCTTCAAACAGCTCAATGGACGATATGCTGCCCACTTCCGCAGGCGCCATGGCGGCAGGGGCTACGTGTTCCAGGAGCGGTACAAATCCATGCTGATCCAGGGCGACAGTTACTTGAAGGTCGCCATCGCATATGTTCTCGGCAATCCGTTGCGAGCCCATCTGGCTGAGACGTTCGATCGCTATTCCGGCTCCAGCGGCGCCTTGTATTTCAATGACGCTGAAACCAACACCGTCGATATTGGCTTTGTGGAGGATCTGTTCGTATCAAAAACAGCCTTGAAGGGGCTGGTTGATCGAGCCAATGAGATACCAGTCATTCAGTCGGAGCTGGGGCCGGTCATCGGCAACGAAGAGTTCATCGCCCACGCAGAGTGGAAGGCAGAGCGGCGATCTGGCCGGGAGAGCCTGGAGAGGAGGCGTTCCCCCGACAAATACTTCGAGCCGTTGGAGAAGATAATCGGCGAGTTTGAAAAAATGCATCGAATTGAAGCCGGTCAACTGGACGTGACAACCCACGCCGGCAAGAAGCTGCGGGCGGAGTTACTGGTGCATCTGAAGGATAGAAGCGGGATGACCTACCGCGAGATCGTGAAACTGGAGCCGTTCGCAGATCTGCAGATGTCTGGTTTGGGGACCCTCTATCAACGGAGCAAAAAGCAAATTGCTGCGACAAAAACGAGCAAAGGATAAATTGTCAAAATGTCAAGAACCGTCCCCAACGTCCTATTGATGAGCGCGATCGTATCGGTGGGCATCAACGGGCTGTTCTTCGCGTGGGCCGCCTGGAAGAAAACCGACGTGGTTACCGACCTTTCGTACAGCCTGTCGTTCGCGGCGGTGGCGGTCATTCTGGCGCTATGGAACACCGGCGCGGGCTTGGCGGCCATACTGCCTTGCCTCCTGGTGGTCGTGTGGGCGGCCCGTCTTGGCGGCTACCTGTTTTCCCGCATACGCGCCATGAAGGTGGATCCCCGCTTCGATGGCATGCGCGACAAACCCCTGCGCTTCGCAAGATTCTGGAGTCTGCAGGCCCTGGCCGTCTTCACCATCATGCTGCCGGTAACGCTTTCGCTGGAAGCGCCGCCGGCCGGCCGCGGGTTTGACGGCTACCTGATCGCCGGCGGCTGCGCGTGGCTGCTCGGTATCTGCATCGAAGTTGTTGCGGACGCCCAGAAATCCGTGTTCAAGAAATCCGGCGCGCCGGGCTTCATCCGCACCGGGCTGTGGTCATGGTCGCGGCACCCCAACTACTTCGGCGAAAGCCTCTTGTGGTGGGGAATTTTCGTGATGACGGTGCCGGCCCTGGACGACCTGGTGTGGCTGGGCGCCCTGGGACCGCTCTTTATCACCCTGCTGCTCTTGTTCGTGAGCGGGATTCCGCTCCTGGAAAAAGCTGCGGACAAAAAATTCGGCGGCCGGCCGGAATATGAAGCGTACAAAAAAGCCACTTCGATCTTTGTTCCCCTGCCGCCGCGCACGCGCGCGTGACGCAAAAAGCGCCTCCCCGGGCGAGGTCCAAATCGGGTGACTGTATCACCCCCGCAAGACCAGTCCGGCATAGGGAAAAAATCCTCCCCCTCGCCGTCCAACCCGAGGGGCGCCCGCCGGAGGGTCGGCGTTGGAACCGCCACGGGAGGAGGCCGGCATGCGATGGTTGGTTGTCACATTTTTGTTCCTCTCGATCCCGGCCCGGGGATGGACCATCCCGAAGGTCGACCCGGTCCGGGACATGGAGCGCTTCCAGCGCGCCCTGAAGCTGCTCCAGGGCGATCCGCCCGACCCGGCCTCCGCCCTGGCTCTGCTCGAGCGGAACATCGAGGAGACGCCCGGCGCAGACTACGCCGACTACGACCTGGGCTGGGCCATGGTCTGCTGCGCCCGGCTGGAAAAATTCCGCTCCGCCCTCCAATACTACCGGACCCTGCGCCGGAAGCACCACGGCTGGCTGGGCGAGGAGAAGGGCCCCGCCGTCCGCAACTGGGAGTGCTGTCACGCCGAGACACTGGAGCTGGCGCGGAAGGCCGCTGCCCGGAACCGGGAAGCGGGAGAGATCGCCGCTTGGATGGAGCGATACGACGTGGAGGCCCAAGCAGCCCTGCTGGAGGAGACCGTCGACCTGGTCCGGCGGACCGGGGCTGGAGAGGCCGGGGCCGCCTCCCGCCTCCGCTCCTGCCCGAGGCGCTACGGCTCCGTTCTGGTCGAGCTCATGGCCCGGGGCCGGCTGCGGCTCGCCGAATGAGCGGGGAGGGTCACGGCGCCGGACCTCCCCGGGGATTCACTTCTCCGAGGCGCGCTGCTGATCGATCTTGGCCTGGAGGCCGTCGATCTCCTCGGTGAGCGCCAGAAACTTGGCCTCGTGCTCCCGGCGGCGGGCGGCGAGCCGGATCAGATCCCGGACCGCCATCCAGCCCAGGAATCCTACCAGGAGCGCCGATCCGGCAATGACCGGAGGGGTGGGTGTCAGCAGGGAAAGTGCTCCGGATAAGAGAAAAAGGACGACGGGCAGGAGCAGGAAGAGTCCGGCCAGGTACCTGCAACCACCTCCGGGTCCCGGGCCCAGGCTCGCTCTCTCTCTCAAGCGGGCGTCCTGCTCCTCTTTGAGCCGCCGAAGAGTCAGCTCAACGGCTACCTGCCTCGCGTCGCCAGCCGGAGCGGCAGCAAGGGGCGACACTCCAGCCGGGGCCGCGAATTGGCTGCCGCAGAATTCGCACTCCGCGGACCGCCCGTCGCCGAGCCGGATGGCCGCCCCGCACCGGCTGCACGCCAGGGGGTCGATCTCGGGCATCTCATCACCCTCCCGGACTGCTGGGAGGAGTCGGAGACGCGTACCGCGACAAGGCCCAGGCGCCCGGGCCTGCCGAGGCCAGCCACCCAACGCCGAGGAAGATGGCAATCTCAAACATGCGGAAAAAATAGCCCAGCGATCCCAGCTCCCCGCTGCGAACATCTCTGGAGAAGAAGGGGATCCGATTCTGGAGCCTCAGGGTCACGGCCCGGTGGTGGCAATACCGGAGGAAACCGGCCTCGCTGCCCGCTCTCTCGAGCCCCGGGCGGACCCCCTGGTACTCCAGCCAGTGGGCCCCGCCATAGGCCAGCAACTGCAGCAGCAGGACCAAGAGCCCCAGGGACGTGGGCAGGCTACGCCCAGAACGGGCCAGAATCCAGGACACCAGCGCGTACCCGGAAGCGGCCAGCGCGGCGACCCCCAGGACACCGACGGGCACAACGAACAGCCAATAGCGGCTCATGAGCATGTAACGGGGCCCCAGGCCCGCCGCCCAGCGGACAACCGCCAGTGCGGCCAAGGTTGTTACCAACCCGGCCAGCAGCGCGATCCAGCCACCCCAACTCCATCCGTAGGTCTCGTCACGTTTCATGTTCACCTGCCCAGCAAAATGCCACCGCATGATAGCCGAAATCTGACCGTCCATCAAGGAGCCTTTGGGAGGCCCTGCCCGGGGGGCGGGTCAGAAGCGGTAGGTGACCGCCCCTCGGTAAGGCCGGAGCCGAAGGCCAGGAACAGGATGGTTTCAAGGTCAGTATCAGTTCCACTAGACATGGAATTTTCCGGGAGGTAGTGTATGTGCGGGATGATTGAGCGAATACGAGCACTTCTTGTTTCCGTCCTCGTTTGTACCGGCTCTCTGGCTTTTTCCGCCCCGGTTTCGCCTTCCACGGTCGCTCCGGCCGAGGAGGAGATCCGCGCCCTGCTGAAGTCAAGAATCAGTCCCAGGGCTGACACCGGTTTCGTGGTGGGCCTGATCACCCCGGCGGGAGAGCGGATCATCGCCATGGGCAAGGCGGGGCCCGCTGGAGCCCCGGCCCTTGACAGGAACACCCTCTTCGAGATCTGCTCGATCACCAAAACCTTCACCGCCGCCCTGCTTGGACACATGGTGGAAAAAGGCGAGGTTTCCCTGACCGACCCGCTGGCCAATTTTCTCCCCCCGGCGGTGCGCCTGCCCGAGCGAAACGGCAAGAGGATCACCCTGCTCGACCTGGCCACCCACCACTCGTCACTGCCGCCGATCCCCTTCAACATGAACATGGGCGACATGTCCAACCCCTATGCGGCCTACACCGTGCCGCTGCTCTACGAGTTCCTCTCCGGTTACCAGCTGGCCATGGACATCGGCAGCCAGTTCGTCTACTCCAACCTAGGCTTCGGCCTCCTGGGCCATGCCCTGGAGCTGAAATCGGGCCTAGGCTACGAGACCCTGCTGCGGCAGCGGATCCTGAAGCCGCTGGGCATGGAGGACACCTCGATTTCCCTCTCTCCCGCCCAGCAGGCCCGCCTGGCCGTCGGCCACGACGGCGCCAGCGGCCGGGCGGTGCCCAACTGGGATATCCCGGTTCTGGCCGGAGCCGGCGCGCTGCACTCCAGCGTCAACGACATGCTCATCTACCTCCAGGCCAACCTGTTTCTCTCCGGTCCACTGGCCCAGGTCTTCCAAAACTGCCACCTCCCTCGCCGGCCCGCCAACATTCCCGGCAACTCCATCGGGCTGGCCTGGCTGACCGAGAAGGGCCCCGAAGCGGAAATCATCTGGCACAACGGCCAGACCGGCGGCTACCACTCCTTCATCGGCTTCAACCGGAAGGCCGGCCGCGGGGTGGTCATCCTGCACAATTCCAACACCGCCATCGAGGACATCGGCTTTTTCCTGGTGGATCCCGGCAGGCCCCGCCC
>CAYZNT010000040.1:0-26249 GCA_964479735.1 uncultured Clostridia bacterium
ATCGACTACATCGACGGTGGGGCCATCGCCTACGAGAGGCACGGATTCCGCGAGCTGCGTCACGCCGAGTATCGCGGGCAGGCCAACCCCGGCATCTCCCTGACCCTGGACGTGTTCACCTTCGCCTCCGCCGCCGCGGCGCGCGCCGCCCTGTCCGACGAGGCGATCTGCCCGCCGGGCGCCTCCCCCATGGGCGACGGCAGCGAGGGCAAGCGCTATCGCTTCGCGCCGGACTATTTCTTCTATTTCGTGTCGGGCCGGCGGCTGGTTTACCTGCACCTCTCCGACGACCGGCTGGCGGGGGTTCTGGACCGCTTCGGCCGGGAGGTGCGTCTCGCGCTCGGCAAGGAGGCCCCATGAGCTCCCACCGTCTCCAGTTCTGGCTGACGATCGCCCTGGTTTTTCTGGCTTCCCTGCCGCCCCCGCTGGCAGCGCCCGCCAGCCGCGTGGTGACGGCGCGCAACCCGCGGGCCGTGGACGGGCGCAACCAGTGCAACCCCATCGAGACCGCGCGCCTCTTCGACCGCGCCCTGCTGGAGCTGACCGGGGCGAAAACGGCGGCGGAGGCCTGGAAGGCGCTGGGGCTAACGGCGGACGACACGGTCGCCATCAAGGTCAACTGCAACAGCTGGACCATCGCCCTGAACCCCCACCCGGAGCTTGTGGGCGCCCTGCTGGGCAGCCTGCAGGCGGTCATACCCGCCGAGCGGATCATCGTCTACGAGGCCTTCCGGCGCGACCTGGTGCGCGCCGGCTGGCGCCCCAAGCGCACCGGCAGCGGCCCCCGCTTCTACTGCGCCGACGAGGGCGACGGTTTCGACCGCACCGAGGGGCTGACCAACATCATCTGCGCCACCGCCACCAAGATCATCAACCTGGCCTCGCTCAAGGGCATCGATGACGGCAAGTGGGGAGCCAGCCTCTTTCTGAAGAACCACGTCGGTTCACTGATGCCGGCCGAGATGCCGAAGTGCCACGATGATCCCGACTTCCTGGCCTCGATCTCGGCGCGGCGCAGCATCCGCCGCAAGACGATCCTCAACATGTGCGACGGCCTGCGCGGCACGTATCGCCGCGGGGTGCCCTGGTACTGGCAGGGCATCATCCTGGCGCGCGACCCGCTGGCGGCAGAGGCCGTGGCCATCGGAGTGATCAACGAAAAGCGGGTGCAGGAGGGGCTGCCGCCATTGCCCTTGCCGGACTCGCTGCTCATCGCCGAGGCCAAGTACCGGCTGGGCACGTGCCGGGAGGCGAACATCGAGCGGGTGCGCATCGACATGTAGGCGGGCGCCGGCAGCGGCTTCCGGGGCGCCGCTTTGCGTTTTCGGTTCTCCTCTGGTATAACGAGGTTCGCTCCCGGGGAGGCGGACATGGGCAAACGGCGGTTCGAGAAGGTCTTCAGCAGCCGGTTCGTGCGCGACGTCTGGAGCAGCCGGCTCTCCCTGACGGGCGTCATCCTGGCCACCATCTCGGCGGTGCTCATCGTCGCCGCCCTGCTGCTCGACGCCATCGGGCTGCCGTCCGGCACCTACCGCGGCCTGGTGGCCTACGCGCTGCTGCCGATGCTCTTCGTGGCCGGCCTGGCCCTGATCCCCGCCGGCATCTGGCTCGCCCGCCGCCGTGCCCGCCGCCAGGGCCAGCCGCTGCAGCCGCTGCGCATCGACCTGGGCCTGCCCGAACACCGGCGGAGGATCGCCTTCATCGCCCTGCTGACCCTCCTCAACTCGGTCATCCTGACCGTCGCACTCTACGAGGGCTACCATTACACCGACTCCAACCGCTTCTGCGGCACGCTCTGCCATACCGTGATGGAGCCGGAGTATACCGCCTACCAGGGCCAGGCGCATGCCCGTGTGGACTGCGTGCAGTGCCACATCGGCTCCGGCGCGGAGTGGTACGTGCGGGCCAAGCTGTCCGGGCTGCGCCAGGTGTGGGCGGTGCTGACCCGCAGCTACCGCACCCCCATCCCTTCGCCGGTGGAGGACCTGCGCCCGGCCCGGGAAACCTGCGAGCAGTGCCATTGGCCGGAGGTCTTCCACGGCCGGAAGCTGCGCGTGAGCCGGCAGCCCCTCACCCCCGGCGAGGACAACCTGGTCACCGCCCAGTTGCTGAACATCGGCGGGCTGGACCGGCGCAGCGGTCGCTACCAGGGCATCCACTGGCACGTCTCCAGCGACATCCGCGTCGAGTACCTGGCCGGAGACGCCCGGCGCCTGCAGATCCGCCGCGTGCGCGTCCACCGCGAGGCCGAAACGGTTGAATTCGTGCGCGACGATCTGCCCGAACCACCCCCCGGCGCAGCCTGGAGGGTGATGGACTGCGTCGACTGCCACAACCGCCCGGCCCACGCCTTCGAGGACGCGGGGAAGGCGATCAGCCGGGCGATCCTCGAAGGCCGGATCAGCCGAGACCTGCCGGACATCGCCAGCGCCGCCCTGCCGGCGCTGACCGCCGACTATGCCGGCGGCGACGCCGCCGCCACCGGCATCGCGGCCGCACTGCGCCGGCACTACTCCCAAACGGATCCCGGGCGCTTCGCCGCCGAGATCGAACGGGCCGCTTCCGCCCTCACCGCCATCTGGAAGCGCAACGTCTTCCCGGCCATGAGGGTGGGATTCGGCACTTACCCCAACCACATCGGGCACGAAAACGAATTCCACGGCTGCTTCCGCTGCCACGACGACCTTCACAAAGCAGCGGATGGAGCGGTCATCTCCCAGGATTGCAGCCTTTGCCACGAGACGCTGCTGCAGGAGGAGAAGGAAAGCTCGCTGGCGGGCAAGCCCGAGCTGCTGCAGCTGCTGCGTTGATCGAAAATGCCCCCGGGAACCATGCGCACCTGGCATGTTTCGTGGATCGGGTGCGCCTGGATTCATGAGACTATTCCCGCCCCCGGGAAATGGGGCATGAAAACGCAGGCTGGACCCGTCCGGATGGAAGCTGCCGGCTGAGATTTCTCCGTCCGGGTTCGTATACACGCAAAGGAGAGTCAATTCCATCTCAGGAGAACGAGAATGGGAAGATCGCTGACCTTGGCAAACGTCATTTTCCTGATTCTGTTTCTCGTCCCTCCCCCGTGCTGGTCCGGGGCCGGAACCCAGCCGGTGAAAACCGAGCCCGGATTCGTCGACCTGGAAGCCGGCAGGATCGCTTATGCAAGCAGGGCCCATTTCGTACGAGTTTCGGTCCCGTACACATTCGTCTCCCCGGATGGGAAAGAGCAGACCAAGTACCGATGGGAGTACCGAAGCGTGGAAAAGCTCCAGATATCTTGCTACGTCAAGAACGCCGGCACACGGACTTTCCGGGCAGAAAGCGGACAGGCCGTCGCTCGCCTGGTCGAGCTGCCGCCCGGCGATCGCAAGGGGGGCAAGGTCATCGCCGAACGACCGATCACCCTCTTGCCGGCCGGGTCGACATCGACGGTCCAAGTCACGTTCGGCACGGGCCCCCTCCGCACCTGGGCCGCGAATCCGCATGCCGTTTATCAGCTACGCATCGTCTATCGTGACGATATTCTCAGCGACTCCAGGACCGACAACGATGACCGGAATCGGGCCAACGACATACTGGAATGCGACGGAAGCCTGATTAAAGACGTGATGACAGACAAGCGGGAGCGGCGGTGCGAGTCACAACCTCTCCCGGCGATTCCCCGCTGAAATGAAAAGGCGGCGCCTTTCGGCGCCGCCTTCGTTCATCCCTCGGATGTATCGATACGTTCCCTCTACCGCCAGGTATATGGGGCGGTGCTGCCGCCCAGGTCGCCGATCGAGTCGACCAGCAGCTGGGCGATGTACCAGGGGTTGTGGATGTAGCCGTTCGGCTCCTTGATGCTGGTGTGCAGGTTGTACCCCGCCTTCAGCAGGGCGGCGTCGAACTTGTAGCTGTTGGCGCTGCTGTTCTCCGCCTCGTCGAGAACGCCGTTGCCGTTCAGGTCCTTGAACCAGTAGGGATAGGCGGAGGTGTTGTAGATCACCGGCTTGCCGATGGCCAGGGCGTAGGACTGGATCCTCGCGTACAGCGTCGCCTGCAGCCCCTCGATTTCGCTCTTCAGCGACTCATGGCTATTGCCGTCGCCGTCGAAGTCGGGGATCGAGGCCGGGCGGATGCCCGAGAACTCGAAATGGGCGGCATCGCCGCCCGGATTGGGCTGGGAGATGTCCTGGCCGTGGCAGGCCACGCAGTTCTCCTTCTCCGGCTCGGCCACGTTGTGGCCGCGTACGGCGTGGACGCCCATGTGGCAGGAGACGCAGGTGTTGAACTTGCCCTCGTGGTTGGGGAAGGGGTTGCGGCCGGCATAGGTCTTGCCGGGGTACTCGTAACCGCCCTGGACGTCGGTGCCGTAGAAGACGGCCGCGGCCGGGAAGTAGTGGATGTTGTTGAAGGAGTAGTCGCCCGGCTTGGAGGCGATGTTGGTGTCGACGGTCTTCTTGGCGGCGCGGCCCTGGTGGCAGACCATGCAGAGGTTGGAGGAGTCGCCCAGGGTGGCCTTCAGGCCAGAGGGGAAGGTGACGGTCGCCGCCGTGCGCATGGCGGGCGGCGAGGTGTGGCAGGTGGTGCAGAGCATGCCGTTGGCCACCGGGACGGCCACGTTGGCGCCGGTGGCCAGGAAGGTGCCCAGGCCGGTGGCCGAGTGGCAGCGGGCACAGGTGTTGGGCACCGTGCCGGTGTCGTCCCAGTCCCGCCAGGCCATGCTGGAGCCGTCGAAGTGGCCCTCGTCGTTGCGGTGCAGGGAGGACATGTCGACCGGCTCGGGGGTGGCGCCGCCCAGGTCGGCCATCGCGTCGTAAAGCAGCTGGATGAGATACTTGCCGCCGTGGGCGAAACCGCCCGGATCCTTGCTGGCCATCTGGAAGTTGTAGCAGGCCTTGAGCAGGCGCGGGGTGAAGGCGGTGTAGGAGGAGGTCTCGCCGGGGTCGACCACGCCGTTGCCGTTCGTGTCCTTGATGAAGTACGGGTAGGTGGTGGGGCTGTAGGCGATGGCCACGCCGGCCACCTGCCGCGCGTAGGCCTGGATGGCCAGCATGGCCTGGTCCATCACGCCATGGAGCTCGTCGTACATGCCCTCGTGGGTGTCGCCGTCGCCGTCGTAGTCGGTCAGCGACCCGTACCAGCGGATGTCGTGCAGGTCGGCGCGCGACTTGACCCCGCTGTGGCAGGTGTCGCAGTTCCCGACCTTCACCTCGAGGGAGTGCGGGTTGTGGCAGTCGGTGCAGCCGTTGTATCCCGCCACGTGGCTGAACTTCTGGTCGTAGGTGTTGCCGGCGTACTCGTAGCCGCCCTTGACCTTGGTGCCGTAGAGCGAGGCGGCGGCGACGTGGTAGTGGATGTTGCTGAAACGGATCCGGGAGTCGGGGGTATCGGCCGGCTTGCCGGCGACGGCGGTGTCGATGTCCTTGTAGGATGTGCGGCCCTGGTGGCAGTTGAGGCAGACCGCTTCCTTGCCGGCATCGGTCACGGTGACACCGGACGGGAACCTGACTCCGGCGGTGAACTCGCGCAGCGCCCCTCCCTCCTCGCCGGTGTGGCAGACCGAGCAGGTGAAGGCCCCCGGCTGGGCGGCGGCGGTGACGGCGCCGGTGGAAGCGTACTCGATGAAGCCGCCGACGGAGTGGCACTTGGCGCAGCCGGTCGGTACCAGCGGCGGGTTATCGTGGTCCCAGTGGCGGAACGCCTCGGAGCCTTCGGCCGCGTGTCCGGAAGAGGCGAACTCCGCCTGCTGCCGCGTCTCGTAGGCCGCCTTCCGGACGTTGCAGCCCTGCCAGAGCAGCAGCCCCAGGGCGAGCAGGCCCAGGATCCCGATTTGGACTGTCTTTTTCGTCATCGTCGTTCTCCTGAATTACCAGCTGTAGCCGACCGAGACTTCGCAGATCCCGGCCCGGTAGTCGTTCAGGCCCAGCGCCTTTTCCTTGAAGTTCACGTAACGGTAGGCCACCTGGGCGCGGAGGTCATTGCAGAAGGTGTGGCGCAGGAAGGCCTTGGCCACCGTGCGGGAGAGTTCCCACGACCCCTGGTTGGTGTAGGAGTTGAATTGGGCGCCGAAATCCCAGGCCTTGCCCAGGCGGTAGCCCAGGTAGGCGTCCCACAGGCTGGACTTGCCCGCATAGTCGATGGCGAAGGCGAAGGAACCCTCGGCCCCGCTCCAGCCGGGCGGGAAGAAGATGGTGCGGTCTCCCCGGCGCTCCACGTCGATGAGCGCATAGCCGGCCGAGACGTTCAACTTGTCGCCCTGGAAGCCGAGGCGCAGGTTGAACTGGTTTCGGCCCGTCTCCCAGGCGCGGATCGTCTCTTCGCCGCCCGCTTCGATGTCGCTCAGGGTCTTGTCGAAGAGATAGGACGCGTTGACGAAGAACTGGCCGGACTTGTAGCGGGCGGTGAAGCGGCCGCGGTGGCTGGCCGACGGCCCGACCAGGGTGTAGGGATTGTCGGTGGAACCGTACTGGTAGTCGGCGGCCAGGTTGAGGGAGCGCGACGGGCTCCACTGCAGGTTTCCGAAAAGGCCGCTGCGGGTGGCGTCGACGCCCTCCGCCTCGACCCGCGGCTCGTTCACCGGCAGCTCGATACTGCGTTTCTCCAGGCGGTAGCCGCCGGTGAGGGAGAGGCGCCGGGCCAGCCGGAACTGCAGGCCGCCCTCGACGCCGCCCGTCTCGTACTCGGAGAAGGCGCTGGTCGTCCCCTCGTCGCTGGTCAGTTCGCCGGTCGTCTGGTCGAGGTGATCGTAGCGGACGGCGCCGACCAGGGCCAGCCTGGGGGTCAGGATCCAGGAGATGTCGAGGTTGTAGTTCTGGATGTCGCGGTCGAAGCGGCCTTCGCCGGCATGGGCGTAGTCGATCGCCGAGCCGTCGTAGTCGGTGCCGCGCGCGCTCTCCTCGTACCCCAGGGTGGTCTCCTGGTGGGTGAGCAGGACCGAACCGCGCAAGACCAGTTTCTTCGCCGGGGTCAGGGTGAAGCGGGCGGCGGTGGCGTGGCTCTGGATGGCATAAGGCTGGTTCAGGAAGTAGAAGTCGAGTTCGCTCGGGTACTCGGCGGTTTCGCCGCCGTTGGCGTAGCCCGGCAGGAAGAGGGAGTTGGCGCTGGAGTAATCGAGGAAGCGTTCCTCCAGGACGATGGCGAAATGCCGGGTGCTGATGTCGGCGCCGACCGTGACGGCGGTCGACAGGTCATCCACCGGCTTGTCGAACTCGTACTCGACCCGGCCGATGTCCATGGAGGCGGTGGAGGCTCCCTTCCGGGTGAAGCGGTTGTAGCTCATGTAGAGATGGGCGTCGGCGGGCAGCCAGACCTTGATCAGGCCGGAGTCGTTGACCCGGTCGAAATCGAACGTGTGCATGTCGCCGGCCGCCAGATTGTCGGCGTAGTAGTAGGCCGACTTGCGGCGGTCGAACTGGAACAGGTACGTGCCGTGCTTCACCGCCCGCAAGGCGAAGCTCTCGAAGGGATCGCCGCCGAGGTTGTCCAGGCGGAGTTCCAGGGAGTCGAGCAGCTTGCCCCGCTCGCCCTGGGGCTGGTAACGCAGTTTGAACTGAAAGAGGCGGGGGCCCTTTTCCAGGTTGATGTCCTCGCGGTACTTCGATTCCGACGCCGTGTCGCCGAGGTTCACGAAGCGGTACCCCAGCATGAAGCTGCCGCTGAACTCCTTGTCCTTCCCCTCCTCCGCCCGCAACCCGCCGCCCAGGCAGAGCGCGCAGGCGACCAGGGCCACCGCCACGACAAGCCGGTTCTTGTTCGTCTTCATTCTCGTGCTCCTATTTCAGAAACAGCTTGTCCAGGTTCGACCCGTGGATGGCGGTGTGGCAACTGACGCAGTTGGTTTCGCCGCGGGTGAAGTAGGCATGCCAGGAGGGGGCCGTCGCGTGGCAGCTGAAACAGAGTTCGGTCACGTTCTGGTGCTTGAGCAGGTGCCGGTTGGGTGAGCCGTGCACCTCGTGGCAGACGACGCAGCCCTCGATGCGAGAAGCCTCGTGCTCGTGCACGAAGGGGCCGCCCTTTTCGGTGTGGCACCTCAGGCAGGTCTCGTCCTTGAAGCCGGCCAGGCGCGGCCGGTCGGCCGGCTCGTGCGGGTCATGGCAGGTGGTGCACTGCAACACGCCCTCCTGCAGGCGGTGCTTCTCGTTGAGCATGAACTGCGCGGTCACGTCCTGGTGGCAGGAGGCGCACAGCTTGCCCGGATCGGCCTTAAGCAGGTGGCGGCCGGCCGGGGCGTGGACGGCGTGGCACTGGCCGCAATCCATCGACGCCTTGCCGTGGGGCCCCGCCAGGTAGTGGGAGACGCTGGTCTTGTGGCAGGTCAGACACTGCTCGGTGTTGCGCAGGGAGGTCTGCTTGCCCTTGGCGGTGAAGGTGACGATGGTGTCGAGCGCTCCGCCCTCCTCCGTGTGCTGCTGGGTATTGCCGTGGCAATCCGTGCATACGGCCCCCAGCGAACGATGGGCGTTCTTGGCGAACGCCTGGGCCACGTCCTCGTGGCACTGGCCGCAGGTGGCCGTGATCTCGTCGCCTTTGGCCTTCTTCTCGTCGGCCGACGCCTTCAGGCTGACGGCGACGCCCGCCAGGAAGACGACGACGGCGGCGATGAGCCAGCGAAACCAGGCCCGCCCTTTCATTCCCGAATCCGACAATGCGAGTCTCGCCACGCAGCACCTCCTGGAAATAGTTCGGCGGGGTGACCCCCCCCTTTCTGACGCCTTCCGGCAATTGTCAACGCTTTGTCACGTCCCATGGAAAATACAACCAATCTTGTAACCGATCAAAAATTAAAAGTCAACAATATACCTCCGAAATATTGTCCCCTTGGCCCCGACCCCGGCACGCCCGGTGGCGGGAGCCGAAGAGAAAGGCAGGCCCGCCGGAATCGGGCTCGGCCGCTGCCGCATCCGGGTCAGGCCGGCATCGGCCCCGTTTTCCATGGGCCGGGCGGGAATAATTTCCTCCTAATTGACACCATTTTCCTCCCCTCTTATAATCCGTGCCGAACCAGGGCGCAATCGTCTGCTTCGCCCGTCTTCAACCGTAGCCCGGCAAGCGAGGGGCGCGGGCTGACAGGAGGAACGATGACCTTGCAGAGACGGAATTTCCTGCGCGCCGGCCTGGCCGCCCTGGCCGGGGCCGTCGCGCCGCAAAAGGTCGCCGCGGAGGATCCCGGCAAGAAATTCCATGCCGGCTGCCTGGTCGACACCACGCTGTGCATCGGCTGCCGCAAGTGCGAGGAGGCCTGCAACCGCCGCAACAACCTGCCGGCCCCCGAGCGCCCTTTCTCGGATCCGGCCGTGCTGCGCCGCGAGCGGCGCCCCGACGAAAAGGCCTTCACCGTGGTCAACCAGTACCCCGGCCGGCCTTCGCCGGACCAGCCCGGACGCCCCGCCACCACCGTCAAGGTGCAGTGCATGCACTGCCTGGTGCCCTCCTGCGTGTCGGCCTGCGTGGTCGGCGCCCTGCGCAAGGCGCCGGACGGAGCCGTCGTCTACAACCCCGGCCTCTGCCTGGGCTGCCGCTACTGCCTGGTGGCCTGTCCCTTCGAGATCCCGGCCTACGAGTTCTTCAAGCCGCTGAACCCGAAGGTGCGCAAGTGCGAGTTCTGCTCCGACCCGGCCGGCGACCGGGGCGCCGACCCGGCCTGCGCCGCCGCCTGCCCCACCGAGGCGCTGGTGTTCGGCGACCGCGGCGAGCTGCTGACCGCGGCCCACGAGCGGATCAAGGCCAAGCCCAATCGCTACCTGCCGCACGTCTACGGAGAGCACGAGGTGGGCGGGACATCGTGGCTCTACCTGTCCGGGCGGCCGGTCACCGAGCTCGGCCTGCTGGAGATGCCGAAAAACGCCCCGGCGCTGCGCACCGAGGCCATCCAGCACGGCATCTTCAAGTACGGCATCATCCCGGTCGCCCTCTACGGGGCCCTGGGCGGCATCATGTGGCTCAATCACCGCCGACAGGCCGGCGGCGGCGATTCGGGAGGTGACCGGTGAGCCCGCACGAACCGCGCCGCGTCCGCATCCCCTTCTTCACCTACGGTACCCTGGTGCTGCTCGGCTTCATCGCCGTCGGATACACCTTCGGATTGACCCGCCTGATCGGCGGGTTGGGCACGGTCACCAACCTCGACAACCACAACCCGTGGGGGCTCTGGATCGCCTTCGACGTGGCCTGCGGCGTCGCCCTGGCCGCCGGCGGGTTCACCACCGCCGCCCTGGTCGAGATCTTCGGCGGCAGGAAGTACAAGCCGCTGATGCGCCCGGCCCTGCTGACCGCGCTGCTCGGCTACCTGTGGGTGGTGGTGGCCCTGATGTTCGACCTCGGCCGCTACTGGAACATCTGGAAGCCGGTCTTCAACTGGCAGGGCAACTCGGTGCTGTTCGAAGTGGCCATGTGCGTGATGTTCTACCTGACCGTGCTGTTCATCGAGATGCTGCCCGCCATCCTCGAGGGTCTCCGGGAGCGCATGGCCGGCAACGACCGCTGGGCCGCCCGCCTGCGCCGCCTCGAAAAGCCGGTGAACACGCTGCACGCCGGCCTCCAGACGGTGCTCCCGCTCTTCCTGATCCTCGGCGTGGTCCTCTCCTTGATGCACCAGTCGTCGCTGGGCACGCTGATGGTCATCGCCCCGACCAAGGTCAGCGCCATCTGGTACACGCCGATCCTGCCCGTGCTCTTCCTGCTCTCGGCCATCGCCGTCGGCTACCCCATGGTCATCATGGAGTCGATCATCGCCTCCGTCTCCTTCCGCCGCGACCCGGAGATGGACCTGCTCGGCCCGTTGGCGGCCAAGATCCCGTGGCTGCTCGGCCTGTACGGCCTGGTCAAGTTCGGCGACCTGCTGGTGCGCTACGACCGGATCAGTTTCCTCGGAGACCCGAGCCAGACCACCGCCCTGATCGTGGAAACGTCGATGGGCATCGTCGCCCCGCTGGTGCTGCTGTCGATCCCGGCCGTGCGCCGTTCCGTCGGCTGGCTGTTCTTCTCGGCCATGCTCATCATCTTCGGCGTGATCATGAACCGCCTCAACGTGTTCCTGGTCGGCTACACCCCGCCCTACCTGCAGAAGGGATACTTTCCCTCGATCGGCGAGATCGCCATGACCATCGCCATCGTCTGCAGCATCATGTTCGTCTACCGCTTCTTCGTCATCAACTTCCCCGTGCTGCCCGGGTACCGCGAGGAGTCGGCCCGGCTGGAATCCGAGGAAACCTACGTCCGGCCGGGGCTGAGCTGGGTATTCCGCGGCATCGCCGCCACCCTGATGCTGTCGTTCGTGATCGTCTACATGCTGGTGCACCGCGAGGCCATCCAGGAGTCGAAGCGCGTCTACCGCCCGGTGCCGGCGGCGGCCATCACCGAGCGCGCCCAGCCCGACGACGCCTTCTTCACCCACGCCGGCCGCCCCAGCGGCTACCGCAACCTCTACATGCTGAGCCACCCCTTCCTCAACGCCCGCAACGACGACTACGAGCCCGTGCGTTTCAGCCACCGCTCGCACGACGTCAACACCGGCGGTGACTGCTCGGTCTGCCACCACCGCGTCGCCATGGGCGACGACGACCGCGTCGGCCAGGACCTGCGGCAGATGCACAGGGAAATCGAGGTGCGCATCGGCGGCGCCTGCAGTTCCTGCCACGCCGACCTGGAGCAGAAGACGTTCCACCGCTGCGACCACTGCCACCGCTACGCCAACGAGGCCGACGCCCCGGCCCGCATCGGCCTCAAGGGGGCCCTGCACCGCCAGTGCATCGGCTGCCACGAGAACCAGCCGGAAACGGCCAACGCGCCGAGCGGCTGCCGCGAATGCCACCACCCCAACGTGCCCGACCACCGGCAATGGGTCACGGGAACGCTGAAGGGCTCCCCCCCCCAGGCGCTCACCGCCGAGTGCCTGCGCTGCCACTCCGGCGTGGGCGACGACATCCTGCGCACCGCCCACTGGAACTGGAAAGGGACGACCCCGACCGTGGCGGGAAGGGAGAACCGGGTGGACGTCGGCCTGGTCAATGCCGTCGACAACTACACCATATCCATGAGCCCCAACCTGACCGGAACCGCCGCCTTCCACATCGGCTACGGCTGGAAGGGCGCGTCGTTCGACTTCGGCAACCCGGCCAACATCGACTGCCTGGTCTGTCACGACACCAGCGGCGCCTACACCCGAAACGGGGACGGCCTTCCGGCCGGCCGTGTCGACCTGGCCGACCTCGGGCGCATGGTCGGCCGTCCGGGGCGCGCCAACTGCGGTGCCTGCCACGCCCACGCCGCCGGCGGCCCCAACTTCAAGCACGGCGATCTGGAGCCGTCCATGCTGCGACCCGGCTCCCCGCTGGACGTTCACATGGGCAAGGTCGACATGCGATGCCAGGATTGCCACACCACCTCGGCCCACCGCATCGCCGGCCTCTCCTTCAACGCCCCGGTGACCGAGGGCCGCGTCGCCTGCGAGCAGTGCCATGGAGACCAGCCGCACGGCATCTCGGGAATCTTCAGCCGCCACCTGGACGACCACGTCCGCACCGTCGCCTGCGAGACCTGCCACATCCCCGACTTCGCCCGCGAGACGCCGACCCTGCTGCACACCGACTTGGCCAGCGCCGGCCAGAAACGGCCGGCCGCGCTCGACGCCCTGGGCATGCCGACCTACGATATCCGCACCGGCGAACTGCGCTGGGGCCGCCGGGTGGTTCCGGTGTACCGCTGGTTCGACGGCACCCGCCGCACCACGCTGCTCGGCGACCCCATCGACCCGTCGGCCCCGGTGAACCTCAACGGCCCGCTGGGCGAGCGCCACAACCCGGAGGCGCGGATCTTCCCCTTCAAGGTGCACACCGCCACCCAGCCCTACGACACCGAGAACCTGACCCTGCTGCCGGTGCAGTTCGCCGGCGGCCTGTGGCGGGACTACGACTGGAACCGGGCCATCGCCGCCGCCGCCCGGCAGGTGCAACTGCCCTACTCGGGCAAGTACGATTTCGTCCGCACCGAGATGGTCACCTCCATCCACCACGGGGTGGTGCCGCCCGGGGAGGCGCTGGGATGCAGCGACTGCCACGCCGTGCGCGCCGTCACCTGCAGCCGCTGCCACCCCAACGCCGTGGGCATGAAGGACCCGGCGCACATGCGCATGGTCTACCCGGGGGTGAAAAACCGCTTCGACTTCAAGGCCCTCGGGTACGGCGACGATCCGGCCCTGACCGGCGGCCGCTTCTTCCGGCGCCTCGGCCGCGGCCGCCCGCCGGAGTAGGCCCCCGCGCCGGCCCGGCCGCCGCTCGCGGGGCCGGGCCGGCCGCTGGAATCTCACCCCGCCCGGTTGACATTTCATTTTGCGTGCGCCATAGTTGTGGGCAGGATCATGGCAGAGTGCATTCCCACCGGAGGATGCATGGAAGCGATGAGGCGATGGTTCCGACAGGCCCACCGCCCGGTTCACCGTTGCGATGCCAAGGAGGGAAACCGATGAGACCGAGAATCCTTCTCCCCGTCATGCTGGCGCTGCTGGCCGCCCCGTTCGCATCCACCGCCGCCGACGCCGTCAAGGCCCCGGCCGACGAGTCTCCGCAGCTGAAGCTAAACGGCTTCACGCGGCTTCGCTACACCCTGAACCTCACCTCCCCGGGCAGCAACAGCTTCTCGCTCGCCCAGCTGCGCTTCGGCATCAAGGGGACGATCTCGAAGCACTTCAGCTACACCTTCTCGCTCGAGGGAACCAACACCGACGGCGAGAACCGCAAGCTGATCTACGACGCCTACATCGACTCGACCATCCTGCCCTGGGTCAAGATCCGCTTCGGCCAGCTCAAGTACCCCTTCGGCCTGGAGCAGACCACGGCGGACCCCGACCTGGAGCTGATCAACAAGGCCGACGTGGTCACCAACCTGGTCAGGCCGACGCGCGACATCGGCCTGCAGGTGTCCCGGGAGTTCGAGATTCGCCACCTGCAGCCGATGATCGCCCTGGCCATCATCAACGGCAGCGGCTCCAACCTCAACGACGAGAACACCCGCAAGGCGCTCGTCGGCCGGCTGCTGCTGAAGCCGCTCAAGGGGCTGGCCGTGGGGGCGTCGCTCTACGACGGCACCACCGGCGCCCTGAACAGCAAGAAATCGCGGGTCGGCGCCGAGCTGAAGTACACCCGCGGCGGCTTCCTGCTGAAGGGGGAGATCATCTCCGGCAAGGACGCCGGGGTCAAGAAAAACGGATTCTACGCGACCGCCGGCTACACCCTGGCCGGGGACAACCAGGCGCTGGTGCGCTACGAGCGGTGGGACGCCGACCGGTCGGTGGCCGACCTCGACACCTCGCGGATCACGCTGGCCTTCAACCGATTCTTCGGCAAGAACGTGGTCTGGCAGACCAACTACGAGCACCGCACCGAAACCCCCGGGATCAAGAACGACGTGCTCGCCACCCAGGTGCAGATCCGTTTCTGAGCTCATTCCACCCGATCCAAGGAGGAAAGACATGAAAACGCTGTTCGCCGTCTTCGCGGCCGCGCTGCTGGCCGCCCCGTTCGCCGTGAACGCCCAGGGCCTGGCTCCCGAGATGAAGGCCAAGGTGGACGCCCAGCTGAAGCTCTTCCAGCCCCTGGGCAGCGATCCGGTCGTGGTCAAGGCCGTGAAGGAGTACAACCTGGCCCCGCCGGCCGAGGCGCAGGGCATGACCCAGGAGAAGTGGAAGGGGCTGACCGTCATCAGCCCTGAAGTGAGGTACTTCTCCAAGAACGCGCTGGCCGAGCACCTCAAGGGCAAGCGCACGCCGGTGGTGGCCGAGCTGTTCGTCTCCGGGGCCAACGGCGCCAAGGCGGCCTTCTTCTCCAAGACGACATCGTGGTCGCACCTGGGCAAGCCCAAGCACGACCAGCCCATGGCGGGCAAGACCTGGATCGGCCCGGTGGAGCTGGACGAGTCGACCGGCAAGCAGACCGTGCAGGTGGCCTTCCCGGTCCTCGACGCCGGGAAGCCGATCGGCTCGGTGGTGGTCGGGCTCGACGTGTCCAAGCTGTAGCCCCGGCCGCCACCGGACTCCAGGAGCCACCATGAGAGGGATGACCATCTCCCGCAAGCTGTTCCTGCTGATCGCCGCCAGCGGCGCGCTCCTGGCGATTTCGCTCATCGTCTCCTTCCTGCTGCTGCAGCGCGCCAACTCCGTCTCCACGCGCATCAGCCAGCGCATCGTCCAGGCCAACAGCGACGCCTTCCAGCTCGTCTCCCTGGCCAACGGCGGCCAGAACGCCCTGCAAGCCCTGTTGCGGGAGCGGGACCCCGACCGCATCGAGGCCCTGGTGATGGAGAGCGAGAAGAGCACCGGACAGGCGACGGCGCTGATCGCCGGCCTGGGCGAGGACGGAAAGGAGATTTCTGCCGCCCACTCCGCCTTGCTCCAGGTGAACAAGGGCGTCCTCGAGGTCGTGCTGCTCGGCGAGTATGCGCAGGGGCAGCAGCGCTTCATCGAGGAGTCGGCGCCGGCGGCGGAGAAGCTGTTCGCCGCCCTCGATCAACGCCGCCAGCGGGTCGTCGCCCAGGCCGTCGCGGAGCGCGACGCCGGCGAACGGACCCTGCACCGCCTGGCCATCGCCGAGGGGCTGTTGTTGACGGCCCTGCTGGCGGGTTTCATCGTGCTGGGCCTTTCGTTCGCCCGCAGCATCGTCCGCTCGCTGCAGACCACCATCGCCATGCTTCGCGACATCGCCGAGGGCGAGGCCGACCTGACCAAGCGTTTGGCCATCGCCTCCCACGACGAGATGGGCGAGCTGGGCCGCCTGTTCAACGTGTTCCTGGACCACCTGCAGGGGCTGATCCGCGAGACCAAGTCCGGCGCCCTGCTGGTGAACTCCTCGGCCCTGCAGATATCCACGGCGGCCGAGGAGGTGGCCGCCACGACCGAGGAGCAGAGCCAGCAGGCGCAGTCGGTGGCCTCGGCCGTCCAGCAGCTGGCGGCGACGTCCGACGAAATTTCCGCCACCATCGACTCCACCCGCGCCTCCGCCCAGGACGCGGCCACCAAGACCCGCGAAGGGTCCGACGTGATCCGCCAGTCGATCTCCACCCTGCAGCGGATCAAGAGCCAGGCCGACCACCTGGAAGAGACCATCCTCCACCTCAAGCAGTCGACCGACAAGATCGGCGGCATCGTGGGCGTCATCAACGGCGTCGCCGACCAGACCAACCTGCTGGCCCTCAACGCGGCCATCGAGGCGGCGCGAGCGGGAGACGCCGGCCGCGGCTTCGCGGTGGTGGCCGACGAGGTGCGCAAGCTGGCGGAGCACACCGCCAAGGCCACCAAGGAAATCGGCGACATCATCACCCGGCTCCAGCAGGAGTCGTCGCAGGCCGCCACGGCCATGGGCGAGGCGGCCGGAGAAGTGCAGGGAGGCACCGCGCTGGGCGAGAAGTCGCTGCAACTGCTGGACGGGATCATCGTGTCCAGCCAGGAGATCGACACCGCCACCGCCTCCATCAGCACGGCCATCGGCGAGGAGAGCGCCACCATCAGCGACATCAACAACCACATCCAGGGCATCGCCACCGGCACCGGGGAGTCCGCCCGCGCGGTGCAGGACATCGCCTCCACCGCCGGGCGCCTGGCCCACGAATCGGAGAAGCTGAAAACGCTGGTCGAACGGTTTAAAACCGACTGAACGCGGCCCGCCCCGCGCTAGTCGCCGTCCAGCACCGGGAAGCGGCGGCGCAGGAAACGGTCGCCCAGGGTGTGCAGCATGAAGGTGAAGGCGTAGGCGCCGACGATGTCGACCGTGTAGTGGAGGTGCGACAGCAGCACCACCAGCAGGGAGAGCAGCTGCAGCCCGAGAAAGACGCGCGCCACCCGCGGCCCGAGGCGCCGCGAGTAGAGGTAGAGCAGGAACGTGGTGGCGATGTGGCCGGAGAAGAACATGTCCTTGGTCAGGTAGATGCCGGCGGTGTCCCCGGCCACCGCCCGCCAGGGGTTGATGATCTGCCACCAGACGTCCCACAGCCGGAAGGGGTGGATGGCGTTGACGTCCGGGCCGTCGGGCGGCCCGAAACGGGTGAGCGGCAGGACCAGGGCGCGGGTCATCGACAGGGCCGCGTCGACGACCAGGAAGCGCAGGAACAGGCGGCGGCTGCGAAGCAGCAGGTAGATGGCCGGCGGCACGTAGCAGAGCATCCACAGGACGTAATTCCAGCGCACCACCCAGGGAATGCGCGGAAACAGGGCCAGCAGGTGGTCGGGCAGGCTGGGGGCCGGCAGCAGCTCGTTGTACAGGATGGGGATGAGCATCAGGCAGTGCACCAGGTAGCGCCCGGCGATGAACAGCGGCAGGAGCCGCCAGAACCGCCGGTCATCGACCCAGGCCCGCGCGCGGACAGGGAATCCCACCGGCTCCGCCATCTCCCGGCGCATGCCTCAGGGCTGCTCAGGCGCGTCCGGCCCGGTGGGTGGCTTCTCCTCGACCGCCGCCGGTGCGTCCCCCACGGGTTCCATGGTCTGCCGCGCCCGGTCTTCAAAGCGGTGCCCGGCCTCCTCGGCGGTGATATAGCCGGTGAGCCAGGAGGTGTTCATGGGGTACTCGTCGGGGTGCCAGATGGTATGGAACCCGTGCCAGATGAGGATGGCCAGCGAGGCCAGCACGGCCTCGTAGAAGTGGATGATGCGCGCCACGTTGAACACCCAGGCCGGCCACTCGCCCGGCACGATCCGGGGAAACCAGAGGATCAGGCCGGTCACGCCCATGATGATCACTCCCCAGACGAGCGCCCAGAACTCGAACTTCTCGACGAAACTGAACAGGTCGCTCTGCGGCCGGGCCTGGCTGCCGCCGGCATAGAATCGAACGCTGGCCCAGACGTCGTGCCAGTCCCGCCGGCGCGGCATGAGCCCGCCGAGCATGACCCGGCCGCGCCGGTGCAGGAGCATGTAGAATCCGAAGGCCGCCATGTCGGCGACCATGATCAGCGCCGCCAGGCGGTGCAGGAAGGCGCGCACGGTTTCGGTCATGCCCAGTGAAAAGAGCCAGCGCACCCAGAAGGCGTCGGGGTACTTGAGGGCGAAGCCGGTGATCACCAGCAGCGTGAAGGAGAGGAACAGCGCCATGTGGCTCCATACCTCGAAGCGGGTCAGGCGGCGGATGTGCTGCTGGGCCTTCTGCACCCGGAACTTTCGGCGCACCGCCCAGAACCAGATCAGCAGGTTGTAGGCCAGCATGGCCGCCACGCAGGCCACGATCAGCGCGATGTACAGGAAGCGGACGACCCCCTCGATCCCGCGCCCGGGATTCTGGAGCGCCTTCCGGTGCGAGAAGCTCTGCGCGAAGCTCGGGCTGACCTGCCCGTGGCACTGGCCGCAGGTCGAGCCGCGGTTGGAGAGGTGCATGCGCGACTGGGGGTGGGACGCCGGCAGCGAGCTGTGGGCATCGTGGCAGTCGGCGCAGGTGGCCGATGCGCCCATGGTGCCGCGCTGGGTCAGGCCGTGGAAATCCTGCATGTAGGAATCGACGGGAGTGGTGTCCAACCCGTAGCGGGCCATCATGCGGGCGTTGCCGTGGCACCAGATGCAGACCTGGGTGGCGGCCCAGCGCTTGGCGTCGCCGACCCGGCTGCGCAGCGAGGCCATGTCGTGGTCGCCGTGACAGGTGGTGCAGGTGGGCACGTCGTGGTTGCCGTGCATCACCGAGACCCCGTGCGGCCCCTTCTTGAAGGAGTCGACTTCGCTGGCGTGGCAGGGGACGCAGGTGGCGACGATCCCCGTCGGGGAGATCGACGAGTCGAAGGCGCTGGAAGGCTGGACGGTATGGAAGCCGTGGCAGTCGGTGCAGCTGGCGGCGGCCTTGCCCTGCCGGATGGCCTGCCAGTGGACGCTCGACTCGTAGCGCGCGATGAGGTTGCGCTTGGTGATGCCCTCCTCCAGGTTCAGCTTCTCGGATCCGTGGCAGCGGCCGCAGGTCCGGGGCTGGTTCTGCCGGGACATGATGGAACCCGGCTCCCGGACGGAGCGGATGTCGTGGCCGCCGTGGCAGCCGTTGCAGTAGGGGGCGCGCGGGTTGTTCTCGCTGTTGCCCTTGCCATGGATATCCTTTTCGCGGTAGAGCCGGTACTGCTCCTCGTGGCAGCCGGCGCAGGCCAGCTGCAGGGGGCCGGCGGCGTGGGGAACGTCATCGAACGAGCGGGCTCCGATGTGGCAATCGGTGCAGGCGAACCCCTCGTGCGACGACCCTTTCAACGGGTCATCGCCGACGAACAGGTTCAGCGTCCGGCCGCGCGGCGTCGACGCTTCCAGGTCCCTCTGGGCGTGGCACGCCAGGCAGTCTTCGTTCTTCACCTGCGCGGCGAGCGGCAGAACCGCCGCAGCCAGGACAATCGCCCACATCCTGCGCTTCATCGTCATGGACAACCTCGCGCGCCGGCCACTGGCGTCCCGGCCTGGCGCGGCACCATTCTACCCGAAGGTGCAAAAAATGCAAAATGGGCGGGAACCGGTTGACAGGCGCCAATTACTATACTACTATGGTTATGTTAGTGAATGACAACCAACATGACTACCCAGACACCTGAACTGAGCCGCCGCCAGAACGAGATCGTCGCCGCCGCGCTGGACATCATTTCGACCGGCGGCCTCGAGGCCCTGACCATCCGGGCCCTCGCCGAGCGCATCGGCTTCCGCGACGCCGCCGTCTACCGCCATTTCCCCAGCAAGCAGGCGATCCTGGAAAGCATCGTCGCCCGGCTGGAACGGCAGTCGCTGGCCGACCTGGAGGCCATCGCCGCCGACCGTCCCGGCCCCCTGGAGAGCATCCGCCGCTTCTTCATCGGCCGCTGCCGGCTCTTCGCCGCCGACCGGCCGCTGGTGTCGGTGATGTTCTCCGACGAGCTCTTCCGCCAGGCTCCCGAAGTCGCCGACCGCTACGCGGCGATGATGGAAACCCACCGGCAGGCGCTGCACCGCTTCATCCGGCTCGCCCAGGGGGCGGGCGAGATCAGCGCCCGCCTTCCGGCGGAACACGTGTTCATGGTGGTCATCGGCGCGCTGCGCCTGCTGTTGACCCGCTGGCGCCTCGGCCAGCACGAATTCGACCTGGAGCGGGCCGGCGCCGAGCTGTGGCGCTCGCTGGCGGCCATGCTCTCCGGAAACCCGCCCCGCGCCCCGCTCGGCCGCCACCCGCAAACGGAGAAAAAATGAAACGCGACATCATCCGTATCGACGAAAACCTGTGCAACGGCTGCGGCCGGTGCATTCCAGGCTGCCCGGAGGGCGCCCTGCAGATCATCGACAACAAGGCGCGCCTGGTCTCTGACCTCTTCTGCGACGGTCTGGGCGCCTGCATCGGCACCTGTCCGCAAGGCGCCATCGCGGTGGAGAGCCGCGAGGCCGTCCCCTACGACGAGCGGCGGGTCATGGAGAACATCGTTCGCCAGGGCGCCAACACCATCCTCGCCCACCTGCGCCACCTGGACGACCACGGCGAGCAGGGCTACCTGGCCCAGGCCGTCGCCTTCCTGCAGGAGCGGGGCCTGCCGGTGCCCGACTTCCGCGACCGCGGCGATCGCTGCGGCTGTCCGGGTACGGCCGCCCGCGAGCTGCGCCATGACGACCGGCCCGAAACCGCGGGAGAAGGACCGACCGCCGAACCGCCCTCCCGGCTGGGCAACTG
The DNA here is from genome assembly GCA_964479735.1 of uncultured Clostridia bacterium. Classification (GTDB taxonomy): domain Bacteria; phylum Acidobacteriota; class Aminicenantia; order UBA2199; family UBA2199; genus CAYZNT01. The sequence goes on from CAYZNT010000040.1 coordinate 20,604, forward strand.
GCCGGTCCAGCTGCAGCTCCTCAATCCCCAGGCCTCCGTCTTCGACGGCGCCGACCTGCTGGTGGCCGCCGACTGCGTCCCCTTCGCCTTCGCCGGCTTCCACGAGCGATTCCTGAAGAACCGGGTGCCGATCGTCTTCTGCCCCAAGCTGGACCGGGTCATCGACCAGTACGTCGCCAAACTGGCCGAGATATTCCGCCTCCACCCCATCCGCTCGATCGCCATCGTCCGCATGGAGGTTCCCTGCTGTGGAGGGGTGAAGGTGGTGGTGCAGCGGGCCCTGGAGGCGGCCGGCAAAGAGATCCCCCTCCGCGAGACCACGATCTCCCTGGAAGGGGGGATCCTGGACGAGGTGCATCCGTGAATGCGCGCGACCGCTCCAACTCCGAACCGGTGGCCAATCCCTTCGGCCTCGAGGCCTACCGCCTGCACACCGCGCCGGAAGCGGAAGTGGTGCACATGGTCCTGGCCCCGGGCCAGAAGGTGCCGGCCCACCGCTCCCCCACGACCACCCTGTTCGTCGCTTTGAGCGGAGAGCCCGTGCTGGAGGCCGACGGCGAGCGCCATTCCCTGCGTCCCGGCCAGCTGCTGGCCTCTCCGGCCGGCGCCGCCCACGGGATGGAGAATCCCTCGCCACGGCCGGCCGAGATCCTGGTCATCAAGGCGCCCCGGCCGGAGGCGCCGGTGGAATTCGTGAATCCGCCGCCGTCTTCATCCCGGAACCGGTGACATCCAAGGAGGACCCATGCCCGAAGTCAAGAAGATCGCCGAGTTGGTTCAGGTGCAGAAGGCATCCATCGTCTCCCAGACCCTGATCGACCGCCCGGCCGGCACCGTCACCCTCTTCGCCTTCGACGCCGGCCAGGCGCTGAGCGAGCACACCGCCCCCTTCGACGCCATGGTGCAGGTCCTGGAGGGGAGCGCGGAGATCCGCATCTCCGGCAGGCCCTACACCCTGGGCGCCGGCGAGACGATCGTCATGCCCGGGGGTGAGCCCCACGCCCTGCGCGCCCTCACCCCCTTCAAGATGATGCTGACCATGATCAAGAGCAGATAGCTCCACATCATCGGGAGCGCAACCCGTGGACAACAAACGGAAGGATCCGGGTTTCTGGAAACGTCTGGCCGCAACCTCGGCGTTGCTGCCGGCGCCGGCCATGCCGTCCACCCCCCCGCCAGCCCCGTCCAACCCGAGCCCCACCATCAAGACGTGATAGGAGATAGAGCCATGAGCGAATTGCTGGAAAACGAGAGACAGCGAAAGGACCTGCTGAAGCACATGATCAAGGAGCTTCGCGCGGGACAGGCGCCGGAGGCCGTGCGCCAGCAGCTGCAGCGGCTGATGGGCGAAGTGCCCTACGCCGACGTGGTGGCGGTGGAGCAGGAGCTGATGCAGGAGGGCATGCCGGCCGAGGAGATCATGAAGGTCTGCGACGTGCACATGCAGGCCATCGGGGGCCAGGTGGCCCGCGGCCGCCGGGAGGTCCCCCCCGGCCACCCGGCGCACCACTTCGTGGAGGAGAACCGGGCGCTGCAGTGGGAGATGCAGGCCATGGAAAAGCTGCTGGCCGAGCTGGAGGCGGTGCCGGAGACACGCAACGCCGAATCGCTGCGGCTGCAGCTGAGCGCTCATCTGCAGAAGCTGGGCGACGTGGGCAAGCACTACCATCGCAAGGAGAACCTGCTCTTCCCGTTCCTGGAAAAGCACGGCATCAGCGGTCCCTCCAAGGTGATGTGGGGCAAGGACGACGAGGCCCGGCAGAGGCTGAAGGAGGCGGCCGAGACGCTGTCCGCCGCCCGCGAGGCGACCGCCGGCGAGCTCCGCGCCGCCGTAGAGCTGACGCTCCGGCCGGCGCTGCAGTCGCTGCGCGACATGATGGTCAAGGAGGAGGAGATCCTTCTGCCGATGGCCCTCGACAACCTGGCGGAAGCGGAGTGGGCCCAGATCCACCGGCAGAGCCCGGAGATCGGCTTCTGCCTGGTGCAGCCCGTCGCCGGCTGGACCCCGGTTGGCGCCGACGCGCCCGCCGCAGCGCCCGCGAGCGAGGCGGGACGGGTGCGGCTGCCCAGCGGGTCGCTCTCGGTTGCTGAGCTGACCGCCATCCTCAACCTCCTGCCGGTGGACATCTCGTTCGTCGGCGCCGACGACCGGGTGCACTACTTCTCCGAGGGCCGCGAGCGCATCTTCGCCCGCAACCGGGCCGTGCTGGGCCGCGAGGTGCGCAACTGCCACCCCCCCAAGAGTTTGGCCACGGTGGAGAAGATCCTGGCCGACTTCCGCTCCGGCGCCCGGGAGCAGGCCGCTTTCTGGATTGAGCTGCACGGGCGGTTCATCCACATCGAGTACTTCGCCGTCCGCGGCGAGGGCGGGGAGTACCTGGGCACCCTGGAGGTGAGCCAGGACCTCACCGCCAAGCGGTCCCTGAAGGGCGAGCGGCGGCTGCTGCAGGACGGGTGATGAGGAATCGAACCCCGGATCCCGCAGGGGGGAACGGTGCCCGGCCCTGAAACACGGGCAATCGCAGCGGTGCGCCCCGGTAACCGCACCGAACCCCATCCACGCGACGGTTGGGCGCGGCCGGGCCGGGTTTCGTACCCGTTCCTACCCCCGCGGGGAATGCCGGCCCGGGCGATGCGGGCGGGAAGCCCCAGGGGCAGGGGCCGCGGTTGTCACCTGAACGTTTCAACGCTATAATAATGTGTCAGCCGGTCCGGCAGGAGAAAAAATGGAGCGCATCTACCTGGACAACAACGCCACCACCATCGTCGACCCCCGCGTGAAGGAGGCGATGGAGCCGTTCTTCTGCCAGATGTACGGCAACCCCAACTCCTTGCACCAGTTCGGCACCGAGGTCCACCCCTACATGCGCGTGGCCATGGACCGGCTCTACGCCGGCATCCACGCCCGCGACGAAGACGACATCCTGGTCAACTCCTGCGCCACCGAGGGCAACAACCAGGTGCTGTGGAGCGCCTGGCACGAGTTCGTGCGCACCGGCCGGAAACGGAGGATCATCACCTCCCAGGTGGAGCACCCGGCCGTCTCCCACACCTGTTCCTTTCTCGAAACGCTGGGCGCCGAGGTGGTCTCCCTGCCGGTCAACGGCGACGGCGTCGTCGACGCGGCCACCCTGCGGCAGCACCTCGACCCCGACACCACCGCCCTGGTGTCGATCATGTGGGCCAACAACGAGACCGGTCTGATCATGCCGGTGCGGGAGCTGGCCGAGGCCTGCCGCGAGCGCGGCGTTCTCTTCCACACCGACGCGGTGCAGGCCATCGGCAAGGTGGAGGTCGACGTGCAGCGGCTGCCGGTCGACTACCTGACCTTCAGCGCCCACAAGTTCCACGGCCCCAAGGGGGTCGGCGGCCTCTTCGTGCGCCGGGGCGCGCCGCTGCAACCCCTGCTGCACGGCGGCGAGCAGATGGGCGGCAAGCGGGCCGGCACGGTCAACGTGCCCTACCTGGTGGGCATGGGCCTGGCCATGGAGCTGGCGGTGGCCGGCCTGCCCCACGAGAACGGCGAGGTGCGCCGCCTGCGCGACCGGCTGGAGGACGCCGTCCTGGCCCTTCCCGACACGCTGGTGGTGGGCCGGCGCGAGCAGCGCACGCCCAACACCATCCTGGCCAGCATCCGCGGCGTGGAGGGGGAGGCCATGATCTGGGACCTCAACCGCCACGGGGTGGCCGCCTCCACCGGCAGCGCCTGCGCCTCCGAGTCGCTGCAGGCCAACCCCACCTTCGTGGCCATGAACATCGGCCGGGAACTGGCCCACACCGGCATCCGCCTCAGCCTGTCGCGCTTCACCACCGCGGCCGAGATCGAGACGGCCGCCCGGGTGCTGCGAGAATCGGTGGAGCGGCTGCGCGCCATTTCCTCCACCTACCGGAAGACATAGGAGAATCCTCCATGGCAAAAAGCGATCTGATCGGAGGCTCCCTCTGGGAGCAGTACTCCCAGAAAGTGGGCGAGCGCATGAACAACCCGCAGCACCGCGGCGAGATCACCGCCGAGGAAGCGCGCCAACTGGGCGCCCGGCTGGTGATCGCCGACTGGGGCGCGGAGGCCTGCGGCGACGCGGTGCGCCTCTACTGGGCGGTCGACGCGGCCAGCAACCGGATCTTGAAAGCGAGGTTCAAGAGCTTCGGCTGCGGCTCGGCCATCGCCTCCTCCGACATGATGGCCGAGCTGTGCGTCGGCAAGACGGTGGACGAGGCGGTGCGCATCACCAACATCGACGTCGAGCACGCCCTGCGCGACCAGGCCGACAAGCCGGCCATTCCGCCGCAGAAGATGCACTGCTCGGTGATGGCCTACGACGTCATCAAGAAGGCGGCCGCCATCTACAAGGGCGTGGACATGTCGGTCTTCGAGCAGGAGGAGATCGTCTGCGAGTGCGCCCGGGTGTCGCTGCGCACCATCCGCGACGTGATCCGCATCAACGACCTGAAGACGGTCGACGAGATCACCCAGTACACCAAGGCCGGCGCCTTCTGCAAGTCCTGCGTCCAGCCCGGGGGCCACGAGACGCGCAGCCATTACCTGGTGGACATCCTGCGCGACGTGCGCGCCGAGATGGAGCGCGAAAAGCTGCAGCCGCGCGTCGACGCGGCCCGCAGCGGCGACTTCGCGGCCATGACCCTGATCCAGAAGCACCGCCTGCTCGAGCAGGTGATGGACGCCCGGATCCGCCCCATGCTGGCCGCCGACGGCGGCTCCCTGGAGGTGGTCGACCTGCGAGAAAACGAGGGCGTCCTGGAAGTCTACATCCGGTACGGCGGAGCCTGCATGGGCTGCCTGAGCAGCACCCGCGGCACCCTGCAGGGCATCGAGAGCATCCTGGTCCAGGAACTGCGCACCCCGCTGCGGGTGCTGACCGTGTGATCCGGCAGGCCCCGCGTGGGCAAAGGCGGAACTCGATCCTGCGCCGGTCGATGATGCCCATGAACGACCCCCAGTCCATCCCCATCACCCCGGAAACGAAGGTGGCCGCCCTGCTGGAGGCCTACCCCGCCCTGGAGACGGTTCTCTTCGAGCTGGCTCCCGCCTTCCGCAAGCTCCAGAACCCGGTGCTGCGCCGCACCGTGGGCCGCGTCGCCTCCCTGCGCCAGGCGGCGGCCGTGGGCAACGTCCCGCTGGGCGACATGATCAACCGCCTGCGCCGCGCGGCGGGCCAGGCGGAGACCCCCGTCGCTCCCGACGGCGCCCCCCCCACCCCGCCGCCCCCCTGGCTGGACCGGCACCGCGTCGCCCGTACCATCGACGCCCGGCCTCTGCTCGAGGCCGGCCAGCAGCCCGTTTCCACGGTCATGGCCGAGTGGAGGGGGCTGGCCCCGGGCGAAACCCTCCTGCTCCTGGCCCCCTTCCACCCCGCCCCGCTCCTCGACCTGGCCTCCGCCCAGGGCTTCGAGCACTGGTGCGAACCGCGCCCCGACGGGGTCACCGCCTGCTATCTGCGGCGCACCTCACCCCCTGCCCCCGCCTCCTGACGGTGAGGGGACAGGGATCCCCGCCTGGGAAGGAAAAATCGGGCTCTCCCGTCTCCGCTTTCAGTTCAGCCCCCCTTCCGCAGGGGGGGATAACGAAGCCGGGGGGGATCTGGATCCGAACCACGCGATCCCCATGCATCCCCGCGTTCGTTTCCG
>CAYZNT010000041.1:0-25068 GCA_964479735.1 uncultured Clostridia bacterium
GGACGCCGCGGCGGGCGCGGCCTTGGGCGGTGCGGGCGGCTGCTGCGGCATCACGACGGTCGCCCCGGGGCCATGCGGCGGGGCCTTGGGCGGCGCGGGGGGCTGCGGCGCCACGGTCGGGGCGGCCCGGGGCGTCGCGACGGGGGCATGAGCGGCTTCCGGGCGGGACGGGGCGGTCTTCTTGATGCCCAGGCCGGAAAGCGTCTCCTCGAACTTCTTGGCGATGTCGTCCTCGATTTTTTTCAGCTTCCGGTCGTCGCCGGCCGGGGGAACCGGCTTTTTTTCGGGACGGAGGTCGGACAGGTCGATGGGGCGGGCCGCCTGGGATGGCGCGGGGCTCGGTGCGGCGGGCGCGCGCTTGAGGTCGTTCATTCGCTCCTGCACCGACCGGTTGTCGGCCACCCGGGTGTGGCCGGGGTCGGCTTTCTGGGGAGCGGGAGAAGGCTTGGGGGGCGCGGCGGGGACCGGGGCGTCGTCCAGCTTGATTTCGAAGGTGGGCACCTTGTCGATTTTCTTGATGATGTCTCCGAAGATGTCATCCGAGGACAGCCGGCTCTCCTCGTCGGACATTTTCTTCATCGACGGCATCTTGGCGGTGTCGAACACCGGCATCCTGGTCAGCGCCGGCTCGCTGTGCGGTACCAGGTCGGCGGTGTTCATGCCCAGCAGCTCGAGCACGCGCTGGCGGAACTTGTCCTTCTCCAGCGGCTTCTCGAAGAAGTCGCTGGCGCGGTAGGTGGTCACGGCCTGGTGCTTGTACTCGAGCCCCTTGTATATGGCGCTGATGACGATGATGCGGATTTCCGGGTATTCCTGGGCGACCGCCTGGGCGAGGTTGAAGCCGTGGAAGCGGGGCAGCATGGCGGCGGTGATCATCAGGTCGAACCGGCGGGTGGGGAGCAGGCGCTTGGCCATCTCGCCGTCGGAGGCCACGAAGATTTCGAAGGCGTGCGGCGGCAGGATTTCCTTTATGGAATTGATGGTGGCTTCGTCGTACTCCACGAGCAGAACGTTCTTCTTCGTCATCGTGCTCTCCTATTCTCGAGCCGGCCCATTATACAACAATTCGCCTTCGGGCGCACCGGACGCGTTCAGTTTTTCGGACCCGGCCCCCGCTCCCGGAGTCCCGGCCGGGAAACCGGCGCCGCGGGCCTGCAGGTAATCGGCGATGATGCGGCGGTGGTCGAAGGCCATCGGCTCGGGCAATTGCCGCGGGTCGGCCAGGACCAGCGCCCGGGCGTCGTCGGCGGCCTGCGGGACGCCCCGGCCGCGGGCGGTGAAGACGGTGGAGATGGTATGCCGGCGCGGATCGCGATGCGGGTCGGAATAGACGCGGAACTGCCGCAGCCCGTCGAGTTGCAGCGACGTCTCCTCCATGGCCTCGCGGGCGGCGGCCTGCTCGACGGTCTCGCCGTAGTCCACAAAGCCGCCCGGCAGCGCCCAGCCATGGGGCGGAAAGCGGCGCTCGACCAGGACGATCTTCCCGGCCATCTCGATGATGATGTCGACGGTGGGCGACGGGGTCTTAGTGGGGCCTGGTGCCGGCATGCGTCTCGAAGTTGTTGAGCTTGTCCCGCACTTTCCAGGGGATGGGCATGAGGATCAGGATGAGCAGGAATCCGGCCACGAAGAAGTGGAAGGTCCGGCCGAAGGGCATGCCGAGCAGGGTGACGATCAGCCCGAGGATGGCGACGGCTTCGGCCAGCGACATCAGCACGATGTCGATGGCGCGCCAGCGCAGCAGGAGATCGGTCAACGTGGCCCCCTCCGGGATCAGGCGGGGCGAAAAGTAGATGGTGCGGCGCACGGCCAGGACGAGGATGGACACCACCACGGCGATGATGTTGAAGACCTGCCACAGGGTGTAGACGGTGGGAAACGGCAGAACCGGCCGGACGTGGACGAAGCGGGCGATCCCCGCATAGATGGCCACCGAGACCAGCAGGGCCATGGCGATGATCAGGGAAACCCGCGATTCGCGGACGATGATCTCGTGCTCATGCATTCGCTTCTCGAATTCCATTTGCATGGCTGCATATCTATCACATTGCAACCGCCGTTGCAAGGCCGGCGCCTCCGCCGCGGGCGATTCCCGCGAATCCTCTTTCCAAGCCGGTTTTCGGGGCGGGGCGGCCGGCGGCGAGATTGACAAGCAGGTCGTTTCGGGCTATAAGGGGACCATGTGCGGCGTACTGGCGATTTTCGACGCGGAGGAGACGGTTGGCAAGATCTACACCGGGCTGATGACCCTGCAGCACCGAGGCCAGGATGCCGCCGGGATCCTCACCTACGACGGGCGGTTCCACCTGAAAAAGGGCAACGGCCTGGTGCGCGACATCTTCGACGAGCACAACATCGCGCGGCTGCGAGGCGAGGTCGGGCTGGCCCACACCCGGTACCCCACCGTGGGCGAAGGCTCGGTCGAGGACGCGCAGCCGTTCTGGATCAACCGCCCATTCGGCATCGCCATCGTGCACAACGGCAACGTCTCCAACTTCATCGACCTGAAACGCGAGCTGTTCGAGAAATCGCACAAGATCATCAACTCCAACTGCGACGTCGAGGTCATCCTGAACGTCTTCGCCGAGGGGCTGGAGAAGTCGTTGCACCGCGAGGTCGGCGCCGAGGAGATCTTCACCGCCGTCCGCCACGTCTACCGCAAGGTCAAGGGGGCCTACTCCGTCGTCCTCTACATCGCCGGCATCGGCATGGTCGCCTTCCGCGATCCCTACGGGGTGCGACCGCTGCTCGTCGGCCGCCGGTCCGACCAGCTCGTTCCCTCCTGGGCCTTCGCCTCCGAGAGCGTCACCCTGGACGTGCTCGGCTTCCGCGACATCCGCGACATCGAGCCCGGCGCCTGCATGTTCATCTCCCAGGCGCGCCAGGTGACCGAGCGCCGGCTGGCGCACGCCCCATTCCGTCCCTGCATCTTCGAATACATCTACTTCGCCCGGCCCGACTCCTACCTCAACGGCATCAACGTCTACCAGTCGCGGGTCGAGCTGGGCCAGCGCCTGGCGCGGCGCCTGCGCAAGATGGCGCACGAGATCGACGTCGTCGTTCCGGTTCCCGACTCCGCGCGCCCGGCGGCGGTGGAGATCGCCCGGCGGCTGAGGCTCCCCTACCGCGAGGGGCTGGTCAAGAACCGCTACATCGGCCGCACCTTCATCATGCCCGGGCAGCAGATGCGCCAGCGCTCGATCCGCCACAAGCTCAACCCCATCGCCGAGGTGTTCGCCGACAAGCGGGTGCTGCTGGTGGACGACTCGATCGTGCGCGGCAACACCTCCGCCTCCATCATCCAGATGGTTCGCGGCGCCGGCGCCCGCCAGGTGAGCTTCGCATCCTACTCCGCTCCCCTGACCAACCCCTGCGTCTACGGCATCGACATGCAGACCCGTTCCGAATTCATCGCCGCCAACGCCAGCCAGGACGAGATCGCCCTGCGCATCGGCGCCGACCACGTGGTCTACCAGGACATCCGCGACATGGAGGCCGCGGTGCGCCGTCAGAACCCGGCCATCCGCACGTTCTGCAAGGCGTGCTTCACCGGCATCTACCCCACCGGCGACGTCTCCGGGCGCCTCCTCAGCCAGATCGAGGAGGAGCGGCAGATGCAGCGCCAGGGCCAGCGCGAGCTCGACCTGTCCCATCCCGCATGACGGCCAACTTCGACCTGGCGGGTTCGCTGGCCGACTGGGACGTTCCCAGCGTTCTCTGCCGCATGCACCTCGACGGCATCGACGGCCAGTTGCGCGTGACCGGCGACGGCTGGGAGAAGACGGTCCTGGTGGAAGAGCAGCGCGTGCGCTTCGCCTCCTCCACCTCCGACAGCGACATGCTGGGGCGCTACCTCATCCGCCGCGGGGTCATCGACGAGGCCACCCTGCGCCGCAGCACGGACTACATGCGCGCGCACCGCCTCAAGCACGGCCGGGCCCTGCTCGAAATGGGGATCATCGGCAACGAGCACCTGTGGGAGCACATGCTCGGCCACCTGCGCGACATCGTCTTTTCGCTTTTCTGCGAGACCCGTGGCCGCTATGCCATCCGGCCGCTGGACGGACCCGTGAACGAGAATATCGCCCTCAACAACGACATCCCCGGTCTGGTCCTCGACGGGGTGCGCCAGATCCGGGACGAGGCGTTCATCGAATCGCGTTTCGCCGCCGTCACCGAGCTCTTCCCGCAACGAGCCGGCAAGCACGTGGCGATCCGGTTCAAGCCGTACGAGCTGCACGTGCTCGAGCTGGTCCGGCGGCACCGCCGGCTGGCCGACGTGATCGCCCGTAGCGAGCTGCTGCGCTTCGACACCCTCAAGACGCTGCACGCCCTTCGCCTGCTGGGGCTGGTGGCGGAGAGCGAGGAATCGGCCGCCGCCACCGGAGCCAAGCCGGCCGCGGCCGTCCGCCGCTCCTTCCCCAGTTGCCAGGAAGCCCTGTCGTACTACAACGCGAAATACGCCCACATCTACCGGACCCTCTCCAAGCAGATCGGCCCGGTGGCCCTGTCCATCCTCTCCGACTCGATCGACGCCATCCGGGACACGCTGCCGCCCTGCTTCGCCAACCTGCAACTGGCCCCCGACGGCGCCATCGAAGACGGCCCCCTGCTCAAGGCGCTCTGGTTCCGCTCCCTGGACGAGACCCTGCCGGATCTCCTGCGCGGTCTGGAAGAGATCCTCTACGCCGAGGTGTACGCCGTGCGAAAGCACCTCGGACGGGGTGGAGAACAGGCCATCCTGCAATGGATCCGAGAGTCCGGCGAGTGATGCGCCTGCGCCGCCAGCTGGGGTTCCTATTCCTCCTCTTCCTGCTGCTATGGCTGGCCCTGTCGTGAAGCCGATCGTCCAGGTGCTGGGCCCGACGGCGTCGGGAAAGAGCCGCACCAGCCTGGAGATCGCCCGCCGCTTCGACGGCGAGATCATCTCCGCCGACTCCATCCAGGTTTACCGCGGCTTTGACATCGGCACGGCCAAGGTCGGCGAGGCGGATCGGCGTCAGGTTCCGCACCACCTGATCGACGTGGTCAGCGACGGCGCCCAGTTCAACGCCAGCCGCTTTCTCGAGCTGGCCTGGGCCGCCTGCGGCGCCATCGAGGCCCGCGGGCGGCTGGTCGTCGTCTGCGGCGGCACCGCCCTCTACCTGCGGGTGATGATGCGCGGCCTGTTCCCCCACAGCGGCACCGATCCCGAGGTGCGCAGCCGGATCTCGGCCCGGGCCGACCAGGAAGGCCTGGATGCCCTGTGGCGGGAGCTGCAGCGGATCGACCCGGCCTACGCCGCGCGCATCGGCCCGCGCGACCGGGTGCGCATCACCCGCGCCCTGGAGATCACCCGCCACACCGGGCGCCCGCCCAGCGAGGCCTTCCGGGACACCCAGTCTCCCTTCGCCGGACGGCGCTTCGTGCGCATCGGCCTGCAGGTGGAACGTTCCGAGCTGTACCGGCGCATCGACCGGCGCGTGCAACAGATGGTGGACCAGGGCCTGCTCGACGAGACCGAGCGCCTGCTGGCCCAACTGCCCGAAACGAGCCCGCCCTTCCGCTCCCTCGGCTACAAGGAGGCGCTTCAGCACCTGCGCGGCGAGTTGAGCCGCGAGGAGATGATCGAGCGGATCCAGCGCCACACCCGTCAGTTCGCCAAGCGCCAGCTGTCATGGTTTCGTCACGAGCCGGACGTCGTCTGGTTCGATCCCGACCGGCCCGCCTCGCTGATCGCCTTCCTGGAGAACGAGCTGTGGAACGCGCGCTGATCTGCGCCCTGCTCGATCCCCGGCTGAGCGACGAGGGGGCCCGGGCCATCCTGGACGAAATGCGGGCGCTGGCCCAAACCGCCGGCGCCGTGGTGGTCGGCGAAAGCGTGCAGCGGCGGGCCGTCCCCGACCGGCGCGCCCTCATCGGTGCCGGCAAGGTGGCCGAGCTGGGCCGCCTGGCCGACGAGCGGCAGGCGGAGACGGTGATCTTCTTCAACGTGCTCAACCAGATGCAGCAGCGCAACCTGGAAGCCGCCTGCAAGCGCAAGGTGATCGACCGCACCCGCCTGATCCTGGACATATTCGCCGGCCGGGCGCGCTCGCTGGAAGGCAAACTGCAGGTGGAACTGGCCCAGCTCCTCTACCTGCTGCCGCGCCTCACCGGCCACGGCGTCCAGCTGTCGCGCCTCGGCGGCGGCATCGGCACCCGGGGACCGGGCGAAACCAAGCTGGAGGCCGACCGCCGCACCATCAAGCGGCGCATCACCCAGATCCGGGCGAGGCTGGAGGAAGTGACCCGCAACCGCGAAATCCAGCGGCGCAACCGGCAGTCGACTCCGGTGCCGCTCGTCTCCCTGGCCGGGTACACGTCGGCCGGAAAGTCGACCCTCTTCCGCGCCCTGAGCGGAGAGGCGGTGACGGTGTCGGCGCAGCTTTTCTCCACCCTCGACCCGCTGCTGCGCCGCGTCGGCCTCGACGAGATCGAGCCGGGCTGCCACTTCCTCATCTCCGACACGGTCGGCTTCATCCGCCACATGCCCGACGAGCTGTTCACCTCCTTCCAGGCCACCCTCGAGGAGGTGGTCCAGGCCGACCTCGTCCTGCACGTCGTCGACAGCAGCGCCGCCGACTGGGAGGTGCGCCGCAGCGAGGTGGAGAAGGTGCTGGAACGGCTCGAGGTCCCGGGAGAGCGGGTCATCACCGTTTTCAACAAGATCGACCTGCCGGCAGCCGGCGCCCCGCCCCGTGACCCGGGCCAGGCCAACGAGGTCTTCGTGTCGGCGGCCACCGGCGCAGGCCTGGACGGGCTGAAGCGGGTCATCTTCCGAAACCACTTCGCGGCTTTCCGCCGCTACGAACTCGAACTCCCGGCCGGCATCGCGCCCGAATCGGTATCCCGCTGGGCGATCGTCACCCGCCGCATCCGCCACGCCGATGGCTGGCGGCTCGAACTTCTCTGCCGCCGCGAAGACATGGTGCAGTTCATCGCCGGCCATGGCGGAGTGTGCCGCGACCTGAAGACGTCGGGGCGCCCGGCGTCCTGATCTTCATTTTTTGGGGGAAAAAAAAAGAGGGCGGTCGCTGAAAATTTTCCGACCGCCCCCACCGCGTCCCTATGCCATTCTATCGACTCACCAGCCTCTCATCGCCGGTTCATTACCCCCCCGGTAAACTGAACACCGGCAGCGATGAGCGCGACTTCCTAACCGGAAGTGTCCCTGGCACGCCCGGGCTCGATCTCACGGGCTCGCCGACGCGGCAAATATTATGTAGCATGGAAAACGGCCGCTTTCAACTTCTTTCTGAAATATCCGCGCATGGCCGATAATGCGGGCGTTATCCCGGTCCCGGGGCCACGGTCCCGGCTTGACACCGGCGTCCGGTTGTGCGATTCTCGATGGCTGTCGCCGCCGGGAGCGGACGGTGCGGGAGGTGGGTCTTGCGCATAGTGGTTCTGGTGGTCATCCTGGCCTTCACCTGGCTCTCCTGCGGCGGAGTCCGCCGCGTGGCCGTAGACTTCCACCTCCCCGGGCCGGCGGCCGCGATCGGCACCGACGACGACTACGTCTCCGGCTGGGAGGCGCTGGAGCGCGGCGAGGCCGATGCGGCGCTGGCAAGCTTTCGCCGCAGCCGGGCCCCGGCGGCGCTGACCCTCGCCGCCCAGGGGTACGCGTTGATGGCCCTGAAGCGCTGGGGTGACGCCCACCGTCAATTCGAGGCCGCCCTGCGCCAGGATCCGAGGGGGAGGCAGGCGGCGATCGGCCTGGCCATCCTGGCCGACCTGCAGGGAGACCGCGAAAAGGCGTTCCAGGCATTCGGCCGGCTGCTGGCGGAGACGCCCGACGAAGCGTGGCTGCGGCTTCGCTACGACGCCCTGAAACTGGCCGGGACCGAGGCCGCACTGCGCCGGGCCGAGGCGGCGAAGGCGGCCGGAGACGGTGCCGGAACCCTCCGGGCGCTGCAGCAGGGGGCCTACTTCTCCCCCGAAATGGTGGCGATCCAGCAGCAGATCGCCGACACCCTGTTCGCCGCCGGAGACTTCCTTCAGGCCCTTCCCTGCTACGAGAAGCTCCTGGACCGGCAGCCGCACAACGCCGAACTGCTGCTGCGGCTCGCCGACGTCTACGAACGGTTGGGCAAGTTCGATTCGGCCCTGCTGGCCCTCAACCGCCTGCTGGCCTTCCGCCCCGGTGACGCCGCGCTGGAGGGACGGCGCGCGTCCATCCGGGAGAGGTTTTTGGCCCAGGACATGCCGCCGAGGTTCAAGAACCTCTTCTTCAAGGAAGCCATCAACCGCGAAGACCTGGCGGCGCTGATCGGCCTCTACTTCGGCCGGCACATTCCCATCGCCGGCGAGCCGCTCATCGTCACCGACATCGCCGGCTCCTATGCCCAGGAGCAGATCGTGCGCGTGGCCAGCGCCGGCATCATGCCGCTACGCCCGGACCACTCCTTCGCGCGCGCGTCGGCCCCGGATCGCGCCGACTTCGCCGTCACCCTGCGACGGCTGATCGACCACCTGGAGAAGCGGCGCGGGCTCTCCCTGCACATCCCCCTGGCGGCGGAGCGCTTCGACCCGGCCGATGTCACCCCGTTGCACAAGGAATTCGCGACCATCTCCTTCCTGGTGAACGCCGGCATCCTCTCCCTCGACCCGGAGCGCAACTTCAACCCGACCGCCGCCGTCACCGCCGACGAGGCGGTGTTCGCCCTGAAGCGGATTCTCCACGGCCTCCCCGACTGACCCCCCGAAAAAGAGGAAGGCCTCCCCGCCCGGGGAGGCCTTCCGGATATGGTGGACTGCGCGCCCGCTTACTGGTTGCGCAGGTCCTGCAGCGACATCGTGGTCTTCTTGGTGAAACCGGCGGGAACGGAATAGGTCCCGGCCGGGGCGGCCTTCTCGACGATCTCCTGGACCTGCTGGGTCACGCGGACGTTGGCGCCCATGATGCTCATGGTCATCTCGGAGGCGATCTGGTAGCCGTTGATCTTCATCAGCTCCTTGATGCCCGCCTCGTCGATGAACTGCATCTTGGAGAGGTTGGCGAACAGGGCGCTCATCGTCTTCCAGTCGAAGGGGACATTGGTGCTGGCCCAGACCTTCATCTTCATCTGCATCATCATCATGTTCATGTCGACGTCGTAGCCGTTGCAGGACCACTTGCCGATCTGCTTGGTCTGGCCGTTGGGGGTGACCTTGACGGTGGCCTTCATCATGCCCATCATGCCGGCCGCTTCCGGCGGCAGCAGCTTGGCCATGTCGAGCGGCAGCGAGGTCTCCACGTACGACTTGTCCTTGGGCGAGACGATGTACATCACGTTCTTGCCCATGTCCAGGATCATGATCCGGCCTTCGCCGAAGTTGGCCAGCTTGCCGTTGCCGAGCCAGGTCTCGGTGACGGTGTCCTTGGCCGGCTGGGACTGTCCCATGATGGTCACCGGGTCGGTATGCACGTTGGTCTTGATGTATACGTCGGCATGCACGGCGACGGCGATGAATAGAACGGCAGCCACGAAAACCAGAAGTTTCTTCATTGCGTTTTCCTCCTTGGATGTGGGAAGGGCCATCTTATGCCTGTCGGGGCGGAAAGTCAAGCCGGGCGGCCGTGGCCGCCCGGCTTGACGGGATCGGGGTTACTGGATCTCGAACTGCTTGGGATCGGCCGGCACGTTGAAGCGGACATCGGTGAGGACGAGTTCCATCACCGTCTTCCCCTCCATGGACACCACGGTCTTCATGGGCACGGCCACGCCCTCGATGGTGCGGTAGCCGGAGAGCACCTTGCGCGCCAGTCCCTCGCGGCCCATCATGCTCTCCACCTTGTCGACGATCTCGATCAGGGCGCTGCGCCGGTTGACGTAGAGCTTGGCCCAGGAGCCGGCGGCGGTCATGTAGATCACGTCGTAGAGCTGGTCGCCGACGGTCTCTTCCTTCAGGTACTGGAACGCGTACCCCTCGGGCTTGCTGAAGATCCGGAAGAATTCGTCGAAGCGGCTCTTGGCGATCTGCTCGGGCGGCATCGGCTGCACCTGCCCCATCGCCTTCTGCACGCCGCGGTCGCCGTTGACGACGATCTCGAACTTGCCGAACGGCATCGACATCTCCTGCCGGGACTTGTCCGGGTAGAGCTCCAGCGATTTCATCCCGATGGACAGGGGCGGGGTGGCCAGTTTGAGGCTGCCTTCGCTGGCCGCGCTGCGCACGCGGGCGTAGCCGGAGTAATTCTTCTTCATGGCGGCGGCGATCAGGGCCTTGCCGCGGGCCAGGGACTCCGGCGTGGCCGCCGGGATGATCTCTTTCAGCTTGGGCGCGGGAATGGCGATGTCGATCTTCTTCAGCTGGCCGAGCTCGCCCAGCTTGGCGTCGGCTCCCTGCGGACCGAGGACGAAAACGATCATCCGGTCCGCGTCCAGGTAGCGCTGGGCGACCTGCTGCACGTCGGCGATGCTGACCGTGCGGATGCCCTCCTGCAGCTGCTTCAGGTAGTCGGCGCCGAGGTTGTAGAATTCGTTGACCAGCTCGTTGCTGATGATCTGCTGCGGGGTGCTGTACCGGAAGACGAAGGAGTTGAGGAAATAGTCCTTGGCCGCATCCAGTTCCGCCGGGGTGACCGGCTCGCGGCGGATGATGGCGATCTCGTCGAAAATGGCCCGGATGGCGTCGAGCGTGCTCTCCGCCTTGGTGAAGGTGGTGAAGTAGGTCTTCCCGGGATAGAGCTTCTGGGTCATGATGCCGCCGCCCACGCCGTAGGTCAGGCCCATCCGGGTACGCACGCGGTTGAACAGGCGGGAGTCCATGCTCTGCGAGAAGATCTGGTTGAAGACGAGGATCTTCGGGTTCTCGGCCCTGTCGAAGATGGACCCGAACTGGCCGACCGCGATGTAGCTCTGGTTCATGCCGGCCTTTTCGGCGAATGCCACCTTGAAGCCGTAGTCGCGCTCCGCCGCCCGCGGATAGGCCGGGAGCTTGGTGGCATGCTGCCAGCCGCCGAGGGCGCGGCCGAACTCGGCCTGCAGCCCGTCGATGGACAGCGGGCCGACCGCTCCGCACAGCATGTTGGCGGGGGCGAAGAACGTCTGCCAGCAGGAGCGCACGTCCTCGAGGCCGATGGCCTCGACGTGCTCGTACTCCATCACCCGGCCGAAGGGGGATTCCCTGCCGTAGATCAGGGTGTTGAACTCGCGCTCCTGCACCTGGAAGGGCTGGTCGTTGCGGCGGGAGATGGCGCTGCTCGCCTGGGCCTTGATCTCGGCCAGCTTGTCGGGATCGAAGCCCGGCTGGGTGAGCATCTTGGCCAGGACGTCGAGCGCCCGGGGGAAGACGTCCTGCAGGCAAGAGAGGCTGACGGTGAACATGTCGTCGTCGGCCGAGATGGAGATGTCGATGCCCTGGGAGTCGAGCAGCTGGTCGACCTGGTCGCTCTTCAGGTCGCCGGCGCCGCCGATGCGCAGGAGCTGGGCGGTGACCGACGCCAGGCCCGCCTTGTCGGCCGGGTCATACACCGAGCCGCCGCGCAGCATGATCTCCAGGTTCACCAGCGGCAGCTTGTCGCTGGGGATGAGGCGCAGCTGGATGCCGTTGGCCGTGGCCGCGCGCAGCACCTCGGGGGACTGCAGCGGG
Source organism: uncultured Clostridia bacterium (assembly GCA_964479735.1). Taxonomy (GTDB): domain Bacteria; phylum Acidobacteriota; class Aminicenantia; order UBA2199; family UBA2199; genus CAYZNT01. The sequence continues at coordinate 11,596 of CAYZNT010000041.1, forward strand.
TTCAAGGCGGGAAAGCGGATGGAATCGACGGGACGTTTCTTGGCGGCCGCGGGCAGGGTCAGGCCGATGGCCAGCGTCAGCAGCAGGATGATCAGTCTCTTCATGGTCACTTCTCCCCTTTGCTCTCGATGCGGCCGATGGTGCGGTTCTTCTCGGTGAGGTACTTTCGGGCCAGTTCCTGGATGTCGGCGGCGCCGATCTTGTCAAGCTCGGCCAGCTCGTCGAACATCTTGCGCCAGTCGCCCTGCATCACCTCGGCCTGCAGCAGTTCCTGCAGCAGCCCCTGGTTGGACTGCAGCCGCTGGTAGAAGGCCACCTTGAGGCGATTTTTGGCCGACTCCAGCTCGGCATCGGATACCGGGTCGCTCTTCAGTTTCTCGATCTCGGCGAACACCGCCTTCTGCAGCTCGTCGTTGCCGTGCCCGCTGTTGGGCAGGGCCAGCACCAGATAGAGGGACGGGTACTTGCTGCCCGGGTAGCCGGCGAAGGAGGCCACGGCCAGGGCCGACTTCTCGTCGATGGTCAGCTTCTTGTAGAGCCGGGAGCTCCGCCCGTTGGTGAGGATATTGTTGAGCACGCTGAACTTCAGGAAGTCGGGGTGGTGCCCGGCGGGGATGTGGTAGCCGATGATGAGCCAGGGCTGGGTTTCTTCGACCAGGGTGACGGTCTTCTCGCCCAGCTGCTCGGGGTCGACGGTGAAGACGCCGCGGTTCTTTTTCCCCGGCGGGATGCGCATGAAGTATTTCTGCGCCAGCCGCTTGAGCTCCGCCGGGGTGATGTCGCCGGCCACGCCGATGGTCAGGTTGCGCGCGCCGTAGTACTCGCGGAAATAATTGCGCACGTCGGCGGTGGTGATGTGCTGGAGGTTGCTCATGGGGCCGACGACGTCGACGCTGTAGGGCTGGGCCATGAAGGCCACCGAGGCGAACTGCTCGATCAGCTTTCCGACCGGCTGGTTCTCGCGGCCCATGCGCCGTTCCTCCATGATGACGTTCTTCTCCTTGTAGAACTCGCGCAGCACCGGGTCGGTGAAGCGCGACGACTCCAGGTGGGCCCACAGCTCGGCCTTGTTGGAGGGCAGGCTGAAGAAGTAGACGGTGGAGTCGGCCGAGGTGCCGGCGTTGAGGCCGACGCCGCCATGCTTCTTGAGGAGGGTGTCCAGTTCGTTGGTCACCACGTATTTCCCGGCCTGTTCGCCGAGCTCTTTGAGCTCCCGGTCCAGGGCGGCGATTTTGGACTCGTCGGGCTGGAGGGCGGCCTTCTCCTCCAGCAGGCGGTCGTAGACCGCGTCCATCTTGTCGAGGATCTTCTTTTCGGCCACCGCGTCGGTGGTGCCCACCTCGGTCGTGCCCTTGAAGGCCAGGTGCTCGAGCATGTGGGAGATGCCGTAGATGCCGATCCGCTCGTCGCTGGCGCCGACGTTCGCCCAGGTGACGAAGGTGGCGATGGGCACCGAGTGGTCTTCGAGCAGGATGAATTTCAGGCCGTTGTCCAGGGTGAACTCGGACACCTGGCCCCTGATTTTCGAGAAGTCCGGGACGGCCGCTCCCAGCAGCAACGGCACGGCCAGGCAAATCAGCCACAATCCGAATCGCTTCATGCAAACCTCCCTCGCTTGGAATGGGTGGAAATTGGATGGCCCAATTCTACTACATCCGGTTATACGGGCCAAGCCGGCCAGGGTTTTTCCCTTGACTCGGCTCCCCGGCCACGGCATACTGGCGGCTGGAGGCCCCGCCATGAGCGCCGATTTTGTGACCCGCTACCTGCAGGAGATCCGCCGCGACGCCAGCTTCATCCGCGCGGACATCCTCGAGCCCCTGCCCTACGAGAACCCCGGCCAGGCCACCTGGGTGGAGATCGAGAACCCCGAGTTCACCTCCCTCTGCCCCAAGACCGGCCTGCCCGACCACGGCACGATCACCGTCCGCTACCTCCCCGACCGGGCGATCGTGGAGCTGAAGTCGCTGAAGTACTACTTCCTCCAGTTCCGAAACGCCGGCATCTTCTACGAGAACCTGGCCCGGATGATCCTCGACCACCTGGTCACGGCCCTCAATCCCTTCGAGATGACCGTGGAGGCGAGGTTTTCCCCGCGTGGCGGCTTGAGCTCCAAGATCGTCTCCAGGTACAAGAGATGAGTGATGAGTGATGAGCCGGCACGCAACCGGGTCCCCGCGTGGCGGCTTGAGCTCCAAGATCGTCTCCAGGTACAAGAGATGAGTGATGAGTGATGAGCCGGCACGCAACCGGGTCCCCGCGTGGCGGCTTGAGCTCTAAAAAAGTAGTATTTTCTTATAGAAGATGATTATTTCGGACCGGTCAGACAAGACGGGCTGGTCCGACTCGTCCGGCCGGTTCTTCTTGAGGAGAGCGCATGAGTGACCCTTCCCAGGTCCTGGTGGTCATGGTCGTGTACATGCTGGTGGTGATCGGCATCGGTCTCCATTTCGCCCGGCGGGCCAATGCCAGTTCGGAGAACTATTTCCTGGGCGGCCGGTCGCTGGGACCATGGATCACGGCCATGAGCGCGGAGGCGTCCGACATGAGCGGCTGGCTGCTCATGGGCCTGCCCGGAGTGGCCTACTGGTGCGGCCTGGCGGACGCCTTCTGGACCGCGATCGGCCTGGGCATCGGCACCTACGTGAACTGGCTGGTGGTCAGCCGCAGGCTGCGCGGCTATTCGGTCATCACCGGGGACGCCATCACCATCCCCGATTTCTTCTCCAACCGCTTCCACGAGACCCGCAAGGTGCTCATGGCCGTCTCCGCCCTTTTCATCCTGGTCTTCTTCACGGTCTACGCCTCCAGCTGCTTCGTCACCGTCGGCAAGCTTTTCTCCTCCATTTTCGCCATCGACTACCAGGCGTGCATGGCCTGTGGGGCGGCCTTCGTCGTCCTCTACACCCTCGTCGGCGGCTTCCTGGCGGAAAGCGCATCCGATTTCATGCAGGGGGTGGTCATGGTCATCGCCCTGCTGGCCGTTCTCCTGGTCGGCGTCATCGCCGGCGGCGGCCCCGCCCGGATCCTCGCCAACCTGAAGGAGATCCCGGGATTCACGGAACTGTTCGGCATCGCCGCCCCCAGAACCGAGAACGGCGTTCAAGCGGTCGCCGGCGGCCTGGCGCTGTTCGGCCCGGCCGGCGATTACCCGCCCCTGGCCATCCTGTCCACCCTGTCCTGGGGGCTCGGCTATTTCGGCATGCCGCAGGTGCTGCTCCGCTTCATGGCCATCCGCGACCCCCGGGAGCTGACGTCCTCCCGTCGCATCGCCACCACCTGGTGCTTCGTCTCCCTTGCCGCCGCGGTGGTCATCGGGCTGATCGGCCGGGCGCTCTACCCGTCCGAGCTGCTCACCCCGGCCACGGCCGAGAGCGTCTTCATCGTGATCTCCACCCGGCTGCTCCCCCCGCTCCTGGCCGGCATCGCCATGGCCGGCATCCTGGCCGCGACCATCAGCTCCTCCGACTCCTACCTGCTGATCGCCTCGTCGGCGATCGCCAAGAACATCTACCAGGGGATGTTCCGCCGCGCCGCCACCGAGAAGCAGGTCATGAGGGTATCCCGGCTGACCCTGGTCTCCATCTCCCTGGTCGGCATGCTCATCGCCCTGGACAGGGATTCGGTCATCTTCCAGGTCGTCTCCTTCGCCTGGGCGGGGTTCGGCGCCACCTTCGGGCCGGTCATGCTGTTCTCCCTCTTCTGGAGAAGAACCTCCCGTCCGGGCGCCATCGCCGGGATGGTCGCCGGCGGATCCATGGTCTTCGTCTGGAAGTTGCTGCTGAGGCCCCTCGGCGGCTTCTTCGGAATCTACGAGCTGCTCCCGGCGTTCCTTCTCTCCTGCCTCGCCATCGTCGTGGGCTCGAAACTGACCGCCCCGCCGTCTGCTGAAATCCTGCGGGAATTCGACCTGGCCCGAAGCCGGTCCGGCAGGCCGGGCGGATCCCCCGGAGCCTTTTGACATTCCCTCCGGCGCTGTGCTACACTTTTTTCGTACACCAACTGACGGCGGCGGCGACTCCGCCCCGCGAGGAGGCTCCATGTTCCGACGGCTGGCTACCCTGTTCAGGGGATTTCTGAGCCTGTTCATCTCCGGGATCGAGAAATCGAATCCCAAGGCGCTGATCGAGGCGGAAAAGGAGAATTTGCGCAAGCAGATCGCCCGCTTCAACGACAGCCTGGCGCAGCACGCCGGCTTCATCGAGCGGCTGATGCGCCAGATCAAGACCCTCGAACAGAAGGAGAAGGAACTGACCGCGCGCATCGCCGCCAACATCAAGGCCGGCAACCGGGCCCTGGCCGGCCAGATGGCCCTCGAGCTGCAGACGGTCAAGGGCCAGCTGGAGGAGAACCGCCAGCAGCTGGTGGCCGCCGAGGAGACCTACAAGAAGCTGGTCAAGTCGCGCGACGTCTCCATCGACGAGGCCAAGGCCAAGATCGAGAAGCTCAACAAGCTCATCAGCGAGACGGAGATGCTGGAGGCCCAGGCGGAGCTGCAGGAGATGGCCGCCGGCATGATCACCTCCATCGGCGGTTCCGGCGACACCCTGAACCGCGTGGAGGAATACCTCAACGAGCGCCGCGACAAGGCCGCCGGCAAGGCCCGGGTGGCGGCCTCCACCCTCGACGTCAAGGACTTCGAAATCAAGGAGGCCGAGCAGAAGGCGCTGGCCGAGCAGGCGCTGGCGGAGTTCGAATCGGCCTACGGCTTCTCCGCCCCGTCCGGCGAGGCCGCAGCCGCCGAGCCGCGGCCGCCGGTGCAGAAAGAGATGGGTCCGCAGGGCCAGTGAACGGGCCCGGGCCGGCCCTCGTATAACCAAGCATCCAGGGAGGTGACAGGATGGACCAGAACAAAATCGGACCGACGCCGCTGGGAAAGCTGATCGGCGTGCTCTTCATCATCGCGTGCCTGGGCGGTGCCGCCTACTTCTTCCGCGACACCATATTCCCCACCGCCAAGAAGGCGGGCCCGGTCGACCTGGACAAGTTCCGTTCGCAGAGCGAGGTCGAGGCCCAGGACCCGACGGGCATCACCACGGTGGCCACCTACAAGTACGTCCCGGCGCAGAAGCTGCCGCCGGTGAAGGGAGCCAGCGGCTACAAGTGGGACGCGCGGGAGAAGATCGTGCAGTTCCCGGTCAACGTCTGGATCGGCTGGCTGCCCATCGTCGCCGCCAACCACGGTTTCGCCCCCAACACCGACAGCATCTTCTACAAGAAATACGGCTTCAAGGTCAACCTGAAGCTCATCGACGACCCGGTGGTGGCGCGCGACGCCTACGCCGCCGGCGACAGCCACGTGCTGTGGGGCACCCTCGACATGATGGCCCTCTTCGCCCCGGAGCTGATGAAGGACTCGCGGGTGGCGCCGCGCATCTACCAGCAGATCGACTGGTCCAACGGCGGCGACGGCATCGTCGTGCGACGCTCCATCTCCACGGTGCGCGACCTGAAGGGCAAGACCGTCGTCTACGCCCAGAACAGCCCCTCGCAGTACTTCATCAACAACCTGCTGCTCAACGCCGGCCTGCAGCCCGGCGACATCCACCACAAGTTCACCGCCACCGCCTTCGAGGCCGCCGCGGCGTTCGTGGCCGACCCCCGCATCGACGCCTGCGTCTCCTGGGCGCCGGACATCTACAACATCCCGGAGAAGATCAAGAACACCCGCATCCTGACCACGACCGCCGAGGCGAACAAGCTGATCGCCGACGTCTGGGCGGTGCGGGCCGACTTCGCCAAGGACCACCCCGAGATCGTCCTCGGCCTGGTGTCCGGCATCTTCGAGGGCATGCGCGCGCTGAAGGACGAGACCGAGAAGACGAAGGCCTTCGGGTGGATGGCCGAGGGCTACGGCATGACCCTCGACGACGTGAAGGCCATGGCCAACGACGCCCACGCCACCAACTTCGCCGAGAACAAGGACTTTTTCCTCAACTCCAACTCGCCCACCAACTTCGAGCGCACCTGGAAGAACATCAACTTCGTCTACAAGGAGCTGGGGCTGATCGACTCGCCGGTGCGCTTCGACGAGGTGATGGACTTCTCCCTGCTGCAGAAGCTCGACGCCGCCGGGACCTTCGCCGACATGAAGAACGAGAACATCACCTCCTTCTCCCCGATGGCCTTCAAGAAGGTCTCGGCCGAGAAGCCGATCATCACCCAGACCATCCACATCAACTTCTACCCCAACTCGGCCAACATCTTCGAACCGCAGCACGACGAGCTGGGCTCGCCGCTGGCCAACACCCTCTACGACCCCAGCGTCACCTCCACCCTGGAAAAGGTGGCCCGCCTGGCCGGCCAGTACGAGCGCGCGGTCATCTCCATCGCCGGCCACACCGACTCCTCGATGAAGGGGCGGGTGCCGCGGGCGGCGGTGGAGGAGCTGTCGCTCGACCGCGCCAAGGCGGTGAAGAACGCGCTCATCAAGAAGTACTCGTTCGACCCCAACAAGTTCGTCGTCGAAGGCAAGGCCTGGGACGTTCCGGCCGACCTCTCCGACCCGCTGAACCAGGCGCTCAACCGCCGCGTCGAGATCAGCGTCTACCCGCCCGAGCAGTGAGCGGACGTCGCGGCCTGTTCGGCTTCCTGGGCGGCCTGGCCGCCCCCTGGCTGCAGATCCGGCGCGAGCCGGGCCGCCTGCCGAAGATCGTGCTGGGCCTCGCCCCCATCCTGTTCATCCTGCTCCTCTGGTGGGGGCTGACCCATGGCCGCGCCGAGGAGCGGGTCATCTCGCCGCTCATCCTGCCGTCCCCGCTGGAGGTGGTGCGCGCCTTCGGATCGCTCTGGTTCGAGGCCGAGCTGTCGCGTTCCCTGGTGGCATCGGCCACGCGCGTGGTGCTGGGCTTCTCCGTGGCCCTGCTGCTGGCCGTGCCCCTGGGCGTGCTGATGGGCTCGTTTTCCCGGGTCAAGGCGCTCTTCGGCCCCCTGTCGGTGTTCGGTTCCTATCTCCCCATCCCGGCCCTGGTGCCGCTGACCATGAGCATCTTCGGCATCGACGAGTTCCAGAAAGTGATGTTCCTGGCCCTGGCCTTCTTCATCTTCCTGCTGCCGCTCATCGTCAAGGCGGTGGACGAGGTGGACAACGTCTACCTGCAGACCGCCTATACCCTGGGCGCCAGCCGCGGCCAGCTGGTGCGCCGCGTGCTGCTGCCCATCGCCCTGCCGCAGATCGTCAACGCCATGCGGCTGGGTTTCGGCGTCGGCTGGACCTACATCATTCTGGCCGAGATGGTCGCCGCCGAACGCGGCCTGGGCCAGATCATCATCGTCGCCCAGCGGCGCGGCCCGCGCGAACACATCTACCTGGTCCTGCTGGCGATCGTGCTGGTGGCCTGGCTCACCGACCGGGCCTGGGTCTCCCTCTACCGCCGGCTCTTTCCCTACCGCGAGGACCGATGAGCGACTCCCCCCCGATCGTCGAGTTCCGCGACGTCGCCAAGGTGTGGAACCCCGGCACCCGGCGCGAGTCGCGGGCGCTGGAGCACCTCTCCTTCTCCATCGAGGACCTGCCGGGGCGGGGCGAGTTCATCGCCATCGTCGGCCCCTCGGGCTGCGGCAAATCGACGGCGCTGAACCTGCTGGCCGGCTTCCAGGAGGTCTGCCCGCCCACCTCGGGCGAGATCCTCGTTCGCGGCGAGCCGGTGAACGGGCCGGGACCGGATCGCGGCATGGTCTTCCAGAAATACAGTTCGTTTCCGCACCTCACCGTGCGCCAGAACGTCCGCTTCGGGCTCGGGTTGCAGTCCCGCCGCAGCGGCGTCTCCGAGAACGAGATCGCCGGCCGCAGCCAGGAATGGATCGAGCGGGTCGGTCTGGCGGCGCACGCCGAGAAGTACCCGCACCAGCTGTCGGGCGGCCAGCAGCAGCGGGTGGCCATCGCCCGCTCGCTGGTGCTGAAACCGCGCATCATCCTCATGGACGAGCCCTTCTCGGCCCTCGACGAGCCGACCCGCTTCGAGATGCAGCAGCTGCTGGTCGCCCTGTGGAAGGAGATCGAGGCCACGGTCTTCCTGGTCACCCACTCCATCCAGGAGGCGGTCTTCCTGGGTGACCGGGTCTGGGTCTTCTCGCGCGCGCCCGGCCGCATCGCCCGCGAATTCCGCGACATCCCGCCGACGCCTCCCGGCGTCTCGCCGCTCGAGTTCCAGAAGTCGGCGCGCTTCCAGGAGACCGTGGAGAAGGTGGCCGTCGCCTTCCGCCATTGCGACCGGCCGGGAGAGGGAGAGCCCCGGTGAAGAACGACGATCGCGGCTACTTGTACTATCTGCGCCGGGCGTTCAACTGGAAGGTGCGCCTCGGCGGCCTCGGCTTCCTGCCGCTGAACAAGCTGCTGCTGGCCGGATTCGCCATCCTCGGCCTGGGCCACCCCGGGTTCTGGCTGCTGGGCCTGGCCTGGGAGGCCGGTTACCTCACCTTCCTGCCGGGCAGCGCCCGTTTCCAGAACCTGGTGCGCGGCGCCGACCGGCTCAGCCTGCGCCGGGAGGAATTCGACCGCCAGGCGCGCCTCCTCGAGCAGTTGCCCGCCGAGCTGCGCCGGCGCTACGACGCCCTGGCCACCACCTGCCGCTCCGTGCTGGAGCGGGCCGAAGGCGGGCCGGCGGGATCGGCGGCGCTGCAGACGGGCGGCCTGGCCCAGCTGTTGTGGATGTTTCTCAAGCTGCTCCACTCCGGCCACAACATCGAGCGCGTGCTGGCGCAGAAGCCGGAGGCCGAACTCGAGGAGGAGCTGGAGGGGCTGCGCAAGCGGCTGGCCGGCGAAACCGAAGGCTCGCCGGTGGCCCGCGCCCTGAAGGGCACGCTGGACATCCAGGAAAAGCGGCTCGACAACCTGCGCAAGGGCCGCGGAAGCCTGAAGGTCATCCAGGCCGAGCTCGAGCGCATCGAGAAGCAGGCCAGCTTGATGGCCGAGGAGACGTCCGTCTCGGGAGACGCCCAGCTCGTCTCCGTGCGCCTCGACTCCATCGTCGACTCGCTGCAGGGCACCAGCCGCTGGATGAGCGAGCACGACGAGTACTTCCGCCAGCTGGACGACCCGGCCGGCGCCGCCGGGCTGCTGCAACCGGCGGCACGCGCAGCCCAGAAGGAGTGACCGTGACCGCCGTCATGCCTGCCTGGGCCGCCGAGATGCGCGCCGCCTTCCGTGCCGAAGCCAGCAACCAGTTCGTCCTCTACGGGAACGTCCACGACCCCGTCGAGCACCGCGGCGGCGACGGCACGACATTCCTGCCGCTGCAGCTGTTCCTGCGCGACGTGCTCTTCCAGCCGTTCGACGTCGTCCTTTTTTACGACCGCGGCAAGGGAATCCGCGCCGCCAAGGGCGGGGAGCGCTTCTTCGACTTTTTGTCCCGCTTCGACCGGTTCCACGGGTCGCGCTTCGCCGCCGACGGCGGCGCCGCCGGAGACCCCCAGCGCGCCCTCGACTCGCCCGGCCTGCTCCCCCGCGCCCCCTCCCAGGCGCTCGAGCTGATCAACCGCTTCGTGGCCGAGGTGGCGCGCCAGGGGGGGCGGGACCGCGCTCCCCTCTCCCTGGCCGTGGTCGTGGAATACGCCGAGTTCATCGTGCCGCGCGGCGAGTCGCTCTACATGAGCGGCGAGATCGGCGACAACCTGATCCGCATCCTGCACTGGGGCGAGGACCCGGGAATCGCCGGCGCCAACATCGTCACCCTGCTGCTGTCGGAGAACCTGCTCGACCTGTCGGCGGCGGTCACCGAGAGCCCGTCGAGCGTCAAGGTTCGCATCCCCCTGCCCGACCGCGAAGCCCTCCGCGACTACCTCGGCTGGCTCGTGCGCGACGAGGCCGGCTTCGCGCGCCTCTGCGGGACCGGGCCGGAGGCCCTGGCCGACAAGCTGGTCGGCCTGTCGCGCCTCAACGTGCGGTCGCTGGTGCTGCGCGCCCTGCGCAACGACCAGCCGCTGACCGGCAAGTTCCTTTCGAACCTGAAGAGGGAACTGATCGAGAAGGAGGCCGGCGACAAGCTGCAGTTCATCGAGTCGAAGCGCACCCTGGACGACGTGGCGGGGCACGAGGAGGCCAAGACCTGGCTGCGCGAGGACGCCCGCCTGCTGCACAAGGGCGCCACCCGGGCCCTGCCCATGGGCTACCTGATCACCGGCCGCATCGGCACCGGCAAGACCTACCTGGTGGAGTGCTTCGCCGGCGAGTGCGGCGTGCCCTTCGTCGAGCTGCGCAATTTCCGCGAGAAATGGGTGGGCGCGACCGAGGGCAACCTGGAGAAGATCCTCTCCATCCTGCACGCCCTCGGCCAGGTGGTGGTCTTCGTCGACGAGGCCGACCAGGCCACCGGGCGGCGCGGCGGCGGCGAGGGCGATTCCGGCCTGTCGGGCCGCATCTACGCCATGCTGGCGCGCGAGATGGCCGATACCGCCAACCGCGGCCGCATCCTCTGGATCTTCGCCACCAGCCGCCCCGACCTGCTGGAGGTGGACCTCAAGCGCCAGGGTCGCCTCGACGTGCACATCCCCCTCTTCCCGCCGGCGGCCGAGGGGGAGAAGCGGGCCCTCTTCCTGGCCATGGCGCGCAAGCTGGGCCTCGGCCTGAAGGAGGAGGAGATCCCGCCCCTGCCCTTCCGGGAGCCGGTCTCCGGCAACGAGCTGGAGGGCCTGCTGGTTCGCGCCCTGCGCCGCTTCGAGCTGCAACCGGAGGGAGGCGAGAAGAAAACCCTGGCCCAGATCGTGCGCGAGACCGCGGCCGGCTTCCGCCCCTCCGCCCACACCGCGGCCCTCGAGCGCATGGACCTGCTGGCCGTTCTGGAGTGCACCGACGAGCGATTCCTGCCCGACCGCTTCCGATCCCTCTCCGGGCAGCAGATCGAGGAACGTCTGGCCGCCCTAAGCGGGTAGTCGCCGTCGCCATCCCGCCACGCGGAAACGACTTCCCGGGTCCTCTTGCCGTACGCATTCCGGATTCGCTACAATGGTGCCATGATCGGGAAGAGGCACACCCCCTGGCTGGTCTCCGGCGCCGCCCTCCTGCTGCTGGCGCTGCTGTTCCTGTTCCGCTCCGACCGTCGCGAAGCGAGCCGGGCCGCTCCCACCGCCGCGGGGGCCGTGACCGGGATCGCGGTGGCGGACCCGCGGAGAGGCGAACCGGCCGTGGACGCGGTGCGTGCCGCCGCCGAGGTGGAGGAGAAGCTGGCGCGCATCCGGGGGATCGAGGACGAGGCCCGGAGGCTGGCGGAGACGATCCTGCTGGTGCGGACCTACCGGGGGCTGGCCGCCCCGGCGCTGCCGCTGGTGACGCCGTTTCTGGCCGACCCCGCCCCGCGGGCGGGAATGCCGGCCGGGGAAAAATCCACGCCGCGCCGGGAGGCGTTGGCCATGCTGGGGACGATCGCCACCGAGGAGGCGGTCGAGGTCCTGATCCGGGCGCTGCAGGAAGAGGTCCGCCGGGGCGGCCAGGGGGACCTGCCCGCCGTCCTGAGGGCGCTGGGAGAGACCCGGCGTCACCGGGCGGCCATCGAGCTTTGCCGCCTGCTCGAGCAGTTCCAGGACGCTCCGGGCGAAGTGCGCGACCGGCTCGTCGACTTCTTCATGACCTTTCCGCTTCGCGAGTGGCCGGCGGAGACCGCCTGCGCCGTCGTCGAGAACACCCGCGCGGTTTGGGAAGCGCTGGTCCTGGACCCCGATCCGTTCGGCCCCTCCTTCGCCGCGCGGGAGCTTCTCGACGAGCAGGTGGAGACACTCATCGACATGCTCGAACGACCCGCCGAGGAGCAGGCCATGGCGCTCGACCTGTTGCGGCGGATCGGCAACCTCCACCTGCCGGCCGACCCCCGGCGCTGGCGGGAGTGGTTCGCAAGGAACCGCTAGCCGCCGGTCAGTACTCCTTCTCTTCCCAGTGGCGGCGGGCGGAGCGGTGGAGCGAGGCCGCCAGCCCCAGGCACAGGAGCCAGTAGCCACCGTACCAGGCGGCGATCTCCCCCAGGGGCGCCGGCTCGCCGCGGAATTGCGTCCAATAGTAGAGCAGCACCGGGCGCACGAACAGGGCCAGCGCCCCGACCACCGCCACCAGGCTCCAGAGCATATAGGCGATGCCCTGGCGCGAGACGACCACGTGCTGCACGGAGAGCGGAGCGATGTCGCCCACCCGCACCCCGAAGAAGATCGCCAGCACCGCCACCAGCACGATCACCGGCGGCAGGAACAGGGCGGCGGTCAGGCGCAGGAAGCCGTCGAAATGGAGGGTCAGGTCGGCGACGGCGAAGAGGCCGAAGCCGAGCAGCAGTTGCGGCATCAGGTAGAATCGCAGCTTGAAGCGGTAGTAGTCGCGGCGCGGCAGCGGCGAGGCCAGCACGTGCACCAGCCCCGGGCCCTCGGCGGCCACGGCGGGGAAGGAGAAGCGCGAGTTCAGCCCGGCGACGATGAAGGCGGCCAGCCCCAGATTCATGAATGCCACCATCCGCTTGATCGCCTCGATCGGCATCGGGATCAGCTTCATGTTGATGACGAACACCGCCACCAGCGCCCCGATGATCAGCAGTTGCGACCACTGCGCCGGGGTGCGCCACAGCGTCTTCAGCTCCTTGCGCCGCAGCAGCCGGTGCACCCGGCCGGGCAGCGGCGCCCAGCTCGACCGGTAGAGGCCGCGCCCGCTCTGGCCCAGCTTGCGGTGCACCGGCAGGAAGAGGCGGCGCTGCAGCAGCAGCACGGAAGCCAGCAGGACGCCCCCGAACAGCAGGAAGAGGGCGGCGGTGAAGGCCAGCCCGGCCCATTCCCGGTTGGCCGCCTGGGTCAGCCCGCGGGCCAGCCGCGCGAACGGCATCGCATCCATCCCCCCCAGATCGAGACCGCCCATGAAGCGCAGCATGTCCCCGATCTCGTCCGGGTTGAGGAAGCGCTCGGGCCGCAGCAGCCGGAGCATCACCACCAGCAGGGAGAGCAGCAGCACCGCGAACACCGAGAGCACGGGCTGCAGCCGCTTCACCGAGAAGAGGGCCGGGATCAGGGTCCCGGGCAGCATCCCCAGCAGCACCCCGCTGGAGGTGAAGAGCAGGAAGAGGAGCGCCACCCCCAGCACCTGGCCGGGAGCCGGCGCGAAGTACCAGCAGTAGGAGAACAGCGCCGGGAACGAGAAAAAGACGACCATGGCCGAGGCGACCGCCCCCACCTCCACCATCTTCCAGCCGTAGATGCGCCCCAGCGGCAGCGGCGAGGCGAGCAGGAAGGAGAGATCGCGGGACAGATAGAGTATGTCCAGGGTGGAGAGCATGGCCGACAGCAGCAGCATGGAGAAGAGGGTCAGGAAGACCATCACCATCAGCTTCTCGGCCACGAACAGCTTGAACGGCAGGGGGAACTCCTGCAGGTCGTAGAGGTAGCCGAACACCGCCTGGAAGAACGCCCCCAGCACCAGCAGGAAGAAGAGCCCCAGCAGGACGAACAGCGCCAGCTTGTGGCCCGGAGCGTGCCGCACCCCGTTCCTGAACTGCCGCCACTTAAGCCGGA
>CAYZNT010000042.1:0-20351 GCA_964479735.1 uncultured Clostridia bacterium
TACTGGTCCGCCTGCCAATCGCGGGCGATGGCGGCGAAGGTGAGGATGCCGCCGGGGATGACCGCGCCGTAGCCGTGGCCGGGGCGGGTCCAGGCGCCGGCGAGCCAGAGGTTCCGGATGGGGGTCCTGGGCTCCAGGCGCCGCCCCCCGGAGTTTTCCACGGTCTGGTCGTAGCCGTAGATGGCGCCGCGGCGGTTGCGGGTGTAGCGCCAGTGGGTCAGGGGGGTGCCGACCTCCTTCACCTCGATGGCCGCTCGCAACCCGGGCAGGAGGCTCTTTTCCAACCGCTCGACGAGGATGTCGGCCAGGCGCTCCTTTTCGGCGCGGTAGGCCTCCTTGCGGCCCGCCAGGTAGTCCGCCTCGTACCGCTGCCAGTGGTCCCAGCCCTGCAGGGCGAGGATGTTCAGGGTGTTCTTCCCGGTTGGGGAGTAGCCCCGGCAGAGGTTGTCGTAGAGCGTCACGCCGAAGCCGCAGTTCTCCACGTCGGCCTTTCGCATCGCGTCGTAGTCGGCTTCGGGGTCGTAGCCGGGATTGCAGAAGATCTCGGAGTCGCCGACTCCCAGCTTGTGCAACAGGTTGCTCTTCAGCCCGAGAAAGACCTGGAAGCAGGAGATGCTGACCGGCAGGCTCTCCAGCCGGGAGCGGTAGTCGGCGGGCACGACGGCCGGGTCGAGCAGCCTGTCGCAGAGGTCGGGCGCGCAGGCGTTGGCCACCACGGCCCGGCCGCGGAACTCGCGGCCGTCGGAGGTCTTCACCCCGTAGGCGGCACCGTCGCGCACCAGGATGCGCTCCACCGGGCAGCGCAGGATCACCTTGCCGCCATGCTCCGCGATGAAGGCGACCAGGGCGTCGGAGATGGCCTGCGAGCGCCCGGGAGGGTACCAGCCGCCCCCGGTCAGGTAGCCCCAGGCTGGCAGGGCGTAGTAGAGGCTGGCCAGCTTCGAGGGCGGCAGGCCGTAGTAGCCCCACTGCGCCGAGACGATGGCCTTCAGCTTCTCGTCCCTCAGGAAGAGGTCCTGGAACTGCCCCCAGGTCCGGTTGTGGGACTGGAAGAGCCACGGGTACTCCTGGGGGAAGGTGGCGTTGTTCACCGGTCCGTCGGCCGCCTGGAAGCGGCCGATATCCGAGGTCAGCCCGCGCATGGCCCCGAACAGGCGCTCCAGGCCGTCGGCTTCCTCCGGGAAGAGCCCGGCCAACTGCTTCCGGTAGGCGTCCGGGTCGCGCCCCGGAACCCGGATGTCGTGGCCGGGAAACAGGGCCCGGTAGAGGGGCTTGTGCGGGACGAAGGTGACTCCGGCGATCTCCGGCCAGCCGGGGATGAGGTTCCATGCCCCATTGCGCTCGCCGACGGTGGTGGCGTGGAGGGAGGCGTCGAAGACGAAGCCGCCGGGGCGGACGAAGGATGTGGCGTATCCGCCGGCCGCGGTGTGCTGTTCCAGCACCAGCGGCCGGAACCCCTGGCGGGCGAAGGCCGCCGCGCAGCTCAGCCCCCCCAGGCCGGCGCCGACGACGACCACGTCCCATGGGCCGCGCGGCGAGGCCGCCGGTGCCGCCTGGGGCAGGGAGCTCCAGTCGAGCGTCAGCGCCGGCAAACCGGCCAGTACGGCTTTCAGGAAATCGCGGCGTTCCAGTTCGCTCCTGCTCATGGGCCCCTCCCGGCGACTGCCTGGCTCCTTGTACGCTCCGTGGGGGTGCATTGTCAAGCGGCCGACCGGCGGTGCTTTCCACGTCCGCTGGACAAACCGGGGCGTTCCATGCATAATGGATACGTCGTCCGGAGGTCGCGCATGGGCAACCCGGTTTCGGTGGTCACCAACTTGTCTTCCCTGCAGGTCCCGAATGGCGCCGGCCGACTTCCGGCCGAGCGAGCCAAGCCCGAGCGCCAGGCCCCGGCGGCTCCCGCCCCCGGCGGGGAAGAAGACCGCACCCCGCCTGCCGCCGCCGACGTGGAACGCCAGAACATCATGGCCTCCGAATCGGCCGTCGAGGACACCGCCGCCGCCTCCGCCGTGACCGGCCGCGCCGGCGAATTGATCCGCCAGCAGCCGGGCAAGGCCTCGCTGGCCCAGGCCAACGCTTCGCCGCTTCAGGTCTTCTCGCTCTTCGGCTGAGTCGTCACCGCGCCGCCGGGGGCTGAACCCGGTTGCGAAGCCGTGCGTATCACCGTTCTGCCCCCGTGGCTCGCAGACCGCCGCGCGCGGCGGCAAACCCGCGCCCTAGGAGGACTGACATGACCCGATCCGGATTCGCGTGCGCATTCGCGCTCGTCCTGCTCCCCCTGCTGCTGTCCGGCGGCGACGCCGCCGCCGGGGACGAGGAAATGAAACCCGCATATCCCGTGACCGCCCGCGGCGACGTGGTGGACGACTACCACGGCACCAAGGTGGCCGACCCCTACCGCTGGCTGGAGGACGACAACGCCCCCGCCGTCAAGGCCTGGGTGGAAGAGCAGAACCAGCTGACCTTTTCCCGGCTGGAGAAGATCCCGTTCCGACAGGCGATGCGCCGGCGGCTGGAGGAGATCTTCAATTACCCGCGCTTCTCGTCGCCGTTCCGCGCCGGGTCCTGGTACTTTTTCAGCAAGAACGACGGCCTGCAGCCGCAGAGCGTGGTCTATTACCAGAAAGGCCTGGACGGCGAGCCGCAGGTCTTCATCGACCCCAATACCCTGTCGGCCGACGGCACGGTGGCGGTGAACCTGGCCGGCGAGTCGCAGGACAACCGCTACATGGCCATCTCGCGCGCCGAGGCCGGCTCCGACTGGCAGGAGATGCGGGTGGTGGAGATCGCGACCCGCCGCGAGCTGCCCGACCGCATCCGCTGGGTCAAGTTCTCCGGCGCCGCCTGGCACGGCGACGGTTTCTTCTACAGCGGCTACACGGCGCCGCAGAAGGGCCAGGAGCTGACCGCCCGCAGCGAGAACCAGAAGATCTTCTACCACCGCCTCGGCGACCCCCAGGAGAAGGACCGCCTGGTCTACGAGGACCCGAAGCATCCGCAGCGCTACCTGAACACCGGGATCTCGGAGGACGGCCGCTGGCAGTTCCTGGGAATCTCCGAGGGCACCTCGGGCAACGAGATCTGGTTCCGCGACCTGACCGCTGGCGACGAAACATTCAAACCGCTGGTGCAGGGTTTCGACGGCGACTCCAACCCGGTCGACGTCGTCGACGGGCGCTTCCTGCTGCTCACCAACATCGGCGCGCCCAACAACCGGCTGGTCTCCGTCGACCCGGCCGACCCCGCCCGCGACAAGTGGACCACCCTGGTGGCCGAGAAGCCCGAGCCGCTGCGGAGCGCCTCCAGCGCCGGCGGCAAGCTCTTCCTGTCTTACATGAAGGACGTGGTCTCCCGCGTCTACCAGTGCGATCTGGCCGGCAAGGTGGAGAAGGAAATCCCGGCGCCGGCCCTGGGAACCATGGGCGGCTTCTACGGCAAGCGGGACGAGAAGGTCCTCTTCTACACCTTCACCTCCTTCACCTACCCGCCGACCATCTACCGCTACGACCTGGAGACCGGCCGCTCCGAGGTGTTCCGCCGCGCCGAGGTGCGCTTCGACCCGGAGGCGTACGTCACCCGCCAGGTCTTCTACGAGAGCAAGGACGGCACCCGGGTGCCGATGTTCATCGTGCACCGCAAGGGGATGGCGCTGGACGGCAAGAACCCGACCTACCTCTACGCCTACGGCGGCTTCCAGGCGAGCATGCTGCCGGCCTTCAGCCCGACCCGCATCGCCTTGCTGGAGAACGGGGTGGTCTACGCCGTGGCCAACATCCGCGGCGGCGGCGAGTACGGCGAGGCCTGGCACCGCGCCGGCATGCTGGAGAAGAAGCAGAACGTCTTCGACGACTTCATCGCCGCGGCCGAGTACCTGGTCCGCGAGAAGTACACCTCGCCCGCCCGGCTGGCCATCGCCGGCGGCTCCAACGGCGGCCTGCTGGTCGGCGCCTGCATGACCCAGCGCCCCGACCTCTTCGCCGTGGCCCTGCCCGCCGTCGGCGTGATGGACATGCTGCGCTACCACAAGTTCACCGTCGGCTGGGGCTGGGCGGTGGAGTACGGTTCCAGCGACAAGGCGGAGCAGTTCGCCTACCTCCGGGCCTACTCCCCGCTGCACAACATCCGCCCCGGCACCTGTTACCCCGCCACCCTGGTGACCACCGCCGACCACGACGACCGGGTGGTGCCCGCCCATTCCTTCAAGTTCACCGCCGCGCTGCAGGCGGCGCAGTCGTGCGCCAAGCCGACCCTCATCCGCATCGAGACCCGCGCCGGCCATGGCGGGGGCAAGCCGACGGCCAAACTGCTCGACGAGCTGGCCGACGTCTACAGCTTCTTCCTCCAGCAGGTCGGGGTGACCCCGGTGTACTGAGCCCGGTGGGCGGGGCGGGGGCGGTTTCGGCCGCCCCTGCCCCCGGACCCGGTGCGTGAATGGAGATACGAGGCTTCCTGACGATCCACGGCTGGGCCGGGGTGGTGGAGGTGTTCACCCTGGCCCTGGCCGGCTCCCTGCTCGGCGTGGCCCTCCTGTATTATGCACTGGTCGTGCGCAGCCGGTACCAGGCGGAGCCGCCGCGGCTGCTGCCCAACATCCGCAGGCTGTTCCGCCTGCTGCTCGCGGTGTCCGTCGTCTACACCATCTGGCGCTACCTCGGCCCCATCCTGTCCTGGCCGTGGCTGCGGCCGCCGGGGTGAGGGGCCGCCAGCGGTTGCCCTTTCGCCGCGCCGGTGTAAAATAATCCGCCGCGCGATCCCGGGCCGGACAATTTTCGCGGTGGGTGCCGTCCAACCGTGGGGGGACGAAATCGACCGGACGCAGGGAGGGGAAATGAGGGTTGGGAAGATGGGGGCCGCGCTCGGATTGGCACTGGCGTGGATGACGCTGATCATGGCCGTACCGGACCGGGAGGACACGGCCGTGATCCAGGGACGGGACTATCCCGTCTACCCGCAGACGATGGCGCAATCGGCCGGACTGCCGTCGCCCTGCACGTCCGACGACGGCCGGGAGTTCCTCACCGCCTGCACGCGCGACGGGCACTGGGCGCTGGTCGATGCCACGGTGCCCGACTGGCGCCGGGAAACCGTGAAGTATTTCGGCGACAATGTCCTCGCCGTCGACAAGGCCGACTTCCCATCCCTGGCCCGACTCGGCCTGCACGACGAAGCGGAGCTGTCCCGGACGCGGACCATCAACGGCCGCCCCCTGGCCGAAATCAACGAGCAGGCCCGGCCCGGGCGCCTCTCGACCGCGGGCTTCCTGGCCGCGAACGAGGATGTACTGTCCGTGCTCCTCGCGGACAATCGCCGGGTCCGGAAAATGGGATTCACTCACCCCCTGCTGGCCCGGCCGCTGCTTCACATGTGGAACCTCATTCTGCAGGAACAGGCACATCGTCGGGGCGAGTGGAGCCGGGGCCATGCCTGGAAGCACTTCGGCTTCTTCCTGTACAACGGGAAAAAGATCTCGTACGAAGCGCACTTCACCAAGGGAGGGCAGCTCTCTCCATTTGGGGACGGCATCGAAGGCGCCGTGCATGTCTTTCTGGAGCGGGAGCCGGAGCCTGCTGAAAAGGCGCTCCTGGACAGGCGCTACCGGCACCTGGGGGCGGAAAAACGGGAGGCGCTGGACCGGCGGCTGTTCTCCATGGCGACCGGGGAGATGCAGCCGTTCTACATCGTGCGGTACGGGTTCTATGAAGGGCACACCATGTGGCGCGTCGATCCCATCGCCATCGCCTCGATCTTCGGCCTTCGCCCGATCGCGGACCTCGACACCGACTTCGCGGGCACGCTCGGCGACGCACTGCTCGCTCCTCACGCGGCGGTCCGGTGAAGGCGGATCCATGACGGAGCAGCGACCGGGCGAGCCGGCGGCTCTCCGGACACCCGGCCGTGACGGGGCGGCTGCCTCCCGGGAAGTGGGTGAGCCTCCCGGTCCTACGCCTTGACCGTCACCCCGGCCTCGCGCAGGGCGTCGGCCAGCGCGTCCGCTCCGCCCCCGGGGATGGCGCGCATCCGCTCGCTCGCGGCCGCCTCGCGGGCGGACAGGTCGTCGTCCACGTAGACCGTCTCCTCGGCCAGAACGCCCAGCTTGCGGCACACGCCGGCCAGGGTGACCGGGGCGGAGTGCGAAGCGCCGGTCTCGAAGGAGGCGCAACAGGCGTCGAAGAGGGCGAAGCCGGGCAGGGGGGCCAGCACCGCGGCCACCAGGCCCGGGCCGGCGTCGGCGACCAGGCCGAGTCGGACCCGGGGTTTCAACTCCCGCAGCAGCGGCAGCAGGTCGTCGCGGGGCACGGTGGCGGCCCGGCACGCCTCCAAGAATTTGGCGGCGTCCATGGCGATCCCGCAGGCCGCGGCGATGGCGGCGATCGCCTCGTCGTCGCTTTTGCGGCCGGTCTCCCAGTCGGCGAAGAGCGGCCCCTGCAGCTTCAGCGCGCGCTCCAGCGCGTCGGCGGGCTGCGCGCCGTGCGGCTGCAGCCCGGCCGCCAGGCGGGCGAAGTCGAGCGCGCCGAGGAAGGAGGCGGTGAAGACCACGGCACGGGGCTGCGCCTTCCGCCCGTAAGCCAGCACGCACGGGGCGTACTCCCGGTCCATGGAGTAGACGTGGCGGACCAGCCACCCGCTGAGGAAGGAGAGCATCTCCTGCAGCAGGTCGTGCGATATCTCCCGGGTGTCGCGGTTGAATCCGAGCACCTGGCGGACGAAGCGCTCGTGCTCGGACTTGTGCTCCGGCAACCCGGTGAACCCGCAGCGGACCATGTAGGTCTCCTCGAGCCGGAAATGGTTCATGGCGTACTCCGCCAGCTGGCGCACCAGCGGGGCCGCGGTCGCCGGCGTGGCGCTCTGGTTGAGCAGGTCGATGAGCTGGTTGATGAGCGCCACCAGCCCCTGGTGCTGGCGGTCGATCTCCGGATGGCCGATGCGGAGTCGCTCTTTCCATTGCAAACGGATCATGGCGTTCCCTCGACGCCAGTGTAGGCAAACCGTCGCGGCCTGTCAACGGTCCCGTATTGACACCCCCCGCCGGGTCCACTACAATGGCCCTTCACGATCGCATTGACCGGAGGACAACCATGGCGAGAGTCGAACCCTTCCGCGGCCTGCGTCCGCGCAGAGACCTGGCGGACAAGATCGCCGCCCCGCCCTACGACGTGCTGAATTCCGAGGAGGCGCGCGCGATGGCCGGGGACAACCCCTACTCCTTCCTGCACATCGGCAAGCCGGAGATCGACCTCCCGCCCGGCACCGACCTCTACTCCGACGCCGTCTACGCCAAGGGGCGCGAGAACTTCCGGCGCTTCATCGCCGAGGGCTGGCTCTTCCAGGACGACAAACCGAGATACTACGTCTATCGGCAGGTGTGGGGCGAGCACGTGCAGGTCGGCCTGGTGGCCGGCGCCTCGTGCCAGGACTACCAGGACGACGTGATCCTGAAGCACGAGCTGACGCGCGAGGACAAGGAGCGCGACCGCATGCGCCACATCGAGACGCTCGACGCGCAGACCGGCCCCGTCTTCCTCACCTACAAGCGTCGCGCGGCCATCGACCAGCTCGTCGCCCGGGCCATGAAGAAGCCGTCCGAGTACGATTTCGCCACCCCCGACGGGGTGCGCCACACCCTCACCGTGGTCGACGACGACAAGCTGATCGCCGCCATCCGGGCCGAGTTCGCCGGGCTCGACAAGCTCTACGTGGCCGACGGCCACCACCGCTCGGCCGCCGCCACCGCCATCAAGGTGAATCGCCAGAAAGCCAATCCCGCCCACACCGGAGACGAGGACTACAACTTCTTCCTGGCGGTCATCTTCCCGCACAACCAGATGAAGATCCTGCCCTACAACCGGGTGGTCCGGGACCTGAACGGCATGTGCAAGGCCGAGTTGTTCGGCCGGCTGCGCGACGCCTTCGACTTCGCCGAGACCGACCTCAAGGCGCCGGAGAAGGTGCACGATTTCTGCCTCTACATCGAGGGCAAGTGGTATCTTCTCACCGCCCGGCCGGGCTCCTTCGACGCCGGCGACCCGATCGCCGCCCTCGACGTCTCCATCCTGCAGCAGAACCTGCTGGCGCCCCTGCTGGGCATCGCCAACCCGCGCACCGACAAGCGCATCGACTTCGTCGGCGGCATCCGCGGCACCGGCGAACTCGAGCGGCTGGTCGACTCCGGCAAGTTCCAGATCGCCTTCTCGCTCCGGGCGACCACCATCGAGCAGCTCTTCGCGGTGGCCGACGCCGGCAAGATCATGCCGCCCAAATCGACCTGGTTCGAGCCCAAGCTGAAGGACGGGGTGGTCACCCACCTGCTCGCGTAGCTCCCGCCCGGTGTACTTCCGGCGCGGGCCGCTCAGGGCTCCGGAGGGCGGTAGACGCCCAGGCGGATCGATTCGCGCAGGATCGCGTCGGCCCTCGCCCCATCCGGGTAGGCGAGGCCGACTCCGTTCTGGCGCCACTGCCCGATTCCCTCCTCCAGGTATCGCCGGTGTTCGCCCATCGGACCCCGCATCGACTGGTGGAGGAGCAGGGAGAATCCCATCGACAAGGCCAGGAGCGCGGCGAATGCCGGGTGGCGGAGCCGCGGCCACGGCCAGGCGGCCTGGAGGAGCAGGCAGGTCAGGGCGATGATCAGGATGGAGACCAGCTGGTAGCGCGAGGAGACGGCTTGCCGCAGACCGAGCGGGAAGCGCCCGGCGGCGGTGAGCAGGGCGGTGCCGTGGAGGAAGAGCAGCAAGGCGGACAGGGCCGGCTGGCTGCGCCATGCCTTCAAAACGAGCAGCCCGGCCAGCAGGGCGAACAGCACGATGCCGGCAGAAAAGGCGAGGCCGCGGATGGCCAGCGCCCCGCCGACCAGGGTGACCAGGTATTCCAGGGCGGCCAGGGGGTGCTGCAGGGCTCCGGTCAGGGAAGGCTGGTTGGCCGGCGCCTGGTAACCGGCGAAATAGAGCAGGGCCATGAGGGCGGCCGCGACGAGCCAGGCGGCCAGGTGACGGCGACGTCCCTGCCGCCACAGCAGGAACGCCCCGGCGGCGAATGCCAGCAGGCCGTTGCCCTGGCAGAATGAGGCGGCCGCGGCCGCCATCACGGCCGGCGGAAAGAGACGGGTGCGCTCCGCCTGCAGGCAGGCGATCGAAATCCCGGTGGAGGCCAGAACCCAGAAGTTGGATATGGAGGCCATCGCCCACGTGGTGCACTCGAAATACTGCGGCTGGAACACGAGCAGGGCCGCCGGCGCCATCGCGACCAGTCCGAATCCGGAGCGGCGGCAGATCCACCACAGGGCCAGGCAGAAAACCAGCAGGCCGATGTTCCCGGCCAGGATCAGCAGGCGGAAGTCGATGCGTCCGTGCAGGTCCATGACCGCCAGGGTGGCCAGGCGGTTGACGAGCAGGCGGTGCTCGTTGTGCTGCGCCAGCAGCATCCGGCCGCGCAATCCGGCGTCATCGGTCTGCACCCAGGCGTTGGCGAATCCCAGTACGTTGTCGTAGTCGTCGGAGAAGGGAATGTCGACGGCGTGGCTCCAAATCGACCAGGCGAAGGCCGCGAAGCCCAACGCGCAGGCGGCCCCCAGCGCGAGCGGCCAGCGGGGCTTGATTCGGGTCCAGTGGAGGCAGGCCGCGTGCAGGAGCACCAGCAGCAAGGCGGAGGCGGCATGGATGTGCGCCGCCAGCCGGGTCAGTCGCGGCAGGATGAGCAGCAGGGCGAAAAACAGCGGGATGCCGTGCACGGCCAGCTGGCGCAGCGCCCGCCTTCCCCCCTCGCGCCGGAAGGAATTCCACCCGGAGAAATTCAGGGCCAGCACCACGAGCAGGAAGGGAACCCAGAACCAGGGCCGTCCCGGCCATTGCCGGCCCAGGCGCGCCGTCCGGTCCAGCAGCAGGGCCTGGAGCAGGCCGCCGGAGTAGCCGTGGAAGTTCTTCAGCCGCAGGCGGAAGGGGAGGGGGCCGGCCGACGGGAAAACCTGCAGCCGGTTTTCGCCGAACTTCAGCACACCGGGAGGTACGGCGATCACGGTGCGCTCTACGGGCGGATCCAGTCGGGCGATGGGAATGCCGTTGACGGCGATGGTCATTCGGGCATCGCCTGCCCGTCCCTCTCCGGGGAGCAACTCCGCCACCCAGCGCTGACCGGGCCCGGCCTGTCCCGCGTCGAGGTGGAAAGAGAACCCCGGAGGCAGCATCGCCCGCTTCACGACGCGGGGATCGTTCCAGTAGGCGAGGCGGGCCATGACCGCCGTGAACAGCAGGCTGGACAGCAGCGCCAGCAACGCGCTTCGCCGCGACCGGCGCCGCTCGGTGCGGTCCGGTTCTCCTCCAGGGGGCATGTTTCTGCTCCTCTCCATCCCTTCCGGGCGACGGATCGTCGAAACCGTCCGGATGGAGATGGTACTGCAAAAACGGGGTCGTGCCAAGTGCGCATCCCGGCCCCCGCCGGCAGGCCGCGGGGGACGGGCAATCGAGGGGCGGCCGAAGGGCCCCTACTGCAGCGTCACGTCCAGGTAGACCGAGTAGTGGCCGTAGCTCTCGAAGAATGGTTTCAGCGATAGCTCGCCGATGCGGAAGCGCAGGGTGGCCGGGTCGCCCTGGATCGACCGGGAGAGGTCGCGGGCGTCCAGGGTGACCGGGCGCCAGGCCGGGAGCGGGCCCGATTCCTGGACCGCCAGCAGGACCGGTCCGTAGAAGAGACTGGCGATGTTGGGCTGGTCCATGACCGACTCCAGGCGGAAGGAGAAGGGCATGCGCAGGAAGACCGTGTCTCCCGTTTTCCACCTGCGCTTCAGGGTCAGGTAGCTCCCGGGGACCGCCTTCACCGCCTGCTCCCGGCCGTTGATCGAGAGGGAGAAGCCGCGGTTGGCCCAGGCCGGGACCCGCACCTTGAGGGCGAAATCCCCGCTGCCGGAGACCGACAGCCTGACGGTGTCGGCGTAGGGGAAATCGGTGCTCTGGGTGACCACCAGGTTGCGCTCTTTCCACTCCAGGGTGGAGGGAACGAAGAGGTTGACGTAGAGCTCCCGGTTGGCGGCGTCGCGGAAATAGATCGAGTCCTGCAGCTTGGTGTTGCTCTCCAGGGCGGTGCCGTTGCAGCAGGTGAACCCGTCCATCTCCTCGTTGTCGAACTGCTTCCGCGCCCCCGGGGTGAGCGGCACGTGATAGGTGTTGCCGGCGTTGGTCTCCGCCACCGAGGCCAGGATGTGGTTGGTGAGGGCCCGCTCGTAGTAGTCCATGTACCCGGCGTCCGGTTCGTAGAAAAAGAGTTCCCGGCTCAGCTTGAGCAGGTTGTAGGTGGCGCAGGTCTCGTTCTGTCCGACCATGGAGAAACCGTTGCCGAACAGGCTGTCGGGCTGGGCGGTGTAGCACTCGGCGTTGTTGGGGGTGCGGGCCCCGGCCACCCCGCCGATGCTGTAGGTGTAGTGGTCGCGGGAGATGGACCAGAAGTGGCGGGCCACCTCGAAGTACTCGGGCGCCCCGGTCGCCCGGTAGGTCTCCAGGGCGCCGGTGATCTGGGGGATGTGCTGGTTGGCGTGACGCCCGCGCACGGTGTCGACGTTGCGGGCCAGGCCGTGGGTGTGCCCGGCGTCACCGAAGAAGAAGAGGGTGTTGTCGAAGAGCCTGGCGCAGGCCAGGAAGTCGGGATTGCCGCTGAGGCGGTGGAGGCGGGCCAGCACCTCGTTCATGCCGCCGTACTCGCCCGCGATGTATCGGCTCCACATGGCGGTTCGGGTGTCGGGAGGCACCGCGGTGAGCCGCCGGTAGACCCAGTTCGCCATTCCCTCGGCGATCTCCAGGGCCTTGCGGTTGCCGCCCACTTCGTAGCAGTCGAGCAGGCCGGCCAGGATCTTGTGCAGGGTGTAGTAGGGGGCCCAGATCTGGGCGTTGCTGGCGCCGTAGGTCGCGCCCTTCTCCAGCATGATGAACTGGTCGGGCGGATAGGCGCTGATGAAGCCGATCCCCCAGTTCCAGAAGTCGTGGCGGAGCCCGGCCGGACTCAAATCGGAGTCGTAGCCGCTCTTGCCCGGGCCGGGCGGGACGGCCACCGGGTCCGGGTTGCAGGGTCCGCCGGCCGCGGCGGGACGGCCCGACTTCCGGGCCAGATCGTAGAGGACGTCGATCATGGTGTTCATCTTCTCCAGGAAGACAGCCCTCTGTTCGCCCTCGCGGGCGGCGCCGGCATAGGCCTGGGCGATGGCCGAGAGGTAGTGGCCGCTGGCGTGGCCGCGCAGCCGGGTGGTCTGGTCGTCCCACACTCCCAGGGGAACGACGCCGGCGGGTTGGGGCTGGCCGAAGGCGTCGCGGAAGTTGTAGAGGAAGTTGTCGGGATTGGTCTGGGCCAGGGTGCGGAGAAACTTGTCGCGGTTCCGGATGAAGGGGGTCTCGCGCCCCTGCTCGTCGCGGTTGAGGCTCACCGCCCCGAGGGGAAAGGCCTCCAGTTTCCGCTGCGGGTGGTGGATCCGGGCGACCGGAGCCGCCTTCACGGTCACCACGGCCCTGGGCGTGAACGTCGTTCCGGGCACGGAACCGGCCAGGGTGTAGGTGCGCGGGCCCAGGACATCCTGGTTGGTGGTCGGGGCGGGCCAGATCACGCGCACCATCGGGCCCGGGGCGTCATCCGGGTATCGACCGGGCACCATGGGAGGCAGCCGGGGCAGGACCCCGACGATGGTCTCCACGGCGATGTCGGGCACCTCCACCAGCCCCACGGCCAGCGAGCGGACCGGGGTGGAGGTGGGCGACTCCACCTTCCGGGGCCCGCCGGCGCCCAGGCCCAGGGCGTTGCGGAAGATGGTGGTCGCCTGGGCCTCGGCCAGGGCGACCCGGTAGAGGCGGAGGTCGTGGAGGCTGGCCTCCAGGCCGGGCCCGTCGCTGCCGGGAGCGCGGCCGAAATAGAGCTGGTTCACGGCCGGCTTCCTGCGGTTCTGAAACTGGTCGATGGAAATCCTCAGGTTCTCGGTGCGGCCCGCCGGCCGGCCGAAGATGTATCCGCCCAGCGTGCGGGTGGCCGCATCCAGGACCACGGTCAGGTGGACCCATCGGCCGGGGGCGAGGGGCATGGGGGGTACCAGATGGACTTCCGGCCCTCCGGGCAGGATCCGCGCCCGAATGGCGGGGGACCCGTCGGCCCCGGTCAGTTCGCAAACGAAGCGTCCCCCGGCACCGTTCCCGAAATCGAAGAAGCGCTGCTCTCTGGCGCCGGGTTTGACCAGGAACCAGCCGGTCACGCTCAGGCTCTCCACCCCGGCGAGGGTCCGGCCCGGGAGCAGGAGACGGTGGCCCGACATGGCCAGCACCTTGCCGAAGGGCTTTTCGTCCGAGAAAGCAACCTCGCCTCCCTCGACGGTCGCATGAAAATGGTTGCGGGAGCGGTCCTCGGTGTTCCCGTCCAGGAGCCAGCGGGCCACCAGGGAGGTCTCCCCGATTCCGTCCAGAAACTGGTCGCCCCCGCTCTGGGCGGTGAGTGAGAGCGGGAATCGCAGCGAGCCTGCGATGACGATCAACAGCGCGGCCTGAATCCATCTCCTAGTTTCCATGAGCAGACCTCCATGGGCATTGCCGGTCAGGTGCAACCCGATTTTTAAGATATCTATTATATCAGATATCAGGTATTTGCAAATCCGGAAACTCCCGCTTTCTCCTTGGTTCGCGATGCCGGTGCCATCGTCCCCATACGTGTTGCGGACGGTCGGGCGGAGGAGGCGGCGGGGCAGAATCCGTGATAGAATACGGGGCGACAGGAGGAGTCATGGCGATCCTGGACGGCAAGGTGGTGTCCGAAGCCCTGCAGCAAGAGATGCAGGCGCAGGTCGCGGAACTGGCGGCGCGCCTCGGCCGGCCGCCGGGGCTGGCGGTGATCATGGCCGGGGACAACCCGGCGTCGCGCACCTACGTGGCCTCCAAGAGCCGCCTGGCGGAGAAGCTGGGCTTCCACTCGCGCCTGGTTTCGCTCCCGGAGGTAGCGGCGCAGGCGGAGCTGCTGGCGGCGGTGGACGCGCTGAACGGCGACCCGCGGGTCGACGGTTTCCTGGTGCAGCTGCCGCTGCCGGCGCACATCGACCAGTGGGCGGTGCTGGAGCGCATCGACCCGGCCAAGGACGCCGACTGTTTCCACCCCGTGTCCCAGGGGCGGGTGCTGCTGGGAACCTCGGCCATCTTCCCCTGCACCCCGGCGGGCGTGCTGCGCATGCTCGACCATTACCGCATCGACCCGGCCGGGATGGAGGCGGTGATCGTCGGCCGCTCGTTCATCGTCGGCAAGCCGCTGGCCCTGATGCTGGCCAACCGCCACGCCACCGTCACCCTGTGCCACTCCCGCACCCGCGACCTGGCCGCCGCCGTGGGCCGCGCCGACCTCCTGGTGGCCGCCGTGGGCAAGCCGGCCTTCGTGATGCCGGAGTGGGTGAAGCCGGGAGCGGTGGTGATCGACGTCGGCATCAA
The DNA here is from genome assembly GCA_964479735.1 of uncultured Clostridia bacterium. GTDB lineage: Bacteria > Acidobacteriota > Aminicenantia > UBA2199 > UBA2199 > CAYZNT01. Next base: position 14,427 of record CAYZNT010000042.1, read on the forward strand.
CCACCTGGAGAGCGAGGCCGAGGTGCGCGCCCTGGGCGACGAGAAACGCCTCGAGGGGTTCCGCAAGAAGGGCTATGCCATCGTCGGCGACGTCCACCCGGCCGCCCATGAAAGGGCCGCCTGGCACACGCCCGTTCCCGGAGGAGTGGGCCTCATGACCGTGACCATGCTGCTGGCCAACACCCTGACCCTGTGCCGCCGGGCCGCCGACCTCGGCGCCGGCTCCGGGGGACGCCCGTGAGCGCGCACCGTAGAGGGGGGCGGGCGGCGCTGGCCGGGTTGATGCTGCTGGCCGCCTGCGGGTGGGGCGGAGCGACGGGAGGGAAGATGGCCGACCTGGTGCTGCGCAACGGCAGGATTTTCACCGGCGACCCGACCCGGCCGTGGGCCGAGGCCATCTCCGTGCGCGACGGCCTGGTGGTGGCGGTCGGTTCAAACCGGGAGGCCGAGGCCTGGGCGGCGACGCCCGCCGGCATGATCGATCTCCAGAACCAACTGGTGCTGCCGGGATTCAACGACGCCCACGTCCACATGCTGGACGGCGGCCTCGACCTGCTGGGCATCAGGCTGCGCGACTGCCGTGACGAAGTCGAATTCGCTTCGCGGGTGCGGACGTACGCCGCCGCCCTGCCGGCCGGAGAGTGGGTGACCGGCGGCAACTGGGACCACGAGAACTGGCCGTCGCATCGCTTCCCGCACCGCCGGCTCATCGACCCCTTCACCGCCGCCATTCCGGTTTTCGTGCAGCGCCTGGACGGGCACGTGGCGCTGGCCAACGGCCGTGCCCTGGAACTGGCCGGCATCAACCGCCATACCCCCGACCCGCAGGGCGGCTGGATCGAGCGCGACCCGCGCAGCGGGGAGCCGACCGGCATCCTGAAGGACACGGCCATGGATGCGGTGCAGGCGGTCATTCCCGCCCTGGGCCCCGCCCGCCACGAACAGGCGCTGCGCGCCGCCCTGGATCACGCCGCCTCGCTGGGCGTGACCAGCGTCCAGGACAACAGCTCGGCCGCGGACCTCGAGGCGTACCGCCGGCTGCTGCGGCGAGGCGAGCTGAAGGTGCGCGTCAACGCCTGGCGGTCTGCCGAATTCCGCCACGACCTGGCGCGCATCGGCGTCCGCCCACCGTTCGGCGATCCCTGGCTGCGGCTGGGAACGGTCAAGCTGTTCGCCGACGGCTCGATGGGCGCGGGCAGCGCCCTTTTCTTCGCCCCCTATGAGGACGACCCGGGCACGTCCGGTCTGGCCATCCACACCGAGCCGGAACTGCGGCGCATCGTGGTCGAGGCCGACCGTGACGGCCTGCAGGTGGCCGTGCACGCCATCGGCGACAAGGCCAACGCCCTGGTGCTGGACGCGCTGGCGGCCGCCGCGCAGGCCAATGGGCGGCGCGACGCGCGTCACCGCATCGAGCACGCCCAGGTGGTGCGCGCCGCCGACGTGGCCCGCTTCCGCGAATTGGGGGTGGTCGCCTCCGTGCAGCCCTCGCACTGCATCGACGACATGCGCTGGGCCGAGAAGCGCATCGGCGAACGGGTGAAAGACGCCTACCGCTGGCGCTCCTTCCTGGAGGCGGGCGTGCCTGTCGCCTTCGGCACCGACTGGTTCGTCGAGCCGCTCGATCCGATGATCGGCCTCTACGCCGCCGTGACCCGCGAGTTTCGCGAAGGCGGTCCGGCGGGAGGCTGGCGACCCACCGAGAAGCTGACCCTGGCCCAGGCGATCAGCTGCTACACCCTCGGCTCCGCCTATGCCGAGTTCCAGGAGGAGCGCAAGGGGACCTTGGCCCCGGGCAAGCACGCCGACCTGGTCGTGCTCGACCGCGACCTCTTCGCCATTCCCCCGGCGGAGATCCTGAAGGCCCGGGTGGTGCTGACCATGGTAGGCGGAAAAACAGTTTATAAAAGATAGGGCAGTCGGACCGGCCAGACGATAACCGTAGGGACAGGTTTCAAACCTGTCCCTACGCTCTTTCATTATATCAATATATACATCAATTCTATTCCGAGATTCTATTCCGTCGTTTCCGGGAAGAAGCGCTCGAAGACCGCGCGCTGCACCACCCGGTAGTGGGGAGCGCAAGCCGCCTCGTACTCCGCCGAGTGGTGCGGCACCGCTCTCCGGTCGGGATCGGCGGCGAAGTGATCCACCTCCCGGCGGTCCAGATCCAGGCCTCCGGCCGCCACCATCCGCCCCACTTCGCGCCACCAGCGGGTGAGCTGTCGCGGCCGCTTGCGGAAGGTGCGCGCGGACTCGCACATGGCGGCGAAAAGGCGGTCGGTGTCCAACCCCCGGGCTTTGAACGCGGCCAGGTTCACGCGCGCCACCGAGCCGTCGGGAGAGACCGGCTGCAGAAGCGGGCCCGGCTCCGGGCTCACCCCCGCCATCTCCTCCTCGAGGTAGCGGCGGGCGCCGGCGGGGTCGGAGAGCAGGTGCTCCACCCCCATGGCGCCCTGGTAGAGCATCTTGTAGAGGTCACGGGCGGTGGCCGCCGGGCAGCGGCGCAACTCGGCGCGCACCAGCTCCTCCAGGGTCGCGGCGCGGGCGATGGGCACCATCCCGCAGCCGGCGAGCATCAGCAGCGGGAGCGCCCCGCGCACGAAACGCGTCATGCCGGCCCTTCCCGCGCCGCCTGCAGTGCGGCCAGGGCCTTCTGAGCCATCTCCCGCTGGAAGGCGGCCAGCTCGGCGGCGCTTCGGCGCGCCTTCAGGAAGCTGGCGGTGGCGATGCGGATCTCCCGTTCCGTTCCCAGCAGGCCGGGCAGCAGGCCGGAGCGCTCCCGGTTGTCGAGGCGGGACAGGTCGATGTACTCGGCCTTGTCGGGCTCGGCGAAGGGCCGGACGATTTTCTTCAGTCGCAGCGTCTCGCGGACCAACGGGGCGTCGTCCCCCTGCCAGAGGGCCGGCGGCACCTCGCCGGCTTCCACCCAGACCGGCACGGCGACGGAGACCAGGGGCTCGCCCAGCATGACCCACATCGTGGCCGGCGGCCAGTCGCTTCCGCTCCGGCCCTGCAGCACCACCGCCGCCGAGGTGGAGTCGCGGTCGATGCAGTGGTTGCTGTGGTGCCAGAACGGGGACGCCCCGGAGCGCCGCGCCAGGTCGGCCCGGGTTGGGCCCTGCAGCAGCGGGTGGCCGAAGTCGCGCGCCAGCCGGGTGAAGACGAACTCCGGGTCGAAGCCGGAGCGGCCTTCGCGGAGCAGCCCGGAAACCCTCTCGAAGCGCAGGTAACCGGCGCCCTCGTTTTCCGGTCCGCTGCGCGAGAAGTTGGTGTTGACCAGGTAGCCGCCGGGCTGGGCGGCCGCGTCGATCTTGCGGAAGCCGCGGTTGTGAACCTCGAAGAGCCAGGCCCGGCCTTCGCCATCGATGACGCCGAAGTTGGCGCGGCTGCCCAGGTCGGGCCCGAGGTTGGCCTGCAGGTAGGCTTCGAAATCGCCTGCCGTGCGGCAGGTGCGCAGGGCGTCGGCGATGATCTGCCCTTCCAGGTCGCGCAGGTCGCCGGCGCGCTGCGGCAGGTTGTAAGCCACCGAGTTCATGATGGCGAAGCCGGCGGCGTTCAGGCCGGCGTAGACCCAGCGCCCGGACGGCTGGCCGTTGTTGACCAGCGCCAGGTAGGCGTAGGGTTGCTCGCCCACGAAGACGACCTTGTTCGAGGGGAAGTCGGAGTCGCGGTTCTTCCACAGCATGGGGCCGCCGTCGCGGGTCGAGGCCGGTCCGAAGACGACGGTGCTGCAGCCTTCGCCGCGGTCGCCGCCGGCGGCGGTCGCGGACAGGAGAACCAGCACGGCCGGGACGAAGAAGCGGAGCGGGGAAGCACGGTTCATGTCGGCACCTCGCGGGCGGCCTGCCGGCGCGCCGGGTGGATCATTGTACCACAACCGCCCGCTTGCCCCGCTTCCGCCGCCGTGATACCATCGGTGCATGAAAGAGGAAAGGGTGGCGAGCCGCGTGCTCATCACCGGTGCATCGGGGCTGTTGGGGCGGTCCCTGGTGGCCGCGGCCCGGGCGGCCGGCCTGCAGGTGCTGGCCCAGTGCCACTCCTCCACGCCGGCCGACTCCGACGGCGTCTCCTGGCGCCGCGCCGCCTTCGATTCCGCTTCGGGCATCAAGGATTTCCTGGAGCGGAACGCCGCCGACCTCGCCGCCTGTCACTACCTGATCCACGCCTACGGTCCGATCTCCTGCGTCGACACGGAAAAGCTGACCGGCGCAGACTTCGAGCGAGACTTCCACGGCAACGTGGTGACCGCCGCCGAGCTCTTCCGTTTCCTGCGTGAGCGCGGCAAGCTGCGCGCGGCGGTCTTCATCGGATTCGACGACGCCGGCCGCGGGCGCCCGTTCCGCAAGGTGCTGCCCTACGCGGCGGCCAAGAACGCCCTGCTGCTGATGGTCCGTTCGTGGGCGGCCGTCTTCCCGCGGCTGCGCATCAACATGGTGTCTCCGACCACCATCGCCGGGGCCGTGGTGACGCGGCGCGACGGGCTGTGGGTGCCCGCCGAGCGGGTGGCGGGCATCGCCCTGGGCTTGCTGCTGGGGCGGACGACGGGACGGCACCGCCGCGTTCTGCGCTGAGAAGGGCCTCGCGCCGTTTTTCCGCGTCCGCCGAAAACGCGCTGAGAACCGCGCGGCATGCAAGCGGGCGGGTCTTCGGGGTTTCAAAAAAACGGTTTGCGCCGCTCCCCCGGAGAAGGCCTGCCGGCGGCCTCGGAGGAGGGCGGAGGCCCCGGAACATTCATCAGCAGAAGGTTTCAGGCGGTGGTGGATTGTGTTGAAAAATGACCCGATCTATACTATATCTTTGACGGAAACTTTTTTCTAAAAAAAAGTTTTTCGGGTGTTGACAAGCCAGAAATTTTTGGTATAATGCTGGCGAGTTTTTCATCGGCGATGAAAATCGGGATCTTTGAAAACTGAGTAGAGTGAATTTTCAGCCAACGTAACACAATCGACCCTTATAACCATAATCAGACTCAACTTCGGTTTAAGGGGCTTCGGCCCTTTAAATACTAACTGGAGAGTTTGATCCTGGCTCAGAGTGAACGCTGGCGGCGTGCCTAACACATGCAAGTCGAACGCGAAAGCCCCGCAAGGGGTAAGTAGAGTGGCAGACGGGTGAGTAATACATAGGTAATCTACCCTTGGGTGGGGGATAACTCCGGGAAACCGGAGCTAATCCCGCATAATGTTCCGTCGCACAAGCGATGGAATCAAAGGGGGGGATCCTTCGGGACCTCTCGCCTGGGGATGAGCCTGTGCCCTATTAGCTAGTTGGTGAGGTAATGGCTCACCAAGGCGATGATGGGTAGCCGAGCTGAGAGGCTGATCGGCCACACTGGAACTGAAACACGGTCCAGACTCCTACGGGAGGCAGCAGTGGGGAATTTTGCGCAATGGACGAAAGTCTGACGCAGCGACGCCGCGTGGGGGATGAAGGTCTTCGTGATTGTAAACCCCTGTCAGGAAGGATTAAATGTACGGGCGTTAACACCGCCTGTACTTGACTTAACTTCCAGAGGAAGCCCCGGCTAACTACGTGCCAGCAGCCGCGGTAATACGTAGGGGGCAAGCGTTACTCGGATTTACTGGGCGTAAAGAGAGTTAAGGCGGCTGAGTAAGTCGGAGGTGAAATCCCTCGGCCTAACCGAGGAACTGCCTTCGATACTGCTTGGCTTGAGGACAGGAGAGGAAAGTGGAATTCCCGGTGTAGCGGTGGAATGCGTAGATATCGGGAGGAACACCAGAGGCGAAGGCGGCTTTCTGGACTGCTCCTGACGCTGATACTCGAAAGCTAGGGGAGCAAACAGGATTAGATACCCTGGTAGTCCTAGCTGTAAACGATGGATACTAGATCTCGCAAGGTTTTGCTTGGTCGAAGCTAACGCGTTAAGTATCCCGCCTGGGGAGTACGGTCGCAAGGCTGAAA
>CAYZNT010000043.1:0-18902 GCA_964479735.1 uncultured Clostridia bacterium
CAACCCGGCGAAAACCACTTCGTCTTCCGATTCGCCGTCGGACCTTCGTTCTATTGATAGTGCCGCACGGAGGGCCGGCAGCGGTTGCAACCCCGGCAGGGATCAGGTAGAATGAGTCTCCATGAACCGGAAACTCCTGCGCCTTCTGAAGATCCTGGGCATCGCCGCGGGCTATGCCTTCCTCTTCATCGCCTCGATGTTTCTGACCATGAGCCTGCTGATCAAGGGCGACGAGATCACCGCCCCCGACCTGGTGGGTCAGCCGGTCACCCAGGCCTACCAGATCGCCGCCCGCCGCGGCGTCTATCTCAAGCGCGTGGTCGGCGACTTCGGCTCCGCCTACAAGCCGAACACGGTGGTCAACCAGTTTCCCGGCGCCGGCACGAGCATCAAGGAGAAGTCGATCATCAAGATCTTCGTCGCCCCCGCCCTGGCCCAGGTGATCGTGCCCGACCTGGGGCGCATGGGCCTCCGCGAGGCGGACGAGCTGCTGCAAAAGAGCCGGCTGCGCAAGGGGTTGGTCTCCTACCTCGGCGTGCGCGACGTCGCCGCCGACCGGGTGCTGGCCCAGGCCTACCCGGCCGGGTCGAGGGTGAACGAGAGCACGCCCGTCGACCTGCTGCTTTCCAAGGGGGCCGACATCCCCTCCTACGTCATGCCCGACCTGATCGGACGGGAAGCGGCGCGGGTGCTGATCTTCTTCGAGTCCAGGGGGCTGAAGATCGCCCGCATCGAGCCGGTCGCCTACTTCGGCCTCAAGCCCGGAATCGTCATCAAGCAGTTTCCGGCCCCCGGTTTCGAGATCAGCTCCCGCAACCAGATCGGCATCCAGGTGAGCAAGTGAACCCGCTCTTCCCATCGATCCTCTCCAGCAACTTCTTCGACCTCGACGAGCGCCTGCGCCAATACCGGACCGGCGGCATCGAGGTCATCCACCTCGACATCATGGACGGCCACTTCGTCGACGCCATCACCTTCGGTCCGGCCCTGGCGCGGGCCATCCGGGCGCGCTTTCCCTTCGCCTTCGACGCCCACCTGATGGTCACCGACCCGGAGCGCATCGTCCCCTGGTTCCTCGACGCCGGCTGCGGGTGGGTCTCCTTCCACGTCGAGGCCGCCCCGCTTGCCGCCTGCCGCCGCCTGTGCGCGGCCATCCGCGCCCGCGGCGGCCGCGCCGGGCTGGTGCTCAACCCCGAAACCCCGCTGGCGGCGCTGGAACCGCTGCTGGACGCGTCCGACTACGTGCTGCTGATGAGCGTCGCCCCCGGCCGCGGCGGCCAGCCCTTCCAGCCCGCCGTGTTGGAGAAGGCGCGCCGGCTGCGCGCCGAGATCGACCGGCGCGGCCTTTCCTGCCTCATCCAGATGGACGGCGGCTTGGGCACCGACAACCTGGCCGACGTCCGCGCGGCCGGCGTCGAGCTCTTCGTGGTCGGCAATTTCCTCTACCGCGCCGCCGACGTCCCCGCCACCCTGCAACGGATATACGAACAGATCCAATGGAGCCCAACATGAAGAAAGCGACCCTTCTCTGCCTGGTTGCCGCCGCACTGCTGCTCACCGTCGGCTGCCGCCACCGCCCGAAGCAGGTGCAGATCGACCCCGGCGAGCGAGGCTCGGACAAGCGCCTCTTCGAAGACGCCTCCCGGCGCATCGGCCGCGACCCCGAGCGGGCGCGCCTCCTGTTCAAGGAGATCATGCAGCTCTACCCGGACAGCATCTACGCCGGCAAGGCGAAGCTGGGCATCGCCGACTCCTACTTCCGCGCCAAGGACAGCTCCTCGCTGATCATGGCCGCCGCCGAGTACCAGGAGTACGTCAACCTCTACCCCTACTCGCCGGACGCCGTCTACGCCAAGCACCAGATCGGCATGTGCTACTTCAAGCAGATGAAGAAGCCCGAGCGAGACCAGAGCAACACCTTCACCGCCATCAAGTCGTTCGAGGCGCTGCTGCAGCAGTACCCGGGCACGCCCGAGGCGGAGGACGCCAAGAACAAGATCGCCCTGGCCCGCCAGCGGCTGGCCGAACACTACTACCGCATCGGCTACTACAACTATGTCTACGGAGCCGCGCCCGGGGCGATCAACCGCTTCAAGCAGGTGATCGACGACTACCCCGAGTTCGCACGCATGGACCGGCTGCTCTACTACTGCGGCCGCGCCTATTTCGACCTGCGCGACTACGAGTCGGCGGCCTCCTTCTTCCAGCGCGTGATCAGCTCCTACCCGCGCTCGACGTACGCGAAGAAATCGACCGGCTGGGCGAAGAAGGCCAACGCCCAGGTGGCCGCGGCCAAGAAGCAGCCGGCGCCCAAGCCTCCGGCCAAGGGTGGAGCTCAATAGCCGGCTCTTCCCCGAGAGGCCCGGCGTCTACCTTTTTCGCAGCGCCCGGGGGCGGGTCCTCTACGTAGGCAAGGCGCGGAACCTGCAGAAGCGCCTCTCGCAGCACTGGCAGAAGCGGCACGAGCCGGTGCTGGCCTCCCTCTTCACGCGCTCCGCGGAGGTACACACCGTGGTCACCCCCTCGGAGCGCGACGCCCTGCTGCTCGAGCACAGCCTGGTGCAGCAGCACCAGCCCCCCTTCAACATCCGCCTGAAGGACGACAAGAGCTACCCCCTGCTCGAACTCACCCTGGCCGACGAATGGCCCGGCATCTACTTCGTGAGAAAGCGGCGACCCGGCTCCTTCCTCTTCGGCCCCCTCGGCAACGCGGCCCGCGCCCGCGAGCTGATCGACCTCGTCACCCGCCTCTTTCGACTGCGGCAATGCTCCCCGGCCCCCTTCCGGCAGGGCAAGCCCTGCCTCTACTTCCACATCGGGCGCTGCTCCGCGCCCTGCGCCGGCCGCATCTCCCCCCCGGAGTACAAGGCGGCGGCGGAGGCGGCGGCGGAGTTCCTCAAGGGCAAGGTGGCCCCCCTGCGGCGCGCCCTGAAAACGCGCATGACGGGGCTCGCCTCCGAGCTCCGCTTCGAGGAGGCGGAGCAGGCGCGCCTCGACCTCGAGCTGATCCGCGCCTTCGAGCCGAAGTCCTGGGTCGTCTCCCCGGCGGCGGGGAGCTACGAGGTCCTGGCCCTCCTCTCTAATGGCCACGACTCGGCGGCGACCCTCTTCTCGGTGCAAGCCGGCAAGGTCCGCGAGAGCGCCTTCTACTCGCTCCGGACCGTCGCCTCTCTCCCCGAGGAGGTCCTCTCCGAGCTCCTCCTCAACATCCACGCGCGCCGGCCTCTTCCCGCCGAGATCGTGGTCCCCTTTCTCCCCCAGGCGCACCAGCCCCTCCAGGAGCTCCTCTCCGCCCAGGCGGGCAGGAAGGTTCGCATCCACGTCCCGAGGCGCGGCATCCGCAGGAACCTCCTCACCATGGCCCGGGAGAATCTCCTGCAGCACGTGGCGCGCGGGGACTACGATCTGTTGGGCAGGCGCCTCCAGGATCTCCTCAAGCTCTCCCGCTTTCCCCGCCGGATCGAGGGCTACGACATCTCCCACACCGGAGAGCAGAAGCGGGTGGGCGCCATGGTGGCCTTCGAGTCGGGCCAGCCCCGGAAGCGGAATTATCGCTCCTTCATCATCAGGTCAGCCGATCCCGGAGATCCCCAGGCCCTGGCCGAAGTCCTCGAGAGAAGGCTCAAGAGCCCCCTCCCGTTCCCCGACCTCCTCCTCATCGATGGCGGCAAGCCCCAGCTGGCCTCGGCCCTGGAGGTGGTGAAGCGCCTCGGGGTGGAGTCCGACGTGATCGCCCTGGCCAAGGGCGAGGAGCGGGTCTACCTCCCCGACTCCACCTCCCTCGTCCCCCTGGAGGGTTCCCCCGAGCTCCACCTCCTCCAGAACGTGCGCGACGAGGCGCACCGGCGCGCCATCTCCCACCACCGCAAGCGGCGCGAAGCGCTTCCGAGACGGATCCGTCCCCATGGCCGTCCCCGAAAGGGGGACGGCGGGAGGCGCTCGTAAAACAAGGCGTTCGCTTCACCGAGGTGAACCGGGAGCGGCCTATTGATTCAAATTTTCATATCCAGTATTAGTTTTGGGGGAATTTCCACGACCGCACCCCTGAAAGACAACGCCCGAGCCTGACATTGAAAAATGGGAATACTCAGGAGATCCAGATGCAGGAAAGCAACGATCCGGCAAGTGAAAGAAGTGAGTTCACCCCCGAGATGGCCCGGGCCGCGGAGGAAATCTACGACTTCCTGTTTCGGAAACTAGGCCGGGGCGGAGGCGTCCATGTGGGGACGTTCGTCTCCGCCGCCTCCCGGCTGGCCGGGACCTCCCTGTTGCGCTCCTTCAATCTGCAACTGCCGGAGGCCGAGCCCGGGACTCCGATGTTGTCGATGGAGGCCAACCAGGAGGGTCCGAAGCTGATGGAGCTGATGCTCCGCGCCCTGCACGCGCTGGGCGTCGACCTGGGCGGGAAGATCGACCCGGAAACGCCGACGGAGCACCTGCCGGAAATGGGGATCGTGAAGATGCAGGAGACCCTGGAAGAGGGTTTCCGCGAAATCATGGTCCGGCACAACCTGGGGCTGGCCCAGGCCGCCCTGGCTGGCGCGTTCTCGTGCGCGATGATCATCCGCGAATGCCGGGAGTTCCTGGACCCGAAGATCTCTGCGGGAATCGCCGTCATGGGTTTCATCGAGGGGACCAAGACGGTCCCCGCGCCGCTGAAACCCGGGCCGCCGGCCTAGAGGCGGGGAAGGGAAAGGACCCCGCTCCTACTCCCCGCTCTCGTCGAGCAGATCGAGCGTCTCTTCGAAAACCGGTGTCTGGCCCTTGAGCAGCAGGCGGGCCGGGCCGCTCAGGTTCACCTCGGCACGGAGCGCGTCGTGCTCCTCCGGGGTGATCATCCCCCGGGCCAGCATCTTGGAGGAGACGAGGCGGTAATAGGAGTCGAGCCAGGGGCGCAGCTTCTGCTCCTCGTCGAAAAGGAACATGAACTTCTTGGGGCGGGGCACGACGGAAGCCATGAAGATGGCCTCGGCCAGGGTGAGGTCGGAGGCCTCCTTGCCGAAATAGAAGCGCGCCGCCTCCCCCGCCCCGAATACCCCCGGCCCCCACTCGATCACGTTGAGGTAGATTTCGTACATGCGCTCCTTGGAGATGAGCCGGTTCTCCTCGATGAGCCAGGTGATGATCATCTCCTCCAGCTTGCGGGCCACCGTCTTGTATCGCTTGAGCCAGAGGTTCTTGACCAGCTGCATGGAGATGGTGGAACCGCCTCGGGCGAAGCGCTTCTCGCGCAGGTTGAGGGCGATCGATTCCCGGAAGGGCCCGATCAGGAAGCCGCGGTGGGAGAAAAAAGCGCCGTCCTCGGAGATCATCAGGGCGTCCCGCAGGTAAGGCGAGACCCGCTCCAGGGGACGAAAGTCGGGGTTCTCGGGGCCGACCGGGAAGGTGCGCACGGCCTGGTCCCTCTCCCAGGCGGTGTGGAGGAAGGGGGCGTTGACGTGGCGGAAATCGGTGCGGCCGAAGCGCACGATGCGGAACGTACCCTTGTCCAGAAGGCCCTCCAGGCGCACCGCCTCGGGGTGGTCGGGATCCACCGCGAAGTCCAGCGCGACCGAGAGCTCCCCGCGGCCGATGAAGCCCTCGAGATTGCGGAAGAGGCCGGCGGGAAGGGCGTGGAAGAAATCCTGCGCCCGGAAGCGCATGGGCTCGAGACGCAGGGCCAGTTGGCGGGAGGGCCAGGCCTGCACGCGGGCGGTGGGGCGGAAGGACAGGCGGCCGATGCGGACGCGGGTGGGCGAGCTCAGCTCCAGGTGACCGGGGCCGATGCTCAGCGCATAGTCGACGGCCAGGCCGGGGATGCGCACGTCGGTGGTGGCGATGCGCGGTTGGTTGAGCGAGAGGTGGTTCAGGACCAGGGAGCCGGAGAGCGGCAGGGTGCCCTTGCGCAGGGCGCCGCTCTTCAGCCGGAAGGCCACCGAGTCGAAACCGATGCGCAGCCCCCACTGATCGTCGAGGAAGGGAAGGAGGAGGCGAGCGCCGCGGGGGTACGGGGCGATGCGGAACTCCAGCCTCCGCCCGGAGCGGTCGATGTCACCCTCCAGGAGAAACTCGCGCCGGCTGCCCCGGGCCTCGATCGCCACCCGGGTGGAGACCCGCGGCCCCTGCAGCATGAGCCGCGGGATCCGGATCTCCTGGCGCACGGAGTCGATATCGGTTCGCAGCGTGAACCGGTGGATGGCGAGGGAGTCGGGGATCCGGTCGAAGAAGAGGCGCAGGATGCGCGCCGCCTGCGCTCCGTATCCCGGCGCCGGGGGCGCGGGTGGCGAAATGGCAGGCGGTTCTGTCTCCCGGGCCTCCCGGCCGGGCCTGGGGCGGGCCGGCTCGGGCCGGGAGGAGGGCACGGGCGTCCCCTTGCGGACGACGGCGATGGAGAAGTCGCTGAGCACGATGCGCTCGAAGCGCACCCGCCCCGTCACCATCCGACAGAAGGAGAGCTCGAGGTCGCAGGCGCCCAGGCCGGCCTCCAGCCCGCCGTCGGCGGAGCGGAGGCGGACATCGGTCAGAACCACCCGGCTCAAGCCCCGGAACGAGGCGGAGCCCACCACCAGACGGCCCTGGGATGCGCTCGCGCGGCGCTCCACCATGTGCCGCAGCACCGGGTTGCGAAGCGAAAAGAAGAGCAGGGGCACGGCCAGGAGAGGGGCCAGGAGCAGGGCGATGCTCTTCGGCCTGGCCAACGCGGACCCGGCCCGGGCCCGCCAGCGGGAAACGATCGTTCTCCTTTCCGTGGGTCGACTCCTCGCGCGGAGCAACGAAAAGGATTATATTCCAGCAGGAATCACCGGCCAAGTGCCAGACGTTCGCCGCGCTCCAATGAAGGGGTTATCCGGCCGGAACGATGGCGAAGGAGGCGTCGCTGAAGTCGCTGCAGAGGCCATCCACGGTCACCACCCGCACCCTGTACCCTCCGCCGGCCGGAGCCGTGCCGTGCGAATGGATGCCCACCGACCAGGAGTAGCTCCCCCTCGCGACCGGAAGGGTGGCGATGATCCCGACCTTCACCCCGTCGCGGAACAGGACCAGGCGCACGTTTCCGGTCACGACCGCGCTCGTCCAGGAAAGGGTGCAGAGAGCGCCCAGGGGGCAGGTCTCTCCGCCGTTGGGAGCGATGAGGCGGACATAGGGGCGCGCCGCCAGGGTGAAGGAGGCATCGCTGAAGTCGCCGGTGGAGCCATCCGTGGCCACCGCCCGCACCCGGTAGCCGTCGCCGGCCGGAGCCATGCCGCCCGTGTACGCGCCCGCCACCCAGCCGTAGGTGCCGGATGCGGCCGGGGTGGTGACGATAGCCCCCAGCTTCGCCCCGTTGCGGAATAGCACCAGGCGCACGCCGCCCGTGAGCCCCGCGCCGCCCCATCGGATCGGCTGCGAGGAACCGATCGCCAGCGTCTCTCCGCCGTTGGGAGCGATGACCTGAAGAAAGCCCGCCTCGTAATCTTCCGCGGGCAGGTCCACCCGGACGCCGGCGTAGGTGCGCGAAATCGGACGGAACCCGTAGCCGGAGAGGTCGGGGCGCACGGTGCCGCTCCAGAAGAAGTCGGCGGTGACGGAATAGCGCCCCAGGGCATCCGAACGCGGGTCTCCCGGCAGGCCGGCGAGACGCACGCCGGCCAGACCGTTCCCGCCCGAGCGTACGAGGCCGGAGATTCGGGGCGGGCGCAACGCGAAAAGGACTCCCTTGTCGCAGGGCCCGCCCCGGTTGGCCGTTCCGTAGAAGACGTCCCCGTCTAGGGCCAGCCCCCCCTCCGGCCACGCCCCGTCGCCGGCCCCTCCCGGGAAGGCGTGCAGCAGGGCGAAGCCGCTGCCGTCGCGGGCGATGCGGAAGATCGCCCCCTGGTCCGCGGCGCCGCCGGCGACGGTGGTCCCGTAGAGAAAGCCGTTTCGGGAAGTCAGCGCGGCGAGCGGCTCCGCGCCGTCGTCCGCGCCCCCGGCGAACGAGTGCAGCAGCGTGAAGCCGCTCCCGTCCGGGTTGATGCGGAAGACCGTGCCGCGGCCATGTAGGCCCCCGGTGCGGGTGGTGCCGTAGAGGACACCGCCGTCGAGCCGCAGCGTGCCGAACGGCTCGCGGCCGTTGTCGACCCCGTCGCCGAAGGTGTGCAGCACGGCGAAGCCGCTGCCGTCGGCCTCGATGCGGAAGAGAACCCCCAGGTCGCCGGCTCCTCCCCAGGGGGTCATGCCGTAGAGGGTGGTCCCCGACGCGACCAGAGAACCCTGGGGATTGCGGCCGTCGGCGCGACCGCTGAAGTTATGGAGCACGCGAAAACCGCTGCCGTCCGTCTCCAGCCGGTAAACCGTGCCGCAGGAGTCGTCGGACCCCGACCCGCCGCCTCCGTGCCGGGTCATGCCGTAAAGAGTCGTGCCGCAGAGCAGGGGGGTGCCGACGGGATTCCCCCCCTCATCGTAGCCGCCGGCGAAGATGTGCAGCGGCGCAAAACCGGCGCCGTCGGTCTCCATTCGGAACACGATCCCTCGATCCAGGTAGTGCAGGCCGTCGCCGCCGCCGTGGAAGGTCACCCCGTACAGGGTCGATCCCGACACGGCCAGCGATCCGCCCGGAGCGCGCCCGTCGTCCGGGTCGTAGCGGAACGAATGCAGCGTGCGGAAGTCGCTGCCGTCCGGGCGGCAGGAGAAAATCGTGCCGTAGCAGGCGGGCGAAGCGAGCGCTGTCGGGGTCATGCCGTACAGCCTGCCGCCGGCGACGATCGGGTCGCTGCTGGGGTAATAGCCCTCTTCGTCGAGAGCGAAGAAGTGGATGGGATCGTATTGCGCAAACGAGACGAGAGGCGCGAGCAGCAACAGGGAGAACGCGGCGGTGACCCGAGGGCGGCCCATCTTCACCTCACGCAAAATCGCATATTCCTAAAGTGCACGGACTTCCGACTTTTTTCAACCACAGGGTGAACAGTCGGACGCCTGGCCGGAACGCACCGGGAGCCGCGGGCCGGAACCGGGGATGAAAGAGGCGGTGAACGAACTCCCCTGGTGGCGGCCAGTCGCCGGAACTCCCGCCGTTTCCGATTCGTAGAATTCCCTGAAATGGGGAAAGGTGTGAATGCGATGGGCGGACGGCGACGAATCCCGGCGGCGTTTCTTGTGGCGTTCACGATGCTCTCATTCGGCTGCCGGGCCGGGGAATCCCCCCGGGAGGAGATGGTCTCTCTCGGCGACTACCGCCTCGAGGTGCGAATCGCGGGCCGCGGCGCGCCGGCCGTCGTGCTTCTTTCCGGCCTGGGGGACACGCTGGACCGGTGGGGCGGCCTGCAGGAGAGGCTGGCCCGCTTCACCCGGGTGATAGCCTACAACCGGGCGGGATACGGGAAAAGCGGGGCCGGGCCGTTTCCGCGCGACGTGGGGCGCGAGGCCCTGGAATTGAAGCTCCTGCTCGAGCGAGCCGCGGTCCCGGTCCCCTGCGTGTTGGTGGGACACTCCCTGGGAGGGCACGTGGCCCAGCTCTTCGCCGAGAGATATCCCGGCCTGGCCTGTGGTCTGCTGCTCCTCGACCCGCCGCCGTCCGCCTTCATCCTGGGGCGGGAATACGTGGAACTTGGGGGCATGGCCGGGGCGATGATCGCGGAATGGGAAGCCGCGGCGGCAAGAAGCGAGGCATCGTCCGACCCGGGTGAGAAGGCCAGGGCCGTCTTCCTGCACGCGATCGCCTCGGAGCAGCGCGAGATGTTCGGGACGAGCTCCCGGGAGACCGCCGCGATCGCGACGTTTGGAAACCTCCCCCTGGTGGTGGTGGCATCGGGCCGCCCCAACCCGGGCTTCGGGGCGCAGGCCGAGAGCTTCCAGAAATTCTGGGCCGGGCAGAGCGAGGTCCTGAGCCGGAAGTCCGCCCGCGGCCGCTTCGTCCCGGCCCCGGGATCCTCCCACAATATCCCGCTCGACGCGCCCGGCCTGGTGGAGAAGGAGGTCCTCTCGCTGGTCGCGGAAGCGCGCCGGGCCGGGCAGAAGTGAGGAGGCGGAGCGACGGGCCCGGCTCACCGGGCCGGGTTCCTTGACTCGCCTTCCCGTTGCTTCTACAATCGGCTCATGGAGACCGGGCCTCCCTGGCCCGTGGAAAACGATTGCCGGAGGAAGGTGAATGAGAATTCTCGGCTCCCTGTTCCTGCTGTGGCTGCTGCCTCCGGGCCTGGTGGCCTTCACCCCGCCCGAAACCGATCCGGCGCACGGCGCGGCCATCACCGAGCTTTCGCCGGCCGTGAAGAAGCGCCTGCAGACCGCCTGCTTCGAGGTGGTCATCCCCAAGCCGGAGAAGGACTCGCTGACCTACGAGCGGGAGCTGCCCTGGGAGCAATTGCCCTTCCACGTCCGCAACGACAAGTACATCTCCATCGGCACGGCCTTTGCCGTCTCGGCCACGGAGCTGCTGACCGCCTTCCATGTGCTGGAGCTGGGCCAGGAGCTGCTCAGCTTCCCGCGCTATTTCATCCGGGACGCCGAACAGCGCGTCTTTGAGATCGACCGCGTCCTCAGCGCCCACGAGCACCGCGACGTGGTCCGCTTCACCGTCCGGGGGCGGTCCTTCTCCCAGTGGTTCGAGCTCGAGCCCCGCTATGAGCTCAACCGGCCGGTCTTCACCGCCGGCAACGCCTACGGCGAGGGGGTGGTCGTGCGCCGCGGCGAACTGCTGGGCACCCACCCCGAGCCGATGGACGGCGCGTTCTCCTGGCTGAAGAGCTCCGCGGACGTGAACAGCGGCAACTCCGGCGGCCCGCTGCTGGACCGCCGCGGCCGCGCCATCGGCCTGGTGGTGGTGCGCAAGGACAACCTCTGCTACAGCCTGCCCGCCGCCGACATCCTCGCCCTGGCTCCCGACCGCGCCGTCTTCTACACCAAGATCATGTACGGATTCGACCTCTTCCCGGAAAAGTCGAAGCTGGCCCCCAGCCGCTTCGAGATCCCCCTGCCGCTGGACTACCGCGAGCTGAAGCGCCGCGCCCGGCAGACCCGACAGGACGAGTACGTGCAGGGCATGGCGGCCCTCTTCGCCGCCCAGAAGGAGTGCTTCCCCGAGGGGGCCGCATCGGCGGAGGTGATCCACCGCGTGCCCACCAGCCCCTTCCTGGAGCTGGTGTACAAGGACCAGAACTCCAACCGCTGGGACCTCTCCGACGTGGAGGTGAAGAAGTTCGATCTGGGCGACAACGGCCAGCTGCGCGTGGCCAAGGCGGCGGACCTCCTGCTGCTCGGGATCCGCAAGCCCGACTCGTTGACCTACGCCGACCTGGTCGGGAAGCCGCGGGCGGCCATGGACCTGGTCTTCCGCGGGCTCCACATTCCGCGCGAGATCGGCTCCGAGAAGGTGCGCATCACCTCCCTGGGCGAGCCGATCCGGGCGTTCGACCTGCGCGACCGCTGGGGCCGGCCCTGGCGCGTCGCCATCTGGCACATGGAGTTCAACGACCGCGCCGTCTTCCTCCTCAGCACCCCGGTTCCCTCCGGGCTGCTGGGCGTGCTGGAGGAGACGCCCAGCGCATCCCTCGACAACTGGATCGTCGACCTGCGCAAGATCGTCGACCACCTCCACGTCCCCTATGCGGGCCGCATCCGCGAGTGGCAATCCTTCCTGCAGCTGCCCGCGGAGCACCTGCCGGAAAGCTTCCGCGGCCTGCGGCTGGAGGTCGACCCGGGCAAGACCCTGGCGCTGCGCACTCCCTGGGTCGAGCTCGAACTGGACCGCCGCCGCGCTTCGCTCTCCGTCGACGACAACCTCAACCTCTATATGGGGTTCGAGCGCCGGGAAGCCGGAGTGGCCTGGACGCTGCGCCGCCTCGTCTACAGCCAGGACGAGAATGACGATTACTTCGTCTGGATCCGTCATCTGAAGCCGGCGCCGGGGCTGGACGAGTCGCACGCCAAGGAGTGGCAGGACATCGCCCAGGGCCGCCACCCCTACAGCCGCGAGCCCATGATCAAGGAGGGGCGGACCGACATCGCCATGGTGCTGAACTCCTTCCTGCCCAAGGGCGCGCCCCCCGGGGAGGCGGCGGACCTCTGCACCCTCTACCTGGGCCGGACCGGGACGATCGCCCGGGGCGCCATGCGCAAGCTGCTGGACGCGGTGGCCGGCGCCTTGAAGCCGGTTTCCCGAGATGGCGGCAGGCCCCGCTGAGCGCCGGCGTACCGCTCCGTCCGGGACCGGTCAGGCGGAGCAGCCTCCGCCCATCCCCCGGAATGGAGCAGGCCGACGGTCGCAGCCGGAGAGGAGGTGCACCTTGAGCCGCCCCGCCCGAATCCTGTCGCTGCTCCTGTTTCTGCTCATGCTCCCGCCGGCCGGCCGCGCCGGTTCAGCAACCCCGCAGAGCCCGTGGTTTCCCGAGCCCGGCCTGATGGAGATCGGCGCCTACTACTACCCCGAACAGTGGCCCGAAGAGCAGTGGCAGCGGGACCTGTCCAACATGGCCCGGCTGGGCTTCACCTTCACCCACTTCGCCGAGTTCTCCTGGACCCTGCTGGAACCGCGGGAGGGTGAGTTCGACTTCTCCTGGCTCGACCGGGCCATCGCCCTGGCCCACCGGGCCGGGTTGAAGGTGATCCTCTGCACCCCTACCCCCTGCCCGCCCGCCTGGATGGGCGAGCGGTACCCCGAGATCTACCTGGTCGGGCCCGAGGGGCGCCGCCGCGAGCACGGCACGCGGGGGAACGCCTCGCTCACCTCCCCCCGCTTCCTGGCCTTCAGCGACCGGGTCGTGGAGAAGCTGGCGCAGCGCTACGGCCGCGACCCGCGCGTCTGGGGCTGGCAGATCGACAACGAGCCGCCGGCCACGCCCGACTACGGACCGGAAGCGCGGCGCGCATTCCAGGAGTGGCTGCGGGCGCGCTACGAGACGGTCGGGAGACTCAACCAGGCTTGGGCCGGCACCTTCTGGAGCACGGCCTACGACTCCTTCGCCCAGGTGCTCATCCCCAACCCGATCCTGAACGGGGAGGACCGGCTGAGCCCGCACGCCTCCCTCGACTTCATGCGCTACACCGCCGACGCGACCGCCTCCTTTCTCGACCGCCAGGCGCGCATCATCCGCCGGGCGGCCGGAGGGGGGCAGTGGATCACCACCAACTACACCAACGTCTGCACCGGTGCCGACCCGCGCCGCACCCGGGAGCTCGACTTCGCCTCCTTCACCCTCTACCCGGTGCGCGGCCAGAACGACCTGGGAGGCGACTCCTTCCGCCGCGGCTCGCCCCATCGCCTGGCCGAGGCGTGCGCCTACTACCGGCCGATCGGCGGCGCGACCGGGGTGATGGAGCTGCAGCCGGGCCAGGTCAACTGGGCGCCGACCAACCCGCAGCTGCAGCCCGGGGCGGTGCGCATGTGGATCCTGCACGCCTTCGCCGGCGGCTGCTCCTTCGTCTGCACTTATCGCTACCGCCACCCGCTGCGCGGCCCGGAGATGTACCACGACGGCATCGTCGGCACCGACGGCGTGACCCTGATGCGCGGCGGTTCGGAGTTCGTGCAGGCCATCGCCGACCTGCGCCGCCTGCGCCGCCATTACCGCCCCGGAGCCGCAGCGCCCGCCGCGGTGCGCGCCCGGCGCACCGCCCTGCTCTGGAGCCATGACAATTTCTGGGACCTGGAGATCCAGCCGCAGAGCGCCTCCTGGAACACCTGGCGCCACCGCAGCCTCTACGCGGCGGCGGTCAAGTCGACCGGAGCGCCGCTCGATTTCGTCGGCCCGGAAGACGATTTCGCATCCTACCCCTTCCTGGTCGCCCCGTGCTGGCAGACGATCACGCCGGAACTGCTGGCCAAGTTCCGGGCCTATGCCGAGGAGGGCGGGCACCTGGTCTTTTCCCCCCGCAGCGGCCAGAAAAACGAGTGGGGCCATTTTCACGAGGCCCCCCTCTCCGCCCCGCTGGCCGGCCTGGCCGGCGCCGCCGTCGACTTCTTCGACATGCTCCTGCCCGAGGGCCGCGGCCGGGTGAGCGCCGGAGGCCGCGACCACCCCTGGCGCGCCTGGGCCGACGTGCTCCAGCCCCAACCCGGAACCGAGACGCTGGCAGCCTACGCCGACCAGTTCTACGCCGGCAAGGCGGCGGCGGTCACGCGCCGGCTGGGCCGGGGAAGCGTCACCTACATCGGCGTGGAGAGCAAAGAGGGGACGTTGGAGCGCGAGCTGGTGCGGGGAGTCTACCGCCGCGCCGGGGTGGCCATCGAGGACCTTCCGGCCGGCGTCTACCTGGAGTGGCGCTCCGGGTTCCACGTCGGCGTCAACTACGCCAACACCGCTGTCTCCCTGCCCGTGCCGGCAAACGCGACCGTGCGGGTCGGCTCCCTGCCCCTGGCCCCGGGCGAGTGCATCGTCTGGCAGGAGTGAGCGGCAACGGGGCAAGCCGGGATGAAATTGAGTAAATTTCCGAACTCGGCTATGCTTGCATGGAAGGACGTTTCAGCCGGCTTGCGATACACAGGGAGGATACAGATCATGAGCTTGAGGGTGAGATGGATCGGATTCCTTTGCTTGGCCCTTCTCTCAGCGGCCTTCTCCTGCTGCCGGGACGCGGGTGACGACGGGAAAGAGTCCGACGTCTACATCGCCGGCTCCGTGCGCCGTGCAGGCACCGGTGTTCCCTGCCTGTGGAAAAACGGAGCGCGAACCGAACTGTCCGCGACCGAGGGATGCGCCTATGCCGTGTTCGTTTCCGGAGGCCGCGTCTACGTCGCCGGCTATCTCGGACTCAGACCGGGCTACTGGGACGATGGCGCCTGGAACGAATTGAGCCTGGATGGGGATGGCGACTGGGGGGTGGCCAGCTCCCTCCTTGCCTCCTCCGGCGATCTTTACGTCGTCGGGCATCAGAATTACAAACCCTGCTACTGGAAGAACGGCGTCCGCACCGACCTGGAACTGAAACCCTGGCCGGGATGGAACAGGGGCTCCGGCGCCTCCCTGTTCGTCTCCGACCGGGACCTGATCGTCGCCGGATCCGTCGCCTTTTCCGGCTGCTACGCCCCCTGCGACGTGGCCTGCTACTGGCGCAACGGCGTGCGCATCGAGCTGGACGAAAGCTATTCGGTCGGCACCGACGTTTCCGTGTCCGGAGGCGACGTCTACGTCTCCGGTCATTTCAGCAACCGTCCCTGCTATTGGAGGAACGGCGCCCGCATCGACCTGGAGACGAGAGCCGATTTTCCTTTCGGCGCCGCCCAGGCGATCCATGCCGCCTGGGGCATGGTTCATGTGGCCGGGTGGATGCGGGATTCCCGGCGCGGTTCGGTCCCCTGCCTCTGGAGCGACGGCGTCCGCCGCGAGCTGGAAGTCGCCGATGCGGCCGCGGGCGGGCAGGCCCATTCCCTGTTCGTCGAGGGCAACGACTGCTACGTGGCCGGATGGAGCAGCTCGACGACGCCCTTCCGGCCATGTTACTGGAAGAATGGGGTCCGCACCGACCTGAGCGTGCCGGAGGCTGGTGATGGCTGGGCGCTCTCGGTCTTTGTCCTCGGCGACTAGCCGGGAGGGGCGAGAGTGTCATTCGGTGGGAAACTGCCATGATTCCGGTTGAATACCTGCTGGAGCACTCCCATCTACCCGGCCCCCGGGGCAACCTGGAGCTTCTCCATGCCTTCGCCCGCGAAGCGGACGAAGCGACCGTCACCCGCTGCCTGGCCTGCATCGCGCCCGATACCGCGAACTCCCCGGAAGAGTTCGCGGGCATGTGCGGCATCCTCGGTTATGCATGGATCCACCGCGCCCGCGCCGGCCAGGCGCTCTCCTTTCTCCGCCCCTACGCCCGACACTCCAGCTGGCGCATCCGCGAAGCGGTGGCCATGGGCATCCAGGCCCTTGCCGAAGGGCGGATGAGCGAGACGATTCCTCTCCTCGCTTCCTGGATCGCCGGCGACGGCCTGGAACAGCGCGCGGTAGTGGCCGGGCTGTGCGAACCGGGGCTCCTGCGGGAAGAGAAGTCAACCGCGGCCGTGCTGGCCATCCTGGAAACGATTACCCGTCGCCTGGCCCACGACTCCCGTCTCACCGCGGACGAGGTGGCCTTGCGCAAGGCGCTCGGCTATGGCTGGAGCGTGGCGGTGGTCGCGTTTCCCGAGGAGGGCCAGAAGCGCTTCGAGGCGCTCTTCGCCCTGCCAGGCAGGCATGTGCGCTGGATCCTGAAAGAGAACCTGGGAAAGAACCGCCTGGCCCGGATGGACCGGGCCTGGGCGGCGTCGTGCGTCGCCCGCCTGACCCCGGGGTGACCGGCGCTCCGGACGGAGCCGCGTCGGGGAGCGGGCCGTGCTATAATGGCCGATGGGCCATCTTCAGAACAGCCGCCGCGCGATGCTGCTCACCGCGGCCGGGTCGGGGCTGCTGCTGGCGTACTTCGGCGCCCGCCTCTACCTCCACGGCCACAACGAGCGCTTCTGCACCCTCATCCTGCTGCTGAAGGCAGTCGGCCTGCTGGCCTCCTGGCTGCTGGTTCTCGGAACCCTCGATGCCCCGGTATTCCGCCGCTTCTGCCCGACCAGCCCCTGGTTCGACTGCCGCCGGGTGATCGACTCGCCGGCGGGGACCCTGTTCGGCCGGGTGCACACGGCCGACCTCGGCGTGCTCTACTTTTCCGGCACGATCCTGGCGCTGGTGATCTCCGCCTTCGCCCCCGGTTTCTACTACTCGGCGCTCTACCTGGGCATCCTCAATCTGCTCACCCTCCCCTACACGCTCTTCTCGGTCGCCTACCAGGCCTTTCGGGTGCGCCGGGCCTGCGCGCTCTGCCTGATCGTGCAGGCGGTCTTCTGGCTCGAATTCTGGCAGTTCTACCCCTTCGTGCTGGGCACGCCCGCCGACCTCTCCCTCGACCTGCGCCGCCTCCACCCTCTCCTGGTCGGTCTCGGTTTGCCGCTGGCCTTCTGGCCGCTGCTGAGACACCTGCTGGAGAAGGCGTACACCCGGAAGAAACCGGAGGCCGAGGCCCCGGGCTGATGCGGCGCTAGCGGAGCGCCTCCCGGGCCGCGGCCAACGCCTGGGCGAAAGCCTCCCGCAGCTGGTTGAGGGCGCCCAGATCGGGGGTCCGGTCGGAATTCATGTAGAGCCGCTGGCTGGTCTCCTGGACGATCGCCGGAACCCTGGACCCGACCCGGCCGCGGGCATCGACCGAGTGGGCGGCGGCGACGTGGCCGTAGACCTCGTGATAGCCGGAGGCATTGACCGTCACCCGCACGTCGGGCAGGCGACGGCGCAGCTCCGCGGCGTAGGCTTCGGCATACTCCGGAGGGGCGAAGCGGAGCGGCCCCGGGTCCATCGCGGAGTGCTGGAAGTCCATGATCTCGATCTGGTTGTCGGCCACGCCGCGGGCGGAGACGGTGGAGTGCCCGTCGAGCAGGAATTCCGCCCCGGCGGCGATCTGTTCCCCGATGGCCCGCTGGAAGGGGCGCAGGTACTTCACGGCCAGCCTGCGGCGCAGTTCCGGACCAGGCTCCCGACCGCGCCGGTAGAGGGGCTCCCCGTGCACGTCGCACAACGGGACGCAGTCGTCCAGCCGGTCCGGATGGCGGTTGGCCTCCAGCAACAGGCTGCAGTACGGAAAGAGGATCTGGCGGTTGTCGAGCCGGTCACGGAAGTCGTAGAGCCACTCCGTGTACCAGTCAACGTTGCGGGCCAGTTCCCGAAACCGTTCCGACAGGCTCTCCGGCGGAATCTCGGGCGGAATCAGGAGCCCGCCATGGGGAATAACCACCAACAGCCCCCCCATCGCCACCTCCGCTTCCTCCTTCCGGTCCATCAGAAGAGACGAAAGGAGGCCATCCGGGAGGCGGCGAGGCCGACCCGGCCGCCGATCGGGATGGCCGGGAGCTCCCGGCTGAGATGATGCCCGAAGCTTCTCATGGCCATGATCGGCAGGGGCGACCCGGTCTCGCGGCGCCTCTTCAGCACCCCGTCGAGGTAGGCCAGGAGAAAAGACACCGCCCGTTCCTGGTACTCGTCTCCCGCCGGCGTGTTGAGCTGCTCGGTCAGGGCGCCGATGACCAGGCCTCTGATGGTGCGGAAGACGCGGTGGCGGCGCAACGCCGCCAGCAGGCGGTGCAGGTCCTCGAGATCGATCCCGACATCCTCGATGAACAGGACGTGGTCCCGCCAGACGAGCCGCGGGGGGTTCTCCCGGTTGAGAAAGTTGACGAAGGTCGTCAGGTTGCCGCCAATGGCCACTCCGCTGATCTCCCCGGCCGGGGGGTCGGCAAGCCAGGCAGTGCCGAGGCAGGTCGTTCCCGCCTTCCGGATGAGGGAGAGAACCATGCCGACGTTCTCCTCCGTGAGCCGCAGGGCGGGAAAGAGGATGCCCGGCGCCCGGCAGCGGGAGTAGACCTCGTTCAGAAGAAAAGAGAAGTCCGAAAAGCCGATCAACAGGGGCTTGCGCTTCCCGATCGCACGATAGTCGCTGCGGTCGAGGGTCGGCACCAGGTCCTCGGCCCCGGTGCCCCCGGCCACCGAGACGATGATGTCGTGCTTCCGGATCGCCGCCTTGAACTCACGGGCGCGATCGGCGATGGGGGCGGTGACGTGACCGATGGTCTCGTCGCGGGTGAAGATGTGGGGGCTCACGGCGATGCGGTGCATCTCCAGCCCCTCACCCAGGAGGCGGATGGCGTTCTGCAGAAGCGGCAGGTCACGCTCCAGCAGACGGGTCGAGGGGGCGATGAAGAAGATGCTTCTTCCCGCGCTCCCATCGCTCGTCATCATGCCCCCCGCGGCGGCCGCCGTTCATCCCCTCGGCGGTCCGTCACTCGATTGTAGAGAGCGGCAGCGGGATAGTCAAGCGGACCCCGTCGGCTTCCCGGCGGCCCGCTGCCCCTGGGATGCGCCGACTGAAGCGAGAAATCGAGGCGCTCATCCCGTCGCAATGCCCAGAGATGCGCTGCGCCATCTGAAACAAGAAATAGTGAACCCTATCTGGCCGCAACGCTCAGGGAC
>CAYZNT010000044.1:0-13948 GCA_964479735.1 uncultured Clostridia bacterium
CGCCCCCGCGCAAACCGTGGTGCCGCCCCACGCCCCCGGGGCCACCGTGGTGATGCCGCAGCAGCCGCCCGCACCGCCCAAGGCCGCGCCCGCCGCGGCGTCCGGGCACACTCCCGCGCCAACCATGACCCCGCCGCCGGCCGCTCCCAAGCCGCCGGCCGCTGCCCGCGACATGCGCACCGAACTCCTGCCGCCATCTCCTCCGCCTCCCGCCGCCGAGGCGAGCAACGAGGTCGGCGACTACGTACTGCTCGGCATGATCGCCCGCGGCGGCATGGCCGAAGTCTACAAGGCCAAGAAGAAGGGAGTCAAAGGGTTCGAGAAGGTCATCGCCATCAAGAAGATACTCTCCGGCTATGGCGAGGACGACAAGTACGTGGAGATGCTGGTCGACGAAGCCAAGATCGCCGCCGAACTCTCGCACCCCAACATCATCCAGATCTACGACCTGGGCAAGAAGGACAACTACTACTTCATCGCCATGGAGTATGTCCTGGGCAAGGACCTCCGCGAGATCCTGCGCCGCCTGGGCGAGCGCAGCCAGCGGATGCCCGAGGAACTGGCCCTCTACGTGATCATCCGCGTGCTCGAGGCGCTGAACTACGCCCACAAGGCCAAGGACACCCGCGGCCGGCACCTGGAGATCGTGCACCGCGACGTGTCGCCGCCCAACGTCCTGCTCTCCTACAACGGCGACGTCAAGCTGACCGATTTCGGGGTCTCCAAGGCTTCCATCAAGATCCACCAGACGCTCTCCGGGGCCCTCAAGGGCAAGCTGCTCTACATGTCCCCGGAGCAGGCTCGCGGCGAGGCCATCGACAGCCGCTCCGACGTCTACTCGGCCGGGGTGGTGCTGTTCGAGATGCTCACCGGGCGCAAGCTGTTCATGGACGACTCCGAGATGAGCGTGCTGAAGAAGGTCCAGAACGGCGAGGTCATCCGCCCCCGCGAGGCCAACCCGGCCATCGACGCGGAGCTCGAGCAGATCATCCTGAAGGCGCTCGCCCTGGAGCCCGGCAAGCGCTACCCGACGGCCGGGGCGATGATCACCGAGCTGGAAGCGTACATCATGAAGAAGTACGACTTCATCCCCGGGCCGATCCATTTCACCCATTTCATCTACGGGCTGTTCGAGGCCGACATCATCCGCGAGGGCGTCAAGGTCGACCTGAAGCCCATTCCCGAACCGGTCAAGCTGCGCAAACCGGCCGCCGAGAAGCCGATCGCGCCGCCGCCTCCGCCGCCCCCGCCGCCCCGTTACCTGGACGAGGTCGAAAAGGCGGAGCGACCGATCGAGATCAGCCTGGAACCGGCCGAGAGCACCGCTCCCGAGGGACAGCCGGCCGTGCCGCACCATCCGCCTCCACCGTCGAAGCGCGACCTGCCGGTGCGCGAGGGCATCTTCAGCGCCGCCGTGGAGGAGGAGAAAAAGAAGAGCTTCCTGCTGCCCGCGCTGCTGGCCGTGCTCATCGTCGCCGGCGGCGTGTTCGTCTACTTCCGGTTCATCCGCCCGGCCCCCGCCCCCGCCGTCACCCAGGAGCCGGTCCGCCAGCCCGAGTCCAAGCCCGCGAAAACGCCCGACGGCGGCCAGGCCGCGCCCGGGACCTCCCAGCCGGGCTCCCAACCGGCCGCCGGGCAACCGGAAACCAAGGCGGGCCTGGTCCCCGCCGCCCCCGACGCCAAGGCGATCGAGGCCGAGAAACTGAAGCAGCAGACCGAGGAGCAGCGCAAGCTCCAGGAAGCCGAGGCCCGCAGGAAGCAGCAGGAGGAGCAGCGCCGACGCCAGGCCGAGCTGGACAAGCAGAAGGCCGACGAAGAGGCGGCCCGGCTCAAGGCGGAGGAGGAGGCGCGCCTCAAGGCCGAAGAGGAGGCGAGCCGCAAGGCGGCCGACGAATCCCGGCTGAAGGCCGAGGAGGAGGCACGCCGCAAGGCGGAGGAAGAGCGCAAACGCCTGGAGGCCGCCCGGGTGAAGGAGGGGAGCGTCGTCTCCCTGACCGACGTCTCCACGCCCCCGGAAGCCATATCGCAACCCTCGCCGGTCATCCCCAAGGACCTTCTCAAGGCGATCCCGACCGGCACGCGCACCAACATCTCCTTCCTCATCGACCACAACGGCGCGGTGGAGATCGTGCGGCTGGTGCCGAAGACCTCCAACGAGCAGGTCAACGACATCCTGGTCAGCACCATCAAGAGCTGGAAATTCAAGCCGGCCACCAAGGACGGCGTCCGCGTCAAGGTCTGGAAGAGCGTACCCATTTCCCTATCCAAATAACAACGAGGTGAAACGATGGAAAAACTGAAGGTCGAAGCCAAGGCGTTCTACGAATCCACCCAGCGGGAGGCCAAGAAGCAGATCGAGATAATCGACGCCAAGATCGAGGAAGAGCTGGCGCGGGTGAAGGAAGTCATCGCCCAGCTGCAGGAGCAGAAGAAGGCCACCCGCCTGATCTACGACGGCGCCTGCGCGATCCTGGGCGCCAAGAACGAATTCGAGGAAGGCGACACCGCCCAGGGCAACTGAGCCCCCTCCGGCGCGCCGGCCGCCCATGGACTACGCGGAGGCGCTGGACTATCTGAAGAGAATCCAGCCGGAGAGCGAGAAGCTGGCCCTGGAGACGATCCAGGCCATCGTCGACCGGTTTCCCTTCTCGCTGGCGGGCACCCGTTTCATCCAGGTGGCCGGCACCAACGGCAAGGGCTCGACCACCCATTTCCTGGCCGAGATCCTGCGCCGCTCCGGCTTTCGCACCGGCCGCTTCACCTCGCCCCACCTGAGCGACGTGCGGGAACGGATCGCGGTGGACGGGCGCATCATCCCGCGCGCCGACTTCGCCGCCGCCGTCTCTTTCGTGCACGACCACTGCCGGCGGCTGATCGCCGCCGGGGTGATCGCCACGCGGCCGACGTTCTTCGAAACCGTCTTCCTGGCCGCCCTCTACCACTTCCGCCGCCGCCGGGTGGCCTGGGCGGTGCTCGAGGTCGGCCTGGGCGGCCGCCTCGACGCCACCTCCACCATCCGCCCCGAGGCGGCGGTCATCACCAACATCTCCCGCGACCACGTCCAGATCCTCGGCCGCACCCTGAAATCCATCGCCGCCGAGAAGGCCGGCATCATCAAACCCGGGGTTCCCGTCGTCTGCGGCTGCCCGGTCCGCTCCCGGGCGGCCCAGGAGATCCGCCGCCGGGCCCGGGAGCGCGGGGCGGAGTACCACCCCGTGCTGCTCCGGCCGGGCGACCTCGAGGTGGACGACGGATCCCCGGTCACCCGCTGCCGCTACCACGACGGACACCGCTGGCACGACCTGCGCATCGGCCTGCAGGGGAGGCACCAGGCAGGGAACGCCGCCGTGGCCGTGAAAACCGCCATGGTCCTGCGCGCCGCCGGGGTTCCCATCCCCGCCGCGGCGGTGCGCTCCGCCATCCGCCGGGCCACGATTCCGGCCCGCATCGAGTCGATCCCCGGGCGACCGCCGGCGATCGTCGACGGCGGCCACAATGCCGCCGGGGCGCGGGCGCTGGGCGAGTGGCTGGAGCGGCGCGGCATCCGCGGAGCCACCCTCCTGTTCGGCGTGCTGGCCGACAAGGAGTACCGGGCCATGGCCGCCTGCCTGCGGCCCTTCGCGGCCCGGGTGATCCTGACCCGCCCGGGTTCGCACCGCGCCCTCGACCCCGAAACCCTCCGCCCCCTCTTCCGCGGCCTGCCGTGCCGCGTGGTCTCGCAGCCGACGGAGGCGCTGGCCTTGGCAAAATCGTATCCATCGCTTATAATTGTCACCGGGTCGCTGTACCTGGCGGGGGAGTTGAGACCGATGCTGGCTAGGAGGCCGCGCCGTGGACGTTAAGAAGTTCCGCGATACCGAGAGCCGTTACAACGAGTTGAAAGCCCGTCTGGAGAGCGGCGAGACCAGCCCGGACGACCTGAAGGCCCAGCTCAAGAAGATGATGGTCATGGACGAAACGGGCCAGTACTGGATGATCGGCTCCAAGACCGGCAAGTGGTACCGGTACGACGGCACGGAGTGGAAGCCGGGCGACCCCTACCCGGCATCCGTCACCCAGCCCGCACCCGGCGCCGTCCAGGCCGCGGCGGCGGACCGGCGCGACGAGTCTCCCGCCGAGGTCGTGATCGAGGAACCCCCCGCCGGCGCGCGCACGGATCGCATGCCGGGGGTGCACGGAGACTACTCCATCTCCCTGCAGGAGCACGCGGCGGCGGAGAAGGAGGAACCGGGAGCCAGGGCTCCCGCCGCCGCCCCGCATCCCGAAGCGCCCGCCGCCTCACCGGCCGGGCGACCCGTCGAGCGCCACCCCGCCCCGCGCCAGAACGCGACGGTTGCGGAGCGTCCCGACACCTCCACCATCTGCCGCTTCTGCAAGTCGAAGATAGACGCCCACGCCCATTTTTGCCCTTTCTGCGGCGGCAGCCAGACGGAGCCGGTCCGCTCGCGGGGCCCCGAGCGGCACCTGACGGAACTGCAGGTCCGCGGCGTGCACGTCGTTTCTCTGATGCTCTTCCTCGGCGTCGTCGGCCTGGTGATCGGGGTGGTCTTCGGTGCCCTCTTCGGGGTGTTCCCGATCCTCGGCGACCTGATCTACCAGTTCCCGCTGATGCTGCAGGAGGCCCGCGGCAAGCTCATGGGCGGGGTCCTGTTCGGGCTCCTGGGAGGCGCCGGCGGGTTCGCCTGCCTGGCCGGCGTCGGGCTGCTGCTCGGCCTCTTCTTCAATTTCATCTGCTTCATCACCTGGGGCAGGGGCATCCGCTTCCGGGTGCGCACCTGACGGGGCCATGAGGGACGTACTGCAGAACGTCAACTTCTATAAGCTTTTACTGGCCATCTTCGTTCCCCTGCTGCTGCTCGTCCTGCTGCTCTATTACCTGAACCGCCGCGAGCAGTAGGCGGGCCGGGAATGTCGACAGGAAGCGGGCTTCACGGATGTGAAAAAAATACCCACAGATTCGTTTGTCTCGATGGGAGCCGCAGTTTCTTGACAATCCATTCCCCCCGTGAAATCCTATGACAAAGGAAAAATTCGATCCATCATGGCCGGGCGCCAACCAGACGGCTTGGTATTGAAAATGCTTCAACAAAAGGGAGTGTCCACCATGGGAATGAAAAAAGGACGAAACGGCTTCTCGATGATCGAGCTTCTGATCGTCATCGCCCTGATCGGCCTCTTCGCCGCGCTGGGGTTGAACTACAGCCTGCGCAACAAGGACCGCTGGACGCTGCGCGACACCGGCCGCGAGATCACGTCCCTCTTCTACCAGGCCAAGCAGCGCGCCTCCACCTCCAACCTGCCGGTGCGGCTCGATTTCTCCGCCCGCACCTACGGCATGTCGACACTGCAGGGCGGGGCGTGGACGTCGGTCTGGAGCGAAGACTCCCCGCCCACCGTCACCATCGCCAAGACCCCCAACGACAACGACGGCTTCGCCATCACGCCGATCGGGATGATCGTCCACCCCGACACGCGGCTGCCCTACGGCACCCAGACCATCCAGCTGACCTCGCCGCGCGGGAACGTCAATGATCTGCTGACCATCGTCTTCTTCCCCTACGGAGGCATCCGTGTTTCCCATCAATTCAACTGACAAGACCGGTTTTTCGCTCATCGAAGTGCTGGTGGCGGTGACCCTCCTCTCGTTCGTCGCCGTGGGCGTGATGACCATGACCACCGCCAACGTGAATTTCAACTCCTTCACCCAGCACCACACGAAGGCGGTGCAGTTCGCCGAGGACGGCCTGGAGCTGCTGAAACGGGTCGATTACAACGCCCAGCTGCCCCTCTACGACGGCGCCTCCGCGACCGCCGTTATCGATTACGGCCAGGACCTGAACTATCCTGAATACCGCCGCGTGCTGCTGGTGGAGTGGGGGATGGAGATCAGCACCCTGCGCTCCACCGTCACCTGGCGGTCGATGGGCGCCGCCAACACCAACCCCGTCGAGCTGACCACCCTGAGGGTGAGACCATGAACCGCCTGCGCAGGCAGCACGGCATGACCCTGCCCGAGGTGCTGGTGGCCTCGACCATCCTGCTCTTCGTGGTCATCGCCATCTACACCATGATCACCACCACCCAGACCACCCACCTGACCGAGGGACGCAAGCTGGACATGAACCAGGGTTCGCGGGTCATCGCCCAGGTGATGTCCGACGCCCTGCGCTCGGCCGGGGCGGTGCTGACCCTGGCCAACACGCCCTCCATGCTCGGGGCCGGCAGCACCATCCCCTTCAACGGGCTCTACCCGCTCAACAACTCCGGCGCCCCCGACGGGCTGATCGTCGCCGCCGGCGACCCCCAGGCGATGGTCATGCTGACCGGCGACTTCACCCCCGGCGACACCACCGTCAACGTCCCCCGGGTCACCCGCCAGGACGGCACCGTGGCCTGGAGCGAAAACGATCTCGGGCTGGTGATGCGCCCGGACGGCTACTACGTGTTCCGGGTGACGGAAACCCCCGGGGCCGGAGACACCGAGCTCACCGTCCGCGCCAACCCGGCCTACTTCTCCGGGCTGCTCGACTCGGGAGACTACGACGACATCAGTGAAAGCATGCTGGGCACCTCGGGAAACAGCGGCTCCTATCCCGTCGGGCGGCCGGTCGTGAGGCTCAACTATTTCTACCTTTTCGCCGCCCGGGCGGAGAACGACGGTTCCTACACCCTGACCCTGACCACCGATTTCGAGGGCGCGGGCGCCGACCTCTTCAGTTTCCCGGCCACCGCCAACCGCGCCGTGCCCATCCTGCCCAACCTCGTCGACCTGCAGATCGAGTACATCACCGAGGAGAACCCGCCGGTGACCTGGGCCTCCCTGAACCCCCACCCCAACCCCTGCGGCAACGCCGGGGCCAGCTGGAACGCGGCGGCCTGCTCCGACTTCGTCAACCTCTTCTTCACCAAGACCATCCAGAGCGCACGCGTGTTCGCCTTGATGCGGACCGAAGAGGAGACCAACAAGATCTCCGGATCCGGCATCACCTACAACAAGCCGGTGATGGGCGACACCGCGTCCCAGACCATCCCGGTGGGGCGCTTTCACTACAACTACATCCAGTTCGAAGTCTTCATCCGCAACTTCAGCAACGTGTTTTAAGGAGCCCGCCAATGAACCCAACCAGCGAACGCGGCTCGGTGCTGATCCTGGTGCTGATCGCCGTTCTCATCCTCTCCCTGATCGGCCTGTCGGGCCTGACCCAGACGGGCACCGAGATCGGCACCTCGCGCAACTTCATGGCCGACAAGACGGCCTTCTACCTGGCCGATGCCGGCACCCAGTTCGGGCTGAACCTGCTCAAGCAGCCCGGCAACATGAACCCGGGCATCATCTCCTTTTCCGATATCGACTCCGGAGTCGGGTTCTACACCGGAACCATCGACGACACCACGCCCCAGTTGATCCAGGCGTTCACCGCCTTCAGGCCGCCGCCGGTCACGGGAATCTCGGTGGAGATGTCGGGCGAGCTGGGGGCCTCGCTGGCCCCGTGGCTCATGACGGTCTCGTCGGTGGGCAAGCCGCCGGCGGGAATGCGTGACTCGCTGCCGTCGCGCAAGCAGATCGACCTGGTGCTGGTCACGCTGGCACCCGAGTATTGAGGAGGAAGCGATGAAAAAGTGTATCCTGCCGCTTCTGGTGACGGTTCTCTGCACCCTGGCGTTGCCGGCCTGGGACGACGAGCAGATCTTCACCTCGGTGACCCGCCGCAACAAGCCCAACCTGATGGTGCTGATGGACAACTCGGGCTCGATGAACGAGATCATTTACTACCCCAAGAACGGGGTCGACGGCATCGCCGCCGGCGAACCGGGGGACACGGACGGCGGCGGGTTCAACCCCCGCGTCCAGTACAGCACCGGGTACACCTTCCAGAACTCCAACGACGTCCTCACCGAGTCTGGCAGCACGAGGTGGCGGGGGCGCATGGTGACCGCCACCTACGCCTACGAGCCGAGCTATACCAGCGACTCCGACGGCATGGACACCGACGCGGGGACCTATATCGACGTCGATTACGACACCTACAACAACTCGTACGTGAACTACTGGGTGCTCGGCGCCTTCTCGGGGGCGATGGGAAGGATCACGGCCAAGGACAACCCGGGCGCCGGCCAGTATTACCTGACCCTGGACAACAAGACCGGAACGTTCCTGAACGACGAGCGGCTCTTCGTCTTCCGCAACCGCACCGGCGGCGTGCTGCGCGCCATCCGGCTCTACGGCATCAGCGACGGCGGCAACTACGTCCGCTACGCCATCAACTACCTGCGCTGGCTCTACATCAACGCCACCGACTACCAGCGCGAGGCGGTGTCCCACTTCTCCCTCTGGGGGACGTTCGACGTGAGCCAGACGCCCTCCCAGACCGATCCATCCGCCAATCCCTCCAACTGCAACTGCGACGCCCTCAACAACGTGAAGAGGGTCTTCACCCGCATCCAGGTGGCCCGCGAGGTCACCTGCAAGGTGGCCACCGACAACCGCGACAGCGTCAAGCTGGGCGTTTTCCACTTCGATTCGGCCAGCGCGGGGGGGGCCAGACTCTTCGACCTGCAGGACCTGGAAGATGAGGACGAGCTGCTCGAGGACTACAAGGAAGCGGTCTGGAACCTGGACGGGGAGACCTGGACTCCGCTGGCCGAGGCGCTCTCCGATGTCTGGCGTTACTTCAAGCCCGGTTCCTCCAGCAACTGGTGGGAGAAGAGCTTCTGGCCGGTCTCCAGCTACTATGCCCCCTCCACCTCCAAGATGACCTCGCCCTGCGAGGGCAACTACGTGATCATCGTGACCGACGGCGAGTCCACCCAGGACAATTTCGCCGACGCCAAGTTCAGCGGCTCCATCTTCCTGAGCCGGCCGGTCACCCGCACGGTGGAAGCCACGGCCGGAAACGGCATCCCGGTCTACACCTGGAACTACGCCAACGGCTGGGGAGACTACGTCGGCACCTACGACACCAACCCGGCCCCGGGCTCGGCCAGCCGCGACTACTGCCCCTACCAGACCTGCTGGTACAGCAACGGCACCGACTGGCTCGACGACGTCGCCTACTTCCTCTTCCACCAGGACATGATGCCCGACTCCCTCTACGGCACCTCGCTCAACGGCGGATGGCCGGGCGACCAGAACATCCGCACCTACGCCATCGGCTTCAACGCCGACAACGACATGCTGCGGCGCACGGCCGACAACGGAGGCGGCCAGTTCTTCACCTCCAGCAACTTCGACGACCTCTCCGCCTCCCTGCAGGCGGCCATCGACTCCATCCTGATGCTGGAGCAGGAGATGATGTTCACCTCCTTCGCCGCCCCCAAGCAGTCCTTCACCGGCGACCTGTTCGGGTACATCGCCACCTTCATCCCGCGCAACGGCCATACCATCTGGGAGGGCCACCTCAAGGCCTACGAGCTGGACGAAAGCGGCAACTTCCCCACCGACCTGAACCAGGACGAGTGGGACGCCTATGATTCCCTGCTCAGCGCCACCGCCGCGAGCCGCACGATCTACACGTTCAAGGGCGGAGCCCGGGTGGCTTTCGACACCTCCAATATCGCCTTCACCGACCTGGGAGTCGCCAACGACGCGCAGCGAGACACGGTGGTCAATTTCATCCGCGGCGCCAACGGCTACGACCCCAACTACAAGCTGGGCGACGTCTTCCACTTCAACCCGGTGGTGGTCGGCAAGCCGATCCAGTGGAAGACCTACTTCGACTCCTCCTACAAGGAGTTCTACGACGACAACGTGAACCGGACGGAAGCCATCTACATCGGCACCAACGACGGCATGATCCACTGCATCAACGCCAGCACCGGCCAGGAGCTGTGGGGCTTCGTCATGCCCTCGCACCTCACCAAGATCAAGAACCTGACCCCGGTGGTCTCCTCCATCGACCGGCCGGAGTTCTACCGCTACTACGTGGACGGCAAGGCCATCGCCAAGGACGTCAAGGACGCGAACGGCGACTGGCACACCGTGCTCATTTTCGGCATGGGCGTCGGCGGCAAGAGCTACGCCGCCCTCGACGTCACCGACCCCGAGGACCCGGAATTCCTGTGGGAGTTCACCTCCCCGCTCATGGCCTACACCGAGGCCCGGCCGGTGATCGCCGACTTCAACGACGGCAACACCACCTTCACCGGCGTGGCCCTGGCCGGCGGCTACAATTTCACCGAGGTGCCGGTGACCGAGACGGTCGATCCCACCTGCCTGGAGGGCAAGAGCCTCTACCTGCTGAAGGTGTTCGGCAACTCCACCTCCGGCCAGGTGGTGAAGCGCTGGATCTACGGCGCCACCACCGCCGACTCCGTGGCATCCGGCGTCTACACCCACACCAACGTCAATTTCCAGACCGCCATCACCGCTTCCCCGGCCTTGCTGGACGCCAACAACGACGGCATCACCGATTACATGTACGTCGTCCAGACCGGGGACTACCGCACCGGCGAGGCCGGCGGCTCGATATGGAAGATCAACACCGGCGGTTCGCCGCTGGGTTGGGTGCCGACCAAGATCTTCCAGGCGGAGAATTCCCAGACCATGTTCCTGGCGCCCACCCTGGGCTACGACGCCTCCTACAACCTCTGGATCTTCATCGGCACCGGGCGGCGCTCCCAGCTCACCCATACCGACGCCTCCTCGAACTTCGACAACCTCACCGGCCAGTTCATCGCCTTCGTCGACAACGGCGCCATCTCTTCTCCGCTCGACATCGGAGACCTGAAGGAGATCACCTCGCTCTTCACCGACACCCCCGACACGGACGACTACTCCTTCAACCTCACCTCCTACAGCGGCTTCTGGTTCACCTACACCAACCAGGACCACGAAGTCTTCTACGAGCCGACCCCGATCTTCATCAACAACACGATCTACTTCAACACCTTCGCCCCGGTCTCCATAGAGGAAGTTGTCACGGAAAACTCCTGCACCGAGGCGCGGGTGACCGGCACCCACTACATCTACCGCTTCAAGGTCAACAACTCCAACGGCGTCATCACCATCAGCGAGCCGAGCACCCAGCCGGGCAAGATCCTCGGCTTCGGTTTGCTGTCGAGCGGGAAATACGTGATCTACTTCGGCGGCTCGACCCCGGGCGGATTCTCCATATCCAACCCGGAGATGATCAACCTGTCGAACATCTTCGGCCCCTTGATGTGGCTGGAGAACAAGAAGTAGGCCGGAACCCGGGTTTCTGGTCATACCCGGCGGCGGGGTCATCCGGACCCGCCGCCGGCACCCCCTCCCTTTGCAACGCCTTTCCACTGGTCTATAATGGGAGGAGCCGGTCGGGCTCGCGGAGGCAGAGATGAGACATGCGATGGGTTGGCTGGTTCTGGCGCTGCTGGGGATCGCGGTCATGATCGGCTGCGGGGGCCCGCCGCCGCAGGAATCGGGAGTCGCTCCGGCCGCGGCTCCACGCCGCGCCCCCCGCCCGGCAACCGCCGGCCAGGCGGCTCCTTCCATCGAGACGTTCATGGTCACCCGGGTGCGCATCTCACCCGAAACCGCCACCACCGGCACCGACCTCACGGCCGAGCCCGAGGTCCGCGGCGTTCCGGAGGGGGCCGAGGTCGAGTTCGACTACCGCTGGTTCGTCAACGAAAATGCGGTGGAGGACGCGTCGGGGGCCACGCTGCTGAGCACCTATTTCAACAAGAAGCAGTGGGTCTGGTGCGAGGTGAGGGCGCGCATGCAGGGCCAGGAGACGCTCTGGGAGCGGAGCCAGATGAAACGCATCGCCAACTCGCCGCCCCGGATCGAGCCGATTCCGACCAACGATTTCTCCCTTCCCGGCCGCTTCACCTACGCCATCGGCGCCTCCGACGCCGACGGAGACACGCTGAGCTACGACCTGATCGCCCCCCTGGACGCCGGCATCGTGATCGACCCCGCCACCGGTCAGCTCGCCTGGGACGTCACCGAGGAGGTCGCCGCCCGCTTCGGCCCGATCGTCTCCATCCGCTTCCTGGTCACCGACGGCGACGGAGGCCGCACCTCGGCCTCGCTCGACCTCGAGCTGAAAAGGACGAGATGACCCGTTCCGCCGGCGGCGCCACCGGGCCGCGGCGCGACCCGGGGCTGGAGCGCGGCGCGCCGCTGACCATCCGCGTCAACGGCCGGCCGTGCATCGCCTACCGCGGCGAGAGCGTGCTGGCCGCCCTGCTGGCCTCGGGCTTGGTGGCCATTCGCCGGAGCCACCTGCGCCGGGAACCGCGCGGCCCGCTCTGCGGGATGGGGGTCTGCTACGAGTGCCTGGTGACCATCGACGGCGTGCCCAACCGGCGCGCCTGCATGCACGAGGTGGCCGACGGCATGGAGGTGACGACCGATGGCTGACATCGGCCGCCCGCCGGTGGTCATCGCCGGCTCCGGGTTCGCCGGCATCGTCGCCGCCTGCGACCTGGCCGACCGCGGAGTTCCCGTCACCCTGCTGGACGAGAACGTGCACGTGGGCGGCCAGCTGCTGCGGCGCCCGCCAGCGGAGTGGGGCGGGAGCCGCGCCCACGCGGATCCGGTCAAGCGCCAGGGCTTCCGCTTCGTCGCCGGCGTTCGCGGGCGCCGTATCGAGGTGCTCAACCGCACCCGCATCCTGGCCGTCTATCCCGGCAACGAGATCCTGGTCGAAGAGGAGGGGAAGCCGGCGCGTACCCTGCGCCCCCGCCACCTCCTCCTGGCCACCGGGGCGCGAGAGCGCTTCCTGCCGTTTCCCGGCTGGACCCTGCCCGGGGTGGTCTCCGCCGGCGCGGTGCAGGTGCTGCTCAAGAGCCACGGTCTGCTTCCGGCCGGGGAGGTCCTGGTGGCCGGCTCGGGGTTGTTCCTGATGGCGGCGGCGGCCGAGTGCCTGCGGCACGGCATGAAGGTGAGGGCCGTGCTCGAGGCGACGCCGCTGGGGGACAAGCTGCCCCTGCTCGCCCAGCTCCCGTTCCAGCCGGCCAAGCTCGCCGAGGGGCTGCGCATCATGGCCCGGCTCGCCGCTTCCGGCGTCCCGCTGCGCCACTCCACGCGCATCCGCGAGGCGCGCGGCGACGGCCGGATCGAGGAGGCGGTGACGGTGCGCGTCGACGGCCGGGGATGCGCCGTTCCCGGCAGCGAGCAGGCGATCCCGGCCCGCTTCCTGGCGACCGGATACGGCTTCGCCCCCAACACCGAGCTGGCCCAGCTGGCCGGCTGCGAGTTGGAGCACCGCGCCGACCTGGGCGGCTGGATCGTGCGCGTGAACGAGCGGCTGGAGACCTCCATCCCCGGGATCTGCGCCGCCGGCGAGATCACCGGGGTGGCCGGCGCCCTCAAGTCCGCGACCGAGGGGCACCTCGCCGCCCTGGCCATCCTGGAGGAACTGGGGGAGGTGAAGACGGGCGAGGCCGGGCCACGATGGAATCGCCTCCAGGCCCGGCGCCGGCGGCACCTGCGCTTCGGCCACTTCTTCAACCACCTTTACCGCATCCCGGCGGCGGCCTGGGCGGAGATTCCCGACGACACCATCGCCTGCCGCTGCGAGGACGTGACCATCGGCGAGCTGCGCCAAGCGGTGGACGAAGGCTACGACTCCCACGCCGCCCTCAAGGTGCCGGTCCGGGCCGGGATGGGGGATTGCCAGGGCCGCACCTGCGGCCCCATGGTCACCGCCCTGCTCGAAACTCTCACCGGGCGCGACGGCGCGGAGATCCCCCCGCCCGTGGTCCGCCCGCCGGTGAAGCCCGCCCGAATCGGCTTCCTGGCAGACCACGACTCTTGACAACCCCCGATCTCTTTGGGTATAATGCCCCCTTGTGCTGGGATGTCGTCCAATGGTAGGACATATGACTCTGGATCATATTATTGGGGTTCGAGTCCCTACATCCCAGCCACACGTTTCCCGGGCGGCGCTATCGTCTAGGGGTTAGGACGGGTGATTCTCAGTCACTAAACCGGGGTTCGAATCCCCGTAGCGCTGCTTTTCCC
>CAYZNT010000045.1:0-12658 GCA_964479735.1 uncultured Clostridia bacterium
TCCTCGAGGCCGCCCGGGCCGGCCTGGGACAGGAGGTCGGTCACCGCCCCCTCGGCCACGATGGTCCCGTTGGTGATGACCCCGATGCGCCGGCACACGTCCTGAGCCAGGGAGAGGATGTGGGTGGCGAAGAGGACCACCGTGCCCCGGGCCGCGGTCTCGCGCAGCAGGAGCTTGAACTTGCGCCCCACCAGGGGGTCGATGGAGGTGAGGGGCTCGTCGAGAAGGAGCAGCCGGGGCTCCACCAGCAGGGCCTGGGCCAGGAGGAGCTTCTGGCGCGTGCCCGCCGAGTAGTGCTCGACCAGCTCGTACCGGTACTCGTCGAACTCGAAGTAGCCGAAGAGGAAGTCGGCCTTTTCCTGCCGTCCCTTCTCCGGGACCTCGTAGAGGTCGGCGAAGAAGTGGAGGTGCTCCTCGCCGGTGAGCTTGTAGTAGAGGAAGGGCTGGTCGGGCACGTAGGCGATGCGCTTTCGCAGCTCGCGGTCGTCGCGGCGCAGGGAGCGCCCATCCACGGTCACCGATCCGGAGTCGGCGGTGAGCAGGCCGGCCAGGATCTTGAGGGTGGTGGTCTTGCCGGCGCCGTTGGGGCCGAGCAGGCCGTAGACCTCGCCCGGGGCGAGACGGAAACTGAGGCCGGAGAGGGCGCGGCGCCCGTCGTAGGACTTCTCCAGGTTCCGGACGTCGAGCACGGCCTGCAGGTCGGTCATGGTCACTTCTCGTGGAAGGTCCAGACGCCTTCCCAGCGCTCCGGGGGGTTCTCGATGAGGTAGCGGCAACGCTGGGCGAAGAGGGCGGACGCGCGGTCGTCGCCGCTCAGCCGTGCGAACAGGGGGGCGGCCCGGGCGAAGTCGCCGACGAAGTAGTGCTCCAGCGCCTCCTCGAAGGCGGCGATGGCCCGCCGCCTCTCCTCGCCCACTTCTCCCGCACGGCCCACCACCTCGTAGATCTCCTCGGGGATGGCCTTGCCCTTGACCCGCACCCGGTCCAGGTGGCGGAAGGCCATGCCTCCGGGGCACAACGCGCGGCTGGCCGACCCGCAAATGATCGAGGTGCCGTAGGGCTTGTTGATGCCCTCCAGGCGGGAGGCCAGGTTGACCGCGTCGCCGATGACCGTGTAGTTGATCTTGCGTCCCAGGGCGCCGATGTTTCCGGCCACCACCTCTCCACTGTTGATGCCGATGCGCATGGCCAGGCGCGGCAGCCCCTGGGTCGAGAACTCGTCGTTGAACCGGGCAAGCGCCGTCTGGCAGTCGAGCGCCGCCCCCATGGCCTTGCCGGCCGGGTCGTCCACCGCCAGGGGCGCGCCCCAGAAGGCCATGATGGCGTCTCCCTCGAACTTGTCCAGGTAGCCGTCGTGGCTGCGCAGGATGGCGGTCATGCGTTCGAGGTAGAGGTTGAGCACGCGCACCAGTTCCTCCGGGCTCATCGTCTCGGAGAAGGAGGTGAACCCGGCCAGGTCGGAGAAGAACACCGTCACCGGCTTCTTCTCGCCGCCCAGCTTCAGGGCCTCCGGCCTTTCCATGATCTGCTGCAGCAGGGAATCGGAGAGATAGTTCTGGAACGCGTTCTGGATGACCAGCTTGTCGCGCCGCGCGCGCCGGTAGCGCGACCAGACGTCCCAGGTGGAGAGCAGCGCCACTCCGGCCAGCGGCGGAAGCAGCGGCAGGTCGACGCGCCAGGCGAAGGGCAGCAGGCAGGCGGCGACGACCAGCAGGGCCACGGCGAAGCCGACCAGGGCGCGCTGGGTCACCCCGCGGCTGCGCTCCAACAGCCAGGCCAACCCGCCCAGCAGCAGGGCCAGCAGCGCTCCCAGGAGCCACGGGGGCGGCCTGCGCACGGTCTCGTTCCGCAACAGGTTGGCCAGGGCGGTGGCGTGCAGCCGGAACCCGGGGGCGCGGCCGTCGAGCGGCGTCGGCCGGATGTCGAGCAGGCCGGGGGCGGTGGCGCCGATGATCACCGCCTTGCCCTGGAAGAGGGCCGGGTCGAGAACCGGCGGCCGGCCCTCTTCCAGCAGCACCTGCGACTGGATCACCTCGTCCATGGCGTAGACCGGGAAGCTGGCCGGCTTGTAGAAGTGGACCTTCAGAGTGCCGTCGCGGTCCAGCGGCAGGCGGCCGGCGTCGTAGCCGTGGCGCAGGAAAGTGGCCATGGCCAGGGAGAACGAGGGGAAGACCCGGCCGCGGTGGACGACCAGCTGCTGCAGGCGGCGGTAGACGCCGTCGGCGTCGGGCCGGTCGGAGGCGTTGCCGGCGGCGGCCAGCGCCGGCAGCAGCGTTGCGGCGGGGGCCTGCACGCCGTCGCGCCGCGGCAGCGCCGGCCGGGACGGCGGCGCCCCCAGGGCGAAGCGCTCCGCGGCCGGCGCCGCTCCCCCCCTCTCGCTGAAGAAGAGCGGCAGGGCGACGTTGCCGGCGGCCGCCATCTCGGCAGCCAGGCGGCCGTCCTCGCCCTCGAACGGGCTGGCCTCGCTGAAGATCATGTCCAGGGCGACGAGTCGGGCTCCGGCGCCCTTCAGGAACCGGATCGCCCGGCCGTAGAGACTGCGCGGCCACGGCCACGTGACCTGGAAATTCCTGGCGTAGAAATCGATGCTGCCCTGGTCGATGGCCACCAGGACCACCGGCAGGGCTTCGACCCGGCTGAACAGGCGCACCTTGCCGTCGTAGACCCGGTTTTCCACGTCGCCCAGGAAGAGAACCTGCAGCAGGGCGACCAGGGCCAGGACGGCCAGCGCGGGCAGCAGTCGGCGGGTCAAATGCCGCTTTTCTGCAGGAAGGCGGCGAACCGCTTCTGGCGGAGTGTCGACGCCGGGTTGGCGGCGGCACCGAGCTTTTCGCCAACGTACTTCAGCCGGTCCTTGCAGCGGGGGTGGGCGGAATAGACCTTCGCTTTTTTGGTTTCGAAAGCCTGCATCTTCTCCAGCATGCGCCGCAGGGCGTTCGGGTCGTAGCCGGCGGCGGCCAGCAGGTCGAGGGCGGCGAGGTCGGCGTCCTTCTCCTGGCCGCGCGAATAGCCCTTCTGCAGCAGGGTGTTGGAGATGTCCGCGATCGAGTTCTGGAACACCTCGAATACCTTGCTGGAGGAGCCGGCCATCTCCTGGGCGGTGAACATGCCCAGCGCCTTCATGCGTTCCGACTTGATGGCCCTCACGGCGTCGCGGGCCACCACGTGGCACACCTCGTGGGCCACCACCGCGGCCAGCTCGTCCTCGCTGCCGGCCGTCTTCACCAACCCCCGGGTCAGGAGCACGATCCCCCCGGGCGCGGCGAAGGCATTGATCTCTTCCGAGTCCAGCATGGCGAAGTGGTAGCCGCCGAAGGTCTGCGGCCGCCCGCTGCGCACCGCGAGCAGCTGGCCGACCAGGTTGAGGTAACGGCCCGCCTCGGCGTTCTTCAGCAGCGGGTACTGGCCGAGCAGGTTGGCGGCCAC
Source organism: uncultured Clostridia bacterium (assembly GCA_964479735.1). Classification (GTDB taxonomy): domain Bacteria; phylum Acidobacteriota; class Aminicenantia; order UBA2199; family UBA2199; genus CAYZNT01. The sequence continues at coordinate 3,427 of CAYZNT010000045.1, forward strand.
GGCCCGGCCGATGTAGTACTCCTCCTCCTCCGTGATCTTGTGGGTGGCGTTGGCCACCACGCCGGCGGCCTGCTTCGCCTTCTTGAGGTTGACCGGCAGCTTGAAGGCGAGGAGCAGCAGGGCGGGGAGCAGCATCCAGAGAGCCCGGAACCGAAGATCGCGACGGGCGTTCATTGGAGTTTCCCCTCGGCGGCGAACGCCGCCAGCGCCGCCGGGTCGGCCCCCTGGGCCATGACCCACTCCAGGTCGGCGAAGTTGAAGCCCCTGGAGTCGCGGATGCGCTTTTCGTTGGCCTCGTTGAAGCCCTTGGCGGCGAGGGCCACCTCGTCCTGGCTGGCGCCCTTCTGGCCGGGAAGCAGGCCCTTGAGTGGATCGCCGCGCTGGGAGACCACGGCCGACTTGTGAAGGTATCCCTTCAGTCCGGAGGGCCCCTTGACCAGCACCCAGCCCTCGCTCTCCTGCAGGAGCTCCACCTTGTCGCCCTTCTTGACGGCGCCCAGCGCCTGGGAGAGGAAGTCGGGCCGGGCCAGCAGGTTGGCTTTCATCAATCCCACCGTCAGGAACTGCCCGGCGACGGCGGCGAATGCCGCCAGCAACAGGACCACCACCATCTTCTTGAACATGTTTTCGCCCCGGTGTCCGCCCGCACCCGCTATCCGGCGGCCGATCCACCGGCACGATTATAATCCCCGGGCGCCGCTTTTTCAACCGTTTGACAGGGAGCGGCGACTTCCCTACAATTCGCCCATGCCGTCCCCCGTGGCTGTCTCCAGAGCCCCTGCCGCCTTCGCAGCGGAGCGCCAGCCGGCCAAGCGCCTTCCGCTGCTGCTGTTCCTGCTCTTCACCGCCGCCTGGATCGCCGCCCTGCTGGTGCAGAGGCCGGGCTGGGGGCTGATGGACGACGCCCAGAACCTGGAGATCGCCCAACGCATCCGCTCGTCCGCCGACCCGGCCGCCGAGTACTGGCGGGTGGTGACGCTTGACCTGAAGCACATCGGCACCTTCCGTCCCGGCTACTACCTGTGGATCACCGCCGCCTACTCGCTCTTTGCCGTCCGCCCGCTGGCGCTCTACGTGCTGATGGCCCTTTTCAACATGGCCGTGCTGGCCCTCTGGGGGACGCTCGCCGCCCGCCTCTTCCGCTCCCCGCCGCCGCTGGCGGGGGCCGCCGCCTTCGCTTTCCCGCTTTCCTTCCTCTTCTTCACCCCCCTGTTCAACGTGTTCATGTACGTCTCGCTGCAGGAGAAATTTCTCCTGCTGTTCGCGCCGCTCTCCATCCTGGCCCTCGAGCGGTTCTACCGGCGGGGGCGTCCCGCCGATTTCCTGCTCGCTCTGGCCGCATTCCTGGCCGGACTGGCCACCAAGTCGACGATGGTCTTCCTGGGCCTGGCCTACGTCCTCTTCGCCACCGCCGACCTGTTCTCCGGCGCCGCGAACCGGCGCCGCTCCCTCTTCGTCCTCGGAGCCTACGCCGCGGTTTCCGCCGGTTTCTACCTGTTCATCTCGAACCACCTCGGCGGCTACACCGCCCGCTACGGCCAGCGGCTGAAGCCGCGCCTTCTGCTCGGCCAGTGGCTATCCGCGCCGAAGGCCGTCCAGGCGGTGTGCCTGCTCGCCCTGGTGGCGCTCGGCTGGCTCCTGTGGCGGCAGCGGGGGCGGCGCGCCCCGGAGCAGCCGCTGGCCCTGCTGATCCCTCTGGGAGCGCTTTCGTACGTTCTCGTCATCCTGCCCTGGGGCTTCCCCAACTACATGCTGGCCCCCCTGGCCCCGTTCGTCCTGCTGCTCGCTTTTCCGCTCTGGCAGGGGCTCTACGTCAGCCGTCCGCTCGCCTGGCGGCTGCTGAACACCGCCGCCGTCCTGCTGCTGGCCATGGAGTTCGCGGCGGTCGCCTGGGCGCGCGCGGAGCGCATGGGCGATGCGCGCCGGCTGACCGAGGCGGTGCGGCGCCTGGCCGGGCCGCAGGCCATTTTCTTCGTTCCCCCGCCCTACATGGAAATCGCCGGCGCGCTGAGCTACTTCGGCGGCGCCCGCGCCAAGTATCTCGAAGAGGGCGTGCTGATGGGCCGCCGGCTGCACGCCTACCCCGAAGCCTACCTCGTCTTCGGCCGCGATTTCCCTCCGCTGCCGCTCGACGGCGTGCGCAGCGCCGGTTTCATCCACGCCGATTCCACCTGGCAGCTGCTGGTGCTGGCACCGGATCCGGGCCGGAAAGGCACTCTGCGGCCGCCGCCGGCCACCCGGCCCTTCGACCGACTCCGCCGGCTACTGCGCTGAGGCTGTTCCTTCCGCTCCCTCCGGGTTCACCGGCTGCAGGACCAGCCGGGTGATCTCGGACCGGGAGAGAAAGCGCATCGGCGGCCCCCAGGTCCCCGTGCCGGGAGAGGTGTGGATGGTCGCCGCTTCGCGCCGGTAGAGGCCGGCCGGGAAGCGGTAGGCGAAGAACACCAGGAGATCCATGGGCGGCACCTGGCCGGCATGGGTGTGGCCGGAGAGCTGCAGCTCCACCCCGGCGGCGCGGGCGGCGGCGAAGCGGGTGGGACGGTGATAGAGCAGGATGCACGGGCGGCCCCGCTCCACCCCGGCCAGGGCGGCCCGCAGGTCGGGGCCGGGGCCGCCCATCTGTCTCCCGGCGTCGTCGTCCAGCCCGGCCACGACCAATCCGCCGATTTCGACCGAGCGGTTGCGCAGCACCGTCCAGCCGTACCGGCGGGCCACCTCCAGGAAGGCGTCGATGCCGGCATAGAATTCGTGGTTGCCGGTGACGGCCACCACGCCGTGCGTCGCCCGCAGCTCGGCCAGCGCCTGGCAGACGTCGCTGCCGGCGCAGACATCGCGGTCGAGCAGGTCGCCGGTGACCGCCACCAGGTCGGGGCGCAGCCGGTTCACGGCGGCGACGATCCCGGCCAGCCAGCGCGCGCCGCGCAGGCTGCCCAGGTGCAGGTCGCTGACCTGCACGATGGAGAAGCCGGACATCCCGGCCGGCAGACCGGGCAGAGAAACGGTGTGGCTGCGCACCACCGGCGGCCGCAGGCCGTTGAACAGGGACCAGGCGGAGACCAGCAGCACGGCCGCCAGCGCCGCCAGGGTGCGGTTGCGCGCCGATCCCCAGCCGACGAGAGCCACCAGCCTTTCCAGCAGGAAGGCGGACACCGCGATCGCCAGCACCCCGAGCCAGGTGGAGCCGGCGGCGAGCAGCGGCTGCACCCAGGCGAAGCGGCTGCCCGCCTCGCCCAGGATGAAGGTGAGCGCCGCCACCGCCAACCCGATCTTCAGGGCCAGCCGCCAGCCGTTGCCGAGACCGAGCCCGTTGGCGATGCGCTGGTAGACGAAGAGGTGCATGCCGCCATACACCGCCAGCACGACGGTCAGGAAGAGGATGAAGGACAAGGCCCGGCTCATGGGTCGGGCGCGCTCATCGACCGTAGCGGCCGGTCAGTTCCGCTTCCGCGAGCACATGGCCCTGCATGGCCGCCAGCAGTTGCGCCTCGCTGGCGCCGGCGGCGAGATCCAGCATCGTGTCCAGGGCGGCGATCCGGAAGAGGTAGCGGTGGGTGCCGCGCGGGGGGCAGGGGCCGCCGTAGCCGACGTTGCGGAAGTCGTTCATGCCCTGGCGGCTGCCGTTGCCCAGTACCTTCTGCTTGGGCTGGTTTTCGGCGAGGCGCAGGCTGGTGGGCGGAATGTTGAAGATCAGCCAGTGCACCCAGTTTCCAACCGGGGCGTCGGGGTCGTCGCAGCGCAGGGCCAGCGAGCGGGTGCCGGCCGGAGGTTCGCTCCATTCCAGCCCCGGCGACACATCGGCGCCGTCGCAGGTGAAGCGGGCGGGAATCGGTCCCCCCTCTTGGAAATCCGGGCAGCTCAGTTTCATGGGGTCTCCCTCCTACAACAGCGGGAACAGCTGGCGAAGGGTCCGGGCGGCCGATCCCGTCAGATCCGAGGTGTCGACGGGGAGCCACCCGGCGCCGGCGACCCGCCAGGTGCCGCTCTCGCGCAGCAGGCGGCAGCGGAATCGATAACATTCGCCGCTGAAGCGGACGATGCGCCGCAGCGCCTCGGCGGCGCCGCTGGAGAGCGCCACGTCGGCCTCCAGCAGCGCGTCGGGCGGTCGCAGCGCCTCGATGCGCACCTCCAGAACGTGCACCACGATGCCGCGCAGGCGGGCGTGGGTGTCCCGCAGCAGGGCTGCCGTGGCGGCGCGGTCACGGCCCTCGTCGTCACGATAGGAGGCGGCCAGGACCGCCTCCAGCCTGCCGGCATCCCCCTTCTCCGCGGCTGCCGCCACCTCGTCGACCAGGCGTCGGACGAGCGTCTCGTCCGATTCCCCGCCGCAGGCGGAGGCGGCGGCCAGCAGGGCGCACAGCAGGAGGCAACGGGCGGTTCGAGCGGCGGACATGCGCCGCCACTATGCTCAAAGGAGGCCGAAAAGTCAAGCCACTGGGGGTCCGGCCATTTGCGCCAGACCGGCGACATCTGCTACAATGGCCCGATGACCTGCCCTCGCTGCGGTTTCGACAACCCGACCGACCATGGCAGCTGCGCCCGCTGCGGCGAGCCGCTTCCCGACCTGGCCGGGATGCGTCCTGGGGACGCCGTGCCGTGGTCGGCCGACGTCACCCAGATCTCCGAGCGCCACTACTTTCCCGATTCCATCCTGGGCGGCCGTTTCACGCTGTTGAAGGCCATCGGCCGCGGCGGCATGGGCGAGATCTTCCTGGCCGAGGACCAGAAGCTGCAGCGCCGGGTGGCGATCAAGAGCATCGGCGGCGACGCCCTGAGCGACGCCGACGCCCGCGGCCGCTTCCTGCGCGAGGCGCAGATGGCCTCGCGCCTGGACCACCCCAACATATGCACCGTCTTCGAGGTCGCCCAGGAGGGCGATCGCGAGTACATCATCATGCAGTACGTGGACGGCGTCTCCCTCGACCAGCTGATCCAGCTGCAGCCGCTGAGCCTGGAGAAGGTGCTGGAAATCGCGCTGCAGGCCGCCGACGGGCTGGTGGAAGCCCACGCCCAGGGGGTCATCCACCGCGACATCAAGCCGGCCAACATCATGCTGGACCGCAACGGCAAGGTGAAAATCCTCGATTTCGGACTGGCCAAGCCGGGCGCGGAGCCGAACGCCGGCGACCGCCGCGGCGGGGACGACCTGACCGAGAAGGGCGTGGTTCTGGGCACCGTCGCCTACATGTCGCCCGAGCAGGCGCGGGGCCATGAACTGGACGGGCGCAGCGACATCTTCTCCTTCGGCGTGGTCCTCTTCGAGATGATCGAACGCCGCAACCCGTTCAGCGACGGCGAAACCATCGCCACCCTGTACAACATCCTGCACCGCGACGTGGCCTTCTCCAGGGAGGTGCCGCCCTCCCTGGCCGAGCTGGTTCTCCGCTGCCTGCGCAAGGACATGCGCGAGCGGTTCGCCTCCATGGCCGAGGTGCGCGACGGGCTGCAGCGTCAGCTCGCCGGGCTGCGCGGCGCCGGCGGCAGCCCGGCGCCGGCGGCAACGGAGATTCTCAGCCCCGGCGAACAGCAACGCATGCTGCGCGAGGCGGAGGGCGGCGGAGCGGCAGCCAGCGAGAACCTGGCCGAGCTGGTGCGGCGCATCAAGCGCCAGAAAGCCTCCACCGAGGCGCTGCGCTCCGGCACCCGCCGGCGCCGCTGGTGGTGGCTGGCCATGGCGCCGCTGCTGCTGGGGGCCGCCGGAGCCCTGCTGGTGTGGAGAACGAAGCCTCCCGGCGCCGTCGTCCCCCCCCCGGCCAGGGTCGTCTGCATCCAGCTGGAGGAATTCCAGAACCGGACCGGAGAAGGGGGGCTGGAGCAGGAGGTGGGGTTCCTGCTCGAGCAGGCCCTGGGCCAGTTGGAGGGCGTGCACCTGGTCGATGCGGCGACCGCGCGCCGTCTGGTCGAGGCGGATGATTTGAAGAAGCTTTTTTCCGGATTCCGCGCCCACTACGTGCTGGGGGGCACCCTGACCCATGCCGGTGACAAGATCAACATCGAGGCCCGGCTGCGCGGCTCCGGCCGCGACCAGCCGCCGCCCTTCTTCATTCCCGGCAAGGAGCGCAATTCGCTGCTGACCGACCAGGTCGATACCCTGGCCAGGCGGGTGCAGCAGTTGCTCCTCCCCGACGGCGGGGCGAAACCGCCCAAGCTCCTGGCCGGCATGTTCGGCTCCGACTGGAAGGCGTTCCGCAGCTTCTTCCGGGGCAAGCGCCAGTGGGACCGCAAGGAGTACGGCCCGGCCCTGCAGTCGTTGCGGCAGGCGGAACGGATCGGCGGCGAGACGCCGGCCATTGGCTATTTCGGGGCCCTGCTCAACGATTACAGCGGCTCCAGCGCGGCCGCCGCCAACGCCGTCAACCGCCTCGTCGCCCGGGTCGACCTCCTGGGCGAGCCCCTGCGCCTGCGCCTGATGGCGTTGCGGGCCAAACTCCTCTTCCGCCTGGAGGAGCAGGTCGCCCACCTCGAGAAGCTGAAGGGCCTGCAGCCCTACGACCGAGAAATTTACTACCAACTCGGCGAGGCCTACTTCCGCTGCGGCGACGCGGAGCGCGCCATCCCCCCCTACCGGCTGGCGCTGGCGTTCGACCCCGGCTACGCCGACGCGCTCAACCACATGGGCTATTGTCACTCCTATCTCGGCGACCACCGGCTGGCCATCGAGTATTTCGAGAAGTACAAGGCCATCGACAACACCCCCAACTCCTTCGACTCCCTGGGTGACGGCCACTTCTACGAGGGGGAATACGTCCAGGCGGAAAACTGCAAGGTCTACGCCCTGAGCCAGGACCCGGCCATGTACTGGCCCAACCTGACTCTGGCCGATATCGCCATTCTGCGCGCCTCCTTCCGGCCCCTGGCGGGCTACCTGGACGACTACGTGCGCCGCTCCGGGGGCGGCCGCAAGGAGCAGGCCGACGCGCTCGGCAAGCGCGCCTTCGCCGCCCGCGAGAGCGGAGACCCGCGCCGGGCGCTGCAGTTGGCCGGGGAGTCGCTGCGGCTCTACGATTCGCCGGAGCTCATCGACTCCTCCGCCGAGGGTCACTGGCTGCGCGGCCTGCTGAGGCTGGAAGCGGGCGACTGGCCGGGAGCCCAGGAAGACTGGCTGTGGCTGGAGCAGTTGCGGACCCGGCATCGCCTGGACCGCCGCAACTTCCACCCGGCCCTCAAGTACGGCCTGCACCTGGCGGCGCTGATCGCCGAGCGCGAGGGCCGCACGGAGGAGAGCGAGCGCCTGTTCCGCCGGCTGCTCGAAATGAAGTCCCAGCTCTCCTTCTGGATCACCTATTACAACTACCCCTTTTTCGTCAGCGAATACGGCCGCTACCTGCTGCGCCAGGGAGACATTCGCGGCGCGCTGGCCGAGGCCGGACGGGCGCTGCGATTCAACCCCGCCTACCCGCCCGCCCTCTGGCTGCAGGCGGAGTGCCTCGAGAAGAACGGGCAACCGTCGGCCGAGGCCTACCGGCGCATCGCCGCCGTCTATGCCCAGGGCGGAGACGAGGACAATCCCTGGCGCCGGCGATTGGCGCAGGCGCTCGCCGCCGGACATTGACAAGCCGTCCCGGCCGGGGTAGAGTGACGCCCGGGAGGTGCCCATGAACCATTTCTTCACCCCCGAGCTGCTCTGGGTGCTGGCCGGCATCGCCATGCTCTTCCTCGAGCTCTTCATGCCCGGCCTGGTGATCATATTTTTCGGCGGCGGCGCCCTGCTGACCGCCCTGGCCACCGCCCTCGGCCTGACGCCGACACCGGCCGCGCAGCTCGTCTTTTTCCTCGCCTCGTCGCTGCTGCTGCTGGCGCTGCTGCGGCGCCTGCTGCAGAAGGTGTTCCGCGGACGGGTTCTCGAGGGGCAGGCCGAGCACGGCTTCGAGGTGGAGGTCGGGCGGGTGGTCGAGGTGCGCGAAGCCATCGAGCCCCGCGCGGAGCGCGGCAAGGTCTTCTACCAGGGCGCGCTCTGGCCGGCGCGCGCCACGACCCCGATCGCCGCCGGGGACAGCGCCCGCATCGTCGGCCGTGACAACATCACCCTGCTGGTGGAAGCGGTGGAACCGCGCAAGGAGGAATGACCATGGACGCCACGGTTTTCGTTCTTCTGGTTCTGGCATTTTTCGTCATGGTGGCGATTTTCAAGACCGCCACCATCGTCCCCAACCAGGTGGTCTACGTGGTCGAGCGCCTGGGCAAGTATTCCCGCACCCTGGGCGCCGGCTTCCACATCCTGGTGCCCTTCATCGACCGCATCGCCTACCGTCACACGCTCAAGGAGCAGGCCATCGACGTTCCGCCGCAGAGCTGCATCACCAAGGACAACATCTCGGTGGAAATCGACGGCATCCTCTACATGCGGGTGATCGATCCGGTCAAGGCGTCGTACGGGATCACCGACTACCGCTTCGCCATCATCCAGCTGGCCCAGACCACCATGCGTTCGGAGATCGGCAAGCTGTTCCTCGACATCACCTTCCAGTCGCGCGAGAACGTGAACGCCTCCATCGTCGACGCCATCGACCAGGCCTCCGACCCCTGGGGCATCAAGGTGACGCGCTACGAGATCAAGAACATCGAGACCCAGCCGACCATCCGCGACGCCATGGAGAAGCAGATGCGGGCGGAGCGCGAGAAGCGCGGCCAGATCGCCATTTCGGAGGGCGACAAGGAAGCGCGCATCAACCGCGCGGAAGGCGAGAAGCAGGAGGCCATCAAGAAGTCGGAGGGCGAGCGCATCCGCATGGAAAACGAGGCCCGCGGCCGGGCCATGGCCATCTACGAGGTGGCCAAGGCCACCGCCCAGGGGATCACCGAGATCGCCGCGGCCATCAACCAGCCGGGCGGCAAGGAAGCGGTCTCGCAGCGCATCGCCACCGACTGGATCCAGGCCTTCGCCCAGCTCGCCCGGCAGAACAACGCCATGATCGTGCCGACCAACGTGGCCGACCTGGCATCGGTGACCGCGATCCTGAAGAACGCCTTCGATTTCGGGAGCCAGAAGAAAGAGTAGCGTCCCGCGATCCTCGCCTACTCGGTCCGGAACTGATCCACCAGGGCCTTCAGCTTCTCCGCCTGCCTGGCCAGGTCCTCGGAGGTGGTCGCCACCTGGTGCACCGCGTTGGCCGACTCGCTGGCCCCGGTGGCGATCCCGGTGACATTGCGGTTCACCTCGTCGATCGTCGCCGTCTCCTGGGTCACCGCCGCGGCGATGGAACCGGTCGCATCGTGGATCGCCTGGCCGGCCTTC
>CAYZNT010000046.1:0-11389 GCA_964479735.1 uncultured Clostridia bacterium
TGATCGCCGAGGTCAGGGTGGTCTTGCCGTGGTCCACGTGACCGATGGTGCCGATGTTCAGATGCGGCTTCGTACGATCGAACTTCTCTTTGGCCATGTCGTCCTCCTCTACATGTCGTCTATCGTTGCCGTGAAACCGGAAAGCCCAGAGCCCTCGATCAGAATCGAACTGATGACCTTATCCTTACCAAGGATACGCTCTGCCGACTGAGCTACGAGGGCGTGTATCAAGAGCGGGAGACGGGATTCGAACCCGCGGCCTATAGCTTGGAAGGCTATAGCTCTAGCCAACTGAGCTACTCCCGCGTCCCGCGCTGGGAAACTTGGGCAGGGGCGGATTCGAACCACCGAAGACTTGCGCCAACGGGTTTACAGCCCGTCCCATTTGACCGCTCTGGAACCTGCCCGCCATGTCCGTGCAACAGCTGGCGAAGGGATTTGAACCCCCGACCGGCTGATTACAAATCAGCTGCTCTACCAGCTGAGCTACGCCAGCACGTTGTAAAAATGAGCATACCACGACTATACCCATGTTGTCAAACGATAACGAGTCGTATCGCCTCTACCAGGCGAGCCGGATTATACCGCAAACAGTCCCGCCGCGCAAGTAATAAAAAAAAATTCCGTTCCGCGGCCACCCCGCCAACCGGCGGTTTTTTGACAGCGGGCGCCGAACCTGCTATAAATGGACCGTATCGGGAGATCATTCGCTTGCCCCAGAAACCGGACTTCTCCGTGACCCCGCGCGGCCCCGTCGCCTTCGGCATGATCCGGGCCATCGCCACCTGGGGATACCGCCACCTCTGCCACCCCCACGTCGATCCGGGAGTGGCCGAGATCGTCCGCCTGAAGCGCGACAACCCCCAGGCGGTGCTGGTCTACGTCTCGCCCCACAAGAGCCTGTGGGAGACCACCGGCATCCCGACCGTGATCGTCTTCGCCGGCCTGCCCGCCCCCTACGTGGTGATGGGCGCCAACCTGGTGCGGGGCCGCTTCTTCACCCGCATCGTCCGGCGCATCGGCGGCATCATCGTCTCCCGGCCGCGCACCCGCGCCGAGATGGTCGCCGCCGCCGTGCAGTACACCGGCATTCTCGGCGCCCACCTGCGCGCCGGCATCGACTTCCTGGTCTTTCCCGAGGCCACCCGCACCAACATTCCGCGCCACGGACGCAGCGGCGACTTCTTCCCGGCCACCTTCGAGGCCCTTCTGGACTACGAGCGGAACCGCTCCTCCGCCCCCGGCACGGGAGGGCGGGAGTGCTGGATCGTGCCCTGCAACGTCGACTACAGCAACGTGCGCGAGGCCGAGAAGCTGGTGCGAGCCGCCGACAAGAGCGCCCAGACCCTGCACGTACTCGACTCCCTGAAGATGCTCGCCCACATCCGTGACGTGCACATCAGCTTCGGCGCCCCGCTGCGCGTGGCGGACCACCTCGCCTCCCACCGCAAGGAGCTGGCGGCCCTGGCCCGCGCGCGCTGCCTCGAGCTGGTGCGCGTTCTCCCGGTCAACGTCCTGGCCGCGGCCTTCACCGGGGTCCTGGAGCAGAAGCTGGACCCGGAGGCCGTCTCGCAGCGGATCCAGGAGACCCTCCGCCAGCTCGCTCCCCACGCCCACCGCTTCACCGGCTTCGCGGCGGACACCCCCGTGGAAGAGATCTGGGATCTGGCCCGGCGCAGCAACCCCATCTTCAGCCAGCCCGAACCCGAGCGCCTGCGCCTCTACCGCCTCTACCGCGACTACATCGGGCACTACTTCACCCCCGACCCCGTGTCGTGAATCTGGCCCCCCGAGACGGTACGCCAGCCTGTTGAGCAATCCCCGGCCGGGTTATTCGGCAGGGATCGATTGTGTTTTGCTCCTCACGAAATCTGCTATAATCATGGCATGGAGAAAGTGGCCAGGATAATGAGTTATCGCGAAGCGGAGGAGCGGGACATTCAATATTGGAAGAAAGCCTCCCCGGAAGAGAAGCTGGACACCCTTCAGTATCTGCGGGAAATGTACTACGGGCTGAAAAATGAAAGTCGAAAAAGACTTCGAAGAGTTTATCGGATTACTCAACAAGCATGATGTCCGCTATCTGATCGTCGGCGGATACGCATTCTCTTTCTATGCCGAGCCGAGATACACGAAAGACATCGACATTTTCATCGATCGCGCGGGCGACAATCCCGGGCGGCTCCTCCGTGCCCTGCAGGAATTCGGCTTCGGCGAGACGGGACTGCACCGCGAGGATTTCGAAAAGCCGGAGCAGGTCATCCAGCTCGGAGTCGCTCCGGTGCGGATCGACCTCATCACCTCCCTTTCAGGCATCGATTTCGCACCGGCCTGGGAGAACCGCGTCGCCGGCAGCTTCGGCGATGTCCAGGCAAATTTCATCGCGAAAGCCGACCTGATCGGCAACAAGGCAGCAACCGGAAGAAAACAGGACCTCAGCGATATCGAAAAACTGGAAAAAATCTGATTTGAATATAATCACCAGAGAGGGAGATTAAAAAATGGCAGATGTTACATTTCTCGGCCAAGCCGCCCCGATGGATGAGTACGGTCGAGCTCTCTACGCTGTCGCTCGATCAATAATTCGTGCTCTATGTGATCAATTATCCGACGACGATTTGCGCGACCTCAACTGTGCACGCACAGATGTCACTTGGCGACAATTAGCCAAATTAGCGCGATTAGAGCGCGATAAGGGAATGCTGGCGATGGCTTTGAGTGGGCAGTACACGAGGCCATAGTTGGCAGAGAGCCGCGAGTTACCGAATTTGTTAGCGATGCCCTAAAAAAAGCATCCCGCCACATCAATGCTCAGTCGCCTACATCTTTGCTTTTTGGGTACGAAAGGGCTAAGCTACTTGGCTTCCTCGAAGCAATTGTCGACACAGCTGGCAAAGAGGCCCTTCTGCTTCCTGACGGAAGAGGCCACCCATACTCCTTTGGCCCATGGGTTCAGGTTGCAGCCCGAGGTCGAGTAGCCGAACAACAATTAAATGAACGCATCCGTCAAATATGGAAGACAGATCTTTTTTTAGGAGACAACAACGAGTCTCGATATATCGCTGCCACAGTCAAGTCCAACTGGAATCAACTGGAAGATGGAAAAGGCTTACGAATCGGAATAGTGCCAGAAGCAAAAGACCGCCATCCTGGCGTCACCCGCATTGGAGGATTATGGGTTGTGGTTCTCCCCGATCCGAACGGCTTTATGGGGCTCTTCAACGACGCCTATATGGCTATTGCACAAGCGATTTGCACTATCGGTAAACACGAACGCCCTCCTTACTACGCAAAACCATCATCGAAAGGAATCCGCCTGCAAGAACAGTTAGAAAAATATGCAACAGCAACAGTTACAGACATTGACGATGCTCTGAATGTAGCCGCGCAACAAAACCTCGTAACCGTTAATCATCAACTGGTTGGGATCGATGCCCCAAAATGGCTTCGAATCACTGAACGCCCCGCCAGCGTGATCGCTCCAAGACCGAAGTTTGAAAAGATCGAATAAGAACAGCCACGAAACACCCATTAACCCATATTTCCCAGATAGAATCTAAAAAATCGATGGATGGATTCTTTGAAATTGCCTATAATAAAAGATGAAACGGACTATCCAAAGGGCAAATCCGAGCGAACTGTTGGGTGAGAGAAAAAATGGGGGTTTGCGGCTTCAATTTGACCCCACCGTCAGGCTGGAATTTCACGGCGCCAGGATATCCAGCGATGGGGGGCTGCTACTCTTCAGAGAGCTGGATGAAGTTCTGGGACTGACCAACCTGGCTGGAACCATTCTTCAGGATAATCGGACTGGATTGAATATCCGGCATACGATGACGGCCCTGCTGCGCCAGGCCATATTTGGACGGCTGGCGGGTTATGAAGACACCAACGATGCCGAGCGTTTGCGGATGGATCCGACCATGCGGCAGATCGTTGGCGGTCGCGCCATTGAAAAACTGGCAGCCTCGACCAGCCAGATGAGCCGATTTGAGACGGATATCCTGGCCGGTGAGGAGAATGTCCGGGCCCTGGCTGACCTGAACGGGAAATGGATCGTAGCCGCCAATCGGCGGTCCAGGGCGAAGGAGTTGATACTGGACATGGACAGTTCGGAGAGTCCGACGCATGGCCGCCAAGAAGGATCTGCCTGGAACGGGCACTTCGCATGCACCTGTTACCATCCGCTGTTTTGCTTCAATCAGCATGGAGATCTGGAGCGGGCCATACTGAGAAAAGGCAACGTGCACAGCGCCGCTGACTGGCTGGTAGTGCTGGAGCCGGTGGTAGCCCGCTATCGGGATGCGGGGATGAACCGGTACTTCCGTGGCGATGCAGCCTTTGCCCAACCCGAGATCTATGAGTATCTGGAAGCCGAGCGGTTCCATTATGCCATCCGACTGCCCGGCAATGATATACTGCAACGGGAGATCGGGCACCTGACGACCCGGCCAGTGGGGCGGCCGTCCTACAAACCCAAGATCTTCTATCACAGCTTCATGTACCAGGCCAAGAGCTGGGCGCTGCCCCGGCGAGTGGTGGCCAAGGTGGAGTGGCACCATGACGAGCTGTTCCCCGGGTTGGCTTCATCGTGACCAATCTGAACCGGCGGGCCAAGAATGTGGTGCGGTTCTACAACAGGCGGGGCACAGCCGAGCAGTGGATCAAAGAAGGCAAACTGGCAATCACCTGGACCCGGCTCTCCTGTCACGACTTCCGGGACAATGAGGTTCGGCTGCAGCTCTTCGCCCTGGCATACAATGTCGGCAACGTCCTTCGCACGCTGGTCCTGCCTCGAAAAGTCAGTCAATGGACGTTGACCACGATCCGGGAGAAGCTGATCAAGATAGGCGCCAAAGTCGTGCGGCATGCGAAGTACGTGACGTTCCAGTTGGCCGAAGTGGCGATCCCGCGGAATCTGTTTGCGATGATCCTGGAAAGGATCGCCCAGCTGCGGCTGGCGCCCGAAACCGGCTGAGATGGCTGACACGTCCAAAACAGAAAACTCCCAACCTCTCAGGGAGAGGCCTGTTATCGAGTCGAGATAATGAGAGGCTGCAGGGGCGAAATGACGGAATCGTACTCCGTGAAGGCCAAAAAGATCAGTTCGAAACCGGAATCATTGAAAATGTTTTCTATATGCAGGAAAATCCAAACAGGAGAGGAGGGAACAGATGCCTCGGATCAGGTCATATGGGAAATCTAGGACAATATCGTTTGAACACAAAAGCACTGTATATTTTGCAGAAGGAGGCTTTATGAAGAAATGGGTCATTATCGCGCTGGTTACAGCCCTGGTTTCACTGGCCAGAGCCGAAACCCAAGGCCCAGCCGGCAAGTGGCGGGGAGTCATCACCGAGAGAGGCAGATCTACGCAAGTCGGGCTCGACCTGGAAGTCACGGCCGAAACCGTCGGGGGGAAGCTCACAGTACTGACGGAAACCGGCCAGGACGTGGGCAAGGGAATGTCATTCCCCATCGTCCAAGGGGAACGCAGCGGCAACTCCCTGAAGTTCTTCGTCGCCATCGTCAACGGAAAAGTGGACAGCGACGCGCTATTCTTTGAACTCATATACAAGGACGAGGTCCTCGATGGCACGGCCCATGAGAACCGCCCCAACAGCACCGTGATCCCGGTGCGTTTCAACCGACCAATCGAGCCCTGATAAATAATAGGGGGACGCCTTTTTTTCGTTTTCTTTGAGCGCCTCCAACCTTTCAACCCAACGGGATAATTTGAATTAAATACTTTTCAAGCTATTCTCAGGATGCGTACGCGCAGAACCAATATTAACATAATTGTCGCGCAGCGCCATAAACGCAAGCGCACAATATTCGGCAAGCTTGACCGTTTTCCGGTTAAATAGACAAATCCCAGATTAATGGGCGTCTCTATTCGCCCTATTCTCCTCCAAGGGGTGGCTTGGGCAAGGATGCCGAGAGAAGCCGGGGACGGACTGATAGTCGGTGAATCCGCGGCCCGCATCGAGAGAACCGTGGTCAATTCGAGAGAAACGCCTCGTACACAACTTGCCAGTCCGCCTCCTCGGATCCGCGAGCATTGAAATATCAACACTTACTGTTGATTTTTCAAGGCACGGAACAAACCCAGATTTTAGTTGTTCCGGTCAGAGCTGAGCGAACTCATCCTGCAGATCGCCCCACTCCGTGCCGCTGGCGGCTGCGGCCTTTTCGGCTGCTTCAAGGAGCGCCCGGCTCTTGACCAGCGCCTCGGCCTTGGCCAGGTCGTCGGCCAGGACGCGGTCGCCGGAGGCGTGGGAGATCTCCTGGCGCAGGCGGGCGTGGACCGCTTCCAGGACGGGAGTGCTCCGCAGGGGCCTGCGGAAGTCCATTCCCTGGGCGGCGCACACGAGCTCCACGGCCTGGATGCGCTCGAGGTTGTCGAGCACGCGGTGCAGCTTGCGGGCAGAGACCGAGCCCATGGAGACGTGGTCCTCCTGACCGAGGGAGGTGGGGATGGAGTCGACCGAGGCCGGAAAACAGAGGGTCTTGTTCTCGGTGACCAGGGCGGCGCTGACGTATTGCGGGATCATGAAACCCGACTGCAGGCCGGTCTCGGCCATGAGCAGGCGTGGCAGGCCCTGGTCGTAGCCCAGGAGCATGAGGTAGACGCGGCGGTCGGCGATGTTGCCGAGCTCGCTGGCGGCCATGGCCGAGTAGTCGAGGGGCAGCGCCAGCGGCTGGCCGTGGAAGTGGCCGCCGCTCACCGCCTCGCCCGAGTCGAGGATGACCGGGTTGTCGGTGACCGAGTTGATCTCGGTCTGCACCACGTCGCGTAGCTCGCGCCAGGCCTGGCGCGAGGCGCCGTGCACCTGCGGCATGCAGCGCAGCGAGTAGGGGTCCTGCACGCGCGTACAGCCGGCGTGGGCCTCGACCATGGCCGAGCCGGAAAGCAGCGCGGCGAGGCGGGCCGCCGCGTGGCGCACGCCGGGGTGCGGGCGCAGCCCGTGCAGGGCGGCCTGGAAGGGCCGGGCCGAGCCGGAGAGCGCTTCCAGCGACATGGCGCCGGCGATGTCGGCCAGGTCGAGGCAGGAGAGCAGCCGTTCCACGGCCAGCACCGCGTGGGCGGCCATGAACTGGGTGCCGTTGATGAGGGCCAGCGCCTCCTTGGGGCCGAGGGCGATCGGCTTCAGCCCGCGCGCCGCCAAGGCGGCGGCGGTCGGCTGCGGGCGGTCGCCGTCCCACACCTGGCCCAGGCCGACGAGGGGCAGGAAGAGGTGCGACAGGGGCACCAGGTCGCCCGAGGCGCCGACGCTGCCCTGGCTGGGCACGACCGGGACGACTCCGCTCTCCAGGTGCCAGAGGATGCGCTCGAGGGTGGCCGGGGAGACGCCGGAGTGGCCGCGCGCCAGGGCGTGGGCCTTGAGCGCCAGCATCAGCCGGCTCAGGCGCGGGGCGATCGGCTCGCCCATGCCGCAGGAGTGGCTCATCAGCAGGTTGAGCTGCAGCCGGCGCGTGTCCTCCGGCGAGATGCGCGAGGTGCAGAGGGGCCCGAACCCGGTGTTGACTCCGTAGACCGCCTCGGCGCCGGATGCCAGCTGCGCCACCCGCTGGTGGGAGCGGGCCACCCGCTCGCGGGCCGCGGCGGAGAACTGCCCGCCGCGCAGTCCGTCGGCCAGCGCCAGGGCGGCCCGGCAGGTCAGGGGGTCGACGCCGTAGCGGAAGGGGGCCTGGCGGCTCATTTGATGCGCACCCGTTCCTTGCCCGCTGCCCGCACCGCCTGGCCGATGAGGTAGAACGTCTCCCCGGACGCGGCCAGCAGGGACTCGACCGCCGACAGGTTCTTGCGGTCGATGACCAGCACCATGCCGATGCCCATGTTGAACACCCGGTAGCGCTCGGCCGGCTTGACCCGCCCCTGCTCGACCAGGAAGGAGAAGATGGGCGGCACCGGCCAGGTCTTCTCGATGACCACGTTCACCCCGTCGGGCAGCACGCGGGGGATGTTCTCCAGCAGTCCGCCGCCGGTGATGTGGGCCATGCCTTTCAGCAGCCGGGCCTCCAGCAGCGGCCGGACCGGCTTGAGGTAGGAACGGTGCACGGCCAGCAGCTCATCGGCCAGCGAGCCGCCGAGGCCGGCGGGGCGCGCGTGCACGTCCAGCTTCAGCTGTTCAAACAGGATGTGGCGGGCCAGCGAGTAGCCGTTGGTGTGCAGGCCGCTCGACGGCAGCCCGATGAGCAGGTCGCCGGGCCGGATCGCCTTGCCGTCGACCACGTCGTCGGCCGAGACCAGTCCAACGATGAAGCCGGCCACGTCGTATTCGCCCGCGGCGTAGAAGCCGGGCATCTCCGCCGTCTCGCCGCCCAGCAGCACGAAGCCGTTGTCCAGGCAGCCGTCGAGAATGCCCTTGACGACCTGGGCCAGAGTCTCCGGCGCCAGCGCCCCGGTGGCGAAATAGTCGAGGAAGAAGAGCGGCTGCGCGCCGTAGACCAGGATGTCGTTGACGCAGTGGTTGACCAAGTCGCGGCCGACCGTGTCGTGCACCCCGGCCATGAAAGCCACCTTCAGCTTGGTGCCGACACCGTCGGCCGACGAGACCAGGACCGGGCGGTGCAGCGACTCCTTCAGCGGAAAGAAGCCGCCGAACTTGCCGATCTCGCGCACCCCGAGCTTTTTGACCATGCCCTTGATGCGCTCGACCGCCTCGTTGCCCTTGTCGATGCTCACGCCCGCCTGCTCGTAGGCGCTCTTGGCCATGCTCTTCCGCCTCCGGGGATGGATTGGATCGCGCCCATTGTACCACAACCGCGCGGCCCCTGCCGAGACGCCCCGCGCGGTCCACGCCCGGCCGGAGACAAGCGGGGCTTTTCCATGCATAAGATATGGTGCGAAAGGTGCATGGAGGGACACATGGTCCTTGACCGCGATCTGCCGCTGGATGAACCCGTCCAGATCCTGGGCCCGGACGGAAACCGGGTCGAAGGCGCCCCGCCGCCCGGGATGACCGACGACCAGATTCTCGACGCCTACAAATTCATGCTTTTTGCCCGCACCGCCGACCAGATGGCCGTATCCTTCCAGCGCCAGGGGCGCATGTACACCTACCCGCCCAATCTCGGCCAGGAGGCCATCGCCGTCGGTGCCGGCCTGCACATGCGCGCGGAAGACTGGCTGGTGCCGGCGTTCCGCGAGATGGGCGCCTGGCTGTTGAAGGGCGCCACCCTGACCGACGTCTTCCTCTACTGGGGCGGGCACGAGGACGGCTCCCGCTTCCCCGACGCCCCCCACATGCTTCCGTCGGCGGTGCCCATCGGCTCCCAGCTGCCGCACGCCGCCGGCATCGGCTACGCCCTGAAACTGCAGCGCAAGCCCGGGGTCGTCTTCACTTTTTTCGGCGACGGGGCCACCTCCGAGGGCGATTTCCACGAGGGGCTCAACTTCGCTTCCGTATGGAAGGCGCCGGTCGTGTTCATCTGCCAGAACAACCAGTTCGCCATCTCGGTGCCGGTGGCCAAGCAGACCGCCAGCCGCAGCCTGGCGGTGAAGGCGGTCGCCTATGGCCTGCCGGGCGTCCGGGTTGACGGCAACGACCTGCTCGCCGTCCACGCCGTGGTCGGCGACGCCGCCGCCCGCGCCCGCTCCGGCCAGGGGCCGACCCTGGTCGAGGCCGTCACCTTCCGCCGCGGCGCGCACACCACCTCGGACGACCCGACCCTCTACCGCAGCCGCGAGCTGGAAGAGGAGTGGGCCGGGCGCGATCCGTTGCTGCGCCTCAAGCGCTACCTGCAGGGCCGCGGGCTGTGGGACGACGGCCGCGAGGAGGAGCTGGTGGCCGGGTACAGGCGGGAGGTGGACGCCCGGTTCGCCGCGGCCGAAAACCATCCCCCCTACAAGCTGGAGGACTGTTTCCGCTTCCTGTACCGGGAGGTGCCGCCGGAACTGAAACGGCAGCAGGCGGACTACGAGAAGTTCCTGGCCTGGAAGGAGGCCCGCCGATGACCGCCATGACCATGGTGCAGGCGCTCCACAGCGCCCTGGACAACAAGCTCGCCGACGACCCGGCGGTGGTGGTGTACGGCGAGGACGTCGGTGTCGAGGGAGGGGTCTTTCGCGTCACCGAGGGCCTGCAGAAGAGATACGGCGAAGGGCGGGTGTTCGACTCGCCGCTGGCCGAATCGGGCATCGTCGGCACCGCCGTGGGCATGGCCGTGGCCGGTCTTCGACCGGTGGTCGAGATCCAGTTTTCCGGGTTCGCCTTCCCGGCCTTCAACCAGATCGTCACCCACGTGGCCCGCATGCGCAACCGGTCGCGCGGCCGCTGGGGCGTGCCGCTGGTCATCCGCATGCCGTACGGGGGAGGCATCAAGGCCCTGGAGCACCACTCCGAGAGCGAAGAATCCTTCTTCGCCCACGTCCCGGGGCTGCAGGTGGTCATCCCTTCCACCCCGCACGACGCCAAGGGGCTGCTGGTGGCCGCCATCGAAAGCGACGACCCGGTCGTATTCATGGAGCCGAAGCGCGTCTACCGGGCCATCAAGCAGGAAGTGAGCTCGGAGAAATTCTCCATCCCGCTGGGCAGGGCCCGGGTGGTGACCGAGGGGCGCGACCTGACCGTGGTCACCTTCGGAGCCTTCGTGCGCGAGTGCCAGAAGGCGCTGGCGCTGGCCAAGGAGGCCGGCATTTCCGCCGAACTCATCGACCTGCGCACCATCCGCCCACTCGACCGCGAGACGGTGGCGGCCTCGGTGCGCAAGACCGGGCGCCTGTTGGCGGTCACCGAGAGCCCCGGCTTTTCGGGCATCGCCGCCGAGATCATGGCCGTGGCCACCGAGGAGGCGTTTCTGCACCTGGAAGCGCCGCCCACGCGGCTGGCCGGCTTCGACACCGTCATTCCGCTGCCGCGCGGGGAGCACTTCTACATCCACTCGCCGGAGCGGATCTTCTACGAAATCCAGAAGTTGAAGGCCTATTGAGGAGTCCGCCATGCGATACGTCTTCAAGTTCCCCGACATCGGTGAAGGCATCCACGAGGGGAAGGTCCTCGAGGTCTACGTGCGCAAGGGCCAGGCGGTGGAAGCCGGCCAGTCGCTGGTCAAGGTGGAGACCGACAAGGTGGTCACCGACATCCCCTCGCCGCGATCCGGCACGGTGGCCGAAATCTTCGCCCGGCCCGGCGAAGTGATCCAGGTGGAGGCGCCGCTGGTGGAGATCGACATCCCCGGCGTCTCGGCGGCCGAGGCCCAGGCCATCGCCGCCGCGCGACCGGCGCCGCCCACGCAGCAGGCGGTGGACGAGGCGGGCTTCGGCGTGGTGGGCACGCTGGAGGTGGCGGGAGACGCCGCCCGCCTGCCGGCCTCCACCGAGGGGATGGCCCCGGCTGCCGCGGCCGCGCCGGCGGAGCGCCCGGTGTTGGCCACGCCCGTGGCG
>CAYZNT010000047.1:0-11195 GCA_964479735.1 uncultured Clostridia bacterium
ATTGTACTTTTGAATTACAATTTGCACAGATCCGAAGAGGGGAAAATGAAGAAGAGATATGTTCCCCGCAACCTGGAGGAGCCGATGCTCCGGGCCGCCATGCAGTTTCCGGCCGTAGTGCTGACTGGGCCCAGGCAGACCGGGAAGACCACCACCCTGAGGCGCGTCTTCCCCGGACACGCCCATGTCTCGCTGGACGATCCCATGCGCCGCGCCCAGGCGCTGCACGACCCGCGCGGTTTCCTGGAGGGGCTCGGGGAGAAGGCGCTGATCGACGAGATCCAGTACGCGCCCGAGCTGCTCCCCTACATCAAGCTGGAGATCGACCGGAAGCGGGAGACCAACGGACGCTTCCTGTTGGCCGGGTCGCAGGTGTTCCCGCTCATGCAGGGCATCACCGAGTCGCTCGCCGGGCGCGCCGCGTTGTTCGAGTTGCCGGGGCTCTGCCGCGCAGAGCTGGGCGCGGGGGCGTTTGGCTCGACACCCGCGTCGCTCTTCGCGACGCTGTACAGGGGGTTCTTCCCCGAGCCGGCCGTGCACGGGGTGGACTGCTCCGTCTTCTACCGCTCCTACGTGCAGACCTACCTGGAGCGCGACATCCGGCAGATGCGCTCGGTCCAGGACTTGCGCGCCTTCCAGAACTTCCTCGAGCTGGTCGCCGCCCGGGCCGCCAACCTGCTGAACCTGAGCGCACTGGGGCGGGAGTGCGGGGTGAGCCATGTCACCGTCCAGCGCTGGCTGTCGCTGCTCGAGGCATCGCGGCTGGTCTACCTGCTGCGCCCCTGGCACCGCAACATTGACAAGCGGGTGGTGAAGGCACCGAAGGTCATTTTCGGCGACACCGGGCTGCTGGCCTACCTGCTCCGTTACCAGAACCCGGAGACCCTGGCCGCCGGGCCGGCCGCCGGAGCGATGTTCGAGAACTTCGTCGTCCTCGAGGCGCTGAAGACCCGTCTCAGCCGCCAATTGAACGTGGAGTTCTGCTTCTTCCGCGACTCCCACGGGGCCGAGGCTGACTTGGTGGTAGACACCGGACGCCGCCTCCTGCTGCTGGAGATGAAGCTCACCCGTACCTTGCGCCCGGAGCATTTTCAGAAGCTGGCCCGTGTAGCCGCCCTCATGCCGGGGAGCGACGCGCTCCTGGTTTCCATGCAGCGCGAGCCGCTCTCCTTCGCGGGCGTCCGCTCCATTCACTGGGAGCAGCTCCCGGAGACGATGTCGACCCTCTGCAGCTGAACCGTTTCTCCTGCTTCGGAAATGCTCCCTCCCCCGGCTGGGAGCGCCGGGTGAGCTCGCGGAGCTCGCCGGGGAGGAGGCGCCTGCGGAGGAAGAGGGCCTTTCAGTGCGGCAGGCCCGAGCCGGGGCAGGAGCCCCGCCCCGAGAAGAAGCGGGGGAAGATGGTGAAGCGGAACGCCGGGGATGTGGCCATCACTTTGTATCCCATCGTTCCGCTCCCAGGGAGCGCAGGTTCGTGGACGTCTATGAACTCGTCTCCGTGGAGTCGCTCGATCACCCGGGTCACGCTGAAATCCATGCCGCAGGCTATTGTCCGGACTATATCGAGGAGATTGGAAAGGGGGAACTCGTTCATGGGCGGGTCCTCCCGTCGGGCCGGACTGCGCCCGGCTCCGCCTGAGGCGTTTGGGTGGCGGGGAGGAGGTCCTGGGAGCGGTCCGCGGGGATCTGGTAGTTCTTGAGGATCTCCGCCTGGGCCATATTCACCTTGCGGGCGTCTATGACCACCAGGGTGCCATTGCTGAAGCGGAAGCGCTGGAAGGGGCCGGGGTGGGAGTCGATGGCGAGGACCAGGTCCTGCATGGAGCCGATCGGTTTCCCGTTCACCTCCTCCACCACCTCGTTGGCTATAGAGTAGCCCCGGTTCACCTCGTGGGGAAGGATCTTGGTGAGGAGGATGACCTCGCGCCGCCCCTCCCTGACCTTGCCGTAGAAGTAAAGGGATTCCAGTTCGGGGGGGACGTACTTCCACTCGCTCCAGGTACCGAGGTAGTTTTCGTTCAGGGGCTGGAAGAGGAGGCCGCCGTAGACCAGGTATGTCGCCCTCACATCGTGCAGGTTGCCGGGAACCAGGGTCCGGCGGGGCTTGATGGGCATGGAGAGGGTGAGGGACTGGCCGGCGCGGAGCACCTCCAGGGAGGCCGTCTCGCCCACCTGGCGCCTGCCGAAGAGGTAGCGGTAGTCGAAACGGTCGCCGAATTCGGAGATGTAGGTGCCGTCCGCCTCGACCGGCTGGCCGTCTATGGCCCGGATCACATCGCCCTCCCGGAGCACGCCCCAGGCCGAGGTTCCGTACTCCACCGCGGTCACGTAGACCCCGCCACCGGTGGGGCCGAGGCCCAGGCATTCCTTCATGGCCACGCTTTCCACCTTCTGGGTCTCCACCCCCACGTCCGGCACCCCGTCGATGCGCCCGTCTCCCGTATCGGCCATCCACTGGCTGACCCTTTCTACCGGGACGACGTAGGCGATGGAACCGTAGCCGGCGAATACGATGCCCACCGCCCGGCCACCCTGCATGAGCGGGCCGCCGGAATTGCCGGGGCGGGCCGAGGCGTCCACGTTGAGGGTGATGGCCGCCTTCTGCCCCCGGAAGAGGATGGACTCGTAGCGTGAGACCGTCCCCCGGGTGATGGCGATCTTCTCCAGCCCATCCTGGAAGCCGACGATATCCACCGCGCTCCCCACCCGGGGCATGCCCCCCAGCTCGAGCGGCACCAGCCCGGAGAGGAAGCGCGAATCGGCCACTTCCAGCAGGGCCAGGTCGCGATCGTAGTCCACGAAGAGCACCCGGGCGGAAAACTGCTCGCTCATATCCACCCGCCGTACCGTGGTCATCACCTGGTCGGCCACCACGTGGGCGTTGGTCAGGATCTTCCCTCCCGCCACCAGGAAGCCGGAGCCGCGGCTGGTGGAGTGCGGCTGCATCTGCCACGGCTCCTCGTAGCCCGCCGCCTTGTGCACCGACTCGATCAGCACCACCGAGCGGGTGTAATCCACCTTCTCCGCCCCGCGAAGCGCCCCGAAACAGACCAGCCCGGCCAGCACCCCCACCATCATGTTCTTCATCGTTTTCCTCCTGTGCGTACCCACACCCGGGAGCACGCCCCGTGCCAACCGGGAAACAGGTGGAAAGAGGCTATGGACGGGGATTCCCGCTTTCACCCCTGAGGGTCATGGCTCCGTCTGGAGCCGGGGGGGATATGGTTGGGGGCATGGTTGGGGTCAGGTCTCAACATCAGACATTCATGAGACACGAAGGTTGAGTAACGTCTAATATCGAGACCTGACCCCGGTCTTGCTCTTTCGGTTCAGTCCACCCGGAACTTGTTGGTGAGCATGAGGCGCACCTTGACCTGGGAGGCCGGGTCGGGACGGAACACCGCGCCGGGCTTGGCGGGGAGGAAGGTGAATGTGGAGAAGTCGTTGTAGACCACCGGGCTGTACTCGTTGCCGGCCGGGAGGAGAGTGCCGTCCAGGGAGACGGTGCGGGAGGCGATGCCCTGCTGGTTGAAAACCACCGCCCCGCCCCGGTTCACCAGGAGCCAGAAGGGGGACTTGCCCCCGAGCCAGGAGACCTCGATGGCGGGGGCCGCGGGCACGTGCGCGTTGGCCGGGGGCCGGACCCAGGCCATGGGCTTGGGGCAGCGGGCCGTGGCCACGATGGGCTGGGGCAGGGTATGGGCCGGGGCGAGGGGGCGAGGGGCGCGCGGGGGCCGGAACTCCAGCCGGATCTCGTCCCCGGGAAGGGGGGCGGGATCGATGGTACCGTGGAGATTGGTGTCGAAGAGGTAGTACCCGCCCATGGTGGGCTGGAGCAGGCGGGTGTTCTGGAAGGTGCCCTCCAGCTTCTCCACCGGGGCGCCTCCCCGGCTCACCTGGATGTTCACGTAGATCGTCTTCGCGCCGGTCTCGGCCCTGAACCCGAACAGGACCTGCCCCTGGAAGAGGAGCGGGGCCTCGGCCCGGATGGCGAGCTGGGCGCCCAGGGCGGACCCGAGCCAGGCCAGGCCGGCCAGGACGAGGACGGTGACAGGAAGCGTGCGTTTGGCCATGTTCACTCCCGGGCCGCGCCGGGGCGGCCACACCCTCATATTGAAGAAAGAGGGAAAAAATCTCAACCCGGAACGGGGGAGACCACCCGGACGTATACCCGGAATGGAAAAGAACGCCCGGATCGGAACGGTCTCGATCGCATCCCTGCTCCTCTTCGGCCTCTTCGCCTCCCCCCTCTCCGCCCGCAAGAAGCCGGACCTGGAGAAACTGCTGCGGGAGGGGAAGGCGGAGCGGGCCCGCGAGGCCTGCGCGGAGCTGAAGGGCTTCGAGGCCGCCTGGGGCTGGCCCCTGCTGGGAGACCACCACCTGGAGCGCGGGGAGCTGGAGCAGGCGCTGGAGTGCTACGAGAAGGGGATCCCCGCCGCGGGCCTGGCCCGGACCTGGGCGCGCCTGGGGGCGCAGAGGCGGGAGAGGGGGGACCAGACCGGGGCCCGGGAGGCCTGGGGGAAATCGCTGGAGGCCTGGGAGACCCTGATCCGGGACGATCGCTGCGTCTGGGAGGCGGGCTGGGAGGGAGAGCGCCTGGAAGCCCGCAAAGCCTGGCTGGAGCTGGGCGGGGAGCCGGGGCCCGCCGCCTCCCGGGAGAGGCTGCGGGGGGTCCTGGACCACGCCGCCTCCTACTGCCGGCGCCTGGAGGGGACCCTGCTGGAGTACATCTGCGAGGAAGAGGTGGAGCAGGCCGTGGACCTCTCCCACCCCATGACCGAGTCGCTTCTGGGCCTGGCGGGCTCCCCCACGGCCTTCTCCCGGGGCGCCTCCCGGGACCGCACCCGGCACCTCTACGACTACCAGCTGGTGAACGAGGGGGATTCGATCCGCGAGAGGCGCTTCGTGCTGGCGCGAAGCGGCAAGACGGGCACCGGGGAGATCGGCACCCTCTTCGTGGGCCACTACGCCCTGACCCGGATGATCTACGCCCCCATCGGGATCTTCACCGCCTCCCGCCAGGCCCTCTACGACTTCCGCCTCCTGGAGGAGCGCCGGGACGGGAAGGGCCCGCTCCTGGTGGTGGAGGCGCTCCCCCTGCGATCTCCGTCCCAGCCCCTCTCCTTCGGCCGGGCCTGGCTGCGCGAGGACGGCCGGGTGGAGCGCCTGGAGATCAACTTCAAGTCCTTCCACAACTACGAGCAGGTGCTGCGCACCGCCCGAGACCACGGCCTGGTGCCGGCCATCACCTTCGAGATGGGCTTCGAAACCCTGCACCGGGGCATCGGCTTCCCCTCCGTTTTCCGCCTGCGCGACCTCTTCCGCGACGCGAACGGCAGGGAATCGACGGTCTCGGACATCACCATCACCTACGGCCAGTACCGTTTCTTCAAGGTGGAGGCGCGCGAGACGATCCGGTGATACCGGATCCGGTGCAGGGGCGCGGTCACAGAGTCCCTACGGGGGATCACGGGGCTCGCCGTGTCCGGGTTCGAAACCGATCTTGCGCCGCTTTCTCTCCGGGGGAACCATCAGCTCGCGGATGGCGTCGAAGACCATCCTGAACTGGGAATCATATTTCTTTTCGAGGACCTCGAGTTTTCTGGCCAAGTCGGCGTTCTGCTGCAGCATTCGCCGCAGGCGGACGAAGGCGCGCATGATCTCGATGTTGACCCGCACCGCGCGATCGCTGCGCAGCACCCCGGAGAGCATGGCCACGCCCTGTTCCGTGAAGGCGCGCGGGGGTTTGCGCGTGCCGCCCCATCTTGATATCCCAAAATGGAAGATCAAGTTGCGGAGTTCCCCAGCAGTCAGTTGCATCATGAAATCGTCGGGGAAGCGGTCGATGTTGCGGTTCACCGCCTTGTTCAGGTTCCCCGTAGAAACCCCGTACAAAGCCGCCAGGTCCCGGTCCAGGATCACCTTCTGCCCGCGGACGATGATGATGGACTGGTCGATCCGTCCAGTAGGGATCAGGTTTTGCGCAGGCATCCGGATTCTCCTCCCTTCTCGCGCGAGACGTTTCTCTCCTCCGTCTCCATGGGGAATATATTCCTTCCGGGACCGGAAAGCAAGAACGGATATCGCACCGGGCGCGGTCACCGCGCCCCTGCGTGGATATCGGGGCCCGATTCCCGTTTTGTCGGGACAGGTTTCAAACCTGTCCCTGAACCTGGAATCGGGCGGTCACATCGATCCCAGGCGGACACCCAGGTTCGCCCTTACGCGTTTCCATATGCAGCGGTTGTGATATGATGGGGGCCATGAAAAAAACCGCCCTCGCCGCCGGTTGCCTGGCCCTGGTCGCCCTCGCCCTCCTCGCCCTCCCCGCCCCGCTTCCCCAGGAAGACGACGAGGAGATGCTGGAGGCGCGCTTCACCCTCACCGCCCACACCGAGGAGAGGCAGGGAGAGGGACAGCAGCTCCAGGTGACCACCTCGGACTACACCGGGACGGGCACGGTGCGGCTCCTGCTCTACACCGACCGCCTGGACATGCTGCAGTGGGTGAAGAAGGCGGACCGCCTGAAACCCTTCGCCATCGCCTCGGGGAGCTCCACCATGCGGGGATACCGCGAGGGGGAAACCATTCTCACCACCCGGCTCCCCAAGCACCGCCTCACCTGGAGCATGAAGAGCCAGACCGTGGGCCCGATCGGGTTCGACAAGCGCGGGCCCACCCACCGCTCGGAGGGAAGCTACGAGGGCGACTACTACCTCGCCTTCCTGGGGATCCGCTACGAGCCGGCCGGGACCAGCCGGGGGGAGCTGGCCACCCTCATCGCCTCCTGCCGCGCCACCCTCCGCTTCGGGGGCGCGGGATCCAACCCCAACTACGTGAAACCCAAGTCGGAGTACTGGGACGAAACCCGCAAGGCATGGATCCGCCTCTCCGACCCCGGTCGTCTGGAGCCCCGCGGCTTCGTGCCGCTGGGTGACGGGGACAACCCCTGCGGCGAAGCCTCGACGTGCACCCTCCCTTTCTTCCCCGACCCCTCCGCCCTGGTCAAGTACCTCCGGAAGCCCAAGGGCACCCGGAGCTACTCCCTGAAGGGCTCCTGGAGCCAGGAGAACGGGGGCACCTTCTACAAGCAGGAGGTGACCCTGAACCTCTCACTCAACCCCAACCCGGCCCTGGCGCCCCTCGACTGAGAACGGGCGCGCCCGCGGAAACCCGTCAAAACCCACCCGTTCAGGGATGCGGCCGGTGCCGGCGCAGGAGCGCGGGAACCGCGCCCCTGCGGGGAATCATTGACCGGGGGATGCGACCGTTTCGTGGAGAGAGGCTTGAAACCTGTCCCGGCGCCGGGAGGATCAGGCCGGCGGCTCGGTTTCCGGAACCTGCAGGGCGGCCCGGATGACCGCCACCCGTTCCTGGTTGCGCTGCAATTCGGAGTTGATCGTCCGGGGGCCGGCCGTCTTGCGGACCATCTGCAGGAGGGTGTTCACGCCCTCGCGGAACTCGGCCGCCAGGGCGGGCCAGTGGGAATTGAGCGAGGAGATGGCGGTGAAGGCGTCGGCCAGGGCGTGGTAGTACCAGAGCTCGCCGCCGCGGGAGGCCTGGGGGTTGAAGCGGCCCCAGAGCTCTTCGCCCAGCTGGCGGTAATCGGAGACCATGGCGCGCAGGTTGTGGAGCTTGTCGGCCGCGGAGACCAGGGCGGCCTCGGCGCTCATGCCCGGGGCGCCCAGGTGCTGCACGTACTTCACCTTGCGCACCCACCACTCCTCCTTGGCCCCGGGATCCTCCGCCAGGGAGTCGGAACAGGAGAGGACGATGTCGCCGACCCGGTCGCCGAACTGGCGGCGGATCTCCTGCAGGCGGAACCGGCCGCCGCAGTCCTCCACCGCGTCGTGGAGCAGTCCGGCGATGGCCAGCTCCTCGTCGCCGCCGTATTCCAGCACCAGGGCGGCCACTCCGAGCAGGTGCGACATGGCGGGCACGGACGTCCCCTTGCGCGTCTGCTCCCCGTGGATGATGCGCGCGTAGTCGAGGGCGTTGTGGAACTTCCGGCTCAGAGTCGTCTTCTGCGTCCGCTTGACCAATGCTTCCTCCTGGGCCGCCGTGGGGACACCTCCCCGTAGCCGGGAGACACGTCGGCCAACCGCGGAATTCATGGGCTTCCAACGGGATGGGCCGGACGAGACTCCTCGATCCGTTTCCCGGTGGGCTCTCTCATCTCTCGCAGCCATTATACCACGAATGTCAACCGCCATGGAAACATTGACAAGATTGCCAATCAGCGCTATATTCTCCGGGAAATCGCCCCGGGCAACCCGGGCGGGAGCGTGATGCGCGGCGCAACGGTATCCGGGCCGCCGCGGGAATCCGAAACCAAGGGGCAGCGGTCGGGAGCATCGGCCCGCCGCGCCCCCATGGAGGTGGCCGTGAACGGAGAAGGGAGCCAGCAGGCCGTGAAGGGCCGCGTCGCCGGAGACCCGCAGAACTCGGTGCGCTACCGCTACACCGACCAGACCGCCGCCGAGTACGACCGCAAGCGCGCCCGACGCCGCAAGTGGCGCCGGGAGATGGACGCCATCGACCGCTTCGCCGCCTCCCTCGCCCCCCGGGCCACCGTGCTCGACTGCCCGGCCGGCACCGGCCGCTTCATCCCGCTGCTCCTGAGCCGGGCCGACCGCGTGTACGGACTGGACATCTCCCACGACATGCTGCGGCAGGCGGAGAAGAAAATCGCCGACCCGCGCGTCTCCCTGCTGCGCGGCGACTCGCTGCGCATCCCGCTGCGCGACAAGGCCGTCGACTGCGTGGTCTGCATCCGGCTGCTGAACTGGGTGCGGGAGCCGACCATGGAGAAGATGGTGGCCGAGTTCGTGCGCGTCGCCCGCGGCGGGCTGATCCTCGGCTTCCGTTCCCGGCGACGAATGACCCCGCTGCAGTTCGCCGGCTACGGGCTGGTCGCCCTGCTGCCCACCCCGCAGCGCCTGCAGCGCCAGTGGAAGCGGCTGGGGAGGTTCGCCAACCGGGTCCGCGGCAAGCTCCTTCACGAGGCGCGGCGCCTGCGCCCGGCGGAGGCGGTGCCGGCCCCGCCTCCCGCCCGCGGCGTTTTCCTGCAAA
Organism: uncultured Clostridia bacterium; assembly: GCA_964479735.1. Taxonomy (GTDB): domain Bacteria; phylum Acidobacteriota; class Aminicenantia; order UBA2199; family UBA2199; genus CAYZNT01. The sequence continues at coordinate 9,070 of CAYZNT010000047.1, forward strand.
CCCATTACGACGAGGAGAAGGTGCTGCGCTTCCTGGCCGGCCTCGGCCTGGAGCTGGTCGAGCGGCAGTACATCGACACCATCGCCCGCCACGGCAAGCTGGCCGTCTACCCCTACTCCATTTACCGCTTCCGCCTCCACCCAAACGCAGCCCCGCCGGCCTGAACCGACTGAAAGGTTGACAAAACCCCGTTTCCGCCCCATTATGGATGGCATGCCGCCTTATCGAGCGGCCGGATCAAGGAGGCATGGCATGAAATTGTCCTTTGTCATCGCGCTTCTCGCCCTGGCCGCGGTTCCGGTGGCGTCCCCCGCGGCGGGAGAAGGCCCCGACTGCGCGGTCGTCACCCTCAAAGACCGGAGCCAGGTCAGGCTGGACGCCGCCACGGTCGTCATTCCCTGGACCGAGACCGAGGTGCGCGACGAGTTCACCTGCGTCCCCACCCGCTTCCGGGTCGAGGAGATCACCGAGGTGATCATTCTCAACCAGGCCTGGAACGCGTGCGAGGGGCGCGACGAGTGGCTGTTCGACGTCTACTTCGTCGACCGCGAGCCGCTGCGCGGCTTCATCCGCATCCACGACACCCGCGTCAGCGGCCGTCCCCTCGCCTCCGGCGGCCCGGGACGCGACATGGCGCAGCCCCAGGAGAGCCCTCGCACCCGCACCATTCCCTTCCGCGAGGTGGACCGGGTGACCTTCCTGCGCGGGGGGAAGTGACCCATGAAACCCGCCCCCCTTCTCCGGCTGTTCCTCCTCGCGATCCTGCTGGCCGCCCCGCTGACCGCCACCTCGTGGGAAACCGTATACGGCGGCGCCTACAGCGACAACAAGAGCGGCACCTTCCGCTCGGTCATCTTCGCCGAGAACCGGTTCCTGGCCGTCGGCGACGACGGCCTGGTGGCCACCTCGCCGGACGGCCGCACCTGGACCGAGCTGGCGGTCCGGCCGACCACCCACAATCTCTACGAGGTGCACTACGGCGGCGGACTCTACGTGGCCGTGGGCCGGGACGGGGTGGTCTTCAGCAGCCCCGACGGCGCCAGCTGGACCCAGCGCATGCCCGTCGACGACGTGTCGCTGGTCTCGGTGGCCTACAACGGAAGCAACCTCTGGGTGGCCGGGGGAGTGGGAGGAAAGCTCCTGACCAGCCCCAACGGCACCTCCTGGACGCAGCGCGCCAACATGACCGGCGGCATGCAGGTGGACGGGCTGGCCTACGCCAACGGCCTCTGGGTGGCGGCCGGCTCGGGCGGGCGCATCGCCACCTCCGCCAACGGCATCTCCTGGACCCTCTCCGCCACCAACACCGGGGGCAACAACTACGCCTGCCTCTACGCCGACGGCCTGTTCGTGGTCGGCGGCCGGGACGGGCTCTGCTACACCAGCCCGAACGGGATCGACTGGACGAGGCGGATCACCGGCCAGACCGACTACCTGATGGGCCTGGCCCGCGACGGCAGCCACTACGTGGCCTGCGGCAACGCCGACTCCGGGGGCTGCTCGCAGGTGCTGGCCAGCCCCGACACCGCCGTCTGGATGCGCGACCGAACCAGCGACTACAGCACCCTGCTGGGAGCGGCCAGCGGCACGGTCGAGGTGGGCGGGGAGCCCCTCACCGTGACCGTCTGCGTGGGCACGCGCAAGCTGATCGTCTACAACACCGCCCCGGGCATCGGCGAGGGCCGCGGCTGCAACGTGCCCCCGAGAATCACCGTGACCTCGCCCAACGGCGGCGAGGTCTACAACTGGAACGACTACGCCACCATCAGCTGGACCTCGCGCAACCTCTTCGACCCCGACTCCGGCGAACCGCTCCAGGTGCGCATCCGATTCACGGCCGACGACGGCCTCGACGGCTACCCCTGGGTGCTGGCCGAGGCGGTGGACAACACCGGCTCCTACAGCGGAGTCGTGCCGTCGGGCATCGTCTCCTCCCAGTGCCGGGTGATGATCCAGGCGGTCAACGCCAGCGGCCTTCCCAGCGACATTAGCGACGGCGTCTTCACCGTCACCGGCAGGCAGCTCACCCTGACGTCGCCCAACGGCGGCGAGGCTCTGGCCCCCGGCTCGGTCTCACCCGTCACCTGGGGCGCCCTGGGGTACACCGGCCTGGTGCGCCTGGTGCT
>CAYZNT010000048.1:0-1439 GCA_964479735.1 uncultured Clostridia bacterium
CCGCCATCCGCTCCCGCCAGCGTCGGGAAAACCGCTCCAGCCGCTCCCGGTATCCCGGAGCATGGGAGGGATCGAGCCGGGCCAGGCTCACCGAAACGGCGCCGGCAGCGGCCAGGACGTTTTCCAGATCGAGCAGGAAATGGGGATTGCCGTCGGGATGGACGTCGCCCTGCTCGCGTGACACGGAGATCGGCACGTCGAGCAGCCTGACCCGAGTGGAAAGGTCCAGGAACCCGGGCTGGCCAGGCTGCAGGTGCGGGTTCCCGGCCTGGGTCAACAGTGGCGGCAGCCACCCGATTTCCAGCTGGGCCCCGCTGATGACCAGCAGGTCGGCCCGGCGCAGTTGGGCGATCAGAGACGGCTTGGGAATGACGGCATGGGGATCGAACCGCCCGTCGGCCAGCGTATCCACCTCAACATCCGACCCGCCGACTTCGGCGGCGATGGCGGCGATGGCCGGATAGGTGCCGACCACCCGCAGCGCCGCCAATGAAATTCCAGTTAGGGAAAGGAACAAGACCAGGCCACAAATGAATCGTTTCATGTTCAACTCCTCAAAACGGGTGGGCCCCGTGGGCGCCGATGGCCAGGTTCAGCCCCAGGCTGATCTCGCCAACCGGCTTCCGCAGCTCGCCCTGATACAGGGAATGGTCGCAGCGGTACTGCAGGCGCAGGCGGCTGAACTCGCTCGGCATGTAGGCCAACGCCAGGCTCCCTCCCCACAGGGAGTTGGGCAGGGCCAGCGGCGTTCCCCCCACGGAGACCTGGTTCCTGGCCGTGGCCTCCACGCGGCCCCCCAGCTGCCAGCGGCGCTGGAATCGCCAGGTCAGGTCGGCGTAGAATCCCCCCTGGCACTTGAACATGGCGCGCACATCGTTCCCGTGGGCCTCGCCATCGGCGCGGCGGGACAGCCATTCCACCTGCAGCTTCAGGCGGCGGTAGGAATCGATGGCGTACTGGAGGGCCAGGTCCGCGCCCCAGATCGTGCTGTGCCCGGCGAAAGCCGCGTCGCCGGAGACGGCGGGATCGGACTCGTTGCGGGTCCCGCCCCGGGCCAGCGAGAGGCCGGCCAGCAGGGTCAGCCGGCCGACATCCCACGACCCCTTGGCGAAGGCAGTCCACAGCCCGGGAGTACGCACTTCCGGAACGTCGCCGAACCCGGCCGTGCCGAAGCTGACCTCGTTTTCGCCGCGCAGCACCTCGCCGCCGACCTGCAGGAAGAAGGAAAGCGGCACCACCCAGGTCAGCTGCCCGCCCAGCTCGTTCAACCCCTCGTCGCCGAAGAACAGACGGCTGACCAGCGGTGCCTGGTCAAAGCTCCAGAAATGGGCATGCTGGCCGTTGATCCGGCCGAACGCACTGAGGAACTTCCCCACCTTGAGCTGCAGTCCAAGCGGCAGCCGGCGGGTGCGGGCGTAGGCCTCCTCGATTTCGAATTC
>CAYZNT010000048.1:1539-5111 GCA_964479735.1 uncultured Clostridia bacterium
CCCTGCAAGTGGCGCCAGATAGCCGGGGAGCCCCGCATCCACCGGTTCAAGCCCTGCGGGGTCCCGCCCCGCGAGTCGGGGCATGTTTCCCTGACCCTGGACGAGCTGGAGGCGGTGCGCCTGGCCGACCTCCTGGGGCTATATCAGGAGGAGGCCGCCTCGCGGATGAACGTCTCGCGCCAGACCTTCGGGAACATCGTCCATGCCGCCCGGGCCAAGATCGCCGACGCCCTGGTGAACGCCCGAATGCTGAAAATCGAGGGCGGCTCCGTGCAGCTCGCCGCCCGCCGTTTCCGCTGCGGCCGCTGTCACGCCCGCTGGCAGGAAGGCCCTGGAGATCGGCAGGACGCCTGCCCGGAGTGCCGCGGCCGGGGTATTCCGGAAGAACCGCGGGGTCCGGGTTGCTGCCGGAAAAAAACGACCCAACAGGAGGAACCCACATGATCATCTGTTTCCCCACCACCGGGAACGAAGGCCGGGCCGCCCGCGTCCACGACCACTTCGGCAGCGCCCCCTTCTTCACCCTCTGCAACACCGAGACCGGTGAAACCGAAATCCTGGACAACGGCGATTCGCACCACGCCCACGGCATGTGCCAGCCGCTGGCCGTTTTCGCCGACCGGAAGATCGACGCCGTGGTCTGCGGCGGCATGGGCGCCCGCGCGGTCCAGAAGCTGAACGCCGGCGGCATCCGCGCCTACCGGGCCCTCCCCGGCACGGTGGCCGAAATCCTTGCGCGGTTCGCCGCCGGGGAACTCCCCGAAATCACCGCAGAGAACGCCTGCAGCCACCATCCCGGCTGCCATTGAGCGGCGGGGCGGGCGGCACAACGGGATTCCCACCATGCGGGAGAACAGGGGGAAGCGGAAGGCGGCGGCCGACGCCACCGCCGCCATCCTGGAGAGCATCTCCGACGGGGTCTTCACCGTCGACCGCGACTGGAGGGTCACCTCCTTCAACCGGGCGGCGGAGGAGATCACCGGCGTCTCCCGCCGGGAGGCCATCGGCCGCCGCTGCTCCGAGGTGTTCCGCTCCAGCATGTGCGGCGCGGCCTGCCCCCTGCAGCAGACTTTGAAGACCGGCAAGCCGCTCATCGGCCGATCGGGCTACATCGTCAACGCCTCCGGGCAGCGCATTCCTATCAGCGTGTCGACGGCGGTGCTGCGGGACGCCGGCGGCAGGGTGATCGGCGGGGCCGAGACCTTCCGTGATCTCTCCGAGGTCGAGGCGCTGCGCCACGAGCTGCAGGGCCGGACCTCGCTCGGCGACCTCTCCAGCCACAGCCCGATCATGCAGCGGCTGTTCGAGGTCCTGCCGGCCGTCGCCTCCAGCCCCAGCACGGTGCTGCTGCTGGGCGAGACCGGGACCGGCAAGGAGCTGCTGGCCCGGACCATCCACTCGCTCAGCCCGCGCAACGGGGCCCCCTTCGTGGCCGTGAACTGCAACGCCCTGCCCGACACCCTGCTGGAGGCGGAGCTGTTCGGCTACAAGGCCGGCGCCTTCACCGGGGCGACCCGCGACCGGCCGGGACGCTTCGCCGCCGCCCGCGGGGGGACCCTCTTCCTCGACGAGATCGGCGACGTCACCCCGGCCCTGCAGGTGAAGCTGCTGCGCGTGCTGCAGGAGCGCGCTTACGAGCCGCTGGGCACGAACCGCCCGGAGCGCGCCGAGGTGCGCGTGGTGGCGGCCACCCACCTCGACCTGGCCGAGCGGGTGCGCCAGGGGCTGTTCCGCGAGGACCTCTACTACCGGGTCAACGTGGTGCGCATCGAGCTGCCGCCGCTGCGCCGCCGCAAGGAGGACATTCCCCTGCTGGCGGAACAGTTCGTCGCCCGCTTCAACCGGCTGCAGGGCAAGCGCGTCACCGGGGTCTCGGCCGAGGCCCTCTCGCTGCTCATGGCCCACGAGTGGCCGGGGAACATCCGCGAGCTGGAAAACGTGGTCGAGCGCGCCTTCATCCTCTGCAGCGAGGGTTCCATCCGCATCGACCACCTGCCCGACGAACTGACCGGCCGCAGCCGCGATGCCGGCCGCCCCGCCCCCAACCGGTCCCACCGCGACATCCTCGACGCCCAGGCCATCCACCTCGCCCTCGAGCGCAACCGCAACGACCGGCTGGCGGCCGCGCGCGAGCTCGGCATTCACAAGACCACGCTCTTCCGCCGCGTCCGGCGCCTGGGGCTCGCCCTGCCCGCGCAGGACGGGCGAAGCCGCAAGAAACATTAGGGTGGCGTTATCGCTACCCTCGCCCGGCCTGGAGTAGCCTAAACGCCCCCCTACGCCTTGTTTCCCGGGAGCGAAAAAGTTTCGCCAACCCTTTTTGGACGGGCGTTTCCGATTTGTCCCGGTGACACCGCCGGGGTTGGCATGGGACGTGCTTCTGATGGAGCGAGGAGTGAATACGGCACCCATGAGCAAGGCGGCTTTTTCATGCTGGAAGGGACGGATCGCCCCGCTGTTCGACACGGCGACCGATCTGCTCGTCATCGAGAGCCGGGACGGGCAGATCCTTCACCAGACGAACGTCTCCCTGCCGGAAGGCCCGCCGGAGCAGGTGGCCCGCCAGCTCGCCGAGTTGGGAATCCAGACGCTCGTCTGCGGGGCCATCTCCCGTCCCCTGACCGCCCTGGTCTCGGCGTACGGCATCGGCATCGTCTCCTTCGTGGCCGGCGACCTCCGCGACGTCTCCGCCGCCTGGCTCGCGAACCGGCTGCGGGGGCCGCGGTTCGCTATGCCCGGTTGCGCGCGCCCGGGATTCGGGCTCCGCGCCCGGATGTTCACTTCCACGGAGGGAATGCAGATGACAGGGAATGGCAAAGGAATCGGGGGCGGCAGAGGAATGGGCGGCGGAAGGGGAATGGGAGGCCGGGGGCAGGGATGCGGCCGCGGGGCTGGCGCCCGCAATCCGGGAACCGGCAGCGAATGCGTTTGCCCGGGATGCGGCCACCGCGAAGCGCACCAACTCGGAACGCCCTGCGTCCAGAAGCAGTGCCCGAAATGCGGCACGCCCCTGGCCAGGGGATGAAATCAAGGAGGTCAACATGCCGAGAGGAAACCGAATGGGGCCCCGGGGAATGGGGCCGATGACGGGACGGGGCGCGGGCTACTGCGCCGGCTACCCGGTTCCGGGGTACCTGAACCCCGCCTCCGGGCGGGGGGCCGGGATGGGGGGGCGCGGCGGCTTCGGCCGCGGCTGGCGCCACATGTTCTTCGCCACCGGCCAGCCGGGATGGATGCGCTTCGGCGCCGGAGCGGCCCCGTTTCAGGCCAGCGATCCGGAAACCGAGAAGCAGACGCTGAAAGCCCAGGCCGACCAGATGCAGCGCGAGCTGGACTCGATCCGGCAGCGGCTCGAAGAGCTCGACCGGAACCCGGCCCAGCCATGACCAGGATCGCCATCCTCATCTGTGCCCGCTACCGGGACTGCGGGGGCGGTAAGTGTTTCCGGGCGCTGCGGGAGAGGGCGGGCGCCTTCTCCCGCTACCCGGCCGATGAGCCGGTGGAGGTGGTCGGCTACTCCAGCTGCGGCGGGTGCCCGGGCGGCAACGTGGAATCCGTGCCCGCCGAATTCA
>CAYZNT010000048.1:5211-6888 GCA_964479735.1 uncultured Clostridia bacterium
GCAGTATGCAGGCAGCTGGGTCATCCTCTTCAGCCACCCGGCCGACTTCACCCCGGTGTGCACGTCCGAATTCATGACCTTCGCGACGATGGAGAACCAGTTCACCGAGTTGAACTGCAAGCTGGTGGGGCTCTCCATCGACGGGCTCTACAGCCACATCGCCTGGCTGCGCACCATCCGGGAGAAGATCGAGTTCAAGGGCATGAAGAACGTCGAGGTCAAGTTTCCCCTGATCGAGGACGTCTCCATGGAAGTGGCCAAGGCCTACGGGATGCTGCAACCCGGCGAGAGCACGACCAAGGCGGTGCGGGCGGTTTTCGTGATCGACCCGAAGGGGATCATCCGCACCATCATCTACTACCCGCTCAGCATGGGCCGGAACTTCGACGAATTGCTGCGGGTCGTCATCGCCCTGCAGACCGCCGATGCATTCTCCGTGGCGACGCCGGCCGACTGGCGCCCGGGCGACGACGTGATCGTGCCCACCGCCGGTTCCTGCGGCGTGGCCAAGGAGCGGATGGACGGCCAGAAGGGGCTGACCTGCTACGACTGGTTCTTCTGCACCCGCAAGCTCGACGAGGAAACGGTGCTGAGCACGATTCGCAAGAAAAAGTAGAAGCAGGACGAAAGCGCCGGTGCGGGGGCCCCGGGTCACCGGGGCTCCCGCGCCGTGACCGCATCGCAGGAGGCGAACCATGAAGGTGGCTTTCACGACATCGGGGGACAGCCTGGACGCCCCCCTGGACCGCCGCTTCGGCCGGGCCGCCAAGTTCCTGGTCTTCGACCTGGAAACCGAAGCGTTCGAAATCATCGACAACCGGCAAAACCTCAACGCCGCCCAGGGAGCCGGCATCCAGGCGGCGGAAACGGTGGCCCGCAGCGGCGCCGGGGCCCTGGTGACCGGCCACTGCGGCCCCAAGGCGTTCCGGGTGCTGGCCGCCGCCGGCATCCAGATCTTCCCCAGCGACGCCCCCACCGTGGCCGAGGGCCTGGCCCTCTACCGGGCCGGCAAGCTGGCCACGGCCGGCGCCGCCGATGTGGAAGGCCACTGGGTGTAGGTGGAGCCGGGAAGGAGCGTCCCATGCAGAGCCGTCTCTCGTTTCACATGATGTTCATCGAATTCCATGTACGCGACTGGCTGCGTCCGCCGGCCAGGGTTCTGCAGTCGGCGGGGATCCAGCCCGGCATGCAGGTGCTCGATTTCGGCTGTGGGCCGGGCGGTTTTTCGGTAGCCGCGGCCCGGCTGGTGGGACCGCAGGGCCGCGTCTGGGCCGTGGATATTCACCCCCTGGCCCTGGAGGCCATCGGACACGCCGTCCGCAGGCACCGCCTGGAGAACCTCCGGGCCCTGCCGGCCGACTGCCTGGAAGAGGTCCCGGAGAACGGGATCGACATGATCCTGCTCTACGATGTTCTCCACGACCTGCAGGAACCGGAAAGGATCCTGTCGCAGCTGAACCGGAAGCTCCGGCCGGCGGGGCGGCTGTCGGTCAAGGACCATCACCTGGGGCCCCAGGAGATCATTTCGGCCGTGACCGGCAACGGTCCCTTCCGATACCAGCAGAGTGCCCGCTGGACCCACCAGTTCGAGCGGTGCGGAGACCGCCGGATGGATGGAGATGACAGGAAGTGAAATGAGCCGGAAAACCCCGACCGCCGCCGCCCTCTCCGTCCGCC
>CAYZNT010000048.1:6988-8577 GCA_964479735.1 uncultured Clostridia bacterium
AGGCTGGACGAGCAGGCCGACATCGTCATCGTGCAGAAGGGCGCCGACCTCTCCATGGCTTCCTGCGGGTACCCCTACTACGTGGGCGGTTTCTTCGATGACCGGAGCCAGCTGCTGGCCACCCCCGCCGGGGTGGTCCGCAACCCGACCTACTACCTGAACGCCAAGAACATCCAGGCCAGGGTCCGCACCGAGGCGCTGGCCATCGACCGGAAAAGCAAGCAGGTCCGGGTGAAGGACCTGGGCGACGGATCCGAAGAGACCCTGGCCTACGATCGCCTGATCCTGGCCACCGGGGCCGTGCCCCGCGTTCCGGCCGTGCCCGGCTCCGACCTGGCGGGCATCACCACCCTGCAGAGCATGGAGGATGCCGACTTCCTCCGCCGGGTGCGGGACGAGAAGAAGATCACCCGGGCCGTGGTCATCGGCGGCGGCCTCATCGGCATCGAGACCTGCGAGGCGCTGGAACTGGCCGGCATCGAGATCACCATCATCGAGCTGCTCCCGCAGCTGCTCACCTTCCTCGACCCCGAGATGGCCCGGCTGGTGGAGAACACCCTGCGCGCCAAGGGGATCCACATCGTCACCGGAAACGGCGTGGCCGCTTTCCTGGGCGAGGAGGGCCGGCTCACCGGCGTCAAGCTGGCCAACGGGACGGAGCTGCCCTGCGAGCTGGCGGTGCTGGCCATCGGCGTCACCCCCAACAGCCGGCTGGCCCGCGAAGCCGGCCTGCAGATCGGCGAGAGCGGCGGCATCCGGGTGGACGAGCACATGCAGACCTCGGACCCCGACATCTACGCAGCCGGAGACTGCGTGGAGGTGACCCACCGCATCACCGGCCGCAAGACCCACGCCCCCTACGGCGACCTGGCCAACCTGCAGGGGCGGGTGGCCGGGGAGAACGCCGTGCTGGGCAACACGGCCACGTTCCCGGGCACCATCCAGACCGGCATCTGCAAGATTTTCGATTACAAGGCCGGCACCACCGGGTTGACCGAGCGCTTTGCGGCCAAGCACGGTTTCGAGTTCCTGACCGTCATCAACGCCAGCCTGGACAAGCCGGGGTTCATGAACGGGAAACTGCTGCTCACCAAGCTGGTGGCCGAGAAGGAGAGCGGCCGCATCCTGGGGGCGCAGTGCATCGGACCAGGCGACGTCTCCCGGCAGGTGGCCCAGTGGGCGATGGCCATTCTGGGCAAGCTGCAGGTGGAGGACATCGTCCATGCCGACCTCCCCTACGCGCCCCCGTTCTCGCTGGCCATCGACCACTTCATCGCCACCGCCCACCTGATGCAGAACAAGATGAAGGGACGCCTGAAGGGCTTGAGCGCCGCCGAGGTGAAAGCCCGGCTTGACGGCGCCTCCCCCCCCTTCCTGCTCGACGTACGTGGCCCTGACGAGTACGAGAGCATGCGCCTGGGGGTCGGGGAAGTGCTGATCCCGCTCGGCGCCCTGCGCAAGCGCCTAGCGGAGCTGCCCGCCGACAAGAACGCGGAAATCGTCTGTTACTGCAAGATTTCCCTGCGAGGCTACGAGGCGGCCCTGGTCCTGGAGGCCAACGGCTGGAAAAACGTGCGGGTGATGGAGGG
>CAYZNT010000049.1:0-8140 GCA_964479735.1 uncultured Clostridia bacterium
GAGGCTCAGCGCCGGCCGACCGGCTTCAGGGAGAGGCTCAGCGCCGGACGACCGGCTTCAGGGGGAGGCGGAAGCGGCGTTCGCCGTCGAAGCGGCAAAAGGCGTTGGCCACGGCCGCGGCCGTCGGCACCAGCCCGATCTCGCCCACCCCCTTGGCCCCGTACGGGCCGTGCGGGTCGGCCACCTCCACCGGGACGACCTCGATCAGCGGCAGGTCGCCGGCGCGCGGCAGCCCCAGGTCGCCCAGGCGGTAGGAGGCGGGGGCGCCGTCGTGCAGCCGCAGCTCCTCGCTCAGCGCGTAGCCGAGGCCCATGGCCACCGAGCCCTGGATCTGGCCCTCGAACAGGGTCGGATTGACCACCCGGCCGGCGTCGTGGGCGGCGGTCACCCTCACCAGCCGGCCCTCGTCGTCGAGCACCGCCAACTGGGCGGCATAGCCGTAGGAGTAGTGGGTGCGCACCTCGCCCGGCTGCCCCGGCGCCGTGGTCCAGTCGCATTTCCAGTGGCCCCGGTAGCGGCGGCCGGCCAGCCCGGCCAGAGGCGTGTGCCGCAGGTCCTCGCGCAGCCCGCGGCAGGCGTCTCGCAGCGCGTGGGCCAGCAGCGAGGTGCCGCGCGAGGCCGTGGTCATGCCGGCGCGGGCGCCGAAGCGGGTCTCGACCTGCACCGACACGGCGCACGGGTCGATGCCCGTCTCCTGGCAGACCACCTGCACGGCCACCGTGTCGATGCCCTGGCCCATCTCGGTCCAGCCGTGGTGCACCCGCACCCGGCCGCCGTCCAGCACCTCGACCACCGCCTGGCTCTCGTCGCAGATGCCGTTGCCGATGCCGGTGTTCTTGATGCCGCAGGCCAGGCCGGAGACGGCGGCGCCGCGGTACTCGTCGCGGAGCGCCTCCAGGCAGGCGCGCACGCCGACCCCGCCCTCCAGCACCTGGCCGGCGGCGGTCATGCGGCCGGCCGCCAGGGCGTTGTCCCAGCGGAACTGCCAGCGGTCGAAGCCGCCCTGCTCGCAGAGCATGTCGATGCAGCTCTCCATGGCGAAGGTCACCTGGTTGACGCCGAAACCGCGCATGGCCCCGCACGGCAGGTTGTTGGTGTAGACCGCCTGCGCCTCGACGTCGGCCACCGGCACGTGGTAGGCGCCGCTGGCGTGTCCCGCGGCGCGCTCGAGCACCTTGCCGCCCACCGAGGCGTAGGCGCCGGTGTCGCCGACGATGCGCGCCCGCAGGGCCGTCAGCTGGCCGCTGCGGTCGCAGCCCACGGCATAGTCCATGCGGAAGGGGTGGCGCTTGGGGTGCATGCGGATCGACTCGGGGCGGCTGAGGCGCACCCGCACGGGCTCCCCCAGGAGCCAGGCCAGCAGCGCCGCGTGGCCCTGCACGGTCAGGTCCTCCTTGCCGCCGAAGCCGCCGCCGTTGGGCACCAGCACGACGTTGACCTTCTCCTCGGACAGCCCCAGCAGCGAGGCGATCTGGCGCCGGTCCTCGTAGACGCCCTGGCCCTGCGAGAAGACCTCCACTCCCCCCTCGCCCCAGGGTCGGGCCACCGCCGCTTCCGTCTCCAGGAAGGCGTGCTCGATCATCTGGGTATGGAAGACGCCGCGGGCCACGAACGCCGACGACGCCAGGGCGGCCTCGGCGTCCCCGCCGCGGCGGATGCGGCAGGCCTCGAGCCGGTTGCCGGAGTCGTGGATGCGCACCGGGCCGGCCAGGGCGGCGTCGGTGTCCAGCACCGGCTCCAGCGGCTCGTACTCCACCCGAACCAGCTCCAGCGCGCGGCGCGCTTCGGCCTCGGAGTCGGCGACCACCGCGAGGAGCACGTCGGCCACCGTGCGCGTGGTCTCGCCCTCGGCCACCAGCAGCGGCCAGTCGGCGACGATCAGCCCCTGGACGCGGACCCCGGGCACGTCGCCGGCGCGCACCACCCGCCTCACCCCGGGAGCCCGCTCGGCCGCCGCGGTGTCGATCCGCCGCACCCGGGCGCGCGGGTGGTCGCTGAACTTCAGCGCCCCGTAGCGCATGCCCGGGAACGAAAGGTCGCCGCTGAAGCGGCGCTCGCCGGTGGCCGTCTCCAGCGCCCCGTGCTTGAAGAGCCGGGTGCCGACCCGCCCCCCGCCAGCCGGGGCGGCGAGCGGATCGAAGCCGGCGGCCGCCGCCTCGATGGCCTCGACGATCTTGACGTAGCCGGTGCAGCGGCACAGATGCGGCCTCACCGCGGCGACGATCTCGGCGCGCGTCGGCCGCGGCGTCTTCTCCAGCAGCAGCTTGGTGCGCATCAGCAGCCCGGGCGTGCAGAACCCGCACTGCACCGCCCCCTTGGCCACGAAGATGCGCCCCAGGCGCAGCCGAAGCTCGGCCGGCAGCCCCTCCAGGGTGACCACCCGCCTGCCGTCCACCTTGCGCAGCGGCGTGGTGCAGGCCAGCGCCGGCTTCCCGTCCAGCTCCACCAGGCAGGCGCCGCAGGCGCCCTGGCCCGAGCAGCCGTCCTTGGCGGCGGTGAGGCCGGCCTGCTCCCGCAGCCAGGCCAGGAGCGGCATCGACCCGTCGCCGTCCCAGGCGCGACTCTCTCCGTTGAGGGTGAAGTGGATCATGGCCGCAGTGTAACAGAAGTCACCGCCCCGGGCAACGACACCCGGCCCCGCAGGGGCCCGGCGGGGCTTGACAAGGGCGGCCTGATGCCTTATATTACGGGGGCGTGCCGAAGTGGTGGAATTGGCAGACACGCCAGTTTCAGGTACTGGTGAGCATTGCGCTTGTGGGGGTTCGAGTCCCCCCTTCGGCACGTTCCAGCCCCCACCCATGAGCAGTGAAGACCACCCGTTCCGTCCCCACGCCTTCCCGGCCACGGAGAGCGCGGATGGCCGCTGACTCCCCGGGGCGGGTGGCGGTCCTCCTGTCCGGCCGCGGCTCCAATTTCGCCGCCCTGCACCGTCGGTCGCTGCTGCCGGAGGCCAATTACCGCATCGTGACCGTCATCTCCGACAAAAAGGGGGCCCCCGGCCTGGAACTGGCCCGGCAGGCGGGCGTGCCCGCCTTGCACCTGGCCCCGCGCTCCTTTCCCGATGCCGCCGCCTTCGAGCGGGAGGTGGCGGCTCGGCTCGAGGAGGCCGGCACCGAGCTCGTCTGCCTGGCCGGCTACATGCGCCTGGTGGGCCCCACCCTGCTGGGGCGCTTCCCCGGCCGCATCCTCAACATCCACCCCGCCCTGCTCCCCTCCTTTCCCGGCCTGCACGCCCAGGCCCAGGCGCTGGCCTGGGGGGTCAAGGTCAGCGGATGCACGGTGCATTTCGTCGACAGCGGCATGGACACCGGCCCCATCGTGCTGCAGCAGGCGGTGGCGGTCGAGGAGGGGGACGACGGGGAGTCCCTGTCGAGGCGCATCCTCGAGCAGGAGCACCTCCTCTACGGCCGCGCGGTGCAGCTCTTCTTCTCCGGCCGCTTGCGCCTCTCCGGGCGCCATGTTACAATCGCCCCGCCATGACGCGACGATCCCTCCTGCTCCTGCTCGCCGGCCTGGCCGCGGCGCCGGCCGCCGCCGGCTACGCCCCGGAGCAGGGCAAGCGCATCGACAGCTTCCTGGCGCGCATCGGCGCGCGCCGCTCGGGCGCGCTCTTCCTGCGCAGGGCCACCTTCAGCCAGACCGAACTCAACGCCTACCTGAACTGCTTCTACAACAAGAAGTACGCCCCCGAGCTCTCGGCCATCGAGCTCGACCTGAAGGACGACAACCGCCTGAGCGGCACGGCCCGGGTGCTGCTCAAGGGCAAGCGATACGACACCGTGCCCGCCTTTCTGCGCGACATCGAGGTGCGCTTCGCCGGCCGCTTCGAGGCCGCCAACACCCGCATGCGCTTCCTCGTCGAGGAGCTGGTCGTCAACGGCGCCCACCTCTCGCCCGAGGTGCTGGACGAGGCCTACTCCGCCGCCCAGGGCAAGGCGAAGGTCAAGAAATCGATCTTCGACTGGTTCACCCTGCTCCCCGGGCTGAAGGGGCTCTCCTGCAGCCGCGGCAAGGTGACGTTCCTGTATTGAGCCTCGCTCCCGCCACCCCGCTGATCGAGATCAAGGGGATCGGGCCGCGCTACGCCGCAGAACTGGCCTCCCGCAGCCTGCACACCGCCGCCGACCTGCTGCTGCACCTGCCCTGCGGCTGGGTGGACCTCACCCGGATCGAGGAGGAGCCGGGCGAGGGACCGCGCGCCTACCGCTTCACCGTGGAGCGGGTGCGCGCCTCGCGCCGCTTCGGGCGCCGCCCGGGGATGGCCTCCGTCTCGGGGCGCATCGGCGCCGTGCCGGTCGAGCTGGTGTTCTTCCACCAGCCCTACCGCGCCGGATCCCTGGAGCGCGGCGAGACGCTGATCGTCCACGGGACGGCGCGTCCCTGGCAGGAGCGGCTGCAGCTGGTCAACCCGCAGACGTTCCCGGCCGGGATGGCCGGCACCCGGGTGCCGGAATACGAGGGGATCGGGCCGCTCACCTCGGGGCGGCTGCGGCGGCTGATCGCGGTCGTCCTCGACGGGATGGACGCCGGGGCGGAAGACGACTTCCTGCCGGAGCCGCTGGCCCGCCGCCACGGCTTCGCGGCCTGGGGCGAGGCGCTGCGGGCCGTCCACCGCCCCGGCGCCGACGTCGATGCGGCCGAGGCCGGGCGGCGCCGCTTCGCCTACGCCGAGTTCCTGCGCTTCCAGCTCGACCTGCAGGCGGCCCGCGCCCATTTCCACGGCCGGCCCCGCCGCCACCGCTACCGGCTGACCCGGGCGGTTCGCTCCGCCATCACCGGGCACCTGCCCTTCGCCCTCACCGCCGGCCAGGAGCAGGCCTTCGCCGACATCGTCGGCGATCTCACCGGCGACGCGCCCATGCTGCGCCTGCTGCAGGGCGAGGTGGGCTCGGGCAAGACGGTGGTGGCCTTCCTGGCCCTGCTGCTGGCCTGCGAAAACGGCCACCAGGGGGCGTTCGTCGCCCCGACCGAGATCCTCGCCGGCCAGCACTTCGCCGGGGCGCAGCGCTTCTTCCGCTCCGCCCGCCTGGCCCTGCTGACCGGCGCCACCCCGGCGGCGCAGCGCGCGGAGATCTGCGCCCGGCTGCAGCGGGGGGAGATCGACATCGTCTTCGGCACCCACGCCCTGCTCTCGGGAACGGTGCGCTTCCGCCGCCTCGGCCTGGCGGTGGTCGACGAGCAGCACCGCTTCGGGGTGGCCCAGCGCGCCGCCCTGGCCTGCAAGGGCGAGGCGACCGACCTGCTGGTGACCACCGCCACGCCCATCCCGCGCACCCTGCTGCTGACCCTCTACAACGACCTGGCCGTGTCGCGCCTGGCCGAGCTGCCGCCCGGCCGCTCGCCGGTGGTCACCCGGGTGGTGGAGGAGGCCCGCCGGGCCGAATTCTACCGCCACCTGCAGGGGCGGGTGGCCGCCGGCGAGCGCGGCTACGTCGTGGTGCCGCTGGTCGAGCCCTCCGACTGGCTGGGAGAGGTCCGCTCGCTGGCCGGCGACCGCGACTTCTTCCGCGGACTGTTCGCCGAGTTCGGGATGGCGGCCGTCTCCGGCCAGAGCCCGGCCCCGGCCAAGGAGAAGGCGCTGGCCGACTTCCGCCGCGGCCGGGTCCGGGTGCTGCTGGCCACCACCGTGGTGGAGGTCGGAATGGACGTGCCGGAGGCCACCTTCATGGCGGTGGAGAACGCCGACCGCTTCGGCCTGGCCCAGCTGCACCAGCTGCGCGGCCGGGTGGGGCGCGGGTCGCAACCCTCCCGGTGCTGGCTGCTGGCCTCGCCGGCGCCGACCGCGGCCGGCCGCGCCAGGCTGGAGACGCTGGCGTCGAGCCGCGACGGCTTCGCCATCGCCGAGATGGACCTGCAGATGCGCGGCGGCGGGCTGATCAGCGGGCTGGAGCAGTCCGGGGTGTTCGATTTCCGCATCGGCGACGCCAAGCGCGACCTGGACCTGCTGCGTCTGGCCGGCGACGACGCGCGGCAGGTCCTGGAAGATCCCCGCCTGCAGACCCCGGCCATCCGGCGCCTGCTGCAGGCGGCGGCCCGCCGCCTGCCCAAGCTCAGCTTCAGCTGAAGCGGGGGGGCGTCAGGCCTCCCCCCCCGCCCAGCCCAGGTCGGCGGCGATGCGCGCCCGGATGATCTCCTCCGGCTCCCGGTCGCGCTGCAGGCCGGCCCGGAGGCGGGCGAACTCCGCCTGCATCGCCCGGCGCGGCCCGGGATCGGCCAGCAGCCGCGCCGCCTCCCCGGCCAGGCGCTCCGGCCGGCAGTCGCCCTGGATCAACTCGCTGACGACCGGCCGCCCGGCCAGGATGTTGACGATCGAGTAGCGGTCGATCTTCACCAGCCGGCGCCCCAGCAGGTAGGAGAGGCGGTTGACGCGGTAGGCGGCCACGAACGGCGTGCCCAGCAGGGCCGCCTCGAGGTTGGAGGTGCCGCAGGAAGCCAGCGCGAGGTCGGCGGCGTTCAGCAGGTCGTGCCCCTGCGCCTGCGGCAGCGGGGCGATGCCCGCCGCGGCGCAGCCGGCGAACAGCTCCGCCTCGACGTTCCGCGCCTGCAGCACGGCGGCGCGCAGGGGGAAGCGCCGGCGCAGCTCCTCCAGCGCCTCCCGCATCACCGGGAGCAGCGCCCGCACCTCGGAGCGGCGGCTGCCGGGCAGCAAGGCCAGCAGCGAATCGCCCTCCCCCACCCCCAGCCGGGCGCGCAGCGCCGGCGCCGGCTCGCCCACCCGCACCATGGAGAGCAGCGGGTGGCCGACGTAGGTGAAGGGGATGCGCTCCTTCTCGTAGATGGCGGCCTCGAAGGGGAAGATGACGAACAGGTGGTCGACGACGCGGCGGATGCGCTCGACGCGGTTGTAGCGCCAGGCCCAGACGGTGGGGCTGATGTACTGGTAGACGCGCACGCCGCGGCGGCGGAGCTCGCCGGCCAGGCGCAGGTTGAAGTCGGGATAGTCGACCAGCAGGGCGGCGCGCGCCCCGCGCCGGTCGACCTCGGCCAGCAGCCGGCGCATGGCCCGCCGCAGCCGCGCCAGCGAGGAGGCCACCTCCAGGATGCCGACCACCGCCAGCTCGCGGTTGGGCACGGTGATCTCCATCCCCGCGGCGGCCAGCTGCTCGCCGCCGACGCCGAAGAAACGGACCTCGGGGTCGGACCGGCGGAAACTCTCGACCACCCGGGCGGCGTAGTTCTCGGCCGAGTTCTCGGCGGCCACCAGCAGCAGGGGCTTCATTCCTCTCCGGCGGACGCCGACGTGCCCGCCGGGCCGCCCAGCTCGGGCATTTCGGAGTCGGGATCGTCGCCGCTGTAGACGGCCCACTCCCCGTAGCGCTTCTTGCCGCGGTACTCGAGAAAGCCGGAATCGGGGGAGCGCGAGCAGACGCCGATGATCACCGCCCGCTTCAGGTACTCGCCCAGCCGCTCCTCGGGCACCAGCAGCAGCTCCTTGCCTCCGGCCTGGTCGCGCATCACCAGGTTCCAGCGCCCCTCGGGGTCGAACGGATCGCGGTACATCTTGCGGATCATCTTCTCCAGGTGCAGGATGGCCAGGTTCTGGGGGTAGAGGTTGTTGTGCGCCTTCACGAAGCGCTCGATGCCCTGCACGATCTGGCGGGCGCGGAACAGGTACTCCTCCTCCAGGTCGCGCTGCAGCTCGGCCTCCCAGGTGGGCCGGGCCATGGACATCAGGATGCCGAGAATGACCACACCGGCCATGAGCGCCACCAGGGCGACTCCCCGCTGGCTCCTCGCGTGCCGCGCCATCCCGCCCGCCCGCCTACCAGTCCCGGTAGCGGCTCCCGTCGCTGGCCGTTCCCTCGTGGAGGGTCTTGACGTCGATGATGGCCTGGGCCTCCTCGGGGTCGAACTCCTCGTCCTCGCCCGGCTCGGGGTGGATGAGCTCCCACTCGGCGACGTGGCGGAACGGGTCCTCGGGGACGCGCGGCAGGTAGCGGCCGGTCACCAGGTCGTCGAGCGAGGTCGGGTACCGCTTCTTGTCGTAGAAGTACTTCCCGATGGCGTCGCGCATCTGGAAGAGGTCTTCCTTGAGCACGGCCTCCTTGGCGCGGAGCACCGAGTGCTTGAACTGCGGAATGAGGATGGCCGCCAGGATGCCGATCATGGTCACCACGATCAGCGTCTCCACCAGGGTGAA
>CAYZNT010000050.1:0-6275 GCA_964479735.1 uncultured Clostridia bacterium
GGCGGAGCGGCTGCCGCTGCGCCGCCACGCCGGCGCCCCCGCCCGGCCGCGGGTCGCCGCCGGCCAGGCGGTGCAGATGGGCGACCTGGTCGCCGCCCCTCCCGACGAGCGAAGCGGCGCCTGCGTCCACGCCTCCATCGCCGGCCGGGTGAGCGAGGCGGGGGACGAGTGGCTGGAGATCCGCGCATGAGGGGGAGCCCGCGATGACCGAGCCGGCCCTGGCCTTGATCGAGTACAAGTCGGTGGCCCGCGGCATCGCCTGCTGCGACACCATGGTCAAGAAGGCCCCGGTGCGCATCCTCGAGACCCACCCGGTCTGCCCCGGCAAGTACCTGACCATCGTCTGCGGCGAGGTGGCCGACGTCGACGAGGCTCGCCGGGCCGCGCTGGCGCTCGCCGGCGACCTCCTGGTGGCCGACCTCTTCCTGGCGCACGTGCACCCCGACGTGGTGCCGGCGCTGGCCGGCGGGGTGGCCATCGACTCGTTCGGCTCCCTGGGGGTGGTGGAGACCTTCGCCGCCGCCACCTGCCTGCAGGCCGCCGACATCGCCGCCAAGGCCACGCCGGCGCGGCTGGTGGAGATCCGCCTGGCCAACGGCCTGGGCGGCAAGGGCTACTTCGTGCTCACCGGCGAGCTGGCCGACGTCGAGGCGTCGCTGCAGGCCGCCGCCGGCTTCGCCCGCAGCGAGGGCCAGCTGGCCGCCGAGGCGCTGATCCCCGCCCCCCATCCCGACCTGCTGGCCCGGGGCCTCTACTGGGGGGGCGCATGAGGCTGGCTCGGGTGATCGGCACGGTGGTGGCGACGCGCAAGGCGGAGGGGCTTCGCCACCAGAAGATCCTGATGATCCAGCCGCTGGACGGCCGGCGCCGGGACGCCGGCGCCCCGTTGGCGGCGGTCGACACGGTGCAGGCCGGGCCCGGCGATCTGGTCTGGTACGTCACGGCGCGCGAAGCCGCCCTGGCCCTGCCGCAGCCCGTGGTGCCGGTGGACGCGGCCATCACCGGCATCGTCGACGAGGTGACCCTCGACGACCGCGG
The DNA here is from genome assembly GCA_964479735.1 of uncultured Clostridia bacterium. Taxonomy (GTDB): domain Bacteria; phylum Acidobacteriota; class Aminicenantia; order UBA2199; family UBA2199; genus CAYZNT01. The sequence goes on from CAYZNT010000050.1 coordinate 1,039, forward strand.
CATCGCCGACCGGGACGCCGTCTTCTCCCGCGCCCGCAGGGAGGAAAAGCCGTGAAGCTGGCGCGCGTGGTCGGGCACGCGGTGGCCACCCGCAAGCACCCCTGCTACACCGGCCACAAGATGCTGCTGGTGCAGCCGGTCGACGAGCACGGCGCCGACGCCGGCGCCGCCTTCCTCTCCTGCGACACGGTCCAGGCCGGTCCCGGCGACCTGGTGCTGGTGGAGCAGGAGGGCAACAGCGCCCGCGAGCTGCTGGGCACGAAGGACGACCCCTTCCACTCGGTCATCGTCGGCATCGTCGACCGGGTGGAGATCGAGGAGGAATAGATGGCGCAAGGGACGAAGACCCCGGACGTGGACCAGCTGGTCGATCTCATCGCCCGCAAGGTGACCGAGCGGCTGCGCCAGAAGGGCGTGCTGCCGGACACCGGCCACGACCACGAGGTGTGCACCGATTGCGGTCACTGCGCCAGCGACCGGCCGGAGGCGGTGAAGAACCTGGTCGACTCCGGCGCCCAGCGCATCGGCGCCAAGCCGGGTATCGACGGCTCGCGCATCGACTCGCGCCTGGCGGCGATGATCGACCACACCCTGCTCAAGCCCGACGTGACCAGCGAGCAGCTGGTGAAGGTCTGCCAGGAGGCGAGGCAGTACGGGTTCGCCACGGTCTGCGTCAACTCGGCCAACATCCCGCTGGTGGCCCGCCAGCTCAGGGGCAGCGCGGTGCTGCCCATCGCCGTGGTCGGCTTCCCCCTGGGCGCCGCCACCACCCAGGCCAAGGCCTTCGAGGCCCGGGAGGCGATCCGCGCCGGCGCCCGCGAGATCGACATGGTCATCAACATCGGCGCCCTGAAGTCCAAGGACTACGCCGCCGCCTTCGAGGACATCCGCACCGTGGTCGAGGCGTCCAAGCCGCACAAGGTGAAGGTGATCATCGAAACCTCCCAGCTGAGCGACGAGGAGAAGGTGATCGCCTGCGCGCTCTCCAAGACGGCCGGGGCGGCCTTCGTCAAGACCTCGACCGGTTTCGCCGGCGGCGGCGCCACGGTGGAGGACGTCGCCCTGATGCGCCGCGTGGTGGGCACCGACATGGAGGTCAAGGCCTCCGGCGGCATCCGCACCCGCGAGGACGCGCAGAAGATGATCCAGGCCGGCGCCGACCGCATCGGCGCCTCGGCCTCGGTGGCCATCGTCACCGGCAAGGAAGGCAGGAAGGGAACCTACTGACAGGAGGAGCCAGATGGCCAAGGGAAAATTCGAGCTGCGCACGCTGACCTTCATCGACTCGCTGCAGCCGCAGCTGGCGCAGTACATCGCCAAGGACAACCGCGTCTACGACCCGCGCGAGAACGACGCCGCGCTCATCATCGAGATCGCCCCGGCCATGGAAATCCACACCATGATCGACATCGCCCTCAAGGCGACCCAGGCGCGCCTCGGCTCGGTGGTCACCGAGCGCCACTTCGGCACCATGCTGGTGCACCACCAGGACCAGGGCGAGGTGGCCGAGGCCGGGCGGGCGGTGCTCGCCGAGACCGGCCTGGACGAGCACGACCGGGCCGCGGTCGAGGTCCTCACCCGCAAGACCATCCGCGCCGTGGAACAGGACCACGCCATCATGTTCACCGGCCAGGCGACCGGCAACATGGTGCTCGCCGGCGAGTCGGTGTTCATCATGGAGGCCGCCCCCGCCGCCTACCTCCTGATCGCCGCCAACCAGGCCCTGAAGGCGGCCGAGGTGAAGCTCATCGACATCAAGCCCTTCGGCGCCACCGGCCGGCTGGTCCTCTCGGGGGGCGAGGCGGAGATCGACTCGGCCGCCGAGGCCGCCGCCCGCGTCCTGCAGGGGCTGAACGAGATGAAGCAGGGCCGGGGGCGCAGGCAGCTGGGCTGAGGCGCGCCATGGGCAATCGCCGCGACCACCTCCTGGCCATGGTGGCCGACATCTCCCGGCGCCTCCATGCCCGGGGCTGGGTGGCCAACCACGACGGGAACGTCTCGGCCCGCCTCGACGACTCCCTGCTGGCCACCCCCACCTCCCTCTCCAAGGCCGACGTGACCCCCGAGCTGGTCCTCACCCTGGACCTGCAGGGCCGCAAGCTCCAGGGCGTCGGAAAGCCCTTCTCCGAGGTCCAGCTCCACCTGGCCGCCTACGCCTCCCGCCCCGAGACCCAGGCGGTGGTCCACGCCCATCCCCCCCTGGCCACCGCCCGGGGCCTGTGCGGGGGCGACCTGTGCGTCTTCCTCCCCGAGGCGGTCATCTCCATCGGGGACAGGGTCCCCGTCTCCCGCTACGCCCCGCCCGGCTCGCTTGAGAGCGTCTCCTTTCTCCAGGAGTCCTTCTCCGAAAGCGACGTGGTGATGGTCCCCGGCAACGGGGCCTGGGCGGTTGGCCGCGACCTCATGGAGGCCTATCTCCGCATGGAGCTCCTGGAGCACCTCCTGAGAATCGAGTTCTACGCCCGCTCCATGGGCCCCATGATGGAGATCCCCCCCGGGGACCGGAAAAAGCTCCTCGAGAAAAGAGCCTCCCTGGGCCTCGGTCCCCAGTCCCCGACTCCACTCTCCGCTCCTCCCCCCGAACCTCCCCACACTCCAACTCCAGACGACCTGATCCGTTCCCTGATCTCCGAAGAATTGAAAAAGATTCTCCAGATGAAAGAGTAGCTTCTATGAGCATTCTCAGTGATCCCAGTACTTTTCCATCTAACCATGGGCGCTTCCGGGTATCCCACGTAGCGGCTTGTGGAGGCCATTTTGTCGGAAAATGGCCGGAGTCGCTTCCCGCCCGGAATGCGGGCGGGAAAAAGCGGAGTGGGATACCGGAAAAAGCCCATGGTGGAGATAACGGTTTTCTATCACAACCAGAGGAGCGATATCAGTGAGAATCCCCCTCGTGGCCGGAAACTGGAAGATGAACCTGACCCTGGCCCAGGGCCTCGAGCTCGTGAACGGAATCTGGCACGGCCTCCCCTTCCCGGGCCGGGTGGAGGTGGTGGCGGCCCCGCCCTTTCTCCTCCTTCCCGCCCTGGCCTCCCACCTCAAGACCTCCTACATCTCCCTGGCCGCCCAGAACCTCCACCACGAGGAGCGGGGCGCCTACACCGGCGAGTGTTGCGCCTCCCAGGTGCGGGAAGCGGGAGCGGACTACGCGATAATCGGACACTCCGAGCGCAGGCAGTACGTCCACGAGACCGACGCCCTCATCAACAAAAAGCTCCACATCTCCTTCAGGCACGGCCTCACCCCCATCCTCTGCGTGGGCGAGACCCTGGAGGAGCGGGAGCGGGGCGATCAGGAGATCATCATCAGGAATCAACTCGTAGACGGCCTGCGCGATCTCTCCCCCTCCCAGGCCCCCAGGGCGGTGATCGCCTACGAGCCGGTCTGGGCCATCGGCACCGGCAGGACCGCCTCCCCGGACCAAGCCCAGGAAATCCACCTCTTCATCCGCTCCCTCCTTGCCGAACTCTTCGGCGCCCCCATCTCAGAGCAGATCCGCATCTTGTATGGCGGATCGGTCAAGCCCGAAAACAGCTCCGAGCTCCTCTCGCTCCCGGATGTGGACGGAGCGCTGGTGGGAGGAGCGTCGCTCAAGGCCGAGGATTTCGTGGCCATCACGCGGAGCGCCGCGGCCAGGGGACGGTGATTGAATCTTTGAATCTGCGTTCCCCGTAGCGCCTCCCCTCTTACGGATCCCAATGGCGGACGCTACGCCGCAGCATGTCGATATGCCCCAACGGAGCGATCGCGGCAGTGAGCAAACCGAGACTTCCACAAATCGTCGGTCCGTCCCCGCATTCGTCTCACGCCGAGCACCACCGCGCCGATCATGATCAGGATGCCAAGGAGCGCCGCGCCGGGGGAATCGTCTGTTTCCCCGATGTAGATCCCAGCTGCGCCTGCTGCCAGACCGATCGCGATGAGGCCGAGAGCAAGAAACACCTTAGCGACGGAGGATTTCATGAAGTCTCCGTTCAGGGATTGAATTGCCACTGCAGAAAGCGGATTAATAATATGAACTTTCGGAATGCTTACAAGATTGATGCGAATGTTGCCGCTGGCGACGGATAGACGAACGACGGATGGGGACGTACCGTGCAAATTTGCACAAGCGAGAGATGCCGCGCCTTGTTTTTTCACCGCAATTCTGGCCATGGAGGCATCCCCCGATTCCATCGGATCCGGGTCAAGCGCTTCTTTCGCAACGCAGCCATTTCCAGATTCCCAACCGATGTTCGCGCAGGACGCAACCGGCGGTCCCGCATTTTCGTACTGATCCCCATGATGGAGGTGACGATGAAAAAGCACCTGTTTCCGGGAGCCTGGCTGCTCGCCGCATGCCTCACATTCCTGCCGGCACAGGACCACTCCGGCGTCAAGCAGGTCAACGGCCGGGGGATCTACTGCCGGGCGGTCGGCCAGGGGAATCCGCTGGTGGTCGTTCACGGCGGTCCGGGGCTGGCCCACGATTACCTCTTTGAACCCTTTTCCCGGTTGGCGGCGCAGCGCCGCCTGCTCTTCTACGACCAGATGGGAAGCGGGCTCTCCGACGAGTTCAAGCCCGGCGAGAAGGTCGGCATGGACGACCTGGTGGAGGAGCTGGAGGGGGTGAGACGGGCGTTCGGCCTGGGGCGGATCGACCTGGTCGGGCAGTCCTGGGGCGCGCTCATCGCCGTCAACTACACGGCCAGGTACCCGCAGAACGTCAGGAAACTCCTTCTGCTGGAGCCCGCGCCGGGAAGCAGCGAGTACCTGCCGGCTTTCAAGGACGCGATCATGGAGCGGTTGAGCCCGGAAGAGAAAAAGGAAATGGCCGGCTACGCCTCCGATCCCGCCCTGGCGACGGACCCAGCGCTCTACCGGAAACTCGTGAACCTGAGTTTCAAGACCTATTATTTCGACCCCGGCAAGCAGGATCCGGACAGGCTGGCCTACTTCGACGCCCCGCGGATCCGGAAATGGAGAGCCAGCTCGGCCATGTTCGGCCCCTATCTCGCCGATTTCGACATCTACGAAGCCCTGAAGTCCATTTCCTGCCCGGTGCTGATCGTCCACGGGGACTACGATCCCATCCCCACCGCGGCGGTGGAGCGGATGGCCCGCTCGCTGAAGGACGCCGAGCTGAAAATCGTCAAGGAGTGCGGCCATTTCGTGCACATCGAGAAGCCGCAGGAGTATTTCTCGACCATCGAGGCGTTCCTGGACAGAAAGTAGAGCAAGGGCAACGGGTGAAG
>CAYZNT010000051.1:0-5762 GCA_964479735.1 uncultured Clostridia bacterium
CCCTTCCTGGAGCGCCGCAGCGCCAGCGTGCGCTGGGACGGCCGGATCAGCCCCTGCCTCCCCCTGCTCCACTCCCACTCCGTTCACTTCGGCCACTTCACCCGGGAGTGGATGGAGCTCTCATTTGGATCGGTGGCCGGCAGGGAGTTGCAGGAAATCTGGAACGACCCGGTCTACCGTGACCTGCGGCGCAGGCTGTCCGAATTCTCTTTCGCACCCTGCCTGTCGTGCAACAGCTGCGATCTCCCGAGCGTCAACGGTGAGGACTGCTTCGGCAACACCCACCCCGCCTGCGGCGGCTGCCTCTGGTCCCAGGGCTTCATATCCTGCCCATAAGTGAAGAGCGGAACCGGGCCGCCATTTGGGGTGATTCTGCAGACAATCGAATAAGCATTCAGAGTCTGGACGCTTCCCAGAACGCAAGGATCGCGGATTTCCGCGAAATCCCGCGGGGATTCGCGCCTGCGGCGAGAGCCGTAGTCCCCAAGATCCTTTGCTGATAATGATTTCCCTGTTTGGCATGGCGGGTGCTTATTTCCTTGCGTCATCAAACCGAAAAGGAGGTACATGATGAACAAGTTCAAGACACTGGTGGTCATCGCGGCCGTCATCCTGATGGTCTCCATGATCCACGCCGGCAACCGCGAGGCACCCAAGGCCAAGGCCGGAGCCACCACCCACACGACCACCGCCTCCGGCACACGTGCGTTCATCGACGAGAACGGCGACGGCATCTGCGACAACTGGAGCACCCGGCCCCAGGATGGCACCGGCAACAAGTACCGCCGCGGGCGCAACCAGAACGGCAGCGGTCCGTTCGGCACCGGGACCTGCGATGGCTCCGGCCCCCACGGTTCCGGCCGGCGCGGCGCAGGACGGCGGAGTTAGCCCATGGCGGGCCGCAAGGCCACGCACGGCGGGGGGAGCCTCTGGCTCCCCCTGCTCCTGCTTTTTCCCCTGGCTCTGCGGGCGGAAGGCGGCAAGGCCCTGACGGTGATCCCGGCCATGGAACTGGCCTATTCCAGCAACCTCTTTCTCGACTCCAGCCAGTACGCCGCGACCTTCCTGGCCCCGGCCGTCGATCTGGAGTGGCAGAAGGGCGACTTCTCCCTGTTCGTCTCCGCCGACCAGCGCATTTTTCGCGAAAGCAGCGACCTCAACACATCGGGAGCGACGCTCGGCGCGACCTTCGCCCGCGCCCTCACCCCGCGCACGACGATCATCGTCTCGCCGGATTTCAGCCTGGAGCAGTTCCGCGGCGAATTCACCTACCTGGATTCGAACACCTTCGCCCTCGCCCTGGGAGTGAAGCACTACTTCCGGCCCCAGGTTTTTTCCCGCCTCACGGCCGAAGTGTCCGCCGCCCGCTTCAGCAGTGAGCCGGCATTCGATCACTCCCGCCTGACGCTGCAGGCGGAAACCAGCCTTTTCTTTCAATCCCAGACCACAGTCCGCCTGCAGGCCGGCTTCAACTGGCTGCGCTTCCCCTCGGTGCCGCTGGATTCTCAATCGTTGGCCCCCGAGCCAGTGGAGCCGATGAACGGAAGGGCGGGCCGTCGCCGCAGCGGGACCGTCACCCAGATCTTTTCATTCGCCTACGGGCTGCCGTACGCCTCGTTGCGATTGGCCCAGGGAATCGGCCCCGCCGTCGGCTTGTTCGCGGAGTTCCAGCGCCGCTGGCTGGCGGACGACCTGGCGCCGCTGGCCGCCCTGGCCAACGACGAGTGGGCGATGCCGGGAACGGGCGACACCTTCACCTGGGACGGCGAGCGCTGGAGCGCGGGGCTTAAAGCGCCGCTGGCGGGGTTCGATCTGGCCGTCGACGCGGCCTTCCTGCGCAAGGCCTACCCGGGGTTCTCCACGGCGGACGGGGGCGTCGACCGCCGCGACCGCCAGTTTCTCGTGCGGATCCTGGTGGAGAGGAGCATCGGACGTCTCGACGTGAGCATGCGAACCGAACTGCGCCGCAACGAATCGAGCGACGAGCGGTTCCGTTACCGGATGGTTGCCGTGCGCCTGGGATTGGGATATACTTTCTGACTGCCATGGGGCGAATGCAAATATCCCGTGCCGTCTTTTGGGGAGTGGCCTTCCTGGCTGCCGGAATGGCGACCTGCGCCGCTGACAACTCATTCCACTACTTCGATCCCGACCGCCAGGTCACCTTCTCGGGGCGGCTGGCGGCCTTCCGCATCGAACCGATGTACGCCGGCCGGACGCCATTCATCATTTTGACGGTAGAATCCGAGGAACGGACCATGCGGGTGGAGGTGGCGCCGCGCTGGTTTTTCCGCCTTGACCTCGCCGTCGGCATGCAGATCCGGGTGACCGGCTCGGGCATCGACCGCCCCGACGCCCCCGCCTGGATCATCGCCCGGGAGCTGGTCATCCAGGGCCAGCGCTACGAGCTGCGCGATGCCCACGGTTTCCCGTTGTGGAGCCGACGCGGGGCCGGGCATGGCAGCGAAGCCCGCCGCGGGGGGAATTGCCGGGGCTGGGGCGGTGGCGTTTAAGCGGCTCCTGCTCGCCCTGGCGCTGGTCACCGCCGGCATGGTGACCCTCTTCTACCTGCTGAACCGGCAAAACCAGCAATCGATGGAGTCCCGCTTCCGCCAGCTGGCCGTCGCCGAGGCCACGACCCTCGACCGCATCATGGCCGTGGCCGGAACCCGGCTCCTGCAGAAGGGTGAGGAACCCTTGGTCTCGTTCCTGGAGCGGATGATGGAGGACGACCCGGTGGTTTACGTCGCCCTGCGCGACGCCGGCGGGCTCCGCTTCGCCGATACCAAGTTCGAGGGCTACCTGCCGCTCAGCGGACGCACTGACGGGGTACGCATCGTCGCCACCCACGTCGGCCCGATCCTGGAAGTCACCACCGCGCTGGCCTCCCCGCCCGGGCGCGCATTCCGGGTCACCCTCGGCTTTTTCCTCGAGGCCCTGCCGGAGATCCAGCAACGCAGCCGGCGGAATTTCCTCATTTTGACTCTCGTGCAAGTCCTGGCGGCTCTGCTGGCGCTGGTGGGCTTCGTCTCCTTCCAGCGCCGGCTGGCGCGCAAGGAGATGCAGGTGCAGGCCGAACGGGCGGAGAAGGAGCGGCTGCGCGAGGCCTCGCTGGTCTCGGCGGCGATCAACCACGAGATCAAGAACCCCCTGCACTCACTCTCCCTGAGCGTTCAGGTACTGGAGGAGAACTGCCGCGACGCAGACGGGGAGTCGCGCCGCCACCTCGCCGTTTTGCGCCAGGAGACGCGGCGGCTGAAGGCCATCCTGGACCAGGTGTCGGCCCTGGGCCGGCTGCCGCAGCCGGCGCCGCGGCTTCTCCGTGGCGACGAGTTTCTCGCCGGCCTGCGGTCGCTGCTGCAACCCCTGGCCCGGGACGCGACGCTCGATCTGGCGGCGCCCGCCGGAATAGCGTTCACCTCCGACCCCGACCTGCTCACCCAGGTACTGATCAACCTGGTCAAGAACAGCGGCGAAGCGGGCGCGCGCCATATCGAAGTGACAGCCGGATTGGCGGGCGAGAGCGTGATGCTGTGCGTTTGCGACGACGGCAGCGGCATACCTCCCCCTGTCCGCCCGCGCCTCTTCGAACCGCAGATGTCCGCCAAGCCCAACGGCGCCGGAATGGGCCTGGCCATCGTACGCCGCATCGTCTGGTTTCTCGGCGGCCGCATCGAGGCGCTCGACCGCCCCGGCGGTGGCAGCGAGTTCCGCATCACCCTGCCCCGCGAGGTAGCCCCATGAAGAGCATCGCCCTCCTGATCGTCGAAGACGAGGAGAACGCCCGCCGCACACTTCAGGCCTACCTGGAGAAGCGCGGCTACCGCGTGACCGCTTGTGGCAGCGGCGAGGAAGGAATCGCGGCCTTCCGCGAGCGCCGCTTCGACATGGTGCTGCTCGATTGCCGCCTGCCGGGGATTCAGGGCGAGGAAGCGTTCGCCGCCCTGCACGACATCCAGCCCGCCGTGCCGGTGGTCTTCATGACCGCCTTCGCCGAGGTCGAGCGGGCGGTGAAGCTGCTTCGCCAGGGAGCCTTCCACTACCTGACCAAGCCCTTCGAGCTGGAGGAGATGCTGCACCTGGTGCAGGAGGGGGTGGAGAAGGCGCGTCTCGGCGAAGAGGTCACCGCGCTGCGCGAGCGGATGCGCGAGCTGCAAAAGCCCGACGACTTGGTGTTCCGCTCGCGGGCCATGGGCGATGCGGTGCACCTGGCGATGCGCGTGGCCGACTCGCAGGCCTCCGTGCTGCTGACCGGAGAGAGCGGCACCGGCAAGGAGGTGCTGGCGCGGGTCGTGCACCAGGCGTCGCCGCGCCGCGACCAACCCTTCGTGCGGGTGAACCTGGCCGCCCTGCCGTCTACCCTGGTGGAAGCCGAACTGTTCGGCGCCGAAAAGGGCGCCTTCACCGGCGCCGACCGCAGCCGCAAGGGGCGTTTCGAGGAGGCGGACGGAGGTACCCTGTTCCTGGACGAGATCGGCGACCTCCCGGCCGACATCCAGGTGAAGTTGCTGCGGGCATTGCAGGAACGGGAGATCACCCGTTTGGGATCGAACCGACCCGTTTCCATCGACATCCGCCTGGTCTCGGCCACCCACCGCGACCTGGAAGCGGCCATCCGCCGGCGGGAATTCCGCGAGGACCTCTTCTTCCGCCTGAACACGATCACCGTGGCCATTCCGCCCCTGCGCGACCGGCGCGAGGACATCCCGCCGCTGGTCGACCACTTCATCCGCCGCTTCGCCGCCCGCGAGGGCAAGCCGGTGGAGGGAATCACTCCGGATGCCCTCGACCTGCTCCTGCGCCACCGATTCCCCGGCAATGTTCGTGAACTCGAGCACCTGGTGGAGCGGGCGCTGGTGCTGGCCCGCGGCAACCGGATCGATCGCCGGGACTTGCCGCCGGAGCTGCCGCGCCCCGGAGCGGAGAACGGGACCGATCTGGAGGCCCTGCCGCTTCCCGAACGAATGAAAGCGATCGAACGGGAGATCCTCCAGAAGGTCCTGTCCCGCCACGGCCAGGTCCGCAGCCGGGCGGCGAGGGAACTCGGGATCTCCGAATCGACGCTGCGCTACCGCATGGAGGTCCTCGGCTTGAAGCGGCAGGAACGAAAAAACGGAAACGTTCCGGAGTGAAATGATGGGGTTGGATTTCCGTCCCCGGTATCGGCTCTCGTACCCGGCGGCCAAACCGATGAAAAAGGAAATACGGGCATTCCGGAAGGCCCGTCGACGCCCAGGCGGCCTGGGCGTTTCCGAGCGGGAACGTCACGAGAATGCGGATTCCGGGTGTGGGGGCAACGCCGGAGCCGCATGACGCGCGCGGAAATTGAACGGGCGCTGGGCCTACCCGGGTTGCGGGCCCGCATGCTCCGCCACACCCGGGAGGCCTTCGCCATGCTCCCCCCCATGGACCGTCCCCGCATTCTTGACGTCGGCTGCGGAAGCGGGGAGGCCACCCGCGAACTGGCCCGGTTGAGCGGGGGCGAGGTCACCGGGATCGACATCGACGGGGAGGCGCTGGCGGAGTTCCACCGGCGGACGGAGAGAGAGGGGACGGCCACCCCGGTCACGGCCCTGAACCGCTCCATCGGAGAAAGCGGATTCCCCGGACAATACTTCGACCTGCTGTGGGCGGAGGGATCGCTCCGTTTCGTGGATATGGGGAGCGGCCTGGGCGAGTGCCGGCGCATCCTGAAGGGAAGCGGTTTCCTGGTCATCCACGAGACCGTCGAGTGGTTCGAGTCGCATCGCGCCTCCCTGCCG
>CAYZNT010000052.1:0-5454 GCA_964479735.1 uncultured Clostridia bacterium
CCCGGGAGGAAGGAGTTCCACGACGTGGATTTGCTGGGAAAAATTCTGGCCCTTGGCTGCGCCCTGGTGTGGGCCACGGCGGTCATCCTCTTCAAGCGCGCCGGAGACTCGATCCGGCCGCTGGCGCTCAATTTCTTCAAGACGGCGGTCTCGGCGCTGGTGCTGCTGCCGGTGGCCATCTACACCGGGCTCGGGGACCTGGCGCCGGCCGACCTGCTGGCCGTGCTGGCCTCGGGGGCCCTGGGCATCGCCCTGTCCGACACCCTCTTCTTCACCGCCCTCGACCGCCTGGGGGCCACCCTGACGGCCATCGTCGACTGCCTCTACGCCCCCTTCGTCATGCTCGCCTCCTGGCTGTGGCTGGAGCAGGCGCCGCGCCCGGCGCAAATCGGGGGGGCGGTGCTGGTGGCGGCGGCGATGGTCGTGGTGGCCCGCGACCAGGAGGGGTCGGGGACCCCGGCGCACCGCCCGGGCCGGCGCCGCCTCTGGAGCGGCCTGCTGGCCGGGGCGGCGGCCATGGCGGTGATGGCCGTGGCCATCGCCCTGATGCAGCCGGTGCTGCAGCGGGCGCCGCTGTTGCTGGTCACCGAGCTGCGCATCCTGGCCGCGCTGGCGGTTCTGGCGCCGGTCACCCTGCTGCATCCCCGGCGCCGCTCCCTGCTGGGGTCGCTCGCCGGCCGCGGCGCGCTGCGCCACGCCCTGCCCGGGGCCCTGCTGGGCAACGTCCTGTCGATGGTCCTGTGGGTGGCGGCGTTCAAGTTCACCGCGGTCAATTCGGCGGCCATCCTCAACCAGACCAACACCGTCATCGTCGTGCTGCTGGCCTCACTCTGGCTGAAGGAGCCCTTCACCCGGCGGCGCCTGGCCGGAACGGCCTTGGCGTTTGCCGGCGCGGTGCTGGTGCTGGCGGGGTGAGAAAACAACCGTAGGGACAGGTTTCAAACCTGTCCCTACACGGGATATCGGGGAACTATTCGATCTCGAACAGCAGGTGGTTGGCCAGGATGTTGTCGCCTTCCTGCACGCCCAGGGTCTTGATCACGCCGCTCTTGGGCGCGCGGATCTCGTTTTCCATCTTCATGGCCTCGTGGATGAGGACGATCTCGCCCTCTTCCACCCGGTCGCCGGGACGGTAGAAGATCTTCTTGATGCCGCCGGGGATGAAGGCCCGCACCACCCCCGACTTGGAGGCGGCCACCGGCTTCTCCTTGTAGTAGAAGAGGGAGTCGATCTTGAGCAGGGAGGCGGGGAAGTACTCGTCGTTGACGAAGATGCCGGCCGGGTAGCCGCCCTCGTCGCGCATCACCTCGACTCGGTAGAGGCGGTTGTCGACGAAAAAGGACAGGTTGTCGGCGCCCTCGAGGCCGGGCTCGCCCACCTGGATGTCGTGCTGGCTGCGGTCGACCTTGAGCGGGGTGGCGGAGTGGAAGGTGGCGGAGTTGGCCACCTCGATCTCGAAGGCCTTCTTGTCGATCTGGAACTTGTACTTCACGGTTCACCTCACAGCCCGCCGAAAAGGCGGCGGAAGAACCCGGGCTGCTTCATCTTCTCCAGCCGCGCCTTGTAGTTCTGGCGGCGGTTGTCGATGTGGAAGGCGGCGGCCAGCAGCGCCGCCGCGACCTGCACCTCATCCTCCCCGCGGCGGCGGGCGGCGAAGTCGTAGCGCAGGTGCAGGAAGTCGATGACCGTGTGACCGGCCCGCAGCTCTTCGTTCTCGAGCAGGTGCTTGAGGAAGATGAGGTTGGTGCGCACCCCGCGGATGATGATGTTGTCGAGGAACTTGCGCATGTCGGCGATGGCGTTCTCGCGCTTGACGGCGAAGGTCAGGATCTTGCCGATGAACGGGTCGTACATGGGCGACAGGCGCGCGCCGGTGTATAGGGTGGTCTTGAAGATGTTGCGGATGGTCGAGTAGTGGAAGAAGTCGCTCACCACTCCCACCGACGGCTGGAAGTTGTTGAACGGGTTCTCGGCCATCAGGGAGATCAGCAGCACGTGGTGGCCGGGCCGCACCACCTCGGTGCCCGCCACGCCGTGCAGCCGCTCGCCGCGCGAGATGGCGAACTGCTTCTTGAGGAAATTGCTGGCCTGCTGCACCTCGGACATCAGGGTGTTGATCTGGAAGGTGGGGTTGATCTCCAGGAAATAGGAGGCGCCGTTCTCGACGATGAATTCGATGTATCCCAAACCGACGTAGTTGAGGTGGCTCACCAGCCGGGCCGCGTCGTGGTAGAGCGCCTCGCGCATGCGGCTGTCGAGGTTGGGCGAGGGCGACTCCTGGAACAGCTTCTGGAAGCGGCGCTGGATGGACGACTCGATCTCGGGCAGCAGCAGCAGGTTGCCCCGCGCGTCCCGGAAGAAGGGGATCTCGACGTGGTGGCCATGCGGCCGGAACTCCTCGAAGAAAATCCCCTGGCGCACGTTCTCGTCGCGCTTCAGCAGCGTTCCGACCTGCTCCTCGGCGTCCTTGCGGAAGTCGGCCACCCGGATGCCGCGGCCGCCCGATCCCTTCAGGGGCTTGAGGATGATGGGGAAGCGCGCATCCTTGCAGCACTCGAAGTCGAGCGCGCTCTTGATCAGGTTGGAATAGGGCATCACCCGGATGCCCAGCTCGGCGGCCAGCTCGCGCAGGCGGATCTTGTCCTCGACCAGCCGCAGCACCGCTTCGTCGGGGCCCACGAAATGCAGCCCGTGCCGGCGGCAGAGGGCGGCGAAATCGGGGTTCTCGGCCAGGAAGCCGTAGCCGGGATGGACGTGCTCGGCCTTGATCTCGAGCGCCTTCTCGACGATGGCCTCCATGTCCAGGTAGGAATCCTCGAGGCGCGAGGAGTAGAACTTGTAGGAGCGGTCGGCCAGCTTCACCGGCAGGGTGAGCGCGTCCTCGGGGGAATGCATCAGCACCGTCTCCAGGCCGATGGAGTTGAGCGAGTGGATGATGTCCAGGGCGACGATGCCGCGGTGGGGGATCAGCACCTTCTCCTTCATGGATCGCTCCTCACAGGGGGATGTTGCCGTGCTTCTTGGGCGGCAGCTTGAGCGCCTTGTTCTCGAGCGCCTCCAGGGTGCGGATCAGGAAGGGGCGCGTCTCCACCGGCAGGATGATGTCGTCGACGTAGCCGAGCGAGGCCGGCATCTTCGGGTTGGCGAACTTCTCCTTGTACTCCAGGATGAGCCGCTCGCGCACCGTCTCCGGTTCGACGGCCTCGGAGATGTCCTTCTTGAAGATGATGTTGATGGCCCCCTGCGGCCCCATCACGGCGATCTCGGCCGTCGGCCAGGCCGCCACCACGTCGGCGCCCAGATGCTTGGAACTCATCACGATGTAGGCGCCGCCGTAGGCCTTGCGGGTGATCACCGTCAGCTTGGGCACGGTGGCCTCGGAGTAGGCATAGAGGAGCTTGGCGCCGTGCTTGATGATGCCCAGGCGCTCCTGGTCGCGCCCCGGCAGGAAGCCGGGCACGTCGACGAACGACACCAGCGGGATGTTGAAGGCGTCGCAGAAGCGGATGAAGCGCGCCCCTTTCAGCGAGGCGTTGACGTCCAGGGTGCCGGCCAGGGCGGCCGGGTTGTTGGCCACCACGCCCACCGTGCGCCCGCCCAGGCGGGCGAAGCCGACCACCAGGTTCTGCGCGTAGGCGCGGTGCACCTCGAAGAAGCGGCCGCCGTCGACCACCAGGGCGATCAGCTCGCGCACCTCGTAGGGCTTGTTGGGGTTGACCGGGACGATTTCGTTCAGGCGGTCGTCCATGCGGTCGAACGGGTCGTCGGCGCCGGCCTGGGGGGGCGGCTCCAGGTTGGACTGCGGGAGGTAGGAGACGAGCTCCTTGACCATGTCCAGGGTGTTCCGCTCGTCGGAGCCGACGAAGTGGGCCACGCCGGAGTCGCCCGAGTGCGAGTCGGCGCCGCCCAGGTCCTCGAACGAGACCTCCTCCTTGTTGACCGCCTTGATGACCTCGGGGCCGGTGACGAACATGTAGGAAGAGCGGCTGACCATGAAGATGAAGTCGGTGATGCCCGGCGAGTAGACGGCGCCGCCCGCGCACGGCCCCATGATGACCGAGATCTGCGGGATCACCCCCGAGGAGAGGGTGTTGCGGTAGAAGATGTCGCCGTAGCCGGCCAGAGAATTGATGCCCTCCTGGATGCGGGCGCCGCCCGAATCGTTGATGCCGACGATGGGCGCGCCGGCGCGCAGGGCCAGGTCCTGCACGTTGACGATCTTCTTGGCGTGCATCTCGCCGAGCGAGCCGCCCAGGACGGTGAAGTCCTGGGAGTAGACGTAGACCAGCCGGTCGTGGATCTTGCCGAAGCCGGTGATGACGCCGTCGCCCAGGAACTTCTTCTTGTCCAGCCCGAAACTGGTCGACCGATGGGCCACGTAGCCCTGCAACTCGACGAAGGTGTCGGGGTCGAACAGGTACTCGATGCGGTCGCGGGCCGTCATCTGGCCCTTGGCCCGCCGTGCCTGCAGCTTGTCGGCGCCTCCGGCCGCGTCCTTCTCCTCGCGCAGTTTCACCAGTTCCTTGATTTTTGATTTCATGGGGCCACCCTTTCTGTTGCCGGGATATTGTACCGGGAACGGGCCGCAATTGCAAACCCGGGCGGCGGCGAGGGCCCGGAAATGTTGAAATGACCGGTAAAATGTGATAAAAGTGGCGGATGACACCGCTGCCGCTGAACCCCGCCGCCAACGGCCACAACGGCGACTACCTGCTGCTCATCCGCCAGGCCTCGCCGGTGGTGCAGGCGGTGCTGCTGGTCCTGGTCTTCTTCTCGGTCGTCTCCTGGGCGGTCATCCTGTTCAAGTCGATCGAATACGGGCGGGCCCGCAAGAGCAGCTTCCATTTCCAGGAAATCTTCCGCAAGGGGAGGTCGCTGGCCGACATCCACAAGGCGGCCGCGGTGCTGCGCGCCTGCCCGCTGGCCGAAATCTTCCGCCACGGCTACCGCGAGATCGCCCTGCAGAGCGGGCCCGAGCGCGGCGACCGCCTGGACCTCGATTCCGTGCAGCGGGCGCTGCTGCGCGGCTCCAACGCCGAGATCACCCGGCTGGAGCGGCTCAACGGCTTCCTCGCCACCACCGCCACCGTCACCCCCTTCATCGGCCTGTTCGGCACGGTGTGGGGCATCATGGGGTCGTTCCAGGCCATCGGCGTGCAGATGAACGCCAACCTGGCCACCGTCGCCCCGGGCATCGCCGAGGCGCTCATTGCCACCGCCCTGGGTTTGTTCGCCGCCATCCCGGCGGTCATCTTCTACAACCTGCTGCTCAACAAGCTGAAGGTGCTGATCGCCCTGATGGAGGACTTCTCGCTGGAGTTCCTCAACGCCAGCCAGAAGATCCGCGGATGACGGCGCTCCCGCCCCGCCCCGGCCAGCGGTTGCGTTCCAACCTGGCCGAGATCAACGTCACCCCGCTGGTCGACGTGATGCTGGTGCTGCTGATCATCTTCA
>CAYZNT010000053.1:0-3935 GCA_964479735.1 uncultured Clostridia bacterium
CCATGTTTGGAACGAACCTGACCTTGGCCGCCGCCGGTCTGCCCGCCACCGTGCTCTGGCGGACCTCCTCCACGCCCTGGCTTCGCCGCGGCCCGTGCCGGGGTCGGCCTGATGCTCTCCGGGCGCACCTATGGCGGCTAGATCTGGCCCCTGAGCTGCATCACTCGCAGGCTGAACCCGCTCCTCGCCGGCCGCTACAAGATCGGGAAAATGACCGTGCTGGTTTCGCGGGGCGCCGGCATCTGGGGCCCGTGCATGCGACTGTGGCTTCCCGGGGGCATCCTGCTCCTCACCCTGCGCGCTTCCGCAGCGACCTCCGGACCTGGGCCTCGGGGCGGGTCCTGATTCCGGTTGCCGTTTAGCGGCGCCATTCCCAGGTCAGTTTTTTGGTTTCTGGGTTGGCTCCGGCCGGTCCAGAAACAGTCGCATATTGAGCAGGTCGAAAGTTGCCCGAAAATCCCGGAAGAAGGCGTGGGAAATGATGACCGGCATGCGGAACCCCAGGCGGTCGCGAAACTCACTGTTCAGTGGGCCTGCGCCGACGTTGCCCGGCACGTCGCGGACCAGGGCCTCGCCCAGACGCACTTCCTTCGCCACGATGGGCGTGACGCGGACCCTCCCTCCGCCTCCGAGTCCCTCGCGGCTCTCGGCCGTCATGTCGATTCCCGCTTCCCGTGCCATGGCCTCGGAAAGGCCGATGCCGCCGCCGGCCATGCCCGTGTCGATGAAGAAGCTCGTCTCCGCGGCGCTGTTCACCCGCCCGCGGGCGGTCATGAAATGGTCGCCGGCCAGCCACAACGGAATCTCGATCGCCTTCGCCTGGCGGCTGGCGGACGCCAGCGCCGCGGATGCGGACGGGTCGCGTCGGTGCAGCACAAGCCGGCCGCCCGGGTAGTCCAGGGTGAAGATGAAATGGTAGAGGAAACAGGTGCCCACGATGCCCTTCAGCGGGCGGTTGAACATCGCGGCGATGGGGCCCATGGGGATCATGCTGACCGGTACATTGCGGATCTTGTATCCTCCTATTTCAACCCGGTCGATCCGGCCGATACCCAGGGCGCGTTTCATGCCGCCGGCAAATACCGCCTCCACTTCGGCGTCAACCGTCGCCCCCGCCAGGGCGGCGAAGCTCGGATCGAGTGCAAGCGAGGCGGCGCCGGTGTCGATGAGAAATTCGGCCTCGCTGCCGTTCACCTTCAACTGGACCACCGGCAAGGGATCGGTGATCACGAAGGGGACTTCGGTTGATTCCGGCGCTTCTTCGAAGGCGAAAGGCGCCAGGTTTTTGAATGCCTCCAGGCGCCTGGCCTGGGGCTCGCGACCCAGGGCCCGCTGGAGCGGTGAGGCCAGGTCGTAACGCCCGCGGCGGACATAGGCCTCGGCGAGGTACCCTTTCGCCTCCTTGGCCTCCGGGTCCAGTTTCAGGACTTCCGTCAGCGCTAGTTCTGCTTCGTCGAGGCGATTCTGCAGCAGGCGGAGATGCCCGAGGCCCAGAAGAGCCCTGACGTTCGCGGGTTCGGTTTTCAGAGCAGTCAGAAAGGCCGCCTCGGCCTCCGGAAAACGTCCCTGCCCAAAGGCCTCCCGGCCGGTGGCGACGGAAGCCTCTGCCAGCCCGACCTCGGGCGGGGTGCCGGCGGAGAGAGCAGCCACTCCCGCGAGGGCCAGGCACAGGGTGGCGATGATCGGGAAGACACGCGCTGTTTTGCCCCACGTTGAATACGGGAGAATCATGCGATTCTTGAAGTTCTTCATGTTCCACAACTCCTTCGCTGGTTTGGCGAGCGTTCCGGCTTGCATCCATCACAATGCTGGAAACGGGGAAATGGTTGCAGCAGTCCCGGGATGGGTGACGCCTACTTCTCTGTTTTCACGAGTCCCAGAACAGCAGGGTCATAATCGCTTGATTTGAATCCGGGAAACGAGTCTTCCAGGAATTCCAGCCGGTAGCGCTCGTTGGGTCCGTCCTTCCAGGTGGAGACGAATTCAACATGGGCCACGCGGCCGCTCTTCCTGAAGATAGCGACCCTCTCCTCGATGTCCATCTTGCCGGTGATGAATGGCCGCCCTGGCGGGAATCGCGGCAGGCGGACCGATCCTGAGCTGACGCTTCCGGGGTCTTCCGCTCCGGAGGCCAGGCGGCCGGCGAGACCGACGATTCCTCCCCGGTTCGACGGGTCGTATTCTACCGTGTAGCAGCGCAGATCCGACGTGGAGCGCCGGCGGAAAACCTCAAGCGCTTGCCCGTTTCCCCGGGGCGACTTTGCAGCGATGCGCTCCAGGCCCGGGCTCTTTTCGAGGCGTCTGTATAGGTCTGCCGGAAGCTGTCTGGCGAAGGCCAGCGGCGCCATCTCGCCCCGGGCCACGATCATTCGCCCCTGCGCTGCGCTTCCCTTCTTGCCCGCAGGTTGCTCGCCGGGATAAAACCAGACCTGGCGGAAGGATTTTCGGGAGCCGCGCGCCTGGCTGCTGGCCGGGCGCAGTTCCAGGTTCAGGTCGATGGCGCTCTTACCGGGGAGGGTGTATCGCCCGCTGCCCGTGAGCAGGATATGAGCGAGGGTTGTCCCCCCACGACTGGCTCTGACGCGGATCCGGCCACCGCCGGCAGTCCAGGTTTCGACGCAGAGCGGCGGGCCGGGATTCGAAGAGACGCTCATCTCGGAGCGGATGTAGTGAGTGGAGGCCGGAACCGCCCCCTGCCGGTAGCGTTTCTCCAGACCCTGCAGCATTTCCTGGGCCGACATCCGCTGTGGCAGCAGCGAGATCAGGGTCAGCAGTCCCAGCGCCCCCAGGACCAGGGCGGTCGTGGCCAGGAACACCGACCGCCAGCGGGCCCATCGCTTCCTGTCGGAGGCGTGTTGGGACAGCAGCTCCCGGCGCAACCTCTCCCTCGCCAGCGGCGCCTCCTGCGCCAGCGGTCTCGCCTGGCGGATCCTCTCGACCGTCATCTCTTCGCCCGTCCCGCTCATGACGCCTCCCCGGCCGGCGCCGCGCCGGCCCTTTGCCGGAGCTGCTTCAGGGCGCGGTGCAGCAGCGATTTCACCGTGCCCGTGGACTTGCCCAGGATCTCGGCGATCTCCTCGATCTTCCGGTCCTCGAAGAAGCGCAGGCAGACGACTTCCTGGTAGCGCATGTCCAGTCTGGAGAGCAGCGCGTGCACCTCCAAGAAATCGGCGTGGCCGTGCATGCGTCGGTTGACCTCGCGTGCCTCCTCGCGCAGGGCGGCCGCATCGAGGCCCGCACCCTCATCCAGCGACAGCCAACAGCGGGCGCGGTTGCGGCGAACGTGCTGCTTGATTTGGTTCGAGGCCACGCGGAAAAGCCAGGCCGAGAAGGGGATTCCGCGATAACGGAAGGTCCACAGTTTGCGCAGCACCTGCAAGAAGGTATCGGCCGTCAGGTCGTTCGCCAGCTCGGCGTTGGCGGTGCGGCGCAGGATATAGTTGAATATTCGGTCGTGGAAGAGGTCGTACAACCTGGCGAAGGCCTGGCGATCCCACCTCGCCCGCTCTACGAGGGAAATGATTTCAGGATCTTCGGCCATCGGAGAGAGGGGCGGGGGCCAGCGGCGTTCCAGGGTGATCGTGTCCACGCTCTCCATAATGCGCGGCCCTGCAGTTTGGTTGCGTGCGGTTGCGGTGGCCGGCGATGTCCGGATGGCCCGGGCCGGGCGCCCGGCCGCATGGGTTCGCCCCGCCAGGTTCCGATTCCCGATCGAGCAATCCGGACACGCAGGACATCGCAGCAGACCGGATCGGATTGGGGAGTTGCCGGCTGCGGCATCTCGCCCGGTTTTCTCTTTTTCCCCCGGGCGAAATCCCTGCCGGCAGATCGGGCTTCGGTCTTCGGGACATCCATATTTTCACTGCGGTGACGTTTCCGTGCCTACATCTGCCAGGAGTAGCTGACTTTCATGAATACCGTCCGGTCGGAGCGGG
>CAYZNT010000054.1:0-2823 GCA_964479735.1 uncultured Clostridia bacterium
AGGCGGCCCTGGTCCTGGAGGCCAACGGCTGGAAAAACGTGCGGGTGATGGAGGGAGGCATTGCCGCCTGGCCCTATCCGAGGGAAAAATGACTTTCCCTCGTTTGCGGAGCACCCATGCCCAACTTTGACGGCACCGGGCCCCGCGGCCTGGGACCGATGACCGGGGCCGGTGACGGATACTGCGTGGTGAGGGTTCCGGCTGGCGCGGAATCCGCTCCACCGCTTCCGGAACGGCGGGCGGCGGGAGATTCGCTGCTGCAGCGCCGGCTGGCCAGCCTGCAGGCGGACATGGCCGCCCTGGATTGGCGGCTGATGCGGCTGGAATCCCTCGCCGGGACAACAAACGAAGCCCTCGGACCATCCCGGCACCGGCGGGGAGACGGCTCATGACCCTGGCCATCGCCTCCGGCAAAGGGGGAACCGGGAAGACCACCCTGGCCGTCAACCTGGCCCGGATCATGGGCGGCGAGGTCCGACTGCTGGACTGCGACGTGGAAGAGCCGAACGCCCACCTCTTCCTGCAACCCGCCCCGCTCCGCCAGGAAACGGTTTCCATCCCGGTCCCGGCCATCGATCCCGCGCGCTGCGACGGATGCGGCGAATGCAGCCGCTTCTGCCGCTTTCACGCCATCGTCGCCCTGACCGCCAAGCCGATGGTCTTTGCCGAGATGTGCCACGGCTGCGGCGGCTGCATGCGGGTTTGCCCCCGTCAGGCCATCCGCGAAGTGGAAAAACCCATCGGCACCATCGACCTGGGCCGATCCGGAGGCATCACCCTGGTCCAGGGCCGGCTCCACGTCGGGGTGGCCCTGGTGCCGCCCCTGATCCGGGCGGTGAAGCGGCAGCGGCGGGCAGGAGAGGCAGCCATCATCGATGCCCCGCCCGGGACCTCCTGCCCGATGGTCGTCGCCGTGCGCGACGCCGACTTCGTGCTGCTGGTGACCGAACCGACCCCCTTCGGGTTGAACGATCTCCGGCTGGCCGTGGAGACGGTCCGCGAACTCCGCCTCCCCTTCGGCGTCGTCGTCAACCGCATGGGCAGCGGTGATGAACGGGTGCACGCATACTGCGACGCCGGGAAGATCCCCGTCCTCCTGGAGATCCCCGACGACCGGCGCATCGCCGAGGCCTACTCCCGCGGGGAGGTGATCGTGGAGGCGCTGCCGGAATACAATCGCCATTTCCGGGAGCTGGCCCGGGAGGTCACGACCCGAATGAAGCCCAAGGAGAGTTGAAACGTGCCCACCTACGAATACCGGTGCGAACGATGCGGTCTCGCCTTCGATCGGCGCCAGGCCATCACCGAGGCCGCGCTGGACGAATGCCCGGATTGCGGCGGCCCGGTCCACCGCCTGGTCAGCGGCGGCTCGGGATTCATCCTGAAAGAACCCGGTCCCGCCAGGGAGTCGGCCGTTGCAGACTGTTCCCTGCAAAGAACGGGCCGAACCTGCTGCGGACGCAGCCGGCGCTGCGAAACTCCGTCGTGCGGAGAGAAGCCGTGAGCACAAGCGGCACGGGCCCCGGTTCGCACCCGCGGCACGGAACCAACCCGGAGAGAGACGGGACCGGCATGGTTCGGTAACGGGAGGCCCGGAGAATGGTACTTGCACAGATCGTCCTGTTCGCCCTGCTGGGCAGCGCCGGCGCCGTGAGCGTGGCGGCGCTCGTCCTGCTTCTGAAGGAAACATGGATCTCGCGCCTGGTTCCGCGGCTGATATCCTACGCCATCGGCACTTTGCTGGGCGCCGGGCTGTTGCGCATGATCCCGCACGCCCTGCACCACCTGCCGGCCCAGACGGTAATGGCCGCCTTGCTGGCCGGCCTGGTGGCCTTCTTCCTGCTGGAGAGCGCCCTCCTCTACCGCCACTGCCACGAGCGGGAGTGCCCGGTCCACTCTCGCAGCGGCGTCCTGATCCTGATCGGCGACGCCTTCCACAATTTCATCGACGGGCTGGTCATCGCCTCGGCGTTCCTGGCCGGGGCGCCGGTGGGGGCCCTGGCGGGCCTCGCGGTGATCGCCCACGAGATCCCCCAGGAGATCGGCGACTTCGGCGTGCTGCTCCACAGCGGCTACTCCCGCGGCCGCGCCTACCTCTACAACCTGCTCTCCAGCCTGGCCACCCTGGCCGGGGCCATCGGCGGCTTCTTCGCCCTGACCCACCTGCGTCCGCTGGTGCCATACGTGCTCTGCTTTTCCGCCGCCAGCTTCATCTACATCGCCCTGGCCGACCTGGTGCCGGAACGGCGCAGCCGCAAGTGCGCAACCGAGATCGCGGTGGAA
Organism: uncultured Clostridia bacterium; assembly: GCA_964479735.1. Lineage (GTDB taxonomy): Bacteria > Acidobacteriota > Aminicenantia > UBA2199 > UBA2199 > CAYZNT01. The sequence continues at coordinate 2,284 of CAYZNT010000054.1, forward strand.
ATGCTGCTCATCGTCGCCGGCATCCTGACCATCGCCGGGTTGACCCGGGGGCATTCGTGAAGGAGCTGGTGGTCATCAGCGGCAAGGGCGGCACCGGCAAGACCAGCCTGACCGCCTCCTTCGCCATGCTGGCCGAGCGCCCGGTGGTCGCCGACTGCGACGTCGACGCGGCCGACCTGCACCTGGTGCTGTCGCCGCGGGTCCGGGAGCGCCACGAGTTCCGGGCCGGGAACCTGGCCGTCATCCGCGCCGAGGCCTGCAACGGCTGCGGCCTCTGCCGGGAGCTGTGCCGGTTCGGGGCGGTCGGCGAGGAGCCGGGAGCCGGCGGCCGCCGCTGCGTCGTCGACCCCACCTCCTGCGAGGGCTGCGGCGTCTGCGTCCGCTTCTGCCCCGAAAAGGCCATCGATTTCCCGGAGCGGCTGTGCGGGGAGTGGATGGTTTCCGATACCCGCTGCGGCCCCATGGTCCACGCCCGCCTGCATGCAGCGGCCGAGAACTCCGGCAAGCTGGTGACCGTGGTGCGCAACCGGGCCCGGGAAA
>CAYZNT010000055.1:0-2260 GCA_964479735.1 uncultured Clostridia bacterium
AGCACCCAGGCGGGGGTGGCGGCGACGAAGGCGGCCGCCCCGGCCATGCTGAAGAGGAAGGCGATCCAGGTCAGCCCGTTGGGGGTGATGCGGGTGCGGAACACGGCCCGCACCACCAGCGAGGCCAGCGGCCGGTTGACCCAGCGGTCGACCGACAGGTGCTTGAACAAGTGGTAGCGGGTGCGCGGCTTGAGCGATTCGGCGAAGCGGTACTCGGTCGGTTCGACGGCACTCATGCCCACTCCTCGGCGGCCGACGGAGGCGTCCGTGGGCCCATTCTACCCGCGCCGGGTGGCGGGAGCAACCGTTCCCGGAAGATCACCTGCTCCGGCTACTCCTTTTTCTGCGGCGGCACCCGCAGGGTGGGACCGGACTCGGCCACGATGCGCTTGTACCACCCCTTCGGGTACTCGGGGTGGGTGACGCGGCCCTGGGAGTCGCGCACGTTGCCGTCCAGGTACTTCCAGACCAGGAACTCGCCCAGCTTTCGCCAGCGCGCCGTCGCCTCGTCGCCCTCGCGGACGCAGTAGGCGGTCAGGTAGTCGCGCGCCTGCTCCGGCGAGCGCCTGTGCAGCTCCAGGGCGGCCGCCTCCAGTTCCGGCTGCAGGGCCAGGAACTTGCCCTCCAGCTCGCGCTGCACCGCCTGCACGTCCCCGATCATGTCGCTGTAGCGTGAGTAGGCCCAGTTGGCCACGAAGTTGAAGACCCAGAAGGCGGAATCCCAGGAGAACTGGTTCCAGGTGCCGGCGCCGCGGCCGAAGGAGGCCGGCACGCGGCGGATGCCGCAGTACATCGGCACGTAGACGGTGCTGAAGGTGTCGTCGAAGCCGAACCAGATGATGCCCCCGACCGGCGCCGGCAGCCAGGCGCGGGACTGGGTGACGAACGAGAAACCGGTCTGCTGGGTGGAAATGGAGCGCTCGTGGACATAGCTTTCCCCCGCCTGTTCGTCGGCCTTCCACTGCATCGGCCGCCAGCGGTAGGGCAGCCGGAAGGGGCCGGCGCCGACGCCCTGGGAGAGGTCCATCTCGGTGCCCTCGAAATGGTCGCGCATCAGTTCCATCACGTCGCGAAGCGAAAGCCGGCGGGCGGGAGCGACGAACAGCGGCATGGGGTTGCCGGGATTGTGGCCCATGGCGTAGTCCCGGTGGGCGTCCAGGGGGCTCTTCCCGGCGCCGTCGAGGGTGGCCCGGCGGAAAGCGTTCCAGACCCGGGCCTCGCAGGCGCGCAGGCCCCCGAAATCGGGCGGGTTGTAGGCTTCGGCGAAGCTGAACTCGTCGTCTCGGCCCTGGAAATAGCCCTTGGCGCGGGCGAAGGAGACGACATCGGGGGCATGGTAGACCGACTGCTTCGGATTGTTCCAGTCGTTGACCTTCTGCAGCGGGAAGGTGCGGATGCGCGCCTGGTTGGCGTGGGCGCAGATCATGCCGTCCGGCACCAACCGGGCCACCCACACCGCGCCCTTCTGGTCCGGCCCCTTGGAGATCATCTCCAGGATCCACACCTCGTTGGCGTCGGCGATGGAGAAGGACTCGCCGGAGGAGGCGTAGCCGTACTCGGCCACCAGGTCGGTCATCACCCGGATCGCCTCGCGGGCGGTCTTGGCGCGCTGCAGCGCCAGGTTCATCAGCGAGCCGTAGTCGACCACCGCCTTGGGGTCCATCAGCTCCTCGCGGCCGCCGAAGGTGGTCTCGCCGATGGCCACCTGCCACTCGTTGATGAGCCCGACCACCTGGAAGGTGCGCTTCACCTGGCGGATCTTTCCCAGGTACTTGCCCGTGTCGCCGTCGAAGACGTCGATCAGCGAGCCCTCGATGTGCTCGCCGGCGGGGATGAAGTTGAGCTCGCCGTAGAGGGTGTGGGAGTCGGCCGAGTAGGTGATGTGGGTCGAGCCGTCGGCCGACGCCTTCTTGGTCACCAGGATGTTGGTGCAGGCGGAGAGCGATGGGGCGCCGGCGGCCAGCAGCGCCGCGGCGGCGATGAGGACGATGGTCTTCTTCATGGCGGTTCCTAAGCCTCCTGAGGTTCGATGGACCGGGCCTGTTTCCCCGCCGGGCCGGGGCCCGGCAGGGGACCATCATAGAGAATTTTTCGGGAAAAAGCAACCGCCGGTGGCGCGCCCCCCGGGGGTCTCCCGCGCCCGTGCGGAAACCTCGCTTGATCGCCGGCGCGACTTCCGATACAATCGGGGCATCGGCAAGCCGCCCCGGGAGGAAGGAGTTCCACGACGTGGATTTGCTGGGAAAAATTCTGGCCCTTG
>CAYZNT010000056.1:0-2257 GCA_964479735.1 uncultured Clostridia bacterium
CAAGGGCCAGAATTTTTCCCAGCAAATCCACGTCGTGGAACTCCTTCCTCCCGGGTCGGCTTGCCGAAGACCCGATTGTATCGGAAGTCGTGCCGGCGATCAAGCGAGGTGTCCGCGCGGGCGCGGGATAGGCCCGGGCATTGCGCAGCCCCGGTTGCTTTTTCCCGAAAAATTCCCTATGATGGTCCCCTGCCGGACCCCGGTCCGGCGGGAAGCCAGGCCCGGTCCATCGAACGTCAGGAGGCTTAGGAACCGCCATGAAGAAAACCATCGTCGTCATCGCCGCCGCGGCGCTGCTGGCCGCCGGCGCCCCATCGCTCTCCGCCTGCACCAACATCCTGGTGACCAAGAAGGCGTCGGCCGACGGCTCGACCCACATCACCTACTCGGCCGACTCCCACACCCTCTACGGCGAGCTCAACTTCATCCCCGCCGGCGAGCACATCGAGGGCTCGCTGATCGACGTCTTCGACGGCGACACGGGCAAGTACCTGGGAAAGATCCGCCAGGTGAAGCGCACCTTCCAGGTGGTCGGGCTCATCAACGAGTGGCAGGTGGCCATCGGCGAGACCACCTTCGGCGGCCGCGAGGAGCTGATGGACCCCAAGGCGGTGGTCGACTACGGCTCGCTGATGAACCTGGCGCTGCAGCGCGCCAAGACCGCCCGCGAGGCGATCCGGGTGATGACCGACCTGGTGGCCGAGTACGGCTACGCCTCCTCCGGCGAGTCCTTCTCCATCGCCGACGCCAACGAGGTGTGGATCCTGGAGATGATCTCCAAGGGGCCGGACCAGAAGGGCGCGGTGTGGGTGGCCCGGTTGGTGCCGGACGGCATGATCTGCGCCCACGCCAACCAGTCACGCATCCGCGCCTTCCCGATGCAGAAGGGCAACGACTGGAGCAACCCCAGGCAGACGGTCTACCACGCCCCCGACGTCGTCTCCTTCGCCCGCGCCAAGGGCTACTTCCAGGGCCGCGACGACGGGTTCAGCTTCGCCGAAGCCTACAACCCCCCCGATTTTGGGGGCCTGCGCGCCTGCGAGGCCCGGGTCTGGAACGTCTTCCGCCGCGCCACCCTCGACGGCGCCGGCAAGAGCCCCATGGACGGCCACCAGGACTACGCCATGGGCCACAATCCCGCCAACCCCATGCCGCTGTTCGTCGCTCCCGCCCGCCGGCTTTCGGTTCGCGACGTGATGGAGCTGATGCGCGACCACTTCGAGGGCACCGAGATGGACCTGTCCCAGGGCGTCGGCGCCGGCCCCTTCCGGCTGCCCTACCGCTGGCGGCCGATGCAGTGGAAGGCCGACGAACAGGCGGGGGAAAGCTATGTCCACGAGCGCTCCATTTCCACCCAGCAGACCGGTTTCTCGTTCGTCACCCAGTCCCGCGCCTGGCTGCCGGCGCCGGTCGGGGGCATCATCTGGTTCGGCTTCGACGACACCTTCAGCACCGTCTACGTGCCGATGTACTGCGGCATCCGCCGCGTGCCGGCCTCCTTCGGCCGCGGCGCCGGCACCTGGAACCAGTTCTCCTGGGATTCCGCCTTCTGGGTCTTCAACTTCGTGGCCAACTGGGCCTACTCACGCTACAGCGACATGATCGGGGACGTGCAGGCGGTGCAGCGCGAGCTGGAGGGCAAGTTCCTGGCCCTGCAGCCGGAACTGGAGGCGGCCGCCCTGGAGCTGCACAGGCGCTCGCCGGAGCAGGCGCGCGACTACCTGACCGCCTACTGCGTCCGCGAGGGCGACGAGGCGACGGCGCGCTGGCGAAAGCTGGGCGAGTTCCTGGTCTGGAAGTACCTGGACGGCAACGTGCGCGACTCCCAGGGCCGCGTCACCCACCCCGAGTACCCGAAGGGGTGGTACAAGCGCATCGTGGCCGAGTCCGGCCCCACCCTGCGGGTGCCGCCGCAGAAAAAAGAGTAGGCGGGGCCTGAACGGGCTCCCCGGCGGGAGGCGCCGCCCTCCGCCGGCAAAACGGATGCGGCCGGCGCCTCCGCCGGCCGCCGAGGAGCGGGCATGAGTGCCGCCGAACCGACTGCATACCGCTTCGCCGAATCGCTCAAGCCGCGCACCCGCTACCACCTGTTCAAGTACCTCTCGGTCGACCGCTGGATCAACCGGCCGCTGGCCTCGCTGGTGGTGCGGGCCGTGTTCCGCACCCGCCTCACCCCCAACCAGCTGACCTGGATCGCCTTTTTCTTCAGCATGGCCGGGGCGGCCGCCTTCGTCGCCGCCACCCCCGCCTGGGTGCT
>CAYZNT010000057.1:0-1780 GCA_964479735.1 uncultured Clostridia bacterium
GGTCACCAGCTTGGGCGGGCCGTCCAGCAACAGTTCCCCATTGTCGAGCAGCACCGCCCGGGTGCATAGTTCGGTGACGGTGTGGATGTTGTGGGTGACATAGATCACCGTGCAGCCGGAGCGGAGCATGGCCTCCATGCGCGCATAGCACTTGCGCTTGAACAGCTCGTCGCCCACGGCCAGCACCTCGTCGACCACCAGGATCTCGGGGTCGATGTGAACCGCCAGGGCGAAGCCGAGGCGGGCCCGCATGCCGGAGGAGTAGGTCTTGAGGGGCTGGCGGATGAAGTCGCCGATGTCGGCGAAGGCGACGATGTCGTCGATGCGGCGCTTCATCTCGTCGTGGGGGATGCCGAGCATCAGGCCGCCGAAGTGGATGTTCTGGATGCCGTCGAACTCGGGGTTCATGCCGACGCCCAGGTCGAGCAGGGCCGACACCTTGCCGTGGATCGTCACCCGTCCGGAGTTGATTGGAATGACCCCGGCGATGATCTTGAGCAGGGTGGACTTCCCCGACCCGTTGCGGCCCACGATGCCCAGAATTTCGCCCTTGGGGATCTCCAGGTCGACGTTCTTCAGGGCGTAGAACTCGCGGTGGCGCTTCCTGCCGAAGGGGTGCAGCGCCTCCTTCAGCCGGTCCCGGGGCGAGTCGTAGAGCTTGTAGTATTTCGAGACGTTCTGGAAAAGGACGGCGGGTTCGCTCATGCCGGGCTCAGATCACTTCTCCGAAGTGCGGCTTGAGGCGGCGGAAGATGGCCGCCCCCGCCACCAGGGCGGCCAGCGTGAATACCCAGAAGTAGGCGGTCTCGGCCGGCCGGCTCCAGAACGGGACCTGGTAGATCAGCGAGTCGCGATAGCCGTCGACGATGTAGCAGGCGGGGTTGAGCCGGAACAACCAGCGCCAGCGGACGGGGATCTTGCGGATGTTCCAGATGATCGGGGTCAGCCAGAACCCGAACTGGACCAGCAGCTGGACCACGTTGGCCACGTCCTCCACGAACAGCGAGGTGGAGGAGGTGATCCAGCCCAGGCCCAGCAGCAGCAGCGTGGCCGCGGCCAGGTAGTAGAACACCTGCAGGGTGTAGAGGGTCGGCGGCAGGCCGCTCAGCCAGGCGACGATCACGCAGGCGGCGATCAGGGCGAGGTGGGGCAGGGCCGTCGCCGCCAGCCGGGCCACGTGCAGCACGCCCAGGCTCAGGTCTCCTTTCTTGACCAGGAAGTTGTAGGAGCGGACGACCCGGGTGAGCGAGCCGAGGCAGGCGGCGATGAACTGCCAGGCGATCATGCCGCAGACCAGGAAGACGACGAACGGCACGTCGCCGCCCGGGTTGGATCGCAGCCCGAAGGTGAAGACCAGGTAGACGATGAAGACGTAGGCCAGCGGGTGGATGTAGACCCAGAGGACGCCGAGATAGGTGCCCCCGTGCTGGGACAGGATCTCGCGCCGGGCGAGGCCGGCGATCACCTTGCGCCCCGACCAGAGGGTGCGGAAAAAGCGGCCGGAATCGTGCAGCAGCCTCATCGGCGTTCCGGGGCGATTCGTTTCCGAGGTGCGGGCAAGCTGCCGCCGTTGGCGGTGGAGAGGCAGCGGGGATTCATCTAAAAGCCTCTTCTCTGCAAGGGAAATCGTCCATCCCTACCTGCCACTTATATCACGGCTGGGGGGGGATTGCAAGGAATGCGGACGCCCCGGACCATGGGAAGCCGGAGGGAAATCCGCTTCGGGTCCAGCCGGCTCCTCCGGGGTTCTATCCCGGCAGTCCGAGCCGAATCACGGCGC
>CAYZNT010000058.1:0-1501 GCA_964479735.1 uncultured Clostridia bacterium
CCTGGTCATCCACGAGACCGTCGAGTGGTTCGAGTCGCATCGCGCCTCCCTGCCGCGCCTCGGGTTTTGCTGCGTGGGCCGGTATCTGCTCCCGCCCCGGAGCTGGTGGACGGAGTACTACGCCCCGCTGGAGACCCGGATCCGGGCCTTCCGGAACGAGCTCGGCAACCGCCCGGAGCCCCCGGAGCTGTCCCGATACGAGGCCGAGGTGAACCGGGTCCGCTCCGCCACCGGCCGCTTCGATTGCGGCTTCTTTCTTTGCCGCTGACTGCTCGCCGCGAGAAGACCTCCCCCAGGCACCTCCGGGATGGTTTTCCCTTTCCTGCATGCCATCCGTCTCATGCCGGCCCGTCCAACTCCGCAGGCGGACGCTTCCCGGAGAGGAGAAACACCGCCAGTGCCGCCAGCGCGTGACCAAAGACCAGCGTGTAGCCGGTTGGCAGGTCAAGGCGGTAGGAGGCCAGGATGGCGGCCAGGTTGATCAAGGTGCCGATTCCCCAGGCGCTCAGCAAGGGGTGCCTGAGCTTCCGGTTGACCACGATCGAGGCCGGGCCGACCAGGATGGCGAAGACCACCAGCACCCCGGCCAGCTCCACCGAGCTGGTCACGGTCAGGGCAAAGAAAGAGAAGAAGCAGACGTCACGGGCCCAGCCCCGCAACCGGGGCAGCAGGAAGCGCAACAGCAGCCCCAGGCAGGCGTACCAGGCGGCCACCCGGAGGACCTTCCCCAACGGAGTGAACAGGATGTCGGCGGCCAGAAGCTCGTTGAACCGCTCCATCCCGTGGGCCGAATGCGAAAGCAGGAGAAAGACCCCGGAGAGACCGAAGGCGTAGAGGATGCCGATGAAGGCCTCCGGGTGGACCGTGCGCTGCCGCCCGGCGACGATGAGCAGGGCGGTGCCCAGCGCGAAGGCAAGGGCCAGCGGGTAGATGAAGCGCCCCTCCAGGGCCAGCACCGAGAAGGCCGCGCCCAGGGCGGCCATCTGGCCGATGGCCAGGTCGGTGAAGATGATGCCGCGGCGGATCACCTCCAATCCGAAGTAGGAGTGAATGCCCAGAAGGACGATCGACAACAGAAAAGCGGGAAACAGAATCGAACTCATGGCTGCAACCGGCGAATGAGCTCGTCGAACCAGGAGAACAGGTCGCCCGTGCCCTTCATGGCGCCGACGTCATGGGGAAGGATCGCCATCCGGACGCCGGAAAGCGCGGCCAGATGTCGGGCAGCCTTGGCGGAGTGGTAAACGTCCTGCAGGATCAGGTCGGCCCCTCCCCCGCGGACCAGCTCCGCCAGCCGGGCCAGGTGGCGCGAGGAGGGGGGGATGCCCGGCAGGGGCTCGATGGTGGCCGTCAATCGCATGCCGTATCGGCGAAGCAGGTAATCGAAGAGGCGGTGATATGCGATCACACGCGTTCCGGAGAGCGGCTTCATCTTCTCCGCCCAGACCGCCATCCGCTCCCGCCAGCGTCGGGAAAACCGCTCCAGCCGCTCCCGGTATCC
>CAYZNT010000059.1:0-1500 GCA_964479735.1 uncultured Clostridia bacterium
CCTGGTCATCCACGAGACCGTCGAGTGGTTCGAGTCGCATCGCGCCTCCCTGCCGTGCTCCGGGTTCCGCTGCGTGGACAGCTACCTGCTGCCGCCCCGGAGCTGGTGGACGGAGTACTACGCCCCGCTGGAGGCCCGGATCCGAGCCTTCCGGAACGAGCTCGGCAACCGCCCGGAGCCCCCGGGACTGTCCCGATACGAGGCCGAGGTGAACCTGGTCCGCTCCGCCCCCGGCCGTTTCGATACAGGGTTCTATATCTGCCGCTAACAGAAGCCGCGGGAAGCCCCCCCGGCTCCGCCGGCGGATGGCTCCCCGCGCGCATTCAAGCAAACGGTTTCAATTCGTGCGCTCCACCTCGGTGGGAAGGCGCTTTCCGGAAAAGAGAAACACCGCCAGGGCCGCCAGGGCATGCCCAAATACCAGGGTGTAGCCGGTGGGAAGATCGAAGCGAAAGGAGACGAGGATGGCGGCCAGGTTGATCAAGGTGCCGATTCCCCATGCGCTCAACAGGGGGTGATTCAGGTTTCGATTGATCACGATCGAGGCCGGGCCGACCAGGATGGCGAAGACCACCAGCACCCCGGCCAGCTCCACCGAGCTGGTCACGGTCAGGGCAAAGAAAGAGAAGAAGCAGACGTCACGGGCCCAGCCCCGCAACCGGGGCAGCAGGAAGCGCAACAGCAGCCCCAGGCAGGCGTACCAGGCGGCCACCCGGAGGACCTTCCCCAACGGAGTGAACAGGATGTCGGCGGCCAGAAGCTCGTTGAACCGCTCCATCCCGTGGGCCGAATGCGAAAGCAGGAGAAAGACCCCGGAGAGACCGAAGGCGTAGAGGATGCCGATGAAGGCCTCCGGGTGGACCGTGCGCTGCCGCCCGGCGACGATGAGCAGGGCGGTGCCCAGCGCGAAGGCAAGGGCCAGCGGGTAGATGAAGCGCCCCTCCAGGGCCAGCACCGAGAAGGCCGCGCCCAGGGCGGCCATCTGGCCGATGGCCAGGTCGGTGAAGATGATGCCGCGGCGGATCACCTCCAATCCGAAGTAGGAGTGAATGCCCAGAAGGACGATCGACAACAGAAAAGCGGGAAACAGAATCGAACTCATGGCTGCAACCGGCGAATGAGTTCGTCGAACCAGGAGAACAGGTCGCCCGTGCCCTCCATGGCGCCGACGTCATGGGGCAAGGTCGCCATCCGGACGCCGGAAAGTCCGGCCAGATATCGGGCGGCCTTGGCGGAGTGATAGACGTCCTGCAGGATCAGGTCGGCCCCGCCCCCGCGGACCAGTTCCGCCAGCCGGGCCAGGTGGCGCGATGAGGGGGGGATGCCCGGCAGGGGCTCGATGGCGGCGGACAGTTGCATGCCGTAGCGGCGAATCAGGTAATCAAAGAGACGGTGGTAGACGATCACGCGCTTTCCGGAGAGCGGCTTCATCCTCTCCGCCCAGCCCGCCATCCGCTCCCGCCAGCGTCGGGAAAACCGCTCCAGCCGCTCCCGGTATCC